>CAZIVD010000056.1:0-31243 GCA_964542635.1 uncultured Nocardioides sp. | reverse complement strand
CAGCGAGTATCTCGCGTCACCGGCCGATCCTCGATCAACGTGTCCGGTCAGTACATCTAGGGGGCTCGGATCGTGCACTTCGTCACACACGATCGTGCCAGGGTGCTTGAGAGGTAAGTGGCGCGGCGCACACATCCGAACGCCTCTAGTGTGCGGCTTGCACGGAGGGTTGCGGTCAACCGGTCAATACGCTACGTCCGGTGAGTATCCCAGCACTACGGTCCGTTGAAGACCACCAGCGTCATGTCGCCAACCTGCTCGCCAGCATCGGTCGGGCATCCGCGTTGCGCACCGAGACGGTCGGTCTGGACCACGCTCGTGACCGAATTCTCGCTGCCCCAGTGTACGCCGCCTCTGCGCTCCCGTCCTTCGACAACTCGGGAATGGACGGCTACGCCGTCCGGACGGCCGAGGTCGCCGGCGCCTCCCCGGAGCAGCCCATAGAGCTCCCAGTCGCGGGCGACCTTCCTGCTGGAGCGCCGATCGGTGACCTGCTTCCCCGTACCGCGATGCGAATCATGACAGGGGCTCCTCTCCCGCGCGGCGCAGACACCGTCGTCGAAGTCGAGGCGACAGATGGCGGCATGGAGACGGTTGCAATCACCCAGGCGCGGGAGCACGGATCCTACATCCGTTTAGCAGGCACTGACGTCGCCGTCGGCGACATGGTGCTTGCGGCGGGTGCGGTACTTGGACCGGCGCAACTCGGCGTCCTAGCTGCGCTCGGCATTCGCAAGGTTGTAGCGCGGTGTCGTCTCCGCGTGCTTGTCGTGTCAACCGGTTCCGAGTTGGCCGAGGAGCCGGCCCCCGGATCCGGCCAGATCCGCGACGCAAACGGGCCACTACTAGCGGCCGCTGTCGAGGGCGCTGGAGCCCTGGCAGTCCGCAAGTCGTGCGTCGCCGACGATGTGCCCAGCCTCCTTTCATTGCTCGATGGGGAGATCGCCGACGGCGCGATCGACTTAGTGCTGACCTCCGGCGGCGTCAGCGCCGGCGCCTTTGAGGTGGTGAAGGACGGACTTGGGCCGCGCGGGATCGAGTTCGTCAAGGTCGCAATGCAGCCGGGGATGCCGCAGGGTGTTGGCGTGATCGCCGGCGTGCCAGTAGTTTGCCTGCCTGGCAACCCGGTGAGCGCACTGACCTCATACGAGGTCTTTGTTCGGCCCGCACTGCGCGCTGCCTACGGACACCCACTCCCTTTCCGTCCAGTGATTCGCGCGACGCTGATTGAGGCGCTCACGCCGCTACCCAACAAACGTCAATGGCGGCGGGCCCGCCTGGACCGCAGTGCCGGAACGGTCACCCCGTGGGGCCCGCCGGGATCGGGCTTCCTGGGATGGTTCGCCCAAGCTGACGCGCTGATTGACCTCCCGTCTGGCGGCTGCTCACTTGCGCCGGGAGAGAGCGTCGTTGTGTGGGACTTGGCCAGCGACTACGTATAGTCGGCTAGCCTCCTCCGGTTCGTGGGGGCAGGTCGAGTTGCAGTGCCCGGTTGTTGCGGTATCGCCTGCCGCCGACAGTCGCGAACGTCGGCACCACAATCACCTATGGCTGCTGGCGCAAAGCTGCGCCACGGATGCTCCGGAGAGATAGCGACGTCACCGGCGGACCTGGGCCTCGGCCTAGCCAACCTCGTCAACATCTTCAATCCCGAGCGCATCGGATCGGCGGGTAGGCAGGTCATCTGCTGTTCGTACTGTCGCGGCCGCGCCTCAGCGAGGCCGTCCCGCGGCATGCGCTGCAGGAACCTGCGATGCAGGTCAGACTGACCCGGTCCACGGCAAGCGTGGACCCCCTCGCCTTGGGAGCGGCACCACTGCCGCTCGAGGAGGCCGGTGGCTTGCCGGACCGCAGGACGGCGTACCGCTTCGAGGACTACGCCGCGCGGACGGTCGCGGCGCTGGGAGACCCGGCCGACATGTGGGTGACGCTCGACGAGCCGTGGTGCTCTTCCTTCCTCGGCTACGGCGGACCCGAGGTCGACGCCACGACCACCCAGCTCAGCCAGTACCCCGCGCCATAACCCCCGAACTCGGCCGCCGTCGCGGGCCGGGACCGAGTCAGCAACCTGATCGCGATCACCTCGAGCTGGCCCAGGTCACGGCCCAGCACGACCGTCCAGACTGTACAGCACCAGGCCCAGGGCCGGCGGGAGCAGCGCAACACCATGTCGGCTAGGACGAAGAACCTCGACGCGCGCGACCGCAGCTCGAATGCTGCAGGCCCGGCATAGGACTTCGGTCGGCGCACGCAAGGCACCAGGCGAGGTGCTCACGCGCCGAGGTGAGGTGAGGATCGGAAGCGCCGTCCCGGCGTCCGGCTCACGACCGGGAGCCCCTTACCGGACAGCAAGTCTTGGGCGGTCACTCCACCGTGCTGATGAAGACGTTCTTGAGTTCGGTGTAGCCCTCGATGGCCGCCAGGCCCAGCTCACGACCGAAGCCTGACTGCTTAAACCCGCCGAACGGCGTCTGGATCCGGACTGACGAGTTCGAGTTGACCGAGACAGTGCCGGTCTCCACAGCGCGGGCGACCCTGATCGCACGACCCACGTCGGACGTCCAGACGGAGCCACTGAGACCGTAGATGGTGTCGTTGGCCATCCGGATCGCCTCCTCCTCGCCGTCGAAGGGCAGGATCGCGGCGATCGGGCCGAAGATCTCGTCCCGCACGATGCGGCTCCCCGGGTCCGGGTTGACCACAACGCGGGGCGCCATCCAGTAGCCGGGACCTCCAGGCTCGTCGCCCGCTAGCACGGAGTCGACCTCGTCAGTCAGGAAGGAGGAGACGTTGTCACGGTGGGCCGCGGAGACCAGTGGCCCGAGGTGAGTCAAGTCGCACTCCGGGTCACCGATCGTCATGGCGCGGGTGACCGCGACGAATCCGTCGACGAAGTCGTCGAGCACCTTGCGCTCGACGAGGATGCGGCTGCGGGCGCAGCAGTCCTGGCCGGTGTTGCCGAAGACGCTGTACGGCGCCGCCGCGATCGCCTTGGGCAAGTCGGCGTCGGCGAAGACGATGTTCGCCGACTTCCCGCCGAGCTCGAGGGTGAGGCGCTTCATCGTCCCCGCTGCTGACCGCATCACGTGCTGGCCGGTCTCCGTCGAGCCGGTGAAGCTGACCTTGGCGACGTCCGGGTGGCTGGTGAGCACAGCCCCGACGACCCGACCCGGGCCCGTGACCACCTGGACGAGGTCGGCGGGCAGGTCGAGCTCGGCGACGAGGTCGCCGAACCGGATCGTCGAGAGCGGCGTCAGGTCCGCGGGCTTGACGACGACCGAGTTGCCGGCAGCCAGTGCCGGTGCGATGTTCCACGAGGCGATGGGGAGGGGGAAGTTCCACGGAGCGATGACCGCTACGACGCCCAGCGGCTCGCGGAAGGTCATGTCGATTCCGCCCTCCACGGGGATGGTGTCCCCCAGGATCTTGTCCACGACGCCGGCGTAGTACTCGAAGCACTCGGCGACGCCCCCGATCTCACCACGGGCCTCGGAGATCGGCTTGCCCACGTCGCGGCACTCGAGCAGTGCAAGCTCCTCGACGTGGTCACGCACTGTTCCCGCGATGGCGCGCAGGGCGTCGCGACGAGCCGACAGGGACAGTCGCACCCATGCGCGCTGCGCTGCGACAGCCTTCTCGACTGCAACCTCTGCTGCGGCCGCGTCCGCCATGGGGAGCTCGGCGATGACGGCCTCGGTGGCCGGGTTGATGACTCGGTTCACGTCGTTCATTTGTCGTCCTCTACACGCTCGCAAGGGGGGCGGCAGCGATCCGTGCCTCTCGGGGACGGGGCAGCCGGGGGTACGACCTCATCGTGTGGCGCGGAGGAACCCGGGACAACGTGCGCAATGCCCTCCTGCGCGCCGAAGCATGTGCAGCGCGGCCACAGTGACGAGAGCCTAAGCAACCTACGTTCGGAGCATAGGGAACCTCCCCCGCACCCCTGCGACGGGGCGTCCGTTCCCAGGACCGCATCACCACACACGATCAGGAGAAGTCACATGTCGGACCACACTGGCAAGTTCGCAGCCGTCACGGGCGCCGGCTCCGGCAACGGCAAGGCGATCGCAGAGACCCTCCTCGAGGAGGGCGCCAAGGTCGCGCTGCTGGACATCGCCCCTGACTCCCTGAAGGCGATCACGGACAAGTATCCCGATGCCATCGCCGTCGAGGCCGACGTAGCCAACACCAAGTCGACCCGCAGTGCCGCTGCCCAGATCCAGGAGCAGTGGGGCCGGCTTGACATCCTCGTCAACAACGCCGGCATCGTACGGGGCACTAACTTCGAGGAACTGACGGTCGAGGAATGGGACCAGGTCTTCGCCGTCAACTCGACCGGCCCGTTCTTGATGAGCCAGGCGGCGATGCAGCTGCTCAAGGCTGGCGCCGAGGCTCGCGGCGAGACGGCCACCGCGGCCATCGTCAACATCACCTCCGTCGAGGCGCACATCGTCATCTCCAGCAGCGGCCACCCGCAGATCCACTACAACGCTTCGAAGGGCGCGCTTCTGCAGCTGACCCGCGCGCTCGCCGTGGAGTGCGCCGCCAGCCGGGTGCGCGTCAACGCTGTAGCCCCCGGCTTCATCGAGACCCCCTTCACGCGCGAGGTGCTGGGCAACCCCGAGGTCCTCAACTGGCTCCTGGAGCGCACGCCCATGGGCCGGGTCGGCCAGCCGGAGGACGTCGCTAACGCTGTCTCCTTCCTCAGCAGCGAGAAGGCCAGCTGGGTCACCGGCTCGACCCTGCTCGTCGACGGTGGTTGGACGGTCTACTGACATGTCTCGTCCACTCATCGCTGTCTCGGCAGCCATCGAGGAGCTGCCGACGGCGTTCGGCAACCAGGACTGCACCAAGCTCACCACCGCCTACACCGACGCCGTTTACGCGGCAGGCGGGCAGCCGGTGCTCATGCCGGTGGTCGTAGACCCACCGGCGGGCCTGTTGGACAGGTTCGACGGGCTGGTCCTCACGGGCGGCGGCGACCTCGACCCCACGCTCTACGGCGAGGAGCCCGACCCCACCGTGTACGGCGTGCGTCCCGAGCGGGACGCGTTCGAGACAGCCCTGTACCGCGAGGCGCTCGAGCACGACCTTCCGATCTTGGCGATCTGCCGTGGCATGCAGCTGGTCAACGTGCTGCGCGGCGGCTCGCTGATCCAGGAGATCGAGGCGGACGTCGAACACTGGCAGACGGCGCCGGCACACGAAGCCAGCCACAAGGTGGACGTCGTAGCCGATGCCACGCTCGCGACCACCTTCGGCCGGTCCACCGTCGGGGTGAACAGCTACCACCACCAGGGGCTCAGAGAGCTCGGCTCGGGTCTTCGGGTCACGGCGACCTGCGGCGTGGTCATCGAAGCCGTCGAGGCCGATGACGCCCGACTCGTCGCGGTCCAGTGGCACCCGGAGCAGATGGCCGCCACCGATGCGCAGCAGGCATCGCTGTTCGAGGCGCTCGTGACCGCCGCCTCCGCGCCCGCGCACAACCAGATGAAGGAGATGCACTAATGTCAGACCCGACGGTCGAGCCCAAGGACTTCGACTTCCACGGCCAGTCGCTCGACAGGATCTTCAACACATACGACGACCTCCGGGGGAAGTGCCCGGTCGGCCGCAGCGACAAGCACGGCGGCTTCGTTTACATGATGAAGAGCGATGACATCTTCGCCGCTGAGCAGGACCCTGAGACGTTCGCTGTCGGTCCTTCGATGCTGTTGCCGTCGTTCGGCACCGACGTCCCGCTCATCCCGATCGACATCGATCCCCCGGAACATGCGGACTACCGCAAGATTCTGCTCCCGCTCTTCACGCCCAAGGCAATCGCCAGGCTCGACGAGGGGATGCACCAGACTGCTCGCGAGCTCGCCGAGGAGGTCGCGGCGGGCGACGTCGTAGATGCGTCGGCGCTCTTCGCGCGGCCCATGCCGACGATCATCTTCAGCCGACTCGCGGGCTTCCCCGAGGAGGACTGGCCCAAGTTCGACCAGTGGATCGACGACATCATCTACGAGCGGACGGTCGACCCGGAACGCGCCTACAAGGCTGGCGACGCCGTCATGGCCTACTTCGACGACCTGCTTAAGTCGCGCGAGGGCGAGCCTCCGCAGGACGACCTTATCGACGTGCTGACCAACGCTGAGATTCAGGGTCGCAAGCTCACGCACGACGAGCTGCTCTCGTACTGCTATCTGCTGTTCCTCGCCGGGCTCGACACGACGGCGTGGGCCATCCGCTCGAGCATCTGGTATCTCGCTCAGAACAAGGAGGCGCAGAAGAAGCTGCGCGACGACTTCGACCTGATTCCGGGCGCCGTCGAGGAATTCCTGCGCACTCTGTCCCCCGTGCAGGCGATGGCCCGCACCTGCCAGCGCGACACCGTCGTCTCGGGCGAGGAGATCAAGCAGGGCGAGCGCGTGGTCCTGGTCTTCGGTGCCGGCAACCGCGACCCCGAGGCGTACGACGACCCCAACGAGATCATGATCGATCGAGAGAACAACCGCCACCTCGCCTTCGGCGGCGGGATCCATCGTTGCCTCGGGTCCAACCTGGGGCGTCAGGAGGTCATCGTCGCCCTCGAGGAGTTCCTGGACGCCGTCGACGACTTCTCGCTGGCGGAGCCCGACCAGGTGTGGCACGGCGTAGGCCCGCTGATGCTCAAGATCGGAGGCTGACGATGTCTACGGTGAGGGTCGACGAGACCCGGTGCCAGGGCCACGCCCGGTGCCTGGCATTCGCTCCCGACGTGTTCGACTTCGACGATGAGGGGTATGCCTTCGTCCCTGAGCATTCGAGCCGGTTCGTGGAGCTTCCCGACAAGGTCCGGCAGGCAGTGGCCAACTGCCCTGAGCGTGCGATCCTGGTGACCGAGGACCTAGCGCCGTGACCGAGCGGGTTTCGGTGCTCGTCCTGGGCGGTTCGGTCGCGGCCGCCGGCCTAGTGGCGCAGCTGCGGGAGGACGGCCTCGAGGGTCGGGTCATGGTCGTCGACCAGGACCCGGACATGCCATACGACCGTCCTCCGCTGTCCAAGGAGTTCCTCTCTGCGAGCGACGACCGGCCGGCAGCACCCTGGTGGACCGGAGGTTGCGAGAACGTGGTCGGCAGCGTGGAGGCCCTCCACGCCGGAGCACGGATAGCGACGATCCGGCGCGCAGATAGGTCCCACCTCGAGGTAGTCGCCGATCACGTGGTGATCGCGACCGGTTCCGCGCCCCTCCGTCTCCCTGGCCAGCCGGAGGGCGTCGCTTCGCTCCGCACCGCAGCCGACGCTCGAGCGCTGAGGAGGCATGCTGCGCCGGGCCGCCGGGCCGTGGTCCTCGGCGCCGGGACCATCGGCACCGAAGTCGCCTCGAGCCTTGCCTCGGCCGGGGCCGACGTGACGGTCGTCGACCTCGCCGACCGGCCGCTCGACCGCTTCCTGGCGGGGCACCTCGGCGACGAGTCCGCCGGCTGGATCCGGCACGCCGGCGTCAAACTGGAGCTAGGCACCCAGGTGCTGCAGATCACCGGCTCGGAGGGCGACTGGCTGGTGGACACCGACCGCGGAGCCTTGGCCGCCGACGTGGTCGTCAGCGCCGTCGGCACCCGTCCGTCCGTGGCGTGGCTCGAGGGCTCCGGGGTGCTCCTCGACAACGGGATCGCGTGCGACGTCGACGGGCTCGCCCTGTCTGCCTACGGAGGGTCCGTCGTTGGCGTCCACGCCATCGGCGACGTCGCCAGCTGGGCTCTCCCGTCGGGTGGGCACCGCCGCCGGGAGGACTGGACCTCGGCGCAGCGCCAGGGTCGGCACGTGGCTCGCCGACTCCTCGGCCTGGAGCCCCTCGCACATCCCGGGGGTGACCGTGCCTACTTCTGGACCAACCAGTTCGGCCGGCGCATCCAGGTGCTTGGAACTCCTGTCCGTGACGCGGCGCTCGTGCCGCAGGTTGTCGACCAGGACAGGGACGCGGCCTTCTACACCGTCGAGCGCGACGGTGAACCGGTCGCCTGGATCTCGATCAACCGTCCGCGAGAGTTCGCAATGGCGATGCGCCAGTCGGTCGCCACGACGTCCTGAATCCCGCGGGAGCCCTCGACGTAAGAGGCAACTGAGGCAAGCAGCACAGTCGGGTCCGATCATGCCAGACCCACTCAACGAACGTTCCGAATCGCCGCGGCGGACGCTCGAAACGGCCGAACCCGCGTCGACGCAATAGACACGGACTCACAGGCATCTACAGAAGTGGTGCGTCCAGTCCGCCGACGCCACCACCGGCGACGTGTGCCGGCGCTTCTGGAGCCCGCGGCCTCGACGGGCACGTGGGCGCTGAACGAGACCGTCCAGCTTTGGCACCCACGAGCCGCCACGTGCACGGAGACGTCGAGCAGCTCCCCGACCGGAGATCAGCGGAGCTCGGCTTCAGAGTAGGCCGCGATGGTCGCCATCCCGCCCGGCCCCGACGAGAACGCCTCGATGAGGTCGATGAACAGTTCCACCACGTCGCACGCGACCGCCTGGCCCCGGTCCAACGCCCGTTCGCTCGGGATCGCGCGCGGCACTCGCAGGCGATGCATGGTGTCCGTGCCGGGCCAGAGCCCCTCGTCGAGCCGGGTGTCAGTCAGGACGTCTCCTCCTAGCTGGCGTAGCGCTCCTAGCTGGCGTAGCGCGAGTGGCGCAGCAGACTCCGTCAGCATGCTGCCCACCAGCACCACCGCCCCACAACGTACGGCTCGCACTGCGCGCGGCTACATCATGTGCCCGTGGACCACAGCAGTGGGCGCTCTCGTTTCTTAACCTGCTGACAAGGCGGTGGCCAACGAGCGTTCACCGACCCCGCAGCAGGAGGAGGGAACCATGACGTATGTCATCACGCAAGGGTGCTGCAACGACGCCTCCTGCATCGCCGTGTGCCCGGTCCAGTGCATCCGTCCCCGCCCTGGCGACCCCGACTTCACCACGGCCGAACAGCTGTACATCGACCCCAACACCTGCATCGACTGCGGTGCCTGCCAGGACGAGTGCCCGGTGAGTGCGATCCACCCCGAGTGGGATCTCCCCGACGACCTCGGCGACTTCATGCAGATCAACGCCGACTACTTCGTCACGAACCCCATCGAGGCGTCCTCGCCCCCGGACCCGGTACGCCGTGCGCTCCCCGCCGACCGACCCGAGCTCTCGGTCGCGATCATCGGCACGGGACCGGCCGGGTGCTACGCCGCCGGGGAACTGAGCGACATCAAGGGCGTGACCGTGTCCGTGTTCGACCGGCTGCCCACGCCGTTCGGCCTGGTGCGCGCGGGGGTCGCCCCCGACCACGCCAACACCAAGCAGATCGCTAAGCGGTTCGGCGGCACCTTCTCCCGCCCCAACGTCGCGGCGTACCTCAACGTGGAGGTCGGCAAGGACGTCACCATCGAGGAGCTGCTCGAACACCACCACGCGGTCATCTGGGCCGCGGGTGCACCGGACGACCGCAAGTTGGGGATCGAGGGAGAGGACCTGCCCGGCTCGGTCTCCGCGCGTGAGCTCGTCGCCTGGTACAACGGGCACCCCGACTTCTCCGACCGTGCCTACGACCTCACGACCAAGCGCGTCATCGTGATCGGCAACGGCAACGTGGCGCTGGACGTCGCGCGCATGCTCGCGCAGCCGGTTGGCGACCTCGCCGGCACAGAGATCGCCGACCACGCGATCGACGCTCTACGTGACAGCTCAGTTGAGGAGGTCGTGGTCACCGCCCGCCGGGGTCCGCAGTTCGCGGCCTATACGACGGGCGAGATGATGGGCCTCCAGCTCGTCGAGGGCGTGACGGTGTCCGTGCTGGGCGAGGAGGTGGCCGATGCGGTCGCCAGCAGCTCGCGCTTGGCCCGCCTGCTTCTGCCTGCGGTGGACCGTGAGGCAGCCGCCGACGCCCGCGCCGTCACCTTCCGATTCGGTATGGTGCCCGAGTCCATCAACGGACACGAGCGGGTTGAGTCCGTCACCTTCCGCCGGGCGGACGGAACCGTTGAGGAGATCGAGGCAGGGCTGGTGGTCCGGGCGATCGGCTACCGCGGACGCGCGGTCGCCGGGCTCCCCTTCGACGACCAGGCCGGGACCATCCCGCACGTCGCTGGCAGCGTCTGCGATCCGGCGTCGGGCGAGTCGCTCCAAGGGCTCTACTGCTCCGGCTGGATCAAGCGCGGAGCCACCGGTGTCATTGGCACCAACAAGGTGGACAGCACGGAGACAGTCGACTCGCTCCTGCACGACTTCGTGGCGGGACGGCTGACGGCCCCGGCTCATGGCGCAGAGCACCTCGCACAGCTCGTGAAGGAGCGGCAGCCCGACGTCGTCACAGCCGACGGCTGGCAGCGCATCGACCAGACCGAGCGCAAGGCCGGACGTAGGGCCAAGCGACCCCGGCAGAAGCTGGTCACTGTCGAGGAGCTGCTGGCTGCATCGCGCGTGTCGTGACCTTGGCGGTGCATGTGGCACCGCTCACACGCCAAGGTTGTGCCGAACGGCCACCCCCGGCGCTCCCGAATTCTCCTAGCATCAGTTCAACCGAGCAGAAAGCAGGTAGGACCCGTGGCTCAGACCGACTCCCCCGTGTACACCGACGAGGACCTTCAGGCCTTCGTCGAGGAGCACGCCATCAAGACCTTCAAGGTCGGCGCCGTCGACATCGACGGGTTGTGGCGCGGCAAGCGCATCGCCGCGCCCTACTTCCTCGAGAGCGTGGCCCGCAAAGGCACCAACATCTGCAACATCCTGTTCGGCTGGGACATGCAGGACACGTCCATCTCGGACCTCGCCTACACCGGTTGGCAGACCGGCTACCCCGACATCACCTTGCTCCCCGACCTCAGCACCCTCAAGCCCGTGCCGTGGGAGCCTGGCACTGCGTCGGTCATCTGCGACATCCACTCCCCCGACGGATCGGTCCTTGAGCTCTCGCCGCGACAGGTGCTGCGCCGCGTCCTCGCCCAGGCGGAGCAGGCTGGATACAACGCAAAGTGCGGCTACGAGCTCGAGTTCTACCTGTTGAAGGGGACGGCCGACGAGCTGGCCGAGCGTGGTTTCCGCGATCTGAAGACTTTCACGCGCGGCAACCACACCTACAGCGTCTTCCGTGACACCGCTGCCGAGCACCTGCTCGCGGAGGTCCGCGAGCAGCTGGCCGCATACGGCATCTACATCGAGGCGAGCAACAGCGAGCACGGCCCAGGGCAGTTCGAGGTCAACATGCGCTACTGCGACGCCCTCCACGCGGCCGACAGCGCCATGCTGCTCAAGCACGCGGTCAAGGAGCTGGCCCAGCGCCACGGCTACACGGCCTCCTTCATCGCCAAGCTCTCGAGCGAGTGGGCCGGATCGTCCGGCCACCTGCACCAGAGCCTCCTCGGTCCCGACGACTCACTCGTCTTTGCCAACACCGAGGACGAGAACAACCTCAGCGCTGCAGGCGAGGCCTACATGGCAGGGGTCGTCGAGCTCGCCCAAGAAATGACGGCGTTGTACCTGCCGACGATCAACTCCTACAAGCGTACGGAAGGGGCGACGTGGGCCGGATCAAGCGCGACGTGGGGGTTCGACAACCGCACCGTTGCCCTCCGCGCGATTCCCTCGAGCGGTGGTGCGGCGCGCATCGAGAACCGGATCGCGGGAGCTGACGCCAACCCCTACCTAGTCATTGCGGCCAGCCTCGCCGCGGGACTGCACGGCATCGCCAAGGGGCTCACCCCGCCCGCTGCCATTGAGGGCAACGGCTACGAGAAGGCGGGGAAGGACACCTTGCTGCCGCAGACCCTCGAGGAAGCCACACGCGTGCTCGATGCGAGCAACACAGTCCGGACCTTGCTGGGCGACCAGTTCGTGGCGCACTTCGCGGCCACGCGTCGCTGGGAGATGCAGCAGTTCCGATCGGCGGTGACCGAGTGGGAGGTTGCGCGCTACCTCGAGCAGATCTGAGGTGCACGGCTTTCTACCGCACGCAAGCGCCGTCGATACATGTCACCCTGTGCACGTCGAAGGGATGACCGTGGAACCGCACGACAGCGCTGGCGCAGACGGCATCGAGGCACTCCGGCGCGCCCTCACGGCGGCGGAGCGCCGGGCCGCAACGCTCGCCGAGCTCACGGCACTGATGAGTGAGGGGCGCGATTCGCTCGAGCTGGCCCAGCGGGCCGTCGAGCTGACTGCTCGCGCCACGAGGGCGGCCGGCGCCTACGTTTACCTCTGGGATCGTGAGGACGAGCGCCTTGTCCTTCGAGCGGCCACCGAGGGTTGGCAGCGCAAGCATTTGGACTCGATCCGGCTCCGTCTCGGAGAGGGCGTGACCGGTTGGTCCGCGTTGATGCGCCAAGCCGTTCACGTGGACAAGAACCCCGCCCTGGACCCGCGGTTCAAGGCATTCCCCGAGCTGCGCGAGTCCAACTTCAGGTCGATGGTCGCGGTCCCGATCTTCGCGCCCGGCGAGGAGGTGCTTGGCGTCTTCACTCTCTACGGCGGTACCGAGGACGCCTTCAGAGACACGGACGTCAGCCTCGCCACGGAGGTGGGCGCGCTCTTGGCCAGCGGACTCGTGCAGGCGCAGACGCTGACCAAGCTGCAGGTGCAGTCCAGGGCGGCACGGTTCCTGCACGACCTCCCCGACGATGCCTGGACCTCGCTCCAGCGCTGCCTCCAGGCGATGGCCGAGCACTGCGCTACGGACCTGGAGGCAGACGTCTGCACGCTCGAGGTGACGACGGACAGGACCGTCGCCCACGGCGCGGTCCACGCCGTCGCGGCCTCGGCCGACTTCGCCTTGGCACACCCCGTCGTGCTTGCCGGCAAGGATCACAACCGGTCAGCCGTCGCGCAGGTCCTCTCACCCCTGAATCTGGCCCGGCTGCGCATCCCCCTGGGTGGCATCGCCCCGATCGGTGCCGTGACCGTGCACCGCGCCCACCGCTTCACCTCGGAGGACGAGGTGCTTCTCGAGGCGATTGGCGCGCAGGTCGCAGCCGGAGCGCTTTCACTCATAGGTGCTGAGACCCTGCGTCCTTTGCGAGACCGCCTCCTGGCGGCCACCGACCCGGAGGCGACCGAGACACTGCTGCTCAGGACGGGCTGGAAGCGCCGGTCGACCACCCCAGTCATTCTGCGCGTCTTGGGTGACGCGAACACCTTGGGCACCGCGGCCGACGACACCACCCGGCAACTGGTGTGCGAAAGCCTGACGGACGCGGGTCGACGCCTCGAGCTCATCGGCGACTCGGGCAGCTACCTGTTGCTTGTAGAGACCCCGAACGCCGCGTCCCGCACCGAGCTCATGGCGCGCCTCGCCGAGCTCGCCAGACGACCGGGCCTACACATAACAGCCGGAGCCGGCCCAGTGGCCGCCTCACTCCGGGACGCGCACCGAGCCATCCGTCAGGCCGACCTCGCCTCGCAGTGGGCACACCTCGCAGGCGGGTCCCGGTCCACAGTCGTGCTGTTCGAGGACGTCGCGCACCTGCAGCTCCTCCCCGGCGCGGCTCTAGACATGTCGGAGTCCCTGAGGTCCCTGCTCGGGATGCTCGGCGCAGTGGTCTCCTACGACCTCGAGAACGGCACCGACCTCGCCCAGACCCTCGAGGCGTTCTTCGCCAATAGCGGATCCGTGGCACGCACTTCTGAAGCCCTATTCGTCCACCGCAACACCTTGCGACAGCGCATCCAGCGCATCGAGGAGCTCATCGGCCGCTCCCCCGAGGCGTTCGATGACTGGATCTCCGCGGGCCTGGCGGCCCGACTCGTACGCCTGAGCCGCGCCGAGCTGACCACGCGCGGTTCCGCGCGGTCGGCACCGTCGTGCCCGCACGGCGTCACGACCAGCGGTCGGTCCTGCTGCGGCGCGCTCACGGCCTGCGTGGCCGTGTCGAGGACCCAGCCGTCATGAGCACGGGCATCGTGGGCCCCGGGCAGCTCGATGCAGACTCGCTCGCCGACGACGCCTCGGTACCCCCGGCCGAGTATTACCCTGTCTCCATCGGCGCGAAGCTGCTCGGTGACCGGTGGACGCTCGTGATCATCAGAGAACTGATGGCTGGTGCCCACAGGTTCAACCAGGTCCGCCGCGGACACCCCGGACTCAACCGTAGCGTCCTGTCCGACCGGCTACGGCACCTCGAGCGGGCCGGTCTGATCGAGCGCACGGGCGCCGGCGGCAGCCGTCCCGAGTACACCCTGACCGAAGCCGGGCACGGGCTCGAGCCGGTGATCATCGCAATCGGCATGTGGACCATCGACTGGCAGTTCGCACCTCCGCCGGAGAGCCACACCGACATCTGCTGCTTTGGCGCATGTTCCAGGGACTGGACCGTGATGCCCTCCCGGACGGCCGAATCAGTATCGAGTTTTCAGTTTCCAGACACCCATCCTTCCCGGGTTGGATCCGTGTCGACGCCAAGACGTCCGGCGCGTGCGTCGGCACGCCCGACCGCGACGTGAACGTCGTCGTCTCCGCCCCGCCGAAGGTTCTCTACGAGGCATGGTGGGGCTTCGGCACCTTCCGCTCGCGATGGACGGCGGCCTCATAGAGATCGCCGGCTACGCAAAGCAGGAGTTCCCGAGTGGGTTCCAACGCACTTACTTCGCGTCGGTCATCGAGGCCGGGCGCGGCCCGTCGCCGCAGTGAGGAGGCACGGCTCGCTGAGCCCTGCCCCGGCGGGTCAGCTCGAGGCGATGACGGCGCCGCCCACGGGGAAGTGGTGAGCGAAGTTCCGGCTCCGCCTGTCAGGAACGGCTCCTCGGCAGGGATTTCTTCGGGTGAGGGGTCCGGTTTGGGGAGGTGTTCGTGCGAGAGCTCCACCATGTGCGGCGCCAGCTCTCCGAAGTCACCATCACGCCGCGGTGCTCGAACGGCGCACTGCTCATCAGTGTGTAGTCCTCGGTAGGTCGCGACCAGCCGCCCTGCCATGAACGATGCCCGGTCCGGAAACGTCGGGAGCGGCGTCGAAGTAGATCCGGAATCGACTGCTGGCCGACGTCCTGCCGATCGTGTGCCCGTCGATGCCCTCGTCCCCGGTGACGAATCCCACGAGCACCACCCCGCTGCGCACCGCGACCAGGCGGGCGCTCTGCGGACCCCGGCCGTGCTGCGAGACGGCATTCCCGGAGAACATCGAGACGTCCTCACTGAACACCTGGCCGTCCGTCCCCGCTAGCGCCCAGATGACGACCGACTCTCGAACCGCGCGTCGTCGACCTCGCTCGGCGGATGCCCCTCGAGGCGGCCACGGCCAGCGATCTGCATGGCTAGTCTGGTGGTGGGCTGAGGTATGGAGGGCTCCTGTTCCCGCGCGTGCTCGCACATCGATGAGCCGAATCTAGGACAACACCCGGTAGACGGGATACGGCCATTCGGTCCGGATTACGTACTAGTTGGGCGCGTGCAGGCGCTTTGACGGCCCTCGAACATTCGACCCGCCACGACGTGAGTCACTAGGCCCGCACCGGGCCCCACGGGCCCCTCTCGAGGAGCGCACACTCGACACCGCTCGCAGGATGCGCGACCAGTGACCGCTCCTGGTCGCGATGATCACCCCAGTAGCGCGGGGTCCTGTTCCCGTACGGCTGACGCGGCGGGAGATCGTCGGTCCGGACCACCAAGGGCGGTCCGGGCCGACGTTACCGTGCCTTCGGCCAGTGTTTCGGTCAGGAGAGAACGCTCTCCAGGTCGACAGCGTTGATACCGACCGCTGCACCGACCGGCGCGTTGGTGAGCTGGCCGGCGTGGGTGTTGAGGCCGAGCGCCAGGTTGCGGTCGTCACGCAACGCCTGCTGCCACCCCTTGTCGGCCAGCGCCACGGCGTAGGGCAGCGTCGCGTTGGTCAACGCGTACGTCGACGTGTGGGGCACCGCACCCGGCATGTTGGCCACGCAGTAGAACACCGAGTCATGGACCTCGTACGTCGGGTCGTCATGGGTGGTGGCGTGGGAGTCCTCGAAGCACCCGCCCTGGTCGATCGCGATGTCGACCAGCACCGAACCCGGCTTCATCCGCGACACCAGGTTGTTGGACACGAGCTTGGGGGCTGCGGCGCCGGGGATCAGCACCGCCCCGATCACCATGTCGGCCTCCATCACCTGCTGCTCCACAGCGAGCTTGGACGACGCCAGTCCGTGGACGCGGTTGTTGTAGCGCCAGAACGACATCCGCAGCTTGTCGAGATCGGTGTCGAGCAGCGTGACGTCGGCACCCATGCCGAGCGCGATGTTGGCGGCGTTCTGGCCCGAGACACCGGCACCGATGATCACGACCTTGGCATTGGCCACACCGCCGACGCCGCCCATTAGGACGCCACGACCACCCTGGGCCTTGAGCTGTGCATGGGCGCCGACCTGGGGGGCCAGGCAGCCGGCCACCTCCGACATCGGGTAGAGCAGCGGCAGCCCACCCGAGGGCAGCTGCACGGTCTCGTAGGCGATGCCGGTGACATTCCGCGCCAGGAGCTCCTCGGTGAGCGGCTTGTCAGCGGCGAGGTGGAGGTAGGCGAAAAGCACCTGGCCCTCGTGCATCCGGGCGTACTCCTCAGCGATCGGCTCCTTGACCTTGAGCACCATCTCCGCGGACGACCAGACGTCCCCTGCCGCGTCCAGGATCTTGGCGCCGGCACCGGAGTACTCCGCGTCGGTGATCGAGGACCCGACACCCGCGCCCGACTCCACCACGACGTCGTGGCCGCGGGAGACCAGCTCGTGGACGCCGACGGGCGTGATCGCCACCCGGTACTCGTGGTTCTTGACTTCCTTGGGTACGCCGATTCGCATGGTTCCTCCATCTTGGGGCTGATAGCGCGTCCAGTGTGCTGGCGGCGAGGGGCCTCCAGGACAGTCCAGCAGCGCACACATCTCCCCGCTGATGTGTTCGGCACGGCTATACGTGTTGCGGGTCGCGCGTCCTACTTTCGGCTGGTCTCAAGCGGCTCGTCCCATCCGGAGGAATGCGCCTGACCGTCCGAGGAGGAAGTCCAGATGGGTCAGATCTCTGCAGCACCGACCGACGACACTGGTAGCCGATCCACCCACCTGCTCCGCAGCTCCATCAACTTCCTGCACATCGTTCTCATGGTGACGGCGGCCGCTGCCCCACTGGTCGTCGCATCGACCTACATCCCCATCTCGATGGGCTACGGCGCCGGCATGGCCACGCCCATTACGTATGCCGCGACCACGGTGATCCTGCTGATCTTCTCCGTGGGATTCGCGCAGATGGCGAAACGGATCACCTCGGCGGGCGCCTTCTACACCTTCGCGGCACAGGGACTCGGCCGGCCGCTGGGCCTCAGCGTCGGTTTCACCGTCCTCGCGGGGTACAGCATGATCTCGGCAGCCATCGTGGGCGGCTTCGGCTTCTACGGCTCTGCACTCCTCGACCAGCACTTCGGTGTCTCCGTCGCCTGGTACTGGGTTGCTATCGTCGGGCTGTCGGCCATGTTCGCGATTTCCTACTTCCGGGTCACCTTCACCGCCCGGATCCTGGCCGTGCTCCTCACGCTCGAGGTGCTGATCGTCCTGGTCGTCGCGGTTGCGACGGTGTTCTCCGGTGGAACTCAGGGACAACAGCTCAAGTCCCTCAGCCCGCCCGAGTGGGGTGGCGCTCCCGCAGTCGGCATCGGCTTCTTCCTCGCCTTCTGGTCGTGGATCGGCTTCGAGACGACCGCCATCTACGGCGAGGAGACACGCGACCCCAAGGAGAGCGTCCCCCGCGCCACATACATCGCCGTCGTCACCCTCGGCGTGTTCTACACCTTCGTCGCCTACGCCGGAATCGTCGGCTTCGGGAACGACTCGCCCGCCCAGGCCGGCACGCTCATCGACCAGTACTTCTTCGTGCTCGCCGACGAGCACACCTTCGGCGTGGTCCGGACGGTGATGGACTTCCTGGTGGTCTCCGGCTTCTTCGCCTGCTCCTTCGCCTTCCACAACAACGCGAGCCGCTACTTCTACTCACTCGGACGTGACGGCATCCTGCCCAAGGCGCTCGGTCGGACCCACCCTGACTACAAGTCGCCCCACATCGCCGCGGGCGTCCAGGTGGTCATCGCCATCGCGACGGTCGCCATCTTCGCGATCGGCGGAGCCCACCCGTTGCTCCACCTGGCGACCTGGCTGCCGATCTTCTGCACCCTTGCGGTGCTGCTCGTCCAGTTCCTCGTCTGCCTGGCCGTCATCGGCTACTTCAACCGCATCGGCCGGGAGGAACCCGGCGACTGGGTCAAGACGATGCTGGTTCCCGTAGTCGGCGCCGTTGCCCAGGCTGCCGTCATGTACCTGCTCATCGACAACCTGAGCTTCCTCGCCGGCGGGGACATCCTGATCGTCAAGCTGATCCCCGTGTTCGTGGCTGCGATCGCAGCGCTCGGCTTCGCGTACGCCATGTGGCTCCGGTCGGCTGATCACGCTCGGTACGCCATCATCGGCGAGCTGCACGACGAGGAGATGCAGGAACTCTTCGTCGACGAGGTCTACGTCGACCCGGAGCACGAGCACCACCACCACAAGGCGGACTGATCCGTTTCGCCCGGCCCGCAGTGTCGCGGGCGACCCCGTCCACCTGCACCGGCCGGCTCCGGTGCCGGGTGGACGTCTCCCATGCGCGAACCGCTTGTCGGGACACGACAATGCACACCGTGCGCGCAGTGGCGGGCGCACACCAGCTCTCGTTGAAGGACATTCACGCCATGCACGCCGCTCCTGCAGTGCTCAACGCCCCGAATTGCCCGCCGCACCAAAGGGTTGTCGTGATCGGCTCCGGTTTCGGCGGCCTCTTTGGCACCAAGGCGCGGCGGCGTGCCGACGTGGACGTGACGGTGATCGCGAAGACGACTCACCACCTCTTCCAGCCGCTGCTCTACCAGGTGGCGACCAGCATCCTCTCCGAGGGCGAGATCGTGCCCCCGACCCGTGAGATCCTCGTCGGCCAGGACAACGCCCGGGTGATCCTGGGCGAGGTCACCGGCATCGACCTCGAGGCCCGCACCGTCACCTCGCAGGTCCTGGGACGCGAGACCGTGACCCACTACGACTCGCTGCTCGTCGCTGCGGGCGCGAGCCAGTCGTACTTCGGCAACGACCACTTCGCCGAGTTCGCGCCAGGGATGAAGAGCATCGACGACGCCCTCGAGCTCCGCGGTCGCATCGTCGGTGCCTTCGAGATGGCCGAGCTGGGCGCGACCCGCGGGGACGTCGTCGACCACGTCCTGACGTTCGTCGTGGTCGGCGCCGGCCCGACGGGGGTGGAGATGGCCGGCCAGATCGCCGAGCTCGCCCACCGGACCCTCAACCGCGACTTCCGCGCCATCGACACCCGCAGGACCCGCATCGTCCTCATCGACGCGGCGGGCCAGGTGCTGCCGCCGTTCGGGGAGCGTCTCGGCGCGAAGACCAAGACCGAGCTGGAGACGCTCGGCGTCGAGGTCATGCTCGGCGCGATGGTCACCGACGTCGACGAGCGCGGCCTCGAGGTGAAGTTCAAGGGCGGCCGCGTCGAGCGGATCAGCTCGGTGGCGAAGATCTGGGCCGCGGGCGTCCAGGCCAAATCGCTCGGGAGGACGCTCTCGGAGCAGACGGGCGCGCCCCTCGACCTCGCCGGACGGATCGCCGTCAATCCCGACCTCACGCTGCCGGGTCACCCGGAGGTCTTCGTCGTCGGCGACATGATCGCCCTCGACAACCTGCCCGGCGTCGCCCAGGTCGCCATCCAGGGCGCCAAGTACGCCGCCAAGGAGATCCGCAACCGGCTGGAGGACAAGCCTCCGCAGCAGCCCTTCAAGTACTTCGACAAGGGCTCGATGGCGATCATCAGCCGCTTCCGCGCCGTGGCGATGGTCGGCAAGGTGCGGCTCACCGGCGTCATCGCGTGGTTGATGTGGCTCGTCGTCCACCTCGTCTACCTCACGGGGTTCCAGAACCGCGTCTCCGCCCTCATGCGCTGGGCGATCACGTTCATCAGCAACGACCGCTCCGAGCGCACCACGACCGAGCAGCAGATCTTCGCCCGCGCTGCGCTCGCCAGGCTCCGACGCGGCGCCGCCGACCTCGTCTCCGACCCCGGGATGTACCACGCCACCCGCGCCATGCTCGACGAGACCCGTCGCCAGGAGCTCGAAGCCGCGGCCCAGCGCGAGCACGTGTTCACGATCGCTGAGGCGTCACGATGACCCGGGAGGCATCTCATCTCGACGAATCCTCCTCAGCTTCTGAGGACGGGCTCAACTGGCGACTGCGCGGCGCCTGCTTTGACATGGATGCTGACACGTTCTTCCCGATCGGCGCGAAGCGTGCAGCAGCCATCCAGTACGCGCATGCGCGTCAGGTCTGTCAGCGGTGTGAGGTCAGCACTCAGTGCTTGCAGTTCGCCCTCGACACCCGCACAGACTTCGGCGTGTGGGGTGGCATCACTCCGCTCGAGAGGAAGCGCATGCAGTGGCGACGCGAACACGCCGAAGGGGATCGGCGCGCCCTCTTCGGCATCAATGAGGGGCAAGCTCCTGGGCCACGCGACGAGGCGCTGTCCCCCGTGCACATCAGCGCGCGGGATCAGGTGCCTGACGTACGTGCCCCCGTGCCGACGAGCCTGTGACCATGGGCCGAGAAGTCCGCCCCAGCTCAACACAGGAGCACCCAGTGCCGATGCAGATCGCAGCCGCAGTCCTCCGGACCGCAGGAGCTCCGCTGCAGATGGAGTGGGTCCTCATCGACGACCCCCTTACCACCGAGGTGCTCGTGCGCGTCGAGCGGGTCGGGGTGTGCCACAGCGACCTGCACTACCTGCGGGGATCCCTGACCGTCGATCTTCCGGTCATCCTGGGCCACGAGGTCTGCGGAGTGGTTGAGTCAGTAGGGACCGCGGTCACCCGCTTCCGCCCCGGCCAGCGCGTCGTGGCGACCGTGACGCCGGCGTGCGGGTCGTGCGCCCAGTGCCTGGCAGGGCGGCCCACCCAGTGCCTGCGCGTCGACGTCGTACGCGCACGGCCACGCCCCAAGCACACCTCACCCGACGGGGGCGCGATGGGCGCACTAGGCGGCGTGGGAGCCTTTGCCGAGGCCATCCTGGTCACCGAGCCCTCCCTCGCCGCCGTCGACGACGACATCCGCCCGGAGGTGGCCTGCCTGCTCGGCTGCTGCGTCACGACGGGCGTCGGCGCAGTGGTCCATGGCGCGGCCGTCGGACCCACCGACACCGTGGCCGTGATCGGCTGCGGCGGCGTCGGCATCTCCGCGATCCAGGGGGCTCGAATCGCCGGCGCTCGCCGCGTGGTCGCGATCGATGCCGTTGCCAGCAAGCTCGACGCCGCCAAGCGGCTCGGCGCGACGGACGGGGTCGTCGCGTCCTCACTCGAGGAGACCGTCGCCACGGTGCACGCGCTTGTGCCCGGTGGAGTGGACCACGCCTTCGAAGCGGTGGGTCGCACAGAAACCGCAGAACTTGCGTTCGCGTGCCTGGCGCCCACCGGAGCAGCCACGATCCTCGGCCTCATGCCGGAAGGCGCGCGCCTGTCCATCCCCGCTGACGCCCTGGTCTACGGCGACCGCACCGTGCGGGGGGCCTACATGGGCGCCAACCGCTTCCTCAGCGACGTCGCGATGTTTTCCGACCACTACCGCAGCGGCCGTCTTGACCTGGACTCCATGGTGACCCGGGTCGTCCACTTCACCGACATAAACGCCGGTCTCGACGCGATGGGTGACCCGGACACCGTTCGGGTCGTCGTCGACATGACCCGCCGCCCGTGACCACCGCCCCACACCACACCAGAGGTGCCAGATGATGCAGATGCCCCGACCCACACCGCAGGTCGACTACATCGACGGCTCATGGAGCGAACCCGCGGAAAGGCTCGGTGCGAGCCTCGACGACCCGAACACGGGGACGTTCCGGCAGGAACAGTTGGCGACGGCCCGCTCTGACGTCGAGCGCGCCCTGGCATCCGCGCACGAGTTGCACGACGACGGCAGGTGGGAGGACGCCGGCATCGAGGCGCGGGTGGCCCTCCTTGACGGGTTCGCCGACGGTTTGGACGCGCGATCGGAGGAAATCGGCTACGAGGACGCGATGGCCAATGGCAACCCGCTGGCCGTTGCCACGCAGATGGCGGAATACCTCGGGCCGCGGGTGCGCTCTGCCCGTGACCAGCTCCTGGAGGTGGGCATCGGAACCGCCCTGGATGGCGCCGGACGAGCAGTTCGGCTGCTGCGCCGCCCACTGGGGCCGGCCGCTGTGCTGGCGCCCTGGAATGCACCCACGTTCGTTGGCGTCGCCAAGGTCGCCAGCGCCCTCGCAGCGGGGTGCCCGGTGATTCTCAAGCCCTCCGAGTGGGCTCCGGCAGGCTGCCAGCTCGCCGCCGAGGTGCTGGTCGAGGCCCTGCACGACCTTGGCCTGCCCGGGTCGGTCTTCCAGCTCGTACATGGCGGCGCCGCCGTGGGTGGGCAGGTCGTGGGGGACCCACGCGTGCGTGCTGTCTCGTTCACGGGCGGCGGCGTCGGCGGACGCGCAGTGGCGACTGCCGCAGCGCCCAACTTCACGGCTCTCCAGCTGGAGCTGGGCGGCCACAACCCCGCCGTGGTGCTGCAGGACGCCGACATCGCACTCACCGCAGCCGCGCTGGTTGACGGGATGACCAAGCTCAACGGCCAGTGGTGCGAGGCCCCGGGGAAGGTGCTCGTGCACCAGTCCCGGCACGACAAGCTCGTCGACGCCCTGCTGGACGAGCTCCGCACCCGCACCGTGGGCCACTGCCTCGAGGCTGGCACCGATGTCGGCCCGCTCTCGCACTCATCCCACCGGGCCCACCTTCAGGGGCGCGTCGACGACCTCACCGATCACGGCGGCAAGGCGCTGACCGTTAACGCGCTGCCGAACCTCGCCGGCTGGTTCATGGCGCCGACCGTGGTCGTCGGAACAGCGGCCGAGGATTCGGTGGCCGAGCTGTTTGGTCCTGCGATCTCGGTGCACGCCGTCCCCTCCGACCAGGCAGCGCTGAGCGCGGCCAGGGGGCCGGAGACGGGGCTCGCCGGCTTTGTCTTCGGCACTGACCTGGAGCTGGCCATGCGCGTCGCGGCGCGGGTACCAGCAGGCGAGGTGCGGGTGAACGGCTGCAAGCTCGGGGACCTCGCCGACGGATCCGAGCAGACCTTCTGGAACTCGGCCGGTGTCGGCAAGCACGGACCCACCGACATGGTGCGCTTCTTCCAAGGCAGCCAGGTGGTGGGCGTCGACGACCTCACGTTGCCGATCTGACGTGAGCGCGCTCCTCAAGCAGCACCTGGGTCGCTCCTACCGCACGGTGTCCCACGGCGAGGGCGTCTACCTTTGCGACACCGACGGCCGCCGTTACATCGATGCCTGCGGCGGCGCGATGACGGCCAGCCTGGGCCATGGCGTCGAGGAGATCGCGGCTGCAGTCGCCACCCAGCTCTCGAAGGTCGCCTCCACCTACCGCACCCAGTTTAACAGCGTGCCGGCCGAGGAGCTCGCCCGGCGGCTGGCCGACCTGGCATCTGGGGACCTCGACCGGATGTCCTTCGTCAACAGCGGCTCGGAGGCGACGGAATTCGCGATCCGTGCTGCGGTCGGCTATTGGCGGGCAGTGGGCGCACCGGCCAAGGTGAAGATCCTCGGTCGCGAGCTGAGCTATCACGGCATGACGACGGGCGCCCTCTCAATGTCCGGGCACGCTGCTCGCCGTCCCGACTACGGATCACTTCTGCACCACGTTCCCGGTCGCACCACCGGCGTACGCCTTTCGCCTCGCATGCCAGAAGAGAGCGAGGAGCAATACGCCGCACGTGCGGCCGCCGCGCTCGAGGCGGCAGTGGTCGCGGAGGACCCGACCACCGTGGCGGCCGTGATTCTGGAACCAATCGTCGGGGCCGCGGGCGGCGTCCTGGTACCACCTGCGGGCTGCCTCCGGCTCGTCGGGGAGCCGTGTGACCGCCTCGGCGTGCTGCTCATCGCCGACGAGGTCATCACCGGCATGGGCCGAACCCGAGCGTGGTTCGCGACCGGTGCCGAGCAAGTGGTCCCCGACCTCATGCCGACCGGCAAGGGCTTGAGCGCCGGCTACTCCCCCGTCGCCGCGGTCCTCCTGCGAGACCACCTCGTCGAGGCCATCGCGAGGACCAGCGGTGTCGCACCTTTCGGGCACACCTTCTCGGGCAACCTACTCGGCGCGGCGACATGCCTGGCGGTGCTGGACTACATGGAGCGCAAGGATGTCCTGGCCAATGTGCGGGAGCGCGGTGCCCAGCTCGAGGCGGGGCTGGACCGTCTGGCGGCCAGGTTCGACCACATGGCCGACGTGCGTGGCCGCGGGCTGCTATCGGGCTTCGAGCTGCTGGTCGACCGGAAATTTCGTGAGGCCCCTGACCCCGTCCACAACGCAGCGGGGGCCCTTGTGGACGAGTGCTTCGAGCGGGGGCTGATCATCTACCCGGGTGGCATCGCGCCCCTCAACAACGCCGCCATCCTGTGTCCACCTCTCACCATCACCGAAGCAGAGGTCGACCACCTCCTTACCCTGCTCGCCTACGGCATCGAAGCTGTCGGCGCACGCAACTGGACGATAGAGCCGAGGGATCGCGCCGCTTTGCGACACGACTAGAACATCAGTAGAAGGAGGACGGAATGGACAAGGCCCAGAGGTTCGCCCTGCTTGTGGTGCAACCCGACGCCAAGTGCCCCTTGGGGCGCTTCGGTCCGTGGCTCCATAATGCCGGCGCGCGGCACCACGTGGTACGTCCGTACGCCGGAGAGCCGGTGCCATGCACGGTGGACGCGGACGGGCTGGTCGTGCTCGGCGGCGACATGGGCGCCAATGACGACGCTGAACACCCATGGTTGTCTGACGTGCGCGCCCTCCTGCGGCAGGCGGTCGACGATGACATCCCCACCCTGGGCATTTGCCTCGGCGGGCAGATCCTGGCAACCGCCACGGGCGGCACCGTGGCTCGAGGAGCGGCCGGGATGGAATCCGGCGTCATCGAGGTGACCCGGCGCCAGGAGTCGGGGCCGGACGAGCTCCTCGACGACCTCGCCTGGCCAATCCTGCAGGGGAGCATGCACCGCGACGCCGTCACCGACCTCCCCCCAGGTGCGGCGTGGCTCGCGCAGTCGGCGGCGTACCCGCACCAGTCGTTTCGCGTGGGCAGGAGCGCCTGGGGCGTGCAGTTCCACCCGGAGCTCTCGCCCGAGCGCTACCGCGAGTGGGCCGCCTACGCGCGCGAGGACGAGCACACGACCGAGCGCATCGAAGCCGGGATCGCTCAGTTCGACGAACACGACCCGCAGGTACGAGAGGCTGCTCATGCGCTGGCCGCTAGCTTCGCCGGCGTGGTCAGGTCGCGGAGCGTCCCTCGGCTGGCGGCTGAGAGACACTGACCTCCCCATTTCCATCGGGAGACACATGGCCCCAATCCGGCCGGCACGTGCGCCGTGGTACTTCGAGGACTTCGAAGTCAGACACGGTCCTTCAATGTTAAAGACGAACGATCACCAAGTCCAACCTCGTGGCATTCGCCGGCTGGAGCTGGGACACCGTGGCCGCGTTTCGCAAAGCGTCCTCGACCAGTACGACGCCGCCCACTGAAGATGGTGCTGCGGAGAACGCGATCCCGATGACGCAACCTCCCGCCGTCTCGCTTCCAACCCCACCCGTGGTGCAGCCGGACTGGTCCAACGGTCTAGGTATCGCAGCGCGCATCTGACTGGTCTCGCGTTCAGGCTGGCAATGCTTGTGCCGCCCTTTCCGTGGTCGATTCGCCTCCTCAGTCTGCCTCCTCGCAGTAACGGCGCTGCCAAACGAGGGCGCGCGCCAGTTGACGAAGCACCTCTACGCTCGCCTCGAGCAGCTGGCCGTGCGCGACCGGGTAGGGTCGGTCGACGCGGCAGGCCATGACTGTGATGGTCGGGCCGCCCGCGAGGAGACCACCCCGCTGCGCTGCCTGCGTTCATGCCGTACCTCCCCCGCAGCCTCGAGGTATTCGAGGACCTTCACGGCGCCGAGCTCGCTGACCAGGCCGGTCACGCGCAGGTCGCCCGGTTCAACGGCGCTACTCAGCTTGCCGCGTGCCAGCCTCTCGGCGTCGTCGACACAGCCGCTCGGGCTGCTCGTTCCTGGCCTCCCCCCAGCAGGTCGAGGTCGGGTTCGTGGATGACGTCCAGGCGCTTGCCGGCGGCGTAGGCCGCGGCTTCGGGCACGGCCAGGCGCCGCAGCAGCCGCTCTCTGGCGCTGTGCTGCACCAGGGTGTCGTCCTCGTGGTTCATCCCGGTCCTCCTCAGCGGCCCGGAGCCGGGCGGTCGGTGACGGGCCGGGTGCCCGGGATGTCGCGCTGCTGGCCGGGTGGCTCGGGGACGAAGGACTCGTCGAGCTCGCTGGCGACCTCGCGCATCTGTGCCTGGTGGCGCTCCCACTCCCGGGGGTGCAGGCCGTTCTGCAAGGCCGAGGCGACGATGGCGGCCATGGAGTAGGGCCGGTCGACGGGCACCTGGTCGAGCGCGCACCAGGCCTTGGCGCCGTCGCCGTGCAGCCAGCTGGCGAAGCCGAGCATGGAGGCCGGCGCCGCGCGGACCTCGTCCGGGCCGCGGCGGGTGAGGTCGGTCCAGATGGCCATGTGGGAGGTGGAGTTCTCCCGACTCATGTCTTCCCAGAGCGCGTCCCGGGTGCTGATCGTCTCCAGGGCCACGAGAATCCGCGCGCCGTCGACGTCGGAGAGCCGGTTGCCGTCGGCGTGGAACTGCTGGAGCCGGTCCAGTGCCCAGTCCCGCTCCGCAGCGGGTGTGCTGGCCGCGGCCGCCGCTTGAGCCGCGGGGAGCAGGTGGGCGATGGGCTCGCGGTCGCCGACCATGGAGGCGGCCAGGGACTCGCGGCTGGCGGCCGGCTGGGCGGCGCCGGTGAGCACGGTCGCGGCCGCGATCCGCTCAGCGGTCGACGGGGTCTGCAGCCCGGTCTGGCCGGTGTTGAACTCGCGCCAGCGCTCGCCGTCGGACCACAGCCTGATGTTGGTGGTGATGCCGATGTCCTGGAGCCGGCTGGACAGGTGCTGGCTGGCCAGCTCGGCGTTGCGGCGGTCCTGGGTGATGCAGATGCTGGCGAGGCGGGCACCGGGCCAGGCGTGGCGGTCGCACGGGCCGGTGATTGCGTCCCAGACCTCCTCGCAATCCGCGGCGGTCCTGGGCAGGTCGACTCGGACGACCGGCAGCCCGGACCCGAAGGGCACCAGGACGATGGACCCTCGGGCTTGAAGCCGAGGACGTGCGGCACCGCGGCGCGCAGCTCGTCCGGGGACTGAACGACGAGATCCATCGGAGCGACCCTCCTGCGCCTCAACTGGCCTGGGCCGTGTGCGGAGCGCGGTCGATGCGCGCGGACACGTACTTGTGCGAGAGGCCGACTTCGCCGAAGCGGTTGTCGACGACCACGACGTTCTTGGTGCGCTTCTCGCCGGTCTCCTTGTCCGGCCAGCTCTCGGTGCGCTCGAGGCCGTGGACGACGATCGGGTCACCGGATCCGCAGCTGTCGTGTACGTGGGTGGCGGCCGAGCCGAAGATCTTGACGTTGTGGGCGGCGGGCTCGTCGCTGACCCACTCTCCCTGGTCGTTCTGGATCCGGCGGTTGACCAGGACGCGGCAGGTGACGAACGGCTTGTTGTTCTCCCGGGTGTGGTGCAGCTCCGGTGCCTCGGCCAGGTTGCCGGCGAAGGTGACGGTGGTGGACATGGCTTCCTCCTAGGTGACTGCGAGACGTTGATGGGTCCCGCAGTCACCTAGGTGTCATCCACACCCGGCGGCGATCACATCGGCCGAAGTCGTTTCCACCGCTCGAGCGAGCCTGGCTGGCCGTGCAGCGGCCCAGGGCACGCAGAAGCGCCCCGACCGGCTCTCGGGTACCGGATCGAGGGCACTGGGAAGCACGCTAGGACCAGGCGCCGACACAACTGCCGGCGTCGTCCTCGCCGGCTACCGGGCAGGCCGACGCCGCGGCGGTCGGTTGCTGAGTTTCTCCGGCGGCGGCGGCAGCTCGCGGCCCAGGCGGCGGGCGTCCTCGGCCGCGGCGATGCGGCGGTTCTGCGCCGCGCTCGACACCACGACGTGATCCGGTGCGATCCGTTGGCACAGCGGGTTGTGACAGCGGTGCCCGAGCAGCCGCGCCTCTGCGAGGGTGTTCGGTGCGATCCGTTGGCACAGCGGGTTGTGACAGCGGTGCCCGAGCAGCCGCGCCTCTGCGAGGGTGTCCACGCTGTGCATCACCGCGAACGCGAACCGGTGCGCGATGATCGTCCGCCCCGGCGCGTACCAGAACCGGCCATGCCCCCCGCCGTCCGTGCGCTCACGCTCGGACCGCCCGGCAACCGCACCGGTCCACCACAGGCACTCGCTCCCCGGCACCGTGGCGACCTTCGCCCGGTACCGCGCGAGCACGGCCGGATCGGTGATCGCTGCCGCAACCGCCGCGAGGCCGGCGTCATCCAGCCGACGAACCGGCACCCGCTCCCCCACTCCCAGCCGTCCGCCACAGCCTCGCGCCGTCGCCCCCCAGGTCGCCGTCGTCGCCTGCTTGCGGCTCACTGGCGAGCCGCCGCAGTCGCGTCGCCTCGCGCACGGTGATCGTCTCGCCGCACCACTCGACGGCCTCGCCCAGGGACCGGCCCTCGCGCTCGGTCAACTCCCGCAGCGCCTCACCTGCGCGCTTCTCGGTCTCGGCCACCGCCGCGTCACGCTCACCGATCGCGACCATGACCCGCTCGGCCAGGTCGATCACCCGACGCTCCCGCTCCTCGCGCTCGCGCCGCCGCCTCTTGGCCATCTCCCGCGCCGTACGCCGTGCCTGCTGCTTGATCTTCTGCTGACTCATCCGGTCCTCACTCGTGTCGACATGGACTCTGACAGTCACCTACGACATTTCCCCGACCCCGAGCGATCACCGAACCGCAGAAACCTTCAAACCCGCTCCCTCGACCCCATCCAGGCCACCCGATCCGAACCCGACGCCCCAGCCGTCACCCACGCCCCTCAGCGTCCCCCCAGATTTCCGCGACCGACCAAGTGCTACACAGACCCGTGAATCACCTGTACCGGCGCAGGCGCGTCAGCGCGTCGGGCGGAGCCCGACACGTCGTTGCGATCGGTGCGACTCAGGCGACCGGGTCGAGCTGCACGGTGTGTCCGAGCCGTTCGAGCTGGGCAACCAGCCGCCGGGTGTGGGCCTCGTCGTTGCGGTGGGCCAACCAGTCCGCTCCGAGGTCTTGGTAGGGCTCGTCCTTGGTCAGCATGTGCCAGGCCGACACCAGGATCGAGTGCGCCACCGCGACCTGCGCACGTCCGGTACCTCGTCGCTTCGCGATCCGCGCGTGCTGAGCCGAGAGGTAGTTCGACTGGTGCATCCGCGCGACCGACCCGGCGGCGTCGACCAGCATCGCGGTCAGCCACTTGTTGCCGTGCCGCTTGCTCGTCGGTGTCCGCTTGCCCGCGGACTCATGGATCCCCGGCGCGACACCGGCCCACGCCGCCGGGTGCCCGGCACTGGGGAACCGGGACATGTCCGCACCGGTCTCCGCGACGATGACCTGGGCGACCTTCTCCCCCACCCCGGGAATGGTCTGCAACAACTCGATCTCGTGCGCCCAGGGCGTGCACTTCGCCGCGATCACCGCGTCGAGCTCGACCAGCGACTGCTCGACCAGGTCCAGCCGGTCGAGGATCGCGCGGGCCATCTGCGCGTGGTGGTCATCGAAGTGCCCGTCCAGTGCTTGGGCCAGGTCCGGGATCTTCTTCCGCATCCGACCCTTCGCCATCTCCGCCAAAGCGCGCGGATCCCGCTCCCCCTCGATCATCGCCGCCAACATCGCCCGCGCCGACACCGTCGTCAGCGACGAGGCGACCGTGGACAGCTTGATCGAGGCGTCCTCCAGCATCATCTCCAACCGGATCGCCTCCCGGGTCCGATCCCCCATCAGCTGCACCCGATACCGGGTCAGCATCCGCAGCTGCCGAATCGCCGGCGGCGGCACCATCGACGGGCGCAGCAGCCCATGCTCGAGCAGCTGGGCGATCCACTCCGCGTCACGCACATCGGTCTTCCGCCCGGGCACCGCCTTCATGTGCGCGGCGCTGAGCAACCAGACCTCCATCACCTCTTCGAGGCAGCAGAACGGCGCCTTCCAGTACGTCGAGGTCGACTCGATCGCCGCGATCGTCACCCCCTCCTTCACCAGCCAGTCCCGCATCACCCGCAGCGACCCGGTCGTGGTCTTGAACGTGCGCGTCTCACTGTGGCGTCCCCGCCGCGCACCCGGCGTCCGGACGCACACCGACACCGACGCCTTCCCGACATCCAGACCGGCGACCCGGTCGAACAACACTTCCATCCTCGGCCTCCTCGCTCGGTGACCGCGGCCGTCGCGGCCACGCGTCGCCCGGAGGCTCTCTGCCAGGACACAGACCCACGTGCTCGCAGCAACAATCCACCGACTCCCGAGAGCCCCGCGCCATACACCTCTACGGGCTCACCCGCACCAGTGTGTGCCGACGTCGCCGCGCGACACCCACGATTCTCATCCCCCGCCACGTTCAGCCGAAGGCTGAAGTCAAATACACCTCCTGCATTTGAGGAAATTTGCCGAAGCCGGCTGCAGCTTCGACTGCGGCCAAGCGGGTCACCAGCCGCAACAACGGCGACCGAACGTCGGGGCCTCGGCCCGTCATCCCTCTGTCCTCTGCCCCTGTGGGCTCGGGCAAGGAGGGGCAGCCTCGATGCCGACCTTCGCTTTCCGGAGTCGTCGCACGGTCGGCTGGTCCAGTCCGGTCAGTTTGACCACGTCCCCGACCGTTAGTCGCTCGTCCAGAAGTCGCTCTACCGCGGCTGCGGCTGCGGCCGCGACCTCGGCGGACTCCACTGCTCGCTGGGCCTCGGCCCGGGCCTCCCAGGCCAGCTCGACGTCCACCGTGGCGGCGTCGATGCGCTTCTCTCGGGCCAGCTGGTCCGGGTCCAGACGAAGCCTGCGATCGCGCGCCGCCTTCAGCCTGCTCTGCCGAACCCGGTCTCTGCCCGCCTGTGCGTGTGCCGCCGTGCTCACTGGTGACCACCTCTTCCTCGGTTTGAAGTTGCAGCCACATGACCGCGACGCGTTCACAACGAGAAGCAACGCTCGCCACCATTGATCGGACATCACCAGCGCGCCTCTCCCCCACCGTCCCGACATGACCACCGCGATCGCTAACCACCGCTCCGCAACCCCGCTCACCTGCCTCGCACCC
>CAZIVD010000055.1:257-31609 GCA_964542635.1 uncultured Nocardioides sp. | reverse complement strand
AACTCGCGCACACTGGCGCGGAACTCCTCGTGCTCGCGGGACAGTACGAACGTCACGTCAAGACCGTACCGGCTAGGTTAGGGATCGTTAACCGCTGCGACAGTGGTTGACCACCAGGTGAGACTCCCAACTGTCCGAACTCTCCACAGCCAGGCACGCCTCGTCGCACGCCTCACTGAGGTCGAGGATCTGTGACGCGAGCGCCGATCGGCTGCTGATTCGGCGATGGATGCTGGGGCCACGTTTGGGACGACACCGTTGTCCGAGGGTCGTCTTCCGATGACGAGAAGGGTCTCTCCGCGGGCAGAGGTGACCGTACCCATCGGTGCTTTCGGAGAGCCTCGTGTGCGTTCGCGGGCGAGATCGCACGGCACTAACCAAGGCAAGAGATTGCATCGCAAGGTCCGGCTTCGATATCATATCGCATCTAGGTCGTTGAGTACGCCCTGAGTCCGCTGCGCGAGAGATCCAAAGAAAGGTTGCCCTCTGATGGATGAGCTCCGCTTCGAAGGCCGTGTCGCGGTTGTCACGGGTGCCGGCCGCGGTCTTGGTCGAAGCTACGCAAGGCTGCTCGGAGAACGAGGCGCCAAGGTTGTTGTTAACGATGTGGGCGCGTCGGTCGAGGGGGAAGGATCGGACGCGGAAGTCGCGCACGGTGTGGCACAAGAACTTGCCGCAATGGGGGCCGAAGCCGTCGCTGACACCAACGATGTATCGACGGCCGAGGGCGGCCTGCGGATCGTTCAGACGGCGTTGGACACCTTTGGTCGAATCGACATTCTTGTGAACAACGCAGGGAACTTCGAGGCCGGCACATTCCCGGATGTTGACTTGACCAATCTAGAAAAACATATCTCTGTACACCTTCGCGGCTCCTTCAACACCACCAGGGCTGCCTGGCCGTACTTCGTGGACCAGGACTACGGGCGTATCGTCTTGACGGCATCCACGGGAATATTCGGAATGACGCATAACCTGTCGTACGCCATCGTGAAAGCGGGAATGATCGGGTTCGCAAACCACTCTACTCTTGTGGCAGGAGACCGCGATATCAAGATCAACACCATCTTTCCAAATGGGATCACCCGAATTGGTGGCCTGAGCGAAGAGGAACGCGGTCCCCTGGAGGCGCGGATTCCGACCAGCCTCGTGGCCACGATGGTGGGGTGGATGGCTCATGAGCGCTTCCCAGTCTCCGGCGAGTTGCTGGTCGCGGGCGGAGGGAGATTCGGGCGCATCTTCGTGGCGATGACGAACGGTTGGGTCAGTCCTGACAGAGAGCCAACGATCGAAGACGTTGCTAGCCATTGGGATGAGGTTGTTGATGAGACCGGCTATTTCGTCCCCAACACTCTTTACGAGGCCTCGGACTTCTTCATGCGGCACCAGAATGACCTTCCAACTGTCGACCAATGACCGGCCGGGGTCCGCTGACCGGGATCCGGGTGATCGAGCTTGCAGGAATCGGGCCAGGTCCGATGGCGGGGCGCCTCCTCGCGAACCTCGGTGCAGAAGTTGTGCGCGTCACCAGGCCGGGGCAACCAGTTGACGTCGCGTGGCCCGTCACGATGCGAGGTCGGCGTGAGGTATCACTCAACCTTAAGACAGCCCTCGGTGTACGCACGCTGCTGGCATTGATTGAGCGAGCGGACGTGCTGATCGATCCATTCCGGCCCGGGGTGACGGAGCGCCTTGGGCTTGGGCCGGACATCTGCTGCGCGCGGAACGAGCGACTGGTGTTCGCTCGGATGACAGGCTGGGGCCAAGACGGACCGTGGGCTGGCATGGCGGGCCATGACATCAACTACATCGCGGTGACTGGTGCTCTCGACGCCATAGGACGGCACGGCGGGCCGCCTCAGGTGCCACTCAATCTGCTCGGCGATTTCGCTGGCGGCACGATGTTCCTGATCACAGGCATCCTTGCTGCACTGTACGAGCGGTCGACGTCAGGTCGTGGGCAGGTCGTCGACGCAGCGATAGTTGACGGTGTTTCGGCGCTATCGGGCTACATCCACGGGATGCGGGCCACAGGCGCATGGCTCGATGAGCGTGGTGCGAATCGGCTCGACACTGGCGCACCCTTCTACGACATCTATCGAACACGAGACGACCGCTGGATGGCCGTAGGTGCGGTCGAGCCGAAGTTCTTTGCGGAACTCGTCAACCTGCTCGAACTCAGGGACCTGCCATCGCAGTTCGACCGAGAGCGCTGGCCCGAACTACGCCGAAGGATCGCCGATCGGTTCGTTCTTCGGACCCGGGCCGAATGGGAAGGCGTCTTTGAGGGGACGGACGCGTGCGTCACCCCAGTACTCACCTGGGCTGAGGCGTTGGGGAACCCCCAGGTGAGGGCGCGTGGATCCGTGACGCTGGTCGACGGGGTAGCACAGCCTGGCCCGTCGCCCCGATTGTCGCGTTCGAAGGCGGGCTTGCCGACAGCCCCGCGGCCTCATGGCCAGGACACTGAGTCAGTCATAGACGAGTGGGGAGTCCGGGGTAGTCACTAGTGAACCTGACCGGCCCCATGGGGATGTCCGCTCGCGCGCCGATCTGACCACGACCTCATCCCGGCGTCTGTGGCAAGCGCCCGAAGGGAGACGTCCAGGCCCTCGGGCACGTGTGCAACGTCATCGGCAAATGCCACGTGTTTGTCGGCGAAGCCGCCCGGACGAAGCATCCCGGAGGGTGCGCCGCGCCCGAAGGAGACACCCCACGCGGTCCCCCACGACGCATCCGGAGACCCCTTCGCCGGGCTTCTCGTCTCCTTGAGTCATCGGAAGGAACGGCATCGTCCCTTCGCCCACCTCCATGTACATGATGTCGGAATGGCACAGCCCCGCTGCCTTGAGGTCTATGACCACCTCGCCGGGCCCGGGCGCCAGTTCGGGCACCGCGTGGGAGCTATCGGCTTGCCGCTTCCTTCGAACTGCCAGGCACGCATCACGCCTCCTCCGTCTGTGATCCTGGGTCGGACCTCCGGACACCTCGACGCTCGTCGGGGGATTCGTGGCCGCCAGGGCCGAACGACCCGGGCTGTGCCGAAACCCCACGTGGGCAGCCGGTTGCCAGGGTGCTTAGTTGCGCTCGGCGGGGTTTCCGGCGAGTCGTCGGTCGGTGGGTGACAGTTCGGCGACGAGATGTTCCAGGACGTCGGTGGCGGCGCGAAGCGCGGAGCGGTCTAGGTTCCAGGCTGCCTCGGCCAGGAAGTCGCTGCGGGCGGCGTGGACGCTGACCAGGGCGTGAGTTCCTCTTTCGGTGATGGTGATGTGGTGGACGCGGGCGTCGTCGGGGTCGCGGTGTCGAGCGATGAGGCCGGCGTTCTGGAGCGCCTTCAGGCGAGGGGTCACTGACGAGACGTCGACGCCGTGGCATGTGGCAATCGCTGAGACGGGCATCGATCCGTGTTCGGCGAGGTACTCCAGGAGCGCCCAGGAGGCGGCGGGCAGATGGTGTCCGGACCGTGTCGCGATGTCGCCGACGGTGGTGCGGTCTGCGAGGAGGCGGACGACCTTGGCAAGGGACGCCTCGAACCGCGCCAGCGTCTCGTCCGATGCCGACTCGGGCCGGGCTGGCCCCCGGCCCGGGCTTGCCGGGCTCCTCGACATGGGGGTCAGGGTAGCGGGCGCCGGTGAGACAGGTAGTTGGGGCCAACTAACTATCGTCTAGTCTGAGTTCGGAGTTGCCCCTCGTGAGGGCGCCGTCCCGGATGGATCGACGAAAGGACCTGCCATGGCTTCCGTGCCGACAGCCCCGATTGGAGTCGGCATTATTGGGCTGAGTGCCGGTGGCGGATGGGCTGGTGGGGCTCATGTGCCTGCTGTGGCGGCAGTGGATGGTCTGGAGCTGCGTGGGCTGGTGGCCAGTACGCCGGAGTCGGCACGAGCTGCGGCCGAGGCGCACCAGGTTGACCTTGCGTTTGACAACGTCACGGACCTCGCCAACCGCGAGGAGGTCGACCTGCTGGTGGTGGCGGTCAAGGTGCCGGAGCACCGGGACCTGGTCCTGTCGGCCCTCGAGGTCGGGAAGCCGGTCTTCTGCGAGTGGCCGCTGGCACGGAATCTCGCTGAGGCCGAGGAGCTTCTCGACGCGGCCGAGGGCATCCGGACGTTCGTCGGGCTGCAGGGCAGATCCACGCCGGTAGTCCGCTACCTGCGCGACTTGATCGCGGAGGGATACGTGGGGGAGGTGTTGTCCACCACCCTGATCGGTTCCGGTGGCATCTGGGGGCCCACGATTCACGCCGGGGGGCTGTTCCTGCTCGACCGTGACAGTGGAGCGACGATGCTGACCATCCCCTTCGGGCACACCATCGACTCCGTCACCGCGGTGCTGGGTGACTTCAGCGGCATTAAGGCGACGACCGCCACCCGGCGTGCGCACGTCACCAACACCGCCACCGGAGGCCTGGTCTCGATGACGGCAGAAGACCAGGTCGCCGTCACCGGCACCTTGACGAACGGGGCCGTCGCTGCCGTCCATTACCGGGGCGGCACCACCAGTGCTACCGCCTTTCTGTGGGAGATCAACGGCACCGACGGCGATCTCCAGATCACATCGGCAGCAGGGCTCAACCAGGGCCAGGTGGTGATCCGCGGCGCCAGCGGGGGGCAGCCGCTGACCGAGCTCGCGGTCCCGGCGTCCTACGACGACTTTCCCGAGCTCTCCGGTCAGCCGGCGCACGGCGTCGCCCACGCCTACGCGCAGATCTGCCGCGATCTCACCGAGGGCACGTCCGTTGTCCCCGACTTCCGTCATGCTCGCGAGGTTCACCGGCTCCTCGACACCATCCAAGACTCCGCCGCGGCTTCGAACGGCAGGTAGCGGTATGGCCACGGTGCACGACTTCCACGCCCAGAGAGCCGACGGCGAGTGGGTACCGCTCTCCGTCTTCGCGGGACGGCACCTGCTCATCGTCAACACCGCCAGCAAGTGCGGTCTCACGCCACAGTACGAAGGGCTCGAGGCGCTCTACCGCGCCGAGAAGGTCCACGGGCTTGAGGTGCTCGGCTTTCCCTGCAATCAGTTCAAAGGTCAGGAGCCGGGCACCGACGAGGAGATCCAGGACTTCTGCAAGACCACCTACAACGTCACCTTCCCCGTCTTCGCCCGTATCGACGTCAACGGCCCCAACGCAACACCGCTGTTTCAGCACCTACGGGCCGAACAACCAGGCGACTTCGGACCCGCCTACGGCCAGTTCTACCGGGCCATCACCCGCATCCATCCCGACGCTGGCCGCGACGACATCAAGTGGAACTTCACCAAGTTCCTCGTCGACCCCGACGGCCAGGTCATCAAGCGATACGAGCCACCCGTCCTGCCAGCCGACCTACAGATCGACCTGAAGCACTACCTGTGATCGGTGGGGCGACCGGGTCGCGTCCTGGTGGGCGTCAAACCCAGCCGTCCTGGTGCAGCAGCCAGCGAGCTGCTGGCGCCTGTCCTGGCCGGCTCTTCGGCACTCGAACCCGGACCGGGCATGCCAAGCCTCTCGACTCTTGGGCGGGCAGGAAGGCAGTTGGCTGTATCCGCCACCCTCTGCTCGACAGCAACGGGGAAACTCTTGTCTGGCGGGTCGCCCGGTGAAAGGCTCGGGACTGTTGGGTGTCCGATGCGAGGAGGGGCGTTCGTCTTGAGCCAGGCAGATGTCGACTACTTCACCGCGTTCGAGAACCTCGTGTTCGATCGCTCCGACAACGGGGTGTTGTTGGTGCGGATACACACCAATGGCGGACCCGCTGTGTTCACCGGAACGTTGCATCGCGACATCACGCGCGCGCTCACGGCGATCTCGGAGGACCGAGAGAATCGAGTGCTGGTGCTGACGGGCACCGGTGACAACTTTATTACCGAGATCGACATGTCGAGCGGCGGTGAGGTCTTCAAGCCCCAGGTGTGGGATCCAGTACTGTGGGAGGGACGCAAGGCACTCGAGCGCTTCGCCGACCTACCGATGCCGTTTATCGCTGCAGTCAACGGCCCGGCCACAGTCCATTCGGAGTGGGCACTGCTCGCCGACATCACGATCGTGTCGGAAACCGCCTCGTTCCGCGACGATCCACATCTCGATTACGACATAGTTCCCGGAGATGGGGTCCACGTCGTGTGGGAGGAACTTCTGGGGCTCAATCGAGCTCGATATGCGGCACTGACGCAGCAGCGCTTTGAAGCCGAAGAGGCCCTGCGACTCGGGATGGTCAACGAGGTGCTGCCTGAAGCGGAGGTCCTTCCCAGGGCAATGGAGTTGGCGGCGCAGCTGGCCAGCCGCCCACAGCTACTCCTCCGGTACACGCCGATCGTGTTGCGTCAGCGTTTGGCGCGCAGGATCCAGGAGTCCGCCACCGTAGGACTCGCGCTGGAGGGCCTCACCATGGCGGACAAGCCCTACCAGGGCTGACGCCGCCTCACCCACAAGGCGGTCCGGTCTGCTCCCAGCGGTGGAAGACCGACGCCGTGCGACCAAACCCGCTTCCAGGTCAACGACGCCGGAGTACGCCAAGTCGAACGGACTGGATCGAGTCGGTGATGCGACCGAGCCGGGAGTATCTGGTGGCCAGACGCCGGTCGAACCGCGACCTTCCGGCTTCCAGTCGGAACCTACACGCAGGTCACAGGCTTGTGAGCACCCTTCGTGCGATCCACGCGCAACACGCCGCCACCTCCTCCGTCATCCAAGAGCGAGCAGCGGCATTGGGCTCTGCTCGGGCAGGCTCGCCGTACCGAGGGTCTGCGGTCAGACCACCTAGGGCACCGCGGGGATCGTTTGGACGACCTCGTCTGCAGCGAGCTCAGTCTTGCTGACTCGCACCAGCAGAAATGCGATGGCTGCGCCAGCGCCCATCAGCACAGCGCCCACGAGGAACACGGCGCTTGCACCTTGGACCAGAGCCACCTTGTCGATCAGTTGAGCGACGCTGTTGTCAGGCTGGCCAACGTCGGAGTCGAGGCGTGCGTGCGTGCGCATCCCGACATGCAGGGCCAGGGTCGACAGCGCTGCCAGTCCCAACGAGCCGCCCACCTGCTGCATGGTGTTGAGGACTCCTGAGGCGACACCTGAATGTCGATCGTCCACTCCGTGCAGGGCAGTCAGGGTCATGGGAACGGTGGTGTAAGAGATGCCGATGCCCATCAGGACCATGTAGGGCAAGACGTCCGGCAGGTACTCAGCATCAATGCCCATGTGGCCGCGCGAGCCGTCGACGGGAATGCGCGAGATGCCCCATAGCCCAGCCGCGATGGCCGCGGCCCCTGCGGCGGCAATCCGGCCCGGCCTCGCGCGAGATACCGCGCGTGAGGCCATGGGCGCCATCAGGATCATCGCCACGGTGAACGGGACGAACCCCAGGCCAGTCTCGAGCGGCGTGAATCCCATTGCGACCTGGCACACCAGGCTCAGGAAGTAGAAGAGCGGCAGCATCGAGGCACTCAGCATCATCAGCACGGCGCAACTCGCAGTTCGCGAGCCTCCGAACACTGCGAACGGCAGCAAGGGGTGTGCTACTCGGCTCTCGATGACGACGAAAGCCAGGAGCAACGCGACCCCCGCGCCGATCGAGGCCAACACGGCAGGGTCACCCCAACCTCGGTCTGGAGAGGCCGACGATGTCAGGCCATAGGCGATCAGGATGAGTCCTCCGGTCGCCGTGATTGCGCCAGGCAAGTCCAGCTGGCCCGCGTGCCGTTGGCTTTCGCCAAGGACGACGCGCGCTCCGGCGGCCGCAAGTAGGCCGAGGGGGACGTTGATGAGAAGCGTGAGACGCCAACCGGACACAGCGACCCCCAGGATGTGGGGGTCGAGGCCGGTCAGCCACCCACCGAGGATCATGCCGAGCGCCGAACCGCCGCCCGACATGATCGCGTACACACCGAATGCCTTGTGTCGCGCCGGCCCGCGCGGAAACGTCGTGGTGATCAGTGCGAGCGCGGTGGGGGAGGCCAACGCCGCCCCCAGCCCCTGGGCCGCTCGGGCGATCAACAGCATGGTCGGGCCTTGAGCGAGTCCGCCCATCAAGGATGCCATCGAGAACAACACGAGCCCTGCCGTGAAGACACGGCGCCGGCCGTAGAGATCCCCTAGTCGCCCGCCAAGAAGCAGTGCACCACCGAACACGAGGGTGTAGCTCGTCACGACCCACGGCAGCTGCGACGGGGGCACGTCGAGGTCGGCTGAAATGAACGGCAGAGCGATGTTCACGATCGTCGCGTCCAGGACAACCATCACCTGCGCTGTCGAGATCACGACCAGAGCCAGGCCCAGCCGGCGTCGGTTCACCCAGTCCGGCCGCAGCCGCGCTACGGCCGCCGCCCCGTCAGCGGTGAGGTCATGGCCCTTTCCGGCCGAACGATCTCGTTGCATGCTGTGAACCTCCATGCACGTCCGAGCGTGTTGCCGACGACCGTTCCGATATCATATCGCACGAGCGCACGGGCCCACGGAAGGGACTCGGCACCGCGCACAGCGGTCAGGCTGAGTGACCACGTACGCACGTTGTTGGGGGAGCTTCGTCGGGGGAACAGCGATCTCGCGACGAGCATCAGCGCGCTGTCACGACGGGGAATCGGAGCGAGCTGGTCTGGCAGCCAACTCCCAGAATGAGGCCGGACGGCCGATCGAGCTTTCGATCGGACGCTTCCTGCTGAGCCAGTACACGTACCGAACCACTCTCGGTCGGGGTCAGGTCGCCGTCGCTCCTCCGTCGACCGCGATCGCGACCCCGGTCACGTAGCGCGAAGCGTCCGTAGCGAGAAAGAGCGCCACGCTCGCCATGTCGGGCGGCTGGGCCACGCGACCCATGGGGATGTTCTTGCCGATCGCTTCCAAGGCGGCCTCGACGTCGGTGTTGCCCACGGACGCTCTCATCCCGCGGCTGTCGGTAGCTCCGGGACAGATCGCATTGGCCCGGATGCCTTCGGGTGCAAGCATCAGCGCGATTGACTTCATGTACTGGATCACGGCGCCCTTGGTGGCCGAATAGACAGGCAGGTTAGCCACGCCTACCAGGCCCGCCTGGGATGCCGTGAAGATGATCGACGATGCGCTTGAGCTGCGGAGGAGTGGCAGGAGTCGTTGCGTGGTCACTGCGCCGACCCAGACGTTGAGGTTGAAGGCTTCGCCGTAGCTGCCGGAGTCGTAGTCGAGACCGTACGGCCCGGCGATGCCGGCGTGGTTGTAGAGGATATCCAGCACCCGGTGTTGGTCCAGGACCAGGGTGAGGAAGGCGTCCAGCTCAGCTTGGTTGGTGAGATCCACGGTGTGTGCTTCGGCGGAGCCGCCGTCCTTCTTGATCTGCTGCACGACCTCTTCGATGCGGTCGCGATTCATATCGACCGCGATGACGTGAGCGCCTCGCTCTGCGAACAGTTCGGCGGTAGCGCGGCCGATGCCCGAGCCTGCCGCTGTGATCAGCGTCGTCTTGCCTGCGAGGCCGAAGAGCGGGTCGCTCGCCAGGGTGGTCTGAGTGTTCGTCATAGGCCCTCCTGAGCCTTGTCGGTGGGAGACCTGTCCGGCCTGCGCTTCTCGGCGAGGTCGCAGGTGCCGCCGAGCAGGTCTGGAGGAGTTCAGCCCCAGGCCTCCTGGACGCCTTGGAGCTCGTCTGCCCCGAACAGGCGGGCTGACCACAGCATCCGCTCGCTCAGGTTCTTGGGATAGATGAATCGTTCGTCCGCAAGGACTCCCGGCATCGCATCGCGCACTTCCTCGACAGACTCACCAGAGCCCAGGAATCCCTCGTTCTCGGCCAGAGCCACACGGGACACGTGCCCGCCCTCGAACTGGAGGATCTCGCCGTTGAAGTCGCAGGCATCACTCATCATGAACACTGCTCCAACGGATACCTTCTCCGCCGTCATGGTGTTGCCCAGCCACTCCATGTAGGCGGAGCCTTGGAGCGAACCGTGCATCCTCGTTCGTGCTGAGGGCCCGAGAACGTTGGTGAGGATCCCGTGCGGCTCGCCGGCCACCGCCAGGCAACGTGCCAGGCCGAAGTAGGAGGTCTTCGCGGCTGCGTAGGCGAAACCGGCGGGGGTTCCGTAGAAGGCGCCGGAGGTGGTGTAGACGATGCGGCCGAAGCCCTCGCGCACCATGTGTGGCCAGGCCGTGCGGGTCATCCAGAATCCGGCGTACACATTGACGCGCATGCACAGGTCGAAGTCGGAGGTGGGAAAGTCCTCGAGAGTGGCCGGCGGGGGAACCGTACTGGCGTTGTGGAGGATCCCGTCCACTCGGCCGAAGGCCGCGACGCATGCGTCGACTGCGCGGACTGCGCCGTCTTCGGTGGCGAGGTCGGCCGAGTATGGCTCGGCGCTTCCACCAGCGGCCCGGATCTCCTGGGCCACGGACTCGGCCACTTCGGTGTCGCCGCCGTCACCGTCCACATCGACGCCGCTGTCCGCAACCAAGACGCTGGCTCCCCTGGCTGCCAGGAGGAGAGCATGTGACCGGCCAAGTCCACGTCCCGCGCCGGTGACGATCACCGACCGCCCGTCGAGTCGGATCTCGGAGCTGTCCGGCATTGCGCCTCCTCGTGTTGCGATATCATATCGTTAACCGGAAGCCCACAGTGCCACATGTCGTCCCGCTCGGGAAGCCTCACGGCACAATCGAGCTGATTCCTATGGAATCCGGGCAGGATCTGCGCCGAGTGGGCCTCAACTGGGGCTTGTGGCCCTCGTCACTTGGCCGATATCATATCGTCACGAACGTTCCCCACGTCGCTCTGACTCGCCTTGCCGGTGCCGCACCCATGGTGCTGGGTGGCCCTGTCTCGTCTTAACGGGGCGTCCCCTGCTTCAACCTCTCGGGTGTGGCGGGTCCGGTTGTGCGTTTGGTGGTCAGCGCGGCGGGTGAATCAAAGCGGTAATGAGAAGAGGGAAGACAGCATGTCCGACAGCACCGTCCCACCCATCAAGATGATCTTCCACCCGACGATCCAGGTGACGTCGCTGGATGAGTCGGAGGAGTTCTTCGACCGAGTCTTCGAGCGGCGCAGCACGCTCTTGGAGGTGATGCCGAAGGGCAGTGAGCCCCGTACTGCCGATGCGCCGAAGGGCTACTCGAAGTTCACGCCCATCGCCGAGGTCCTCATCGACTGTGTCAACCCCAAACTCCACATCACCGAGGGGGTCCAGCACTTCAACTCGGTCGAGAAGCCCACGTTGTCCAACTTCGGTTGGTATTGCGACGACATCTTCGCCACCTTCCGTCTCCTCAAGGAGCACGGCATCCCGATGACGTCGCAGTTCGGAACTCCCGCTGAAGGAGACGAACCCCCCAAGAACGACCAGGGTGGTGACCTTCGCCAGTTCTTCACGCCCGCGGACAAGGTCGGCATCCGCTACCAGTTCATCCCGTGGATGCTGTTGGACATCGACCACCGGTCGAACCCCGAGTGGACCCTGCCCCCGGTCTCGGACGACGACCCGCTTGGCATCGAGCGGCTCTCGCATCACGTCGTGCTGACCGAGGACCCCAAGCGGCACACGAAGCTCGTCGTGGACGCCCTTGGCGGCAAGATCATCCATGAAGGGCGAGACGAGGCCCGCGGCCTGACCGGGCCCTACGTGCAGGTGGCTGACGCCGTCATCCACTACGGCGTGCCCGATGCAGGCACGGAGGCGGCGAAGGAATTGGCCGACAAGTTGCCCGCTGACAAGTACCACGCCATGACCTGGAAGGTTGTCGACCTCGGGAAGGTGGAGCGTCAGCTCGAAAAGGCGGGTCTGCCGATCGCCTCGCGGACCGACGACACCATCGTGACCGTCGCCGACGAGGGTCTTGGAGTGCCGTGGGGCTTCTCGACGAACCTCGTACCGGGTGACACGCTGACCGCCTGATCTGAGCAAGCACCTGCCGCGCTCCGCAACCGATGGTTGCGGAGCGCGGTGCACTTGTTTCCCGGGGAGCGTGCCTCGGTTTGCCTCAACTCAACGGGCGCTGCGATAGATGTATGAAGCATCCGGGAGTTGCGACGTGTTGATCGTGGCCAAGGTGGCGACGTCATCCTCAGTCAGGTGCCAGTCAGCAGCGGCAACGTTTGCGATGACTTGCTCAGCGGTAGTGGCGCCCGCAATCACCGAGCCGACGCTCGGCTGGGCGGCCAGTCCTGCCATTGCTACCTCGATCAGGCTTCGTCCGCGCTCCGACGCGAACTGCTCCAGGTCGGTGATGCGCTGGAAGTCCGCTCGTTCGAGCGCGGCGGCGTAGTTCTCCAGCCTGCTCCCCTTGGGTGCTTGGGCATCAGGGCGATACTTGCCCGTCAAGAGCCCCATGGCCAAGGGAAAGTACGGCAGGAGTCCGACATAGAGCCTCTCGCAAGCCGGCACCAGCTCTCGCTCAGCTTGGCGGTTGTAGAGGGAATACTCTGCTTGGGTCGACACGAACCCACGGAATCCGCTCAGTTGAGCCATGCGCTGCGCATCGACGAGTTCCCAGGCGAGCAGGTTCGACGCGCCGTAGTAGCGGATCTTGCCTACGGTCACCAGGTCCTCGAGGGCTGAGAGGGTCTCCTCCCAAGGAGTGCCGACGTCGGGCTCGTGCACTTGGTAGAGATCGATGTAGTCGGTCCTGAGCCGCTTGAGGCTCCCCTCGACGGAGCGCCGCACGTAGGCACGAGAAGCACGCGGCATCCACGCTGGCGCCGTGATCCCCCCATTCGGCATGCCGAACTTCGTGGCGATGACCACCTCGTCGCGACGACCTTGCAGAGCGGCACCGAGGAGCTCCTCGCTGAGTCCCGCACTGTAACTGTCGGACGTGTCGAACAGGGTGACCCCTCGATCCATCGCGGTATCGATCATCGCGCTCACCCGCGTGGGGTCCGCGCGCTCACCGAAGGCGTTGCAACCGAGCCCCACTACTGACACGACGAGACCCGAATTGCCCAAACGTCGATAGTCCACGAACCAGTCCTCCTGAGTTGCCGACGTTGTCAGTGCTTGTGCGTGAGGCGGCTGCGCGGGACGGAGCCGGGCTCGACCGACGAAGCCGACTCCTCGGACGTCCGGATGCGGAACGCAATGCACGAAGCGACGAAGGTGATGATGGCGAGGGCCGTGAAGGCGATGTGGTTGGTGCGCACAGTGGGCACTTCGACTCCGCCGACGGTGATCGCGGTATAGGAGGTGAGAGCTGCAAGACACGCCGCAGCCACCGATGTACCGATCGTCCGGCTGAGGCCGTTGACCCCGTTCGCAGAGGCGGTCTGGGTGATCGGCACCAGACTCATGATGATGACCGGTGTGGCGGCCAGGGCGAGCGTGGTGCCGACGTTGACCAGGATGACCCCCAAGACGATCTGGGCAGGCGATCCGTCAAGGAAGATCCTGGCCACATAGCTCGCGGACATCACCAGGCCCCCGGCGACCAGCACCCGTGGCGCGCCCAGCCGCCGGATGAGAGTGCCGATCGCCGGTGCGGAGACGACCAGCACCAGCGCCGGTATGCCGGTGGCGATCCCGATGGCAGCTGAGGTGAGACCCATTCCCCCCGCTATCGCCGGCGCGCCGAGCTGCCCAGACATCAAGAGCATGTTGGCGAACATGCCCGTCGAAATGGCCAGGCTCGCCGCGTTCGTCAGCAGGATCGGCCGCTCGGCCGCGAGGCGTACGTCGATCAGGGGAGTAGCCGTGCGCAGCTCCCATCCGGCCCAGAGAGCCGCCGCCACGATTCCGAAGGCGGCCAGGCAGAGGATAGGCGTGCTGGTCCATCCCCACTTGTTCCCCTGCACGATGACGAGGAGGAGGGGAGTGAGCCCCAATGCGAGCAAGACGGAGCCGACGAGATCGAAGGGCTGACGCGCTGGCCGATCGGGCGGGAGGAGAAGCCGCAGAACAACGGCGACCACTACCCCGAGGGCGCCGGTCAACCAGAACAGCGAGTCCCAGCCCCACCAGCCGAACAGCGCACCGGCCAAGGGCAATCCGACGGCGGACCCGATCCCCAAGGTGGCACTCACGAGCGCGATGCCGGATCCCAGTCGCTCCGGAGGCAGCACGTCTTTCAGTACGGACATCGCAATCGGAAGGAGCGGGGCTCCGAATCCGTGCAGTGAGCGTCCGATCAGCCCGATGGCGATCTGGTCGGAGACAGCGAGCAGCACCGAACCCAGGATCATGAAGCCCAAGGACAGCAGGAGCATGTTCCGCTTGCCGTAGAGGTCGGCCATCCTCGTGAGGATCGGTGTCGCCAGGGCGCCGGCGAGCAGGGTGCTCGTCACCAGCCACGAGGCTGTCACCGTGTCCACGCCGTACACCTCGGGCAGGTGGGCGAGCACGGGGATGAGGATCGTCGCCTCGAGGGAGACCAAGACGCCCGCAAAAGCCAACGCACTGACCACCATCACCGGACTGCCGTGTCGTGATCGCCGGTCTGGGGCGCCCGAGGCCGTCGCGGACTGGTCTGGGTCCAGTGAGAGCGGAGCTGCGTCAGTCAGGTCGACCTCCCCAACCTCGACGATGTCGATGTTGGGGACGCCGAAGGAGCGGGCGCGTCGGTGACGTACGCGCAAGCGCTTCACTTCAGGTTTGACTCGTGATGACGGGGGCTCCACCGATCTCATGCGGCAGCAGACCCTCGACGCCAGCGACGACGTCATCGAGCGTCGTCCCGGTGGGAAACACCGCGGCGACACCCAACCCGGTCAGTTCGTCGACGTCGCGGGCGGGCACCGTCCCGCCAACGATCACCAGGACATCCGAAGCACCCAGGCTCTCCAACTCCGCGAGAACCGCTCGAGACAGGCTCATGTGGGCGCCGCTGAGAATGCTCAAACCCACCAAGGCGACGTCTTCCTGCACAGCTATCTGGGCGATGTCGCGGGGTCGTTGACGAATCCCGGTGTAGACGACTTCAAAGCCTGCGTCGCGAAGCGCCAGCGCTACGACCTTTGCGCCGCGATCGTGGCCATCGAGACCCGGCTTGGCAACCAGCACCCGACGCCCCATCACAGCACCACCGGCTGCGTGAACTCGCCCCAGACGTCCTTGAGGGTCTGGGTCATCTCACCGATCGTGCAGTAGGCCTTGGCGCAATCGATGAGCAAAGGCATCAAGTTGGCGTCGTCTGCCTCCGCGCCTGAGCGCAGGAGCTTCAGGTGATGGGCAACTTCCCCTTCGTCACGCTGACCCTTCACGTGGGCGAGTCGCTCCAACTGGGCACCGAGGGCCTCCGCGTCCATTTCATAGGCCTCGGTATCGGGCAACGGCTCCGGTGTCTTGAAGAGGTTGACGCCGACGACCGGACGGACACCCGCCTCCAGGTCACGTTGCATGCGGTAGGCGCCCTCACTGATCAATCGTTGGATGTACCCGTCCTCGATGGACACGACCATCCCGCCCCGCTCCTCGAGCTCGCTCATGATCCTCACGATTTCGCGCTCGGTGGCATCGGTGAGTTCCTCGACGAAGTAAGAGCCGCCGAGTGGATCGACGACTCGAGCAACCCCGGTCTCGTAGGCGAGGATCTGCTGCGTCCTGAGCGCGAGCGTCGTGGATTCCTCGGTCGGCAACGCAAACGGCTCGTCCCAGGCAGCCGTGAACATCGACTGCACCCCACCCAGCACCGACGCCATCGCTTCATAGGCCACCCGCACGATGTTGTTGTGCGGTTGGGCGGCGTGCAGTGACGCACCGCCGCTGACGCACCCGAACCGGAACATCGCGCTCTTGTCCTCGCGTGCCCCATATCGCTCCCGGACGATGGTTGCCCATCGTCGGCGACCGGCGCGGTACTTGGCGATCTCCTCGAAGAAGTCCCCGTGCGTGTAGAAGAAGAAGGAGACCTGGGGGGCGAACTCGTCGATGGTCATCCTGCCGCGAGAGATCACCTCGTCGCAGTACGTCACCCCGTCCTGCAAGGTGAAGGCCATCTCCTGAACAGCGGTGGCTCCGGCGTCGCGGAAGTGAGCTCCGGCAACGGAGATCGCGTTGAACCGGGGCACCTCCTCGGCACAGAACTCGATCGTGTCGGCGATCAGTCGCAGCGAGGGTCGAGGAGGCCAGATCCAAGTTCCGCGCGACGCATACTCCTTCAGCACGTCGTTCTGAATCGTTCCGCGCAGCTTCTCGCGCGGCACCCCCTGCAGGTCGCCGACCGCGACATAGAGCGCCAGGATCATCGCGGCGGTGCCGTTGATCGTGAAGCTCGTGCTGACCGAGCCGAGATCGATCCCGTCGAAGAGGATCTCCATGTCCCGCAAGGTGTCGATCGCCACGCCCACCCGACCGACTTCGCCCTGGACGTCCTCGTCGTCGGAGTCATACCCGCACTGAGTGGGTAAGTCCATCGCGACAGACAGACCCGTGCCACCTTGCGAAAGGAGGTACTTGTAGCGAGCATTCGACTCCTCGGCACTCCCGAAACCGGAGTACTGCCTGAACGTCCAGAGCCGATGCCGATAGCCGTCGGGAAAGTTGCCGCGCGTAAACGGGAACTCGCCGGGCATCGGTGGATCATCGGAGTCCCGAGGTCCGTAGCGAGGCTCGACGGGGATTCCGGAGTCAGTCAGGGTCAGCCATCGCTCGTCATGGGGCACTGCGATATGATATCGAAGATTGCTACAAGAAGGAACGGCGGATGACCTCGCGGACAGCCCTCGAGATGGTGAAGTCACCGACACCGACTCGGCTGACGAGGTCGTCGCTGACCTCGAGGCACCGCTTGAACTCGCCCTCCGCGAGTGTCCGCACCGTATGGCGGGTCCTCGCCTTGCGCCTCGCCACGAGACGACCGCCGGCCAGCCAGGCCCAGTGCTGCTCGAGCGCATCGACGACGGTGTCAACCCCGTCGGTGGTGGATGCGACACAGGAGACGACCGGGGTGGCCCAGCCGCCCGGCGCAAGAGCCGACAATCTGAGAGCGTTGCGAAGCTGGCGGACCGCCACGTCCGTGCCGGGCTGGTCGGCCTTGTTGACGACCAGCACGTCGGCTACCTCGAGGATCCCGGCCTTTACTGCTTGTATGCCGTCGCCCGTCCCCGGAGTCGAGAGAACCACGGTGGTGTCGCATGTGGAGGCGACCTCGACCTCGCTCTGACCGACCCCAACGGTCTCGACCAGCACGACATCAAAACCCGCGACCATCAAGACGGCGATGCTACTCAGACTCGCTGCTGCCAATCCGCCGAGGTGTCCCCGTGAGGCCATGGACCGGATGTAGACGCCGTCGTCGCTCGTGTGGGCGAGCATGCGGATCCGGTCTCCAAGGAGAGCCCCCCCGCTGAAAGGACTGGACGGATCGACCGCGAGGACCCCTACCCGCTTACCGAGCTCGCGATAGTGCGCGATCAACGCGCTCGTCAGCGTGGACTTGCCGCTGCCGGGCGGGCCGGTGACACCGACGACGTGCGCGCTCGAGCCGGTGGACTCCGCAATGGCATGCGCGACGGTGTCCGACATGGAGTCAGGGGCATCCTCAGCGAGGCTCAGCAACCTGCTGAGGGCGCGGACGTCTCCCGTACGGGCCAATTCGAGCAGGTCGGCCGATGGCATCTCAGCGTGCGTCCCCGACACGGGACGAGGTGGCCTCGTGCGCCACTCCAGCCTCGAGCAGCGCTCCGACCTCTGCGTCGCCGAAGCCGAGGTCGGCAAGGACCTCTCGGGTGTCCTGTCCCAACAGTGGAGCAGGAGTAGCCGGCTTCGCGATGGCTGACGGCAGCGGACCGGTGACAGAGCGATAGGTGCCATAAGGGGCGCCGGCGACCTCGCGAATCAGGCCGCGAGCCTCGACATGTGGATCGTCGAGCGCCTCGTGCAGGTCGTTGATGGGGGCGCAAGGGACGCCTGCGGCCGTCAGGACCTGCACACACTCTGCTTTCGTCAGCGCCCGGAGGACCTGACTGATGACATCCACCAGCCGTGCGCGATGAGTGTTGCGCCCGGCTGTCGACTCGTATTCGGGGGCGTCCAGACCAGAACCAGGGAAGGCGCCGGCCAGGCGACGCCACATCAGGTCGTTCCCGACGAAGACGGAAACCCACCCGTCGGCGACCTGGAAGTTCTGGGCCGGGACGAGCGATGGATGAGCGCCATGATCGAGGCGCGACGGAAGGTAACCGCTGTTCAGGTGCCATGAAGCCAGGTAGCTCAGCATCGAGACCTGAACGTCGTGCAGAGAGACGTCGACGTGGCGACCTTGTCCGGTCCGGGCCCGCTCGACGAGTGCGGCGCAGATGGCCAGGGCGGCCACGAGACCACCACTGTGGTCGACGTAGGAGACCCCCGCCTTGCCTGGAGGGCCGCCCGACTCGCCCGTCATGCTCATCACACCAGTGAGGGCTTGAACCGTGTAGTCGTAGGCCGGAAGCGACGATCTCGGCCCCACCTCGCCGAAGCCGGTCAGGGAGCACGTGATCACACGAGGATTGATGGCAGCCAAGGTGGCGTGATCGAGGCCCAATCGGGCCATCACTCCGGGACGATAGTTGTCGACCACCACATCCACATGCCTGGTCAATCTGGCTATCACATCGGCGGCAGCTGGGCTTCCCAACCGAACCGCAAGGGACTTCTTGCTGGTGTTCAGTGCCGCGAAGTAGAGGGACTGTCCCTCCTGCATGTACGGGCCTACGGCACGAGCCTCGTCGGGGCGGTCGGGGTCCTCCAGCTTGATCACGTCGGCACCGAGGTCGGCCAACGTCATCGTCGCGAACGGCCCCGCCAAGAAGTGCGTCACATCGAGGACACGAACGCCGTGCAACATCCCGGAAGCGCGGGACTCCACAGTTGTCCTCCTCATCGTGCGCCGCCACGGACAGCTCCTGGCAGCTGGACCATACCGAATGCGATGCGGCTTACGATATGATGTCGCAGACTTGAGGTGAACGGGAGACCAGTGAGTAGGGAAGAAATAGTGATCTCGGTCGAGGACGGCATTGCCGTGGTCACGATCGATCGACCCCGATCCCGCAACGCTATTGCCCAGGCCACCATGGTCGAGTTGAGCAACGGACTGGACCGACTGGAAGCGCGGGGCGACGTGCACGTGCTCGTCCTGCGCGGAGAGGGGGATCGCGCCTTCGTCTCTGGCGGGGACCTCAAGGATCTGGCCACGATCAAGGATCTCGCCGGCGCCGAAGCGATGGCCAGGACGATGCGACGCTTTCTTGACCGCTTGTCGAACTTCCCGGTGCCGGTCATCGCTGCGATCAACGGTTCAGCACTCGGAGGCGGCGCCGAGGTAGCACTGGCGGCCGACATCCGGGTCGCCGTGAGTGATGTGCAGATCGGGTTTGCGCAGGTCAAGTTGGCAATCATGCCTGCCTGGGGGGGAGCCGAGAGACTCGCCGATGTGGTGGGACGCTCGCGCGCACTGCGGCTGATCGCGACGGGGGACCCGGTCTCAGCGGAGACAGCTGAAAGCTACGGACTGGTCGACGTGATCTGTCCGCGCACCGAGTTCGAAGCGACCTGGAGGGCGCTCGCCGCGAAGCTCGCGGGCGTCCCTGTCGAACTCCTGCGCTCCATCAAGGACGTCGTGGGGGCTGCGCGGCCGAGTGCCCACCCCGAGTTGGAGGAGAACGCGGTCAAGCACTTCGCCAAGGCGTGGGTCAGTGATGCCCACTGGGCGGCCGCGAAGGGGATGAAGTCATCCGCAGGCGTCACGCCTGCGGAGGCGAGCGCTGATGGAGTGCCCCGCGCGTCTGGTTGACCGGGACCCGTGGCACAGCCCCTGGTGTGGAAGGATATCGCCGTGGCTCGATCGCCGGACGTCAACGCGTTGCGCTCCCAACACCGCAGTCTGGCGGATATCGTGACCTCCACCCTGCGCGACATGATCCTCGTCGGCGAGCTGGAGCCCGGTCGGCGCACCACCCAGGACGAGCTGGCCAGGATGCTGGATGTCAGCACGATGCCGGTGCGCGAGGCCCTGCTGAGGCTCTCCGCGCAAGGACTGATCGAGGCCTCACCCAACCGTTCCTTTCGCGTTGCGCGCACCACGCGCAAGGACGTAGAGGACACCTATTGGCAGCACGCTGCACTCGCCGGTGAGCTCACGCGACGCGCTTCCGCCAACAGATCGAGCGGCATGCTGAGCGCACTGCAGGACGCCGAGTCCTCCTATGAGAAGGCAGTGGCGACCGGCCACTTCGAGGACATGACCGCCGCAAACACGGAATTTCACCGGATCATCAATCGGGGCGCCGACTCACCCCGGCTCCAGTTCATGCTGAAAGTCACGCTGGGGTTCATCCCCGACGGGCTCTACAGCGAGATCCCCGAATGGGGCACCAGGTCCGTCCATGCCCACCAGATGATCCTCTCTGCGATGACGGCGGGATACGGCGATGCGGCTGCGCAAGCAGCATCGGAGCACGTTCGGGAAGCCGGCGAACTCCTGGTCGCGCTGCTCGAGGACCGCGGCTTGTTTGACAACAACCACAAGGAGTAGGAGCCCACAGCGGCCCGCTGGCGAGCTGTGCCGGCGGGACTGGGTCCGCTCCTGCTGAGGCGGGCAGTCGGGTTCCTGCCTGCGTCCGCGACTCGGTCACGGTCGCGATTCGCGGAAAGTCGCAGCCATTAGGTGTTGCGGTCGTCACACATGGCGATATGATATCGCAAGATTTCACCGCGTCACGGGCTCCCCAGAGCCGATCGGGGCGGGGATGGGATCACCGCCCGAGCGCCCCACCGGACCGAAGGAGATGGCCATGAGCGAGAGTCACGCAGACTCCTCGGTCCTCACCCCGTCCCTTATCGGGGGTGTCGACGTCTCATCCGGATCCACCTACGACAACGTCGACCCATCGTCAGGACTCTCGCTCGGGCCCATTGTGAGGTCTGGCCCGGAACAGGTGGAGGAAGCGGTCCAAGCGGCCTGGGAGGCGAACTCGTCGTGGCGCCGAACCGGCCCCGAGCAGCGCTCGGAAATCCTCGACAGCCTTGCCGACCTGATAGTGCGGGATGCCGAGCACCTGGCGCTGCTTGAGTCGCGGGACACGGGGAAACCGCTGACCCAAGCTCGCAACGACGTGCGCGTGTGCGCGCGCTACTTCCGCTTCTACGCGCACGCCATCGACGTCTACTACGGTCTGACGATCCCGCTGCGCGAGGACCTCCACGTCTACACCAAGCGCGAACCCTTCGGCGTCACCGGACATGTCATCGCCTGGAACTATCCTCTTCAACTCCTTGCCAGGGGCGTAGCGCCGGCGCTGGCAACCGGGAATTGCGCAGTGGTGAAGCCTGCGGACGAGACCCCGCGCTCCGCCGTCGCGGTCGCCCGCCTGGCTCTAGAAGCGGGCCTGCCGCCTGGGGCCTTCAACGTCGTGACCGGACTCGGGTCAGAGGTCGGGGCGGCGGTCGCAGAGCACCCCGGGATCGCCCACCTGGGATTCGTCGGATCGACGAGGGTCGGCAGCCTGGTCGCCCAGGCCGCAGCAAAGAAGACCGCTCCAGTGGTCCTGGAGTTGGGAGGCAAGTCGGCCCACGTCATCTTCCCCGACGCGGACGTGGAGAAGGCGGCGACGATCGCCGCGACGGCAATCTTGCAGAACGCGGGACAGACGTGCTCGGCGGGCTCACGCATCCTTGTGCACCGAGACGTGCACAAGGTCATGGTGGACCTGTTGAGAGAGCGGTTCGCCAGCGTGACCATCGGGCCCGGCTCCGATGATCCGGATCTCGGTCCCCTCATCTCCTCCAAGCAGGTGGACCGAGTGAGCGGATACGTCGATGCCATCACCCAGGGAGACTTGCTGTGCGGGGGCGGGGTAGCCACCGTTTCCGGCTACGAGGGCGGTGCCTACTACCAACCGACCTTGATCGACAGGGTTGACCCACGAGCCGCAATCTCTCAGGAAGAGATCTTCGGCCCCGTTCTCACCGTGATGCCCTTCGAGTCCGAGGACGAGGCGATCGCCCTGGCTAACGGCACCGACTACGCGCTGCTCGGAGCCGTCTGGACGAAGGACCTGGCCACAGCGCATCGCGTCGCTGGCGCCATCGAGGCCGGGCAGGTCTACGTCAACACCTACGGCGCCGGCGGCGGAGTCGAGCTCCCGTTCGGGGGATTCAGACGCTCCGGCTACGGCCGCGAGAAGGGATTCGAGGCACTCGATTCCTACACCGAGACGAAGACGATCGTCGTTCAGATCTGACACGCATGCAGGGCAGGTCAATCCATTCAAAGGAGTTGGGCACGAATGAGCGAGCGCAGGTTCGACGGACGTGTCGCCGTAGTGACGGGCGCCGGCAGGGGGTTGGGACGTAGTCATGCCAATCTGCTCGCATCCCTGGGCGCAAAGGTTGTCGTGAACGACCTCGGCGGCTCAGCCGACGGGGACGGCGCCGATCCTGGTCCGGCTCATGAAGTCGTGCAAGAGATCCTCGCGGCGGGCGGGACGGCCGTCCCTGACACCAACGACGTCTCCACGGTCGAGGGCGGCGCCGCCATCGTGCAAACGGCGCTCGATTCGTTCGGCCGCATCGACGTGCTGGTCAACAACGCTGGCATGGTGAAGTTCGGGGGCTTCCCTGAGGTCGACCTTGCCAACATCGAGAAGCACGTTGCGGTGCACCTGTACGGCTCGTTCAACACCATGAAGGCTGCCTGGCCACACTTCGTCGAGCAGGACTACGGCCGCGTCGTGCTGACAGCCTCGACGGGGATGTACGGCATGAAGCAGAACCTGGGCTATGCGATCGTCAAGGCCGGCATGATCGGCTTCGCCAACAGTGCGACCTTGGCGACTGCCGGCAACAACATCAAGATCAACACGATCTTCCCCAACGGTCGCACCCGACTGGGCGGCTTGGACGACACGCCCGAAGCCCAGGCGGAGTCCCGACGGCTGACTGACCTGGTCGCACCGATGGTCGTCTGGATGTCACACGAGGACTTCCCCGCGAGCGGACAACTGCTGGTCTCTGGTGGTCACAAGTTCAGCCGGATCTTCGTGGCGATGACGCAGGGCTGGGTGAGTCCTGACAAACACCCGACCATCGATGATATCGCCGACCACTGGGACGAGGTCTGTGCGGAGGACGACTACTACGTCCCCACGACTCTGATGGACTCGGTCGAGTTCTTCCACTCGCACTTGGAGAACCACGCGGCAACGACCGACGACGACATGGTTCAGCACGCACATCGCACCTTGGCCGAGGCCAGGGCCGCAAAGTAGTCAAGCCAGGGCCGCAACGCCCGCACGCCATCTCGGTTGAAAGCGACATCTGTCGATCGATCAAGGATGAAAGGCCACGACATGAAGGTACCTCGACGTCGAGCTGCGGGGTGGGTCGCTGCAGCGGCTGCCCTGTGCATGCTGGTGGCGGCGTGCGGCAGTAGCGACGACTCCGGTGGCGGTGGCGGCGGTGGCGGCGAACAAGCCGACAGCATCACCATCATCAAGACGAACATGGGATCATCGCTCGACCCCGCCCTGATGTCGCCGACGTCGTACATCTTTGGCGGAGTCGGAGGCAACGCAATCTTCGACTCCCTGATCTGGATCGACACCGATGGGAACATCAACTACTCGCTTGCCAAGGACCTGGCGACCGAGGACGGAAAGAAGTGGACTCTGACCCTCAATGAGGGGATCGAGTTCAGTGACGGCACGCCCTTCAATGCAGAAGCGGTGAAATTCACCTGGACGCGACTGACAGACCCTGAACTGGGCTCGAACTACATTTCAACTGCAGGTCAGATCACGTCCATGAAGGTGATCGATGACCTCACGCTGGAATTCACTCTGGCAGGCGTCAACTTCACATTCCCCTACACGCTCAACGGTACGGGACTCAACTGGATCGTACCCTTGACCGCGGACGACGATCGCACCGCATTCGCGCGCCAACCCATTGGTGCCGGACCGTTCAAGGTCGAATCGTGGTCAACGGACAACACGGTAGAACTCGTGAAGAACGCCAACTACTTCCGCGCCGACGAAGGTTTGCCCAAACTGGAGCGGATCACGGTGCTGGACAACCCGGACTCTTCAACAGCTACCGACATCTTCCTCTCGGGCGAGGCGCAACTTCGTTCGTCGGCTGACCGGATGCGACCCGAGGATCTGGAGTCTGTGGATGCAACTGCCCTCAGTGTGATGCTGCAGGGCGGTGCGATCATGGCGTTCAACACGACGAAGCCGCCGTTCGACGACGTAAGAGCTCGTCGGGCCGTGGCAGCGGCTCTCGACACCAAGCTGTTCTCCGAGACTGCGACCGGGGGGCTAGAGCCGCCAGCAGAGACGATCGTGGCGCCAGGGTCAATCTGGGAGGACCCGAACCTTGTCCAGACCTACGACCCTGAGCTCGCTCAACAGCTCTTCGATGAGCTCGCTGATGAGGGCAAGCCGGTGGAGTTCGCCTACCGCGGAAACCCGACCACTCAGGCAACAGGCTTCGGGCAGTGGTTGACCGCAACGCTGGGGGAGTTCGACAACGTCAAGGTTGACGTGACCAGCGGAGACATCCCGGCGTATGTGGAGGACCTCACGTCCGGAAATTTCCAGACTCTCATCATCTCAGCGCAGGGTGCTCACCCCGATACCGCGTTCTACGACGCGTTCACGCCGGGCAGCTACACCAACTGGACGAAGTGGGACGACCCTGAAGCAGCGGCGGCGTTGGTCGCAGGGCGATCCACGGCCGACCAGGACGAGCAAGTCCAGGCATACCTGACGTTCCAAGAACGGGTCATCGACCAGGTGCCGGTTCTGTTCCTTATCCACGCGGAGCCGACCATGGAGCTCGCTAAGGGTTTGGAGGGCGTCGTCATGACCGCTGATGGACGGGTCATCCTCACAGAAGCGACATATACACCATAGGGAGGCAAATTCGCGAAGACGCACATGCTCTTGATTAGCCGTGTTGGGGTGCGGCGCCATCTACGTCGCGCCCCAACACCAGGGCAAGGAAGGTTAGGAATTCATGCTCGCGTACGCTGCCGGAAAGCTACTGCGTGCCGTCCTTGTCGTATTCCTAGTATCAATTCTAACCTTCTTCGTACTAGAGTTGACGCCCGGAACAGTTGCGACGTCGATTCTGGGCATGGGAGCGAGTCCTGAGGCGGTCGCACAGCTCGAACAATCGCTTGGCCTCGATCGACCTGCGCCGGAGCGTTACGCGGAATGGTTGTGGAATCTGCTGTCGGGCAACCCCGGGGAGTCAAACCTGACTCACCTGCCGATCGCCACCACTGTCTTCCAAGCGACGTTCATGACGTTGCAGCTGGTTCTGCTGGGCACGCTTCTCTCGTTCGGGTTCGCCATGCTGTTCGGAGCTTTCGCGGCGAGGTACCCTCGCACGCTCATCGACAAGACCGGTGATGGGCTGACTTCGCTGGCGATCGCCCTACCGACATTCGTGATCGGGCCAATCCTCGCGTATGCCCTTGGAGTCCAGCTCCGCTGGTTTCCCGTGGCAACTTACTCACCCATCAGCGAAGGCGTCGGGCCATGGCTGCGAAGCATTGCGCTCCCAGTCTTCTGCCTGGCGCTGACGGAGTTCGCCACCTACCAGCGACTACTCCGGGCTGATCTGATCGCTGTTCTCCACGAGCCGTACATCGAAGCAGCGAGAGCGCGTGGCCTATCCGAACGCCGCATCCTCGTCCTTCATGCGATGCGACCAGCCGCCATCCCTGCCCTGACGGCCATGGGCCTTTCCGTCGGCCGCCTGATCGGAGGCACCATCATCGTCGAGAATCTCTTCGGAATTCCCGGCCTCGGCAAGACCCTCTCAACCGCGATCCTCGCGCGAGACCTGGACGTCGTCCTCGTCGCCGTCGTCGTGGTAGCTGGGGCCTTCGTCTTCATCAACACGTTCATCGACCTTGCCTACGGACTGATAGATCCGCGCATCCGAGTGCGTGAGGCAGCCTCGTGACCGAGGAGCTCCTTCAACAAGCCGCCCAGCAGGTGCCTGGGTCGAAGGTCACGCGGCGTCGACGGGTGGGACGCGGGAATCGCATCCTGCTGTGGGTAGCGGCCAGCTGGTTGATGTTCATCGCCCTCATCGCCCTCCTCGCCCCGTTACTGCCCATCGCGTCGTACATCACTCCGGCCGGGCTGCCGCGGATGCCGCCGTTCACCGAGTGGCCCGAGTTCCTCGGGACGGATGCCCAAGGAAGAAGCGTTCTATCACGGGCCATCTACGGGGCCCGCGACACGATCATGATCAGCATCGGGGCCAGCTTCATCGGATTCGTCGTCGGCACCGCCATCGGCATCCTGATGGGCTACTTCCGCGGAGTCACCGATCGGCTGGTGGGCTTCGGCGTCGACGTCTTCCTCGCCTTCCCACCCTTGGTGGTGCTCCTCCTACTGGTGACAGCACTGCGCCCCAGCGTTCCCACCATGCTAGTCACCCTGGGCCTGCTGGTCGTACCGACTTTCGCCAGGCTGGCGCGCGGCAGCACCCTGGTGTGGGTCGATCGACCCTTCGTGATTGCTGCTCGCACCTACGGCGCCTCGAACTGGCGCATCATCTCGCGAGACCTCATCGGAAACGTCATCTTGCCGCTGCTGACCATTCTGCCCATCGTGATCGCGGCCATCATGATCGCGGAAGGCTCGCTCAGCTATCTGGGCTTCGGCATCCCGCCGCCGCGACCCAGCTGGGGGAACATGATCAGCGCGGGCACCAAGGAACTGCGAATCAATCCGTGGCTTGCGATCATCCCCGCCTTCATCTTGTTCTTGACCATCTTCGCCCTGAACGTCATCGGCGAGCGAGTGCGCTCCAAGTACGAGAACCCGGGGGCCCACTGATGGGCGAGCAGGAGAGGCCGGAGCACGGCCAGATCGTGGTCCGCGCCGAGGGCGTCAAGACGGCATTCGTTGCCCCGGACGGTCGCGCGACAACCGTGGTCGACGACGTTGCGCTGGTCATCCGGGCCGGTCGGACCCTCGGGATCGTAGGAGAGTCCGGGTCGGGCAAGTCGGTGTTGCTGCGCACGCTCATGGGCTTGGTACGACACTCGGAGGTCGAGCTCGGTGGATCCGTGGACTTCGTCGGCGTCGACACGTTGAACGCACCGATGAAGCAGGTCCGCCGGCTGTGGGGCCGCAAGGTCTCGATCATCCTCCAGGACCCGATGACAGCCTTGAACCCGGTTCGCCGCATCGGCGCCCAACTCAGCGAACCGATGCGTGTGGTCCTCGGTATGAAGAAGGCCGATGCACGAGCCCGATCGGTGTCCCTACTGCGCGCGGTGGGGATCCCCGATCCGGAGCGGCAGCTGCGTGCCTACCCACATCAGCTCTCCGGTGGGCAACTTCAGCGCGTCTCGATCGCCGCCGCACTTGCGTGCAGTCCGGAGATCGTCTTCGCTGACGAGCCGACGACAGCACTCGACGTCACCGTGCAGGCGCAGATACTCGACCTGCTCCAGCAGGAGCAGCGTGAGCGCGACCTTGCGCTGGTGATCGTGACCCACGATCTAGGGGTAGCTGCCGGCCGCACCGACGAGATCATCGTGATGTACGCCGGACAGATCGTGGAGCGGGCTGCCACGAAGTCCCTCTTCGGCAACATGAAGATGCCTTACACCGAGGCGCTGCTGGCGTCGATCCCGCGCCTGGGCGATCCGAGCCAGACGAGACTTGCCGCCATCTCCGGCAGCCCTCCCGATCCTGCTTCATGGCCCGAGCGCGGATGCAGGTTCGCTACTCGTTGCAAGTACGCGCAGGACAAGTGTCATGACGAGACGCCTCAGCTGAGGCCGTCTCCAGAGGACCCCGACCACCTCTACCGGTGTTGGTTCCCACTGGGGAGCACTGAGACCCGCGACGACCGAGTAGGCGTACGTGGAGACACGCACGCGTCACCGACGCCCATCGGAGCATCGTGATGGCTGGCAGTGGCACCGCACATCTGCGCGAGGGCAAGCAGCTCCTCGTGGTCGAAGACTTGAGCGTGGAGTTCGGCGGCGGTCGTCGCCGCAAGCCCGTCCAGGCAGTCACGGGTCTGAGCATCGACATCGCCGAAGGGGAGACCCTCGGTCTCGTCGGAGAGTCTGGATGCGGCAAGTCCACGACAGGACGAGCCATCCTGCAGCTGCAGCCGACGGTCACCGGGCGGATCCAGTTCGAAGGCGTCGATCTGGCGTCACTGAAAAGGCGTGACATCCGTCAGCTCCGTCGCCACATCGGAACCGTGTTCCAGGATGCCCGCTCTTCCTTCAACCCCCGCCGCAGTGTGGCGAAGAGCTTGGAAGAGCCACTCAAAGTGTGGGGTATCACCGACCAGGCAGAGCGGCAGCGGCTCGTGGCAAACGCCCTGCGCGGGGTGGGGGTCAGCGAGCACACAAATCTGGATCGACGACCGAACCAGTTCTCCGGCGGACAGTGCCAGCGATTGAGTATCGCGCGAGCCCTCCTCACCGAACCGCGGCTCATCATCTGTGACGAGGTCGTTTCCGCCCTGGATGTATCGATCCAGGCGCAGATCATCAACCTGCTGCTCGACCTCAAGGCCTCGCGGGGGCTGTCCTTGCTCTTCATCTCGCACGACCTGGCGGTGGTGAAGAACGTCAGTGACCGGGTTGCGGTCATGTACATGGGCAAGCTCTGCGAGATCGCACCGGCCGACGACCTGTATGCCCGAGCTTCGCACCCCTACACCAACGTGCTCCTCGACGCGGTCCCCGAGCCCGATCCCAATGTCGTACCCACGCCATCGGCGTCCGGTGAGGCCGGGGCGGAAGCCGTGTCCCTGCGAGAGCCGCCGTCGGGTTGCCGGTTCCGCCTGCGCTGCCCGTTCGCCACGCAGCTGTGCGCGGACGAAGAACCGAAGGTGCGAGAACTCGACCCAGGGCACTTCGTGGCCTGCCACTTTCCTCAACCGCGGATCGGAAGCGATCGATCCGGGAGCAGCACCTCGTCATCTCGTAACAACCATCAAGGAGAACACAGTGTCTGAATCCCTCGCGGAGAAGGTGTGGCCCCACCACGAGCTCGGGAAGGAGCTCAGCAACTGGGGACGCTGGGGCGAGGACGACGAGATCGGCACTCTCAACTTCGTCACTCCCCAGAAACGCGTCGAGTCGATGCGGGCCGTGCGAACGGGCAAGACCTTCGACCTCGGGATGCCGTTCGACAAGAACGGCCCGTTCCAAGAGCCCGGCCCGGTCGCACACCGTGTCAACCCGCTCCACATCATGACCCTGACGCCGCTCGACTACGCTCCGGCGGACGGCTGCATCTCCGCAGACGACATGGTGGTTCTCCCCCTGCAGGCCGCAACCCAATGGGACGGCTTGTGTCATGTCGGGTACGGCGGTCATTTCTACAACGGCGTACCGGAGAGCGCGCTCACCACGATCAACGGCGCTGCCCGCAACGACTTCCCGAAGGTCAACGAGCGGCTGGTCTCGCGGGCAGTGCTCCTGGACATCGCGCGACTCAAGGACGTCGACCGGCTCCCCGACTCCTACCAGATCACCGAGGCGGACTTCCTCGCGGCGGAGGAGAGGCAGGGAATCCGGGTCGAGTCCGGTGACATCTTGCTCGTCCGCACGGGTGCCTACCAGTGGTTCCTCGAGGGAGACCGGCAACACTTCCTTCGCGACGCACCCGGACCTTCCCTCGACACGTGCAAGTACCTACATGAGCGTGAGGTCGCGGCGATCGCGGTCGACAACTACTCAGGCGAAAGCATGCCCAGCCCGATCCCAGGAGCCGCAGTCCCATGGCATCAAGTCATCATGCGCGACATGGGCATGACCCTCGGCGAGATGTTCAACTTCGAAGAGCTCGCCGCCGACAGCGAAGCAGATGGCGTGTGGGAAAGCCTCTTCGTCGGAATCGGCATCAAGGTCACCGGCGGCGTTGGCTCTCCGGTCAGCCCCATCGCCATCAAGTAGAAACCGGCAGGAAAGTAGAGGCGGTGCGTGATATGCCCAAGCACATCCTGATGCTGCAGTCGAGTGCGGCCGAGGGTCGAGACGAGGAATTCAACGATTGGTACGAGACCGTCCACATCCCCGAGATGATGGAGGTCCCCGGCTTTGTCGGTGCCACGCGGTTCGAGGCCGCACCAGGGATGGACGGCAGCCTGCCGGTCAATCGCTACCTAGTCATCTACGACATCGAGGCGGATGAACTTCCCCCGGTCTTCGATGCCCTGAGGGGCGCGGCAGGATCGATGAACCTCAGCTCCGCTCAAGACATGAGCAAGAGCATCATGACGACCTATCGCGTTATCAGTGAGCACCAGACAGCCAATTGATCCTCTTGAGAAGGTATAGCTTCCGTGACTGAATCAACCACAAGCCCGCTAAAGATGATGTTCCACCCGACTCTTCACGTGACGTCACTTGATGAGTCCGAGGAGTTCTTCGATCGCGTGTTCCGGCGACCGAGCCCCTTGCTGGAGGTGATGCCCAGGAACGACTGGCCGGATCCCGCGACGGCGCCGAAGGGCTACTCGAGGTTCACCTCCATCGCCGATGTCCTTTTCGACTCGGTGAACCCCAGCCTCCACGTGACCGATGGGGTGCAGCACTTCAAGTCGCCGGAGAAGCCGACCTTGTTCAACTTCGGCTGGTACGTGTACGACATCTACGAGACGTTCCGGATCCTCAAGTCACACGGGATCCCGATGATGTCCCAGTTCGGAACTCCCGCCGATGGCGATGAGCCGCCGCTCGGCGATCAGGGTGGCGGAGACCTGAGGCAGATCTACATGCCGGCCGACAAGATCGGGATCCGCTACCAGTTCATGCCCCCTATCAAGCTCCACGTGGATCCGCGCACGGAGGACGGCTGGTCGCTGCCGGAGGTCTCCGATGCGGATCCGTTGGGGATCGTGCGTCATGCCGTGCACACGGTGCTCACCGATCAGCCCGAGCGCGCGCTCCATCTGGTGGTGGATGCGCTCGGTGGCGAGGTCATCCACGAGGGCCGTGATGAAGCGCGTGGTGTCGCGGGTCCCTTCGTCCATCTCGCCGATGGGGTGATCCACTACGCGACGCCGGAGCCGGGCAGCCCGCTGGCGAAGGTCCTGGCGGCCAAGTCGCCGGCCGACGTTTATCACGCCCTGACCTTCCAGGTGGTCGACCTCCCACGCGCTGCGGGGCACCTGGAGGAGGTGGGTGTGCGGATCGAGAACCGGACCGAGGACACGATCGTGACCGACACCGCAACCGGTTTGGGCGTGCCCTGGGGCTTCACCACCAAGCTCGTCCCGGGTGACCCCCGCGGCCGGTAGCTACGCCGGAACACCAACAGGCACTAGAGATTCGATGCTGAAGCATAGGTAGGAGGCAGTGATGTCGACAGACTCAACCACCCAACGCTCGGTCGCTGTGAAGATGATGTTTCATCCCACGCTCCATGTGAATTCATTAGATGAATCCGAGGAGTTCTTCGATCGCGTGTTCCGGCGACCGAGCCCCTTGCTGGAGGTGA
>CAZIVD010000055.1:0-157 GCA_964542635.1 uncultured Nocardioides sp. | reverse complement strand
GGCGTGCCCTGGGGCTTCACCACCAAGCTCGTCCCGGGTGACCCCCGCGGCCGGTGAAAGGCTGCTAGCCCATCGTGGACAAGGTTGTGTCATCTGCTGCGGAGGCGGTGGCGGATGTTCCGGATGGTGCGCGGTTGGCGGTGGGCGGGTTCGGGTT
>CAZIVD010000054.1:0-32654 GCA_964542635.1 uncultured Nocardioides sp. | reverse complement strand
CCGATCTTGTCGATGCGGTGCTCGGGGTTGTCGAACTCGTCGGCCCAGTAGTTGCCCTGGGCGTGGTCCTCGAGCGTCGCGCAGGTGGACAGGGTCAGATAGGCCCGCCTCGGCTGGACGCCGGGCCGGCCGGGCACCGCGGCCCGCTGCTCGGCGAGCGATCGGGCGGACCTGAAGGACGTCGAGCGGGTCCGGCGGATCTCGTAGACATAGCGGACCCCGCCGGTCCGGACGATGGCTCGCTGGCCGACGCGCAGCGCGGGAAGCCTGCGGAACGCCTCCGTCGAGGACGTGCGGTGGGCGGTGACCTGGTAGTTGCCGAGCCCACCGGGACCCACGCCACCCTCGGGGCCGTGCGGGCTGGCGGCGACGCCGCCGTCCTGGATGCGAGTGCCCGGTGCGTCGTCGGTCCTGCCGCGATAGGGCACCACGGGCAGCTCGTGGAGTCCGATGGCCGGGATGCTCAGGGTCGCCGGTCGTGGACGACCGTCGCTGAGGACGACCCGCGGAGGTGAGGGTGCCCGCTCGGTCGGCGGGATGGGCGCGTACCGTGGCGTGGCGATCCCCGTGGACCACGCCGACGGGTCGGACCTCACCGTCGCGTTGTCGCACGTCACCACGGTCGCCGCGGTCGTGAGCGCGACGACCGCGGTCCTGAGCCCGCGACCCGCCATGACCCCCAGGGTACGGCGGCCAGTGGTTGCCGCCGGAAGTTCGTCGGAGGAGCTTCAGGTGGTGACCACTAGTGTGGCGGACATCGGGAGCGGATCCGGGAGGTGCTCGGTGCGGGCACGGTGGGAGATCTTGACCGCGTTGTCGTTGGGCGGCGTCCTCGTCGCCGGCTGCACGACGACCACCACCTCGCGTGCGGGCACGGGTGACCACCCCGGATCCGCGACGCCCACGTCGGCGCCCGAATCGGCGACCCCCAGTGCCACCTCCACGTCGAGCGCGACACCAGGGACGGAACAGGAGACGCCGGCCGAGCCCGAGGAGACCGCTCCGCCCGTGCGCCCCGTCTCCGTGCTGGGTCTGGCGGAGCAGCGGCATCGGGGAGACCGGTTGCGCCTGGGCGCCGTGCGGGAGCAGACCGCCGCCTACACGTCGTACGACGTGACCTACCGGAGCCGGAGCACCACCCGCCGCGGTGAGGAGGCCTACACGATCTCAGGGGTGCTGAACGTGCCGCGAGGGCGGGGCCCCTTCCCTGCGGTGGTGCTGGCGCACGGGTACATCGATCCGGCGTACTACGTCCGTGGCCAGGGGATGACCAGGGAGCGCGGCTACCTGGCCGCGCGCGGCTACATCGCCCTGCACGTGGACTACCGCAACCACGCGGAGTCCGACGACGACCCGCTCTATCAGGTCCGAATGCGTCTGGGCTACAGCGCGGACGTGATCAACGCGGTCAAGGCGCTGCGCAACTCCCCGGACGTGCCCGTCGACGACGAGCGTGTGGGGTTGTTCGGCCGCTCCATGGGCGGCGGGGTGATCATGAAGGCGCTGGTCGCCGAGCCAGGTCTGGTGCAGGGCGCCGCCCTGTGGGCGTCGGTCTCCTCGCTGGAGGCGGACAACTTCAACCAGTTCATCCGCCCCGATCCCGAGGACTCCGGCGTGCGATCGGAGCTCGTGCGTCGCTACGGCACACCCGAGCAGGCGCCCGCCTTCTGGCGGGACAACTCCTCGCGCCCGTTCTTCGACCGGATCACCGAGCCGGTGCTCATGGTGCACGGCCGGGTCGACGACACCTGCCCGCCCAGGTGGGCCGCCGCGACGGCGCGCGCCTTCTCACGGGAGGGCGTGGACGCACGCCTCCGGTGGTACGACGACGGTCACGCCTTCGGCCCGGCCTTCATCGCCGCGATGAACGACACCGTGCTCTTCTTCGACCAGCAGCTCGCCTGACGCTGACTGAGCGGTCACCGGGTCTCGACGCGGGCTCGACGCGGGCTCGCCCGGCTCGACCAGCGAGTCGGAGGTTTCGGTGGTCGAGCCGCCGCGAGGGACGAGCGGCGTGTCGAGACCGGGTGAGTGGTGCGGGGTCTCGACGCGGGCTCGCCTCGTTCCTCGGCGCCTCCAATCCCAGCGAAGGCCGGTTCAGCTGAGGACGAGGTGGCGGGCGTGCGACTCGCCGTGACGGGTGGGGGCTGGCGGGTGGTCGAGCAGGGCGTCGACGTGCGAGGCCAGTCCGGCGCGGAAGGTGTCCTCGTCGAAGCGGTGCCCGTGGCCGACGATCGCGGCAGGGTCCCAGCGCAGCGCCCGCTCGCGCACGACCGCGTCGGAGATGGCCCCCGCCTCGGGCTGGTCGAAGAACAGGCCGGAGACGCCTTCGCGCACGGTGTCGAGATAGCCCCCCGCCCGCAGGGCGAGCGTGGGCTTGCCGAAGGCGCCCGCCTCCAGGGGGGTGAGCCCGTAGTCCTCGATGCTGGGCGCGAGCAGCGCCACACAGTGCTGGTAGGCCCAGCGCAGCTCGCCGTCCGAGACGTCGGAGACGATCGCCACGTTGCCCGGCAGCATCCGCCGAAGGCGCTCCTCCTCGGGGCCCTGCCCGATCACGAGCAGTCGCTCGTCGGGCATCGAGGCGAACGCCTCGACCGCCTTGTCGACGTTCTTGTAGGGGAGCAGTCGCGACACGATGAGGTGGAAGCCCGACTCGAAGGGCCCCACGCGCTGCTGAGGACCTTCGACGGTCACGACCGTGGGTGGGAAGAGCACGTCGGCGTCGATCCCGTACGTCGCCCACACGCGGTCCCGCACGACCGTGGAGTTCGCGAGGTAGTGGTCGTGGTGACGCATCGCCGCCGCATCCCAGCGGCGCAACGGCGGCGAGAGGGCACGCAACGCCAGTGCGCGAGGAGTGAGGGTCCGCCCGCCCAGGTAGTCGTCGGACTGGTAGAGCCAGCGCGCCGGGTTGTGACAGTAGACGATGCTGCGCCCCCGGATGTCGAACCCGTGGGCCCAACCGCTGGTGGACACGATCGTCACGTCGGCGTCGACGCGGAGTCGGGCGGCCGGCGCGAGCACCGGCAGCGCCGCGCGATGGTTGCGGCGGAACGGCGCCACTCGGTTGAGGGGAGACGCGACGATCCGGGCGTCGCGGAACTCCGGGAACGTCGCCCCCGGGTCGTAGAGGAGGGTGTGGACCTCGGCGTCGGGATAGGCGCGCAGGAGAGCCAGCACCACCCGCTCGGCTCCGCCGCGCTGGGTGAGGTAGTCGTGTGCGATGGCGACGCGCGGACGGGTCACTCCTCAAGACTCCGTTCGGGGTGGTGGGGCGGGCACGGCATCGGAGACGCCGAGCCGAGGAAGGAGGGCCGCCAGGTTGCGACGTCCTGCCGATGGAGAGTAGTGCGCCTCCCAACGCTGCCGCTGCGCTTTGACCACAGCAGAGGCGGGTAGCGACTCCAGGGCCGACGTGAGGGTGACCGCGAGGGCGGCGGCATCGCCCCGGGGGGCGACCCAGGGGTGGTCGGGACCGACGACTTCCGGCAGGGCCCCCGCGTCGCTGACGACCAGCGGAACGCCCGCTCCCATCGCCTCGGCGGCGACCAGGCCGAAGGGCTCGGCCCACCTCGACGGCACGACCGCCACGTCGACCTCGGCGTGGAAGTCGTCGCGGGAGACCCAGCCCGGGCGGCCGACCGGCACGCCGGCCCTGGCCAGGGCAGCATCGACGACAGGTCGCTCGCGGGGATCGACGAACCGGTCGTCCCCGGCGATCAGGAGGCGGGTGCGGGCCCTCAGCCCGGGCTCGAGCCGGGCACAGGCGTCGGCGAGGACGTCGACCCCCTTGTCGGTCCCGACCCGACCGAGGAAGCCCACCACCAGCGAGTCGCGGTCCAGCGGCCGCGCGGGCCGCGGGCCGGGGCCGTCGGTCCAGTTGGGCAGCACCCAGGCACCCCCGCCGACGCGCTCCGCGAGGTGCCGCGACGGAACGACGACTGCGGTCGCGCGCTGTCGTGCCCACCGCGCCAACCACTGCTGGACGCGCCCCGAGGGGAGTTGGTGGAGGTGAACGACGCGTCGACCCCGTCCCGCCGTCGCGACCGCGGGAAGCAGGCCGTTGCACCACAGCAGCTCGCGGCGTCCGCGGTGCCAGCGGCGCAGCGCGCGGGCGTATCCACGACGGTCGGCCGCGTCCAGCGCGGTCACCGGCAGCCCCTCCGCCCCCGCGGCCGTCGCCACCTCGCCCGGGTACGCCGGCGCGACGACGCCGACGTCGTGTCCGAGGTCGACGAGGGCTCGGGCGAGCCGGATCAGCATCACCTCGCCCCCGGCCAGGTCGCCGCGGTTGGCCGCGACCCGGATCGCGCTCATGCCGCCTCCACAGGACCTGGGCCCGGGACCGGGGGTGACCCGGGGTCGCTCGTGATGACCGGCGGGGGTCGGGAGGCCGCCGAGGCCCGCTCTCGACTCTCGGTGGCCCACCAGGTCGCCATGCCCAGCGCGACCGCGGTGGGCAGCTCGAGCAGCACCTCACCCAGGTTGAGCGCGCACACGACGGCGGCGACGAGCGCCCCGTCGTACCACGGGTTGCGAGAGGCGCGCGGAAGTCTGAGCAGGTTGACCAGGGCGATGGCCCCGGCCAGGAGGAGCAGCACCAAGGCGATCCAGCCGGCCTCGTTGATCAGGCCGAGGTAGCTGTTGTGGAAGAAGAACGTCTGGCCCAGGACCTCGACGTGGCTGGTGCCGGGACCGTTGCCGTACCACGGCATGTCGGCGATCTGGATCCGCTCCTCGGCCACGATCCGCCGCCTCAGCGCATCGCTGCCGGCACGTTCGGCGAAGTGTCCGTAGGCCTCCAGGCCGGCCGGGATGCGCGCGACGGCGTACATCATCGCCGCGAGGACGGCGATGCCCCAGCCCGGACCGAACCGCCGACCGACGACCAACACCCACACCGCGACCAGCAGCATCGCCAGCATCGCCGTGCGCGAGTCGGTGAGCACGACGGCGACGACCAGGGGAAGGCCGACGACGATCCGCCAGCGCCGGCTGGGAAGGCCGGCCAGGGCGAGGCAGCCCAGCACCGTGATCGTGTAGCCCGCGGCGTTGGGGTCGGACATCAGACCCCCGAGCCGGCCGGGGTAGTCGACGCCGAAGCCGACGAACCACGCGCCGGCCGAGAGGTAAAGCCCGGCGACCAGCCCCCACGAGACCGCGAGGCGGGAGTAGCGGCCTTGTGCGAGGAAGAAGGCCAGTGCCACGTAGAGACCCAGGTGCAGCAGCCGACGCTCGGCCGTGATGGCGTTGAGCGCGCCCGACAGGAACATCAGACCGACCAGTCCCACGAGCGGCCCGACGAGCCCGAGGGTGAGCGGAGCGCGCGCCCTGCGGGTCACCCCGACGAGCACGGCCACGCCCATCGCGAGCTCGGAGAGCGGGAGTCCGGCGACTGCGACGGCGGGCATCGCCAGCATCGCGAACAGCAGGAAGTCGATCGTGGGGAAGCGGCCCCGCTGCCGGTCGACCCCGGGGTCGTCGGCCCACCGCCCCATCGACCCGACGGCTGGGCTGGTCGGCGGGCGAGGGGTGCTCATGGGGGTGGTCATGACGCGACCTCGGCATAGACCTCGGCGATCGAGGTGGTCATGTCCGGCACGCTGGGCCAGCCGGCGGGCAGGGTCGGCCGCGCGCCGAGGTCAGAGCCCTGCTCGACGAGGGCGGCAGCCACCTCCTCGGGCGAGTCCGGTGGGACGAGGCACCGGCCGGGCAGCATCTCGGGCAGTCCGCCGACGGGCGCAGCCACGACCCCGGCGCCGTGCACCAGCGCGTCCAGCACGGCATACGGCGAGTTCTCCCACACCGACAGCAGCGCCACCACGTCGGCGGTCGCGAGCGCGACGCCCACGTCGACGTACCCGGGGAACGCGACGCGATCAGCAAGACCCAACTGGGCCGTGAGCGCCCGGAGGTCGCCCTCGAGCGGGCCGCTGCCGGCGACCGTGAGCGCGGCGTCGGCGTGGTCACGAGCGACCAGCTGGAAGGCACGCACGAGGTCGGCGATCCGCTTCTCGGGCGCCAGCCGGGCGAGTGACAGGATGTGGAGCCCGGCACGGGGCTCCGGGGCACTCGGCAGCGAGTCGACCCCGTTGCGGATCACCCGGACGGGGATGCGGGGGTGCCACTTGTCCTCGACGGCCCTGCGGGTCGCCTCGGAGACGGCCACGACCGCCGCGCAGCGCCTCAGCCGGGCCGCGTGCACCCGCGCCATCAGCGCGGAGCGGGACCGGCTGCCGTGGTAGACGAGGTCGTCAGAGGCGATGCCGTGCTCGGTCGTCACCAGCGCCGGTCCCCGCGGGACTGCCAGCGCGGCGACCACGTCGGCGTAGGACAGGTGGGCGTGGACGACGCGGGGACGGAGCCGATCCACGATCCGGCGCAACGACCGGACGCTGGGCGCCAGGCCGTGCGCCGGCCCGAACGGCGCGGTCAGCACGGCGCCACCGGCTGCCAGGGCGTGCTCCGCCAGGGGTCCGGGCGGGCACAGGAGCACCAGCCGCCAGCCCGGGATGCCGGCTCGGACCGTGTCTAGGACGTGCCGGGCCACGCCCCCGAGATCGGCGACGGGCACGGTCCACAGCGCGGTCGGGCGACCGGAGGTCCTCAGAACCACTGCTCGAGGCGCTCCAGGGCGATCCAGAAGCCCTCGCCGTCGTTGACGTGCCCCTGCCAGATCTCGGGGATGAAGCCGGCTTCGGGGGAGAGCGCGGCGAGCTGGCCGGCCAGGTGCGGCCAGTCGACCTCGCCGTCGCCGACCTGGATGCCCTCGCCGTCGACCCCGGTCGCGTCCACGAGGTGCAGGTGATCGGCGTGCGGGGCGAGCAGGTCGACCGCCTCGGAGAACGCGCGGCCGGCGAACGTGGCCGCGAGCTTGGAATGGGAGACGTCCAGGCACAGTCGGCGGTCGTGCCGCTCGGCCCAGGCCGCGGTGTCCTCCGCGCCGACGAACAGGTTGCAGTAGAGCTGGCCGCCGAGATACCAGGGGAACGGGGGCAAGGTCTGCGCACACAGGCGGACACCGACGTCGTCGACGCGGTCGAGGCCGGCGGCGACGCGCTCGTACATGGCCGGTAGCGCGGCCGCGGGCACGTGCGCGTCCTTGGTGAAGCCGCCGAGGCTCGCGATCACGACCGGGTCCGCCGCATCGCTGCGGAAGTAGGGCCGCAGCGATCTCGTCAGGTCCACGACCCGTTGCAGCTCGGCGATCGAGCGCTCCCAGTGCTCGTCGTCCTCGCTGGCGAGGTTGAGCAGGAAGTCACCTGCGAAGAGGTCAGGGGAGTGGCAGGCGTACGCCGTGTCGAGACGTCCGCCGTACGGCGCGAACACCTCCTCCGGGTCGAGCTCGAGGTCCTTGTAGGAGAAGTGGAACTCCAGGAAGTCGGGGGTGCAGTCGCGCGTCATCGCGTCGATGTCGTGGTAGCGCACCGGCAGGCCCCACGGACGTTTGAAGTCGTACTGCCGGCCCCTCGGAGCGCGGTCGCCGAGGTCGCTGGCGTAGAAGAAGTCGCCCGGCTCCAGCACACGCACGGCGGTGCGTCCCACGAGACGCTCGAGGGCGTTGGGCTGGAGGCCGCGCCCCGGGCTCTTGATGTCCACCGCGTCCCGGTCGATGGTGTCGCCGACCTCGATGCGGCGGGACGCGACCAGCGACTTGGCGAGGTTGACGCGGTTCATCATCTCGCCGGTCGACACGCCGCGCGGATGGGCGCTGCCCAGAGCCTCCTCGAGCTCGCGGATCCGCTGCACCATCTCGGCGAACTCGTGGGGCAGGAGGCTCACCTTGTGGTCGTTGCCCTCGAGCGACCGGTCGGTGGTGAAGTGCTTCTCGACGATCTTGGCGCCCAGAGCCACCGCTGCGAGCGGCACGTGATAGCCCCGCTCGTGACCCGAGTAGCCCACGGGGCACTGTCCGATCTCCGCCAGCCGCTCGAGGTAGCGGAGATTGACGTCCTTGAACGGCGCGGGATAGGTCGACTGGCAGTGCAAGAGGGCGTAGGACGCGCCCGCGGCGCGGACCAGACCGACGGTCTCGAGGATCTCGGCCTCCGTCGACATGCCCGTCGAGATCACGAGGGGCACGCCGTACCGGGTCATGTGGCGCAGCAGCGCGTGGTTGGTCATGTCGGCCGAGGCGACCTTGAACGCCTGGATGCCGTAGTCGGCGAGCCGGTCGACGCTCGGCGGGTCCCACGGGGTGCACATCACCTCGACGCCCACCTGGGCACAGTGGTCGAAGACCTCGAACAGCTGGTCGGCGCTGAGGTTGTAGCGGCTGAGGAGATCGAGGGTGTACTGCGGGCCGAGGTCCTCTCCCCCGGTGGCCGAGCCCTGGCGGTAGAGGGCGTCGAGGTCGCGCAGCTGGAACTTCACCACGTCGGCGCCGGACTCGACGGAGCGGTCGACGAGCTCCTTGGCGAAGTCCACGGAGCCTTGGTGGTTGATGCCGATCTCGCTGATGACGAGACAGGGGCTCTCGCGGTCGACCCGATAGCGCCCGACCCGGATCTCGGTGCCGCGGTTGATGGCGATCGCGACCAGTCGGCCGCGCTCGTCGACCAGCGGCACATGGTCGACACCGGGTCCGAACATGGGGGAGATCTCGGCGGGAGGTGCGCTCGCCGGCGCCGACCGCACCTCGGCGTGCGTCGCCTCGCGGACCGGGCGGTTGAGGTCGACCGGGCTCTGGCCGGCGACCCATCGGCGGAAGTCGCCGTCGGAGAAGGAGCCCTCGAGGTGCCCGTGGCTGTCGACGACGAAGATGACCCGCGCCTGGTTGGCCGTGATCTTCTCGAGCGCGCGCAGCACCGAGTCCTCGGCGTACACGAGGTACGACGTCAGGTTGCGCTCCAGGATCACCCCGCGATCCTGTCACGTCACCGGCGCTGTCACGGCGACAACGCCACCACCAGACCCGCAGACTCCCCTGGGGCGCAATGGTCATTTCGGGTCATTGAGCCCGCTGGGGAACCCCGGAAGAGTGCTTCAACAACTCATCCCCTTTGACACTTCGGAGTTCGCCGTGCGCCTACGCCGCTTCTCTGCACCTGCTGTGGTGGCCCTCGCCCTGGTGGCCACATCGCTCACGGTCGGTGGCTCACTCCAGTCGGCCTCGTCCGCCGGCCCGGCCCCCGCGCCGGCCTCCGCCCCGGTGGCCAAACCCCTGGGGAAGGCCGCCGTGGCCAAGGCCAAGGCCCACCTCCAGAAGAACCCCGGGTCCGCCGGGCTGTCCGCTGCGGACGCAGCGGACCTGGTGGTCTCCTCGGTGGTCCCCACGGCCCACAACGGGCTGACCAACGTCTACTTCCAGCAGCGTGCGAACGGCCTGGACGTCGCCCAGTCGATCGTCAACGTCGCCGTGCGGGCCGACGGTTCGGTCTTCCGCGTGGCCAGCAATGCCGTGGAGGGTGCCGAGAAGTCGGCGAACGCCACCAGCCCCACGATCTCCGACGTGGCCGCCGCCCAGGCCGCTGCGGACGCTCTCGGCCTGAAGCCGACCGAGCCCTTCGCCTCCGACGACGCTGCGAGTGGCGCCGCCCGTGCGCGGGAGCTGGGCGACGGCGGGATCTCGCAGTCCGCGATCCCCGTGCGCTTGGTCTACCAGCGCGCAGCCAAGGGCGACCTGCGGCTGGCGTGGGAGCTGGTGATCGACCAGCTCGACGGCCAGCACTGGTGGCAGATCACCATCGACGCCACCAGCGGCGACGAGGTGAACCGGATCGACTGGGTCGCCAACGACTCCCACAACGTCTATCCGCTCCCGGTCGAGGCGCCCAGCTTCGCCGGCTCGACGACGACCGACCTGCGCACCGTGGTCAACAACCCGGCCAACGGGACGGCGTCGCCGTTCGGGTGGAACGACACCAACGGTGTCGCCGGCGCCGAGTCGACCCTGACGATCGGCAACAACGTCAACGCGTACACCGACGTCGACGCCAACAACGTGCCCGATGCGGGCAGCTCTCCGAACGGTGGGGCAGGGCTGAACTTCAACTTCCCGCTCGACCTGACCCAGCCGCCCTCGGCGTACCGGCCGGCTGCGGTGTCGAACCTGTTCTTCACCAACAACCGCATCCACGACATCATGTACCGCTATGGATTCACCGAGGCCGCGGGGAACTTCCAGGTCAACAACTACGGCCGCGGTGGCACCGGCAACGACGCCGTGAACGCCGAGGCGCAGGACGGCAGCGGCACCAACAACGCCAACTTCGCCACCCCCGCCGACGGCCTGCCGCCCCGGATGCAGATGTACATCTGGACCGCCCCCACGCCCGACCGCGACGGCGACCTGGACAACGGCATCATCATCCACGAGTACGGGCACGGCATCTCCAACCGCCTGACCGGTGGCCCGGCCGTCACCGGCTGCCTCAACAACAGCGAGCAGGGCGGCGAGGGCTGGAGCGACTACTTCGCGTTGATGCTGACCATGGCCAGCGGCACCGAGCCGGCGGGCGGCCGGGGCATCGGCACCTACGCGCTCAACGAGCCGACCACCGGCCCGGGCATCCGGACCCAGCGCTACAGCACCAACATGGCCATCAACAACGAGACCTACGACACCATCAAGACGATGGCCGTCCCGCACGGCGTCGGCGAGGTGTGGGCCACCATGCTCAACGAGGTCACCTGGGCGATGATCGGCCGCTACGGCTTCAGTGCCGACCTGATCGGCGGCAACGCGGGCAACAACCGCGCGCTGCAGCTGGTGCTGGACGGCCTGAAGCTGCAGCCGTGTCTCCCGGGCTTCGTGGACGCGCGCAACGCGATCATCGCCGCCGACCAGGCCGCCTACGGAGGCGCCAACAAGTGCCTGCTGTGGGGCGCCTTCGCCAAGCGCGGCCTGGGCTTCAGCGCGACCCAGGGGTCGAGCGGCAGCACGACGGACGGCACCCAGGCCTTCGACCTGCCGCCGGACTGCCTCGGAGTCACCGTGACGCGCACGGCGACGCCGAGCCCCGTCCCCGCTGCCCGTCAGCTCACCTACGGCTACCAGATCGCCAACACCTCGGCGAACCCCGCCGGGATCACGGGTGTGTCGGTGACCGGCAAGGTCGGTGAGCACGCGAACTTCGTGCCGGGCTCGGCCACCTGTGGCGGCACCTACGACGCCGGCACCAAGGTCGTCACCTTCCCGATCGGGTCGATGGCGCTCGGTGCGTCGACGTCGTGTCAGTTCAAGGTGGTCATCGACGCCAGCCCGTTCACGGTGCTGGCCGTCGACGACGACTTCGAACCCGACGCCTCGGGTTGGACCGCGACCCACGGGTCGGGGACCGTCGACTGGGCGCTGACGACGACGAACCCACACAGTCCGACGAACGCCGTGTTCGCCTCCGAGCCGAACGTCCTCTCCGACCAGTACCTCACCCTGACGGCACCGGTCACGGTCACGGCCGGAGACCAGCTGACCTTCTGGCAGCGCCGCGGCTTCGAGAACACCTTCGACGGCGGCGTGGTCGAGGTCTCGACCAACAACGGGACGACCTGGTCGGACATCGGTGCGGCCAACTGGGTGTCGAACGGTTACAACGCCACGATCAGCACGGGGTTCAGCAGCCCGATCGCCGGCCGTCAGGCCTTCTCGGGCACCCTGTCGACCTACGTCCAGTCGGTGGCTGACCTGACGCCGTACGCCGGTCAGACCATCCGACTCCGCTTCCGGGCAGCCACCGACACGTCGGTCTCCGGCGGCGGGTGGACGATCGACGACGTCCGCGTGGGCCGCATCGTGAGCACGACGAGCCTCGGTACGGCGAGCACGAGCGGCGCGCCGACGCAGAACATCGATGTGACCACCGAGATCGTCGCGCCGATCATCACGGCCCCCGACGCTCCGACCGTGACCGGGTCGACGCCGTCGAAGGGGGCGGTGTCGGTGGCGTTCACGCCCGGCTACGACGGTGGCAACGCGATCACGGGTCACACCGCTGAGTGCCTGAGCACGAACGGCGGGGCGACCGGGACGGCGACGGGCGGAGCCAGTCCGATCAACGTCACCGGGCTCAGCGCAGGCAAGAGCTATCACTGCCACGTCAAGTCGACCAACGGCATCGGGACCAGCCCCTACAGCGAGTTCGGACCGACGGTGGCCGTCCCGGCCATCTCCAAGCCGGGCAAGCCGAAGATCAAGAAGGTCACGGTGGTCTCGTCCTCCAAGGTGAAGGTGAAGTTCAAGAAGCCCAAGTCCGACGGTGGCGACAAGATCACGAAGTACCAGGTGTCCTGCTCGAGCAAGGACGGCGGCAAGACCAAGAAGGCGACGGGCAAGAAGAGCCCGATCACGGTCAAGAAGCTGTCCGCGGGCAAGGACTACAAGTGCAAGGTGCGGGCCAAGAACTCGGCCGGCTGGGGCAAGTGGAGCAAGGCCAGCAAGAAGGTCCACCTGCCTGGCAAGAACCACCGCGAGGCGGCCCGGCACGACGACGTGTCGGCCCGTGTGGAGCGCCTCTCCTGAGGCCTCGGTGAGAGCGGGTCCTCGGGGACCGGCTCCCAGATGACGAGCGGGCGCTCGGCGGTCAGCCGCCGAGCGCCCGCAGTCGTCGATCAGCGATCTCGAGGTCGAGCTCGGTGTCGACGTCGATGCCCTCGACCTCGTCCATCACGAACAGCCCTGTCCGGCCCCCGAGCCGGTTGCCCAGCTCGTCGTACACCCAGCGCCGGGTGACATAGACCGAGCCGGTCTCGCGGTAGCGCAGGGCGTCGGGCGTCAGGTCCTGGCGCCGGGGCCGTCGATCCACGTCGTAGTCGCTGCGCGGCGGCAACCCGGCCCACCACAGGAACGGCGCCTGGGGCACCACCCCGACCAGGGAGTCGACGCCGGTCTCCCGCAGCTGCGCGAGAGCACGGTCGAGGGTGCCGGGCAGCCGGATCGGCGAGGTGGCCTGGAGCAGGACGACCGTGTCGATCGTGCGCTGTGGATCGAGCTCAGCGAGTGCGTGCGTCACGACGGGCTCGGTGGCCGTGGTGTCCTGGGCCAGCTCCGGCGGCCGCAGGAAGGGCACCTGCGCCCCCGCCCCCCGGGCCACCTCCGCGATCTGCTCGTCGTCGGTGGACACCACCACGTCCGCGGGCTCGTGCATCGCGAGTGCCTGCTCGATGGTCCACACGAGGAGCGGGCGTCCGGCCACGACGCGCAGGTTCTTGCCGGGCACACCCTTGCTGCCACCGCGCGCCGGGATCAGGCACAGCACCCTCATCGGCGCTCCTCCACGAACGCCGCGACCGTCTCGGCCGGCGGTGCGCTGCCCCGGATCGGGGCTGGGGTCGGGTCGCTTCCGTAGCGGGCCATGCCATAACGCTCCCAGAACTCCGAGAGCCAGGCAGGTGGCCGGTCGAAGTCGGCCCAGGCCGGCAGGCCCCGAGCCGCCGCCTCGAGGATGCCCGTGGAGAAGACGCTCACGACCGGCGTGCCGAGCTCGCCCAGCGGCCGGGTGCCGTCGTCGACGTCGATGCCGCGCCGACGCCAGAGCGCGTGCTGCCAGCGCGACAGGCGGTCGCGCTCACCTGGATGCGGGCGATAGCGCACCTGCTCGCGGCGGCAGAAGGCAAACGTGAAGCGAGCCATGCTGACCCGGCCGATCTCGGCGCTGTGCAGCTGCCCCAGGAAGGTGGGTCGGTCGTCGGTGAGGGCGGCCGTCGTCGCTCCTGCCTCCCAGAGCAGTTGCGAGCCGACCACCGCGGTCTCGACATCCTCGCGCCCCGACGCCCAGAAGTCGGCGTCGGCCGCCGACCAGGCCAGCAGCCGGGAGTCGGGGGCCAGCGGAGGTGCGTGCGGCGTCAGCAGGCCGTGCTGGACGGTGACGAACTCCGCCCCCACTCGGCGCGACCAGACGTAGGCGGCGGCACCCAGGGGCAGGTAGTGCCCGGCCGCGACCACCCTGGTGACATCTGCGAGCGCCGCGGGCACGACGTTCAGGGCGAGCTCGCTGCTGCGGCTGCCGCTCGGGTCGGCGTACGGCGTCGGGGTCAGCAACGCGTAGTCGCCGTGCAGCTGGAGCGCTGGCTCGAGCAGGGCCTTGCGGCTGGTGGGCGCCAGCGTGTCGAGGACGACGAGGGTCCGTGGGCGGTCGCCCGACGTGGTCAGGAAGGCGCGCGGCTGCTCGGTGGCCAGCTTCACGCGCGCCGCCGCCCTCCGGAGCCGGGAGCGGGAGGCCTGCCAGCGTTGCCAGGCCTCGAGGTCACGCGGGTGGGTCAGCACCAGAGCTCCTCGAGATGCGCGACGCGGTGGTCGAACGTGTGCTCCGCGAGCGTGCGGGCCCGCCCCGCCTCCCGCAGTCGCTCGGCCCACGGGCGGTCGAGTCGGGCCCGGCGGCAGAGCTCGACCAGCTCGTCCAGCGAGTCCCAGGAGGCGACCTCGACACCGTCCTCGTAGAGGCTCGACACGTCACGGCGGTCGATCAGCTGCACCGCCCCGACGCCGCTGGCCTCGAAGGTGCGCATCGTGAAGCCGTCCTGGTCGGAGTGCAGGTTCAGCGTCGCGGCGCTCTGCTCCATGACCCGATAGGCCGCCGACCGGTCGAGCCCACGCTCTCCGGGCACGGGGGGCCGTCGCCACGCCCAGGTGCGCACCCGGTCGGTGGGGTGGGTCGACCAGTCGCGGCCGTAGGCGCGCACCGGGACGCCGGCGTCCACGAGGGCCAGGAGCAGACGCTCTCGATCCGGGTACCGCGCCCCGACGAAGCCGATCTCGTCGAGGCGGGCCGGGGCCGGGCTGCCGGACGAGCGGTCGGGGTCGAGATCGCGGTCGAACGCGAGGGGGAGGTAGCGGGTGGTGATGCCGCGCTCCTCGAGGGTGGCGACGTCGTGGCGTGAGTAGGTCGCCACCGGTCCGAGGTGGTCCACCAGCCCGTCGGCATAGTGCGTGCGCCGCAACTCGTCGTACAGCCAGACCACGCGCGGGATCCGCCCGTCCTCGAGCCGAGCCCAGAAGGCTGGGCCGAGGAGGTCGCCCTTCACCACCACGACGACGTCGGGGCGGTGGGCGTCGAGCGTCCGGAGGGCCGCCGCAGTCACCCGCGTCCGCTCCATGTCCGTGCGCTCGACGCCCACGGCCCGGGGGAGGGCGACTGTGAGATGACGCCGGGCGCGACCCATCACGGTCGGGTGTCGGTCGTAGGCGTGGACGGTCGTCTCGTGCCCGCGCCGGTCGAGCGCCCGCGCGATCGCCTGGCCATAGCCGTGGAACGCGGGTGCGAGCAGGAGGATCCGGCTCATCAGTCCGCTTCTGGGTCGCGAATCACCCGTGCGGGGACGCCGGCGACCACCGCGCGGGCCGGCACGTCGGCCGTCACCACGGACTGGGCCCCGACGGTCGCGCCGTCCCCGATCGTGACGCCTCCGAGCACGACCGCGTGCTGACCGACGAACACCCGGTCCCCGATGACCACCGGCCCGGTGCCGTGGGTCGCCGAGCGGTCGCCACGATCGTGGTCGGTGGTGGTGACGTGAACGCCGTCCGCCAGCACGCAGCCCGAACCGATCCGGACCGGGTCGATGGCGTGCACGTGCACGTCGTGCCCGAGGTAGGTGTCGTCCCCGATGTCGATGACCGAGTCCTCGCCCTCGCAGGCCAGCCACACACCTGGGTAGACCGCGCAGTCCGAGCCGATCGCGATGCGGTCCACGCCGCGCAGCACCCTGGGAGCGACGATCACGGTGCGAGGGCCGAGCCGTGCGAAGGCCCGCCGATAGAGCAGGGCGTTGCGCGGCCGGGCGAGGTGCCAGCGCAGGCCGGGGCCGGCCTCGGTCAACCGCTGGGAGATGCGTTGGCTGAGGGGTCGTGGGGTCTTCATGCCGACACCCGGAACCGCGCCAGGAGCCGGTCGACGAGGCCGTCGATGAGTACGGCGCAACGGCGAGCCGCGTCGGGACCCCGGCGGTAGGGGTCCGGCACGTCGAGGTCCTCCGGTGCGCCGCCCCTCGCCCGTGCCAGGGCCCCCGGCAGGTCCAGGGGCAGCACCTGCTCCTCGAGGCGGGCGAGCGCCGCGTCGGCCTGGCCGAAGGTGAACACCGTGCGGATCGCGGCGGGCACCTCGTCGAGGATCACCCCGCGGTGCCGGGCCTCGGCGGTGAGCACGAGATCGGCCTCGGCCACCATCCGACTGGTGAGGCGTCTACTGCGGAAGGGTGCCGCGTCCACGCCGCGCTGGGCGAGCTCAGCGGCCATGACCGGGTCCATCGCGTGCCCGTCGCGACCCTCGACCCCGGCACTGCTGAAGACCGGCCCTGCAGACCCGACGCGGGTCCGGGCGAGGAGCTCCATGTACGGCGAGCGAGCGATGTTCGCCGTACACACGAAGAGCACCCGCAACGGCGGCGCGACATCGGTGGACACGCGGCCATCCTGCCAGCCCGCCGCGGAACCGGCGGACGACGCAGAACCTAGGGAGCGACAACCACTAGTAGGCCCCACGTGAGCTGAGCACCGCCGAGAACGTCCGGAACAGGATGGCCAGATCCTGCACCATGGACCAGTTGTCCACGTAGTAGAGATCGAGCCGGACCGTCTCCTCCCAGCTCAGGTCGGAGCGGCCGGAGACCTGCCACAGGCCGGTCATCCCCGGGCGGACCCGCAGGCGACGCACCATGTCCTCGCCGTACTTGGCCACCTCGCCGGGGAGCGGCGGGCGCGGGCCGACCAGGCTCATCTGCCCGCGGAAGACGTTCCACAGCTGCGGGAGCTCGTCGATCGACAGTCGCCGGATGATCTTCCCGGGCTTGGTGATGCGCGGGTCGTCGGTCATCTTGAAGAGCACCGAGCTGCGCTCCTGGCCCGACTCGAGATCGGTCTTGAGCGCCTCGGCGTCGACCACCATGCTGCGCACCTTGAGACAGCTGAAGGGTCGCCCGTCGCGGCCGACGCGAGTCTGCCGGAAGAGCACCGGGCCACCGTCGTGCAGCTTGACGGCCAGGGCCGTCACGATCGCGATCGGCACCGCGAGGACCATCAGGGCCAGGGAGCCGGCGACATCGAAGGTGCGCTTGGCCCAGTGGGAGGCGTAGACGGCCCGGGAGGCGTCGACGTGCACCAGGGGCAGGCCCGCCACGGGCCGGACCTTGAGGCGCTCGCTGGACACGTCGGTGAGGCTCGGGACGACGATCACCTGCACGGGCGAGTGCTCGAGGTCCCACATGGCCTTCCGCAGGCCATGCGCGCTGGTGAAGGCTCCGTCGGCGAACAAGATCACGTCCGCCCCCGAGCCGTCGACGGCCGCTGCCGCGTCGGTGGTGTCGCCGAGCACGGGGATTCCGGCATCGGTCTCGACCAGGCGCAGGCCCGGCGTCACGAGGGCGCCGAGGACCGTGTAGCCGAGCCACGACTCGCGGCGCAGCACGGCCGCGACCTCGTCGATGTGGTCGGGGCTGCCCGCGATGACGATGCCCTCGCGCAGGTGGCCGTGCACGCGTGCGCGCTGGATCGAGCGCCGTAGCACGAACCTGCCGAGCACGAGCAGCGGCAGCCCGAGGGCGAAGACGAGCAGGTAGAAGCCCCGCGAGAGCGGGAACCCGGTGAGGTAGCAGCCGATCCCGACCAGGGCGGCGGTCCAGACGGTCGCCTTGCCGACGAGCTTGTACTCCTCGGTGCCCGCTCCGAAGACGTCGCGGGAGTAGGCGCCGACCGCGATCAGCATCAGCAGCCAGCCGATGAGCAGTGGCCCGGCGGCCACCGTCACGTAGTCGACGATGTCGGTCCGCGCGTCGAAGACCTGCAGCCGCTGGCGGCCCACCATCGCCACGAAGGTGGCGCAGGCGAGCATGAACAGGTCGCCGACCCCCGCCACGATCGGGATCCAGCGAGCAGAGCGCGACGGTTGAGTGCGCGCGAGCCTGATGACGGCGTTGTCGAGCAACGTCATGTGTTTCGTCCCCCCAGACGAGTGGTTCGGACAGCGTGCGTCCGCACCACAAAACTTCCCCCACGGTGATTGTGCACCGTCTTCGTCCACATGGGAAGCGAGGGTGTGAAATGTCTGGTCATCGTGCCTGGCCGCTCGGATGGTCGTCGGGTGCGCATGCCTCAGCCTCAGCCGAGTAGGAGCGCGCCGAATGAGGGGCGACTTCACCTGACGGGGCGCCTGGCGCTGTGCTGACATCTATGGTAAGGCGCGAGAGTGGTCCAGATGACCGGAATGGCGAGATCGCACGGGTGACGTGCGACGCACTTCATCGAGGTCGGCGCCCTGCCTTCGCGGCGGCCTCGACCTGGAGGGCCACGGCCTTCTCGGCGAGCCCGGCCGGCAGGACGGGCAGGACCCGGTCGGCCCACGTGCCGAACGTCGGCACCGTGCGCGACGTGCACGCCCGTGACCACAGGTCCACGAGGCGGTTCCACGCGCCTCTCGTCGCGTCCTGGCCCATCGCGGCGGCCCCGTGCTTGGACTCGAACCGCTGCCGGGCCAGACCGGAGTCGAACGCACGCGCCGCACGGGTGGCCGTCGTGGTCGCCGCGACGAGGTGGTCGGTCTCCAGACCGGGCACGACTTCCAGCGGGATGCCGATGCACCAGAGCCGGTAGCCCCAGTCGACGTCCTCCCAGCCGTAGCCGCGGTAGTCCTCGTCGTACGGCCCGACCCGCTCCCACGTCCACCGGTCCACCGAGACGTTGCCTCCCCAGAACCGCCAGCGATCGGGCGGGGGAGCCTTGTGGGCAGCATCGCGGAGCCGGGCGTAGGCGGGCTCGCCGTAGGCACGGGCATAGGCGGTCGGCGGGTAGACGTTGCGGCACATGCCGATCACGCCCACGTGACCGGCCTCCGTCGCCGCCGCAGCCGCGTGGGTCCCCGCGTGTCGCGCCAGGTAGTCGGGCCCGGGCGCCAGGTCGTCGTCGCAGCGCACCAGGATCTCGCCGCGGGCGGCTTGGTGGCCGGCGTTGAGGGCCGCGGCCCGGCCCCGGTTCTCGGGGAACACGACCGAGCGGAGCGGGATCCGGTCCGCCCACGCCTCCACCACGCGCGCGCTGTCATCGACGTCGCCGTCGAGGACCACGACCGCCTCCCAGTCCGGATACGTCTGTTGCTGGAGGAGCGCGAGCAGCCGCGGCAGGCGCTGGGCCCCAGCGCGCGACGGGATCACCACGGAGACGAGCGCGCTCACCTCGGCACCGGACCCCGGACGAGGGCGAGCTCCTCGACGGCGGTGCGCCACGGCGCGACGTCGCGGCCGGCCAGGCGGCGACCGAGGTTCCAGGTCAGGTTGACCCCGGTGGCCGCCGTGAGAGCCGCCTGCAGACGCCGCCGGCCGCCCCACTTGTCGGCGTACGCCAAGCGCGACTCGACCAGCCAGCGGCGGCGCAGCGCCGGGTCGGAGGAGCCACCGCCCTCGTGCCGGACCGTCGGCCTGTGAAGCGCCACGGACGGCAGGTCGAGGTCGCGCAGTCGCCGCTGAAGATCGACCTCCTCGCTGTTCATGAAGAACCGCTCGTCGAAGCCGCCCACCTCGCGGAAGGCCCCCAGCGGCAGGAGAAGCGCCGCCCCGACCACCCAGTCGACGGCGGCCGACCGGCCACGGGCGCCGGTCTCGTGGCCGACGAGGCGGTGCCACGCCTCGCTGTCGCGCCCCCTGGCCAGCGGCGTCAGCCACTCGGCGGCCTGCTGCCCCGCCGACGGGAACCGTCGACCGGTCCACGCCTCTCGGCCGTCACTGTCGACCACCCGAGGGCTGATGACGGCCGGCCACCACGGCTCTGCTGCCGTGAGGAGCTCGGTCGTGAACCGTCCGTCGATCTCGAGGTCGCTGTTGAGGATGAGGAGCGCGTCACCGGTCGCCACGGCCGCGCCGGTGTTCACGGCGGCGCCGAAGCCGCCGTTCACCTCGCGCCGTACGACGGTCACGCCTGGGGTGTCCGGGAAGGGCTCGGGGGAGGCGTCGTCGACGACGATCAGTTCCTGCGTCACCTCTCCGGTCTGCGCCTGCAGCGCAGCCACGAGGGTGAGCGTCGGCCGCGCCTCACCGTGGTGAGGGATGACGATGCTGAGGCGCCCGCCGGCCAGAGATGGGCGGATCGAGTGCTGCGGGTGCGGCACCGCCAGCCTCCTTGGGCTCGGTCGAGAGCGCGCCTCGGCGCGCGAGTCATCCCGCGCAGGCTAGCCCGCCCGATCCGCTGACGCGGAGGGATCCACCCCCACTGGTTTCGTGACGGCGCCTCGTTCCTCGGCGCCTCCTCGACCAGCGGGGACTGTTGGTTGAGGAGGGCCCCTCGGCTTTCGCTGGTCGAGCCGTCGCGAGGGACGAGCGGCGTGTCGAGACCGGAGTGACCGGTGCGGGGGTCGGGCTCGCCTGGCTCGACCACCGAGACTGGTGGTCGAGGAGGGCCCCCACGGGGCCTTTACGATCACTCCCTAGTCGGGCAATGCGAGAGGGGCGTTCGGTGATCTTGTTCCCGATGCTCGACCTCGACGCGCCTGGGGGCGGTGTCCGCATCATCTACGCGATGGTGGAGACGCTCCAGCGAGCGGGGATCCCGGCAGCGGTGTGGCACGGACGCGAGGGCACCTCGTCTCGGTGGTTCGAGCACGACGCGAACGTCGTGTTCGGCCTCGAGCGCACCTTGGAAGAGGGCGACCTGTTGGTCATGCCGGAGCTCGGTGGCGCTCGTTACCGACGGCTGGTCGGGGACGCCCGGGTGGTGATCTTGAACCAGGGTCACTTCCACACGCTGGCCGATGCCGCCTGGGAGCTCACCGATGATTCCGACTATCCGGGTTGGCCGAACGCAGTCGCGGCGATCGCCACCTCGCAGGCCATCGAGAGATTCCTGAGGGCCCTCGTCGGTCCGGGGTTCCCGCTCTTCCCCGTGCCGGTCTTCGTCGACGAGGAGATGTTCCGCGATGAGCCGAAGGAGCGGTTGATCGTGATGACGCTCAACCGGCGTCAGGAGGACCTCGCCGCGGTGGCCGCGCTGATCCGGCGGGCCGGCCTGCCTCGCGGTTGGACTCTCCTCGGGCTGGAGGGCCTGACGAGCGCACAAGTCGCCGACACGCTCGGCCGAGCCGCCGTCATGGTCAGTCTGGCCGAGCGCGACGGGTTCGGCCTGCCCGGGGCCGAGGCCATGGCTGCGGGATGCCACGTCGTCGGCTTCCACGGCGACGGCGGCCGTGAGTACCTGCGACCCGAGCACAGCACCCCTGTGGAGGAGGGCGATCTGGTCGGCCTTGCGGAGGCTGTCGTCGCGGCCGCGTGGGAGTTCGAGTCCCACCGAGCTGCCTTCGACAGCCGCGCGTCCGCGGGGCGTGAGTTCGTGCGCGCGCACTACTCCCGCGAGCGCTTCGACCACGCGACGGTGGCGGCCTTCAGGCGGATCCTCGAGCTCGGTGTCGCCGGACAGCCCCATCCCTGCACCGTGCGTCACTACAGCTCCGAGTACGAGCGTTCGACCCGCACGAAGACCCGTGGCGCCGTACGCCGGGGGGTGCTGGGACTGATCGGGGCAACGCGTCCGGAGCGGGTCGTCCCCGAGCCGACGCGTTCGGCCGTGCCACCTGCCCCCCCTCCGGAGGCGGGACTGAGCATCGTGATCCCCCACTGGGGTGATCCGGACCTGGCCCTGGGAGTGGTCGAGGACGTGTCGTCGGCCGTGCTCCACCGGCCATGCGAAGTCGTGGTGGTCGACGATGCCTCACCGCGACCCTTCCCCGACATCGACGGGGTCAAGGTCGTGAGACGGACCGAGAACGGTGGGTTCGGAGCCGCCGTCAACTCGGGCGCGGCCGTCGCCAGGCACCCGTGGTTGTGGGTGGTCAACAGCGACGTCAGGTTCGCACCGGACCTGCCGGAGCGGCTGGTGCGTGCCGCCGCCGCCCTCTACCCGGCCGTGTGCAGCCCCCAACTGATGGAGCACGGACAGCCGGTTCCGACGGGCAACACCTTTCATGCGGTCCGCCCAACTGCTCACTGGGCCGGCTTGCAGGTCTTCGCTCGCTACCGCGAGGCGGGGCTTCTGGACGAGCACATGGGCATCGACCACCACTGCCGGCCCGGCCGGCGTGCCCGGACCGAGTGGCTCGTCGGGGCCTGCTTGTTGTTTCCTCGTGCCCTGTTCGAGGAGGTCGGTGGCTTCGACGAACGCTTCCATATGTTCAGCGAAGAGGTGGATCTTCAGTACCGCTTGGCCGAGCGCGGTGTCTCGGCCTGGTTCCTCGGCGACCTGACCGTGGAGCACCAGGGCGGGGGCTCGACGGTCGAAGGAACCCGTGTTCCCGAGCTGCTCCGGGCCCGACTCGGCTACGCACGCAAGCACGGCTTCTATCGCCGGATGATCGCGAGCATGACCGCGGTCGATGCGGCGAATCTCGGCTACAACCTCGTGAGAGACGCCACCGGCAAGCACGTCCACGCCTGGGAGTCGTGGCGACGGAGTCGGCAGGTACTCCGCGACGCCCGCCGATCGTCGGCCGAGGACTTCGCCCGCACGGGTGGGGGTGAGCGCTAAGGTCGCGCTTCGATCTCGGAGCCGACCAACGAGCCGAGCTCGACCAGGCGTGCGAAACCCGCATGGGACCGGCGCAGCTCATCGAACGAGCCGAGGCCGGTGAGTCGACCTTCTTCGAGCACGGCGATCCGGTCGCAGTGCCGCACCGTGGACAGCCGATGCGCGATCACGATGAGGGTGACGTCACCCTGCAAGGAGCGGATCGTCTCGGTGATCATCCGCTCGGTCTCGTTGTCGAGGGCAGAGGTGGCCTCGTCCAGGACGAGCAGCTTCGGCTCGCGGAACAGCGCACGAGCGATGCCGACGCGCTGTCGCTGACCTCCGGAGATCCTGGCGCCGCGCTCGCCGAGCTCCGAGTCGACACCGGCCGGGAGAGAGGCGACCAGCTCGCCGAGTTGTGCCTGCGCGAGGACGTGGTGGAGTCGACGGTCATCCGGGTCGTCGACATCGGGAGAGAACCGGACGTTCGCCCGCATGGTGTCGTCGAGGAGGTACACGTCCTGGGGGACCACCGCGAGGTTCTGCTGCCAGTCCTTCAGGCGAGGAGCGATGTCCGCGGCGTCGACGAGGACTCGACCTCGCGTCGGGCTCTGAAGCCCCAACACGATGTCGACGAGGGTGCTCTTGCCGGCGCCGCTCACCCCGACCAGACCGAGTGAGCTGCCCGCGGGGAGGTCGAGGGAGATGTCGCGCAGGACCGGCGTCTCGGAGTCGTCGTAGGAGAACCAGACCCTGTCGAGCCTGACCGCGTGCTCGAAGGGCATCGCCACCGTGGCGGGTGCCTCCTGCTCGCGGAAGCTCCGGGCCTCTCCCAGATCGCGCTCGACCAGGTCGAGGGCGCCGCCGCCGGCCCGGATCAGGTTCATCGAGGCCAGCAGCCTCACGGTGCTGGGCAGAACCCGGTATCCCGCGACGGCGAACAGGGCCAGGGTGCCGAGGGCACGGTCCGAGGGCTCGTTTGCGTAGATCACGATCGTCATCACGCCGATCCCCAGGACGAACAGGATCTCCATGGCGTAGCGCGGCACGTCACTGAGGAACGTCGTGGTCCTGAGGGCCAGACCGACCTCGAGCCGCGAGTCGGCGTAACGCTCGACGAACACGTCCTGCTCCCCGCGCAGCTTGATCTCGCGGATGCCGCCCAGCGCTTGCAGGGCGGTGCGGGTGGAGGTGTAGGCAGCGTGGATCGTCCGCTGACCCGCGTGGGCGGCGCGCGACCTCAGCGTGACCTGGAGGACGGTGCCCGCAACGAGGAAGAAGAGGGCGACGGCGAGCGTAGGCAACGGCGAGACGACCAGCAGCGTGACCGACATGGCCACGATGGTGATGCCCTCGGTGATCGCCCCCATGCCGCCACCGATCACCTGGGCGTAGACCTGGGCGACCCCGTCGCCCATCACGCGCAGCAGATCGGCGGACCCGCGACGCGAGTGCAGCGAGAGCGGCGCGGACAGGTAGTAGCGCATGAGCTCGGAGGCGGTGGTGACGCCCTGCCTGGCCAGAAACCCCAGCGTCCACCAGCGGATCGCCATGGACACCAGGCCCTTGGCGATGAACCCGAACAAGACCAGGACGCTGATGTAGGCGGCCAGGCGAGTGTCGGAGGGGTTCCCGAAGAGCTCGCGCAGCCAGGGCAGCGCCCCGGTGTCGGTGGAGGCGCCGGTGACGAGCTGCATCAGCGGCAGGATCGCCAACACCGCAAGCACCTCGGCGAAGGCGATGACCAGCGAGCCGGCGATGGCCAACGCGAACCGACGCTTGGTGCCCGCGTCGAACAGACGAAGGACGCGAGAGACGAGCGCGAGCACCGAAGCATCCTGACATGCGGGCCGGACCCGCGCAGGGTTAGGAGGGTGGATCGTGCTCGGGAAGCGCCCATCCTCCGGGGATCTCGTCGATGACCGACCAGCGGGGATCCAACTGGTCCGCCGCGTGATCTCCGATCCGCGTGTGGAACCAGGGCGCCACCACGTCGCTGCGGTGGTCGTGGATCACGGTGCCGACGTATCCGGCCCAGTAGCCGAAGGTCGAGTTGGTCAGGATCAGGCGGCGCGCGAGGGCCAGGGTGGCGAAGTCCAGGGCCGGCGTGTGCTCAGGCCCCGCGAAGGTGACGGCACCTGCGTCGGCCGCCAGGTGTGAGAGGTGCTGCCGGCACCAGGGAATGTCGTCCGAGACCACGTGCAGGCGGGGCACATCGCCACCCAGTTCGATGATCCTGGCCACGGCCGCGTCGACATACTGACGGAGGTCGAAGGCGTATCGCCGCCAATGCTCCTCGACGGAGTAGTAGTCCCCGCGTCGGATGTTGAGGACCACATCCCGCTCTCCAGGCACGACGTGTGCGGGCACGTCCAACAAGGGTGACCCGACGACGATCTCGCTGACGAACGCTTCGAGCTGGTCGGCCGTGAAGTCGTGCCCGAACGCCTGCCGCATGCCCAGCTCCCTGCGGTCGGTGAGCCGCACCTCGGCGCGGGTCACGAGCAGCCGCTTGGCTCGCGGCATGAGCGACAGCCACGGAAGCGACGCCGGGGTCTCGAGAGCCAAGACCTGCTCGGCCCTCGACTGTCCGATGTGGGCTGCCAACCAGAGGTAGAGGATGTTCCCGAGATTGACCTCGGTGGGCGTCCACAGGACGGTCCGGGGACCACGACGGACCACTCCGAGGACACGGCTCCTGATCCGCGTCAACAAGCCCTCAGTCACCGAGGTCACACACGGCGAGCCACATAGTTGAGGTACGCCGAGTCCGTGTCGGGATGCCTCCAGGGGTCGCCGTCGAGGCGGTAGCAGGCGAGAGGCTCGAAGCCGAGGGCCCGGAGCTGGGCGTCCTGGGCGGGCTTGGTGATGTAGTAGTTGAGCAACCCGTAGTCGTGACCCTCGTCGTTGATGACGGCCCACCCGTCACCCCGCTCACCGTGGCGCGCGAGGCGGCGGTGCCGGCGATAGGAGCGCACCGAACGTCGAAGGCGACCCAGCCACGCACGGTCCGGGGTGGGCGGCCAGGGCCACCTGAACCGGTCGAACGACTCCAGGTCTCGGTTGTGGGTCGCGAAGACGAAGAGGCCTCCGGGCGCCAGCACCCGATGCACCTCGCGCAGGATGCGCAGCCGGTCCTGGTGGCCCACGGAGTCGAGGCCGTTGAAGCTGAACACGGCCACGTCGAACTCGGCAGCGTCGAAGTCCGAGAGATCGCGGGCGTCTGCCTGCCGGATGTCGACACCGGGGCAGCGCTCCCGCGCCGCGTCGACCAGGTTGGTGGAGTAGTCGACCCCGACGTACGTCGACGCGATGGGCGCGAGCACGATCGTCGTCCGTCCTCCGCCGACGCCGATGTCGAGGATCCGACCGCCCCGCAACTCATCCCCGAAGTCGCGTAACCACGCCTCCTCGGGAGCCTGGAGACCCTGGTACCTCTGGTAGAAGCCCACTGCGTCGGGGGACTCGTAGGTGGCTCTGTTCGACTCCGGTTCCCCCATGCCTCCATGCTAGATCCGTGATCTGGTTCATGGCGCCGGACCTTCCGACGCTCAGTGGCGGGCTCAAGGTGATCTACCACCTGGCCGAGCGGCTGAGCGCGCTGGGCCTGCCCGCGTGTGTCTGGCACGGGGACCAGGCGACGGATTGCGGGGATCTCCTCCGCCCACCGCTGCGAGTCGGGCGCACTCAGGATCTCGAGCCGGGAGACCTCCTGGTGATGCCCGAGGTGGGAGGCGGCAAGTGGAGCACGCTGAACCCCGGATGCCCTGCCGTGATGCTCGTCCAGGGCATCGACTTCGTCTTCGCCGACGCCACGTTCACCGAGCGTGTCGGCGGTCGGTATCCCGGCTGGCCGCAGGCCGCGGCCGCCATCGGCACTTCCGAGGCGATCGTCGAGTTCCTGGAGTGCGCCGTCGATCCCGGTCTTCCGATCCACCACGTGCCCCTCAGCATCGACCTCGAGCGCTTCACTCCCGGCACCAAGGAGCGTTGGGTGGCGTTCATGCCTCGTCGGCGTCGCGTCGACCTCCTGAGCAGTGTCCAGATCCTCCATCGCAGGGGGAGGTTCGCCGACGGGTGGCGACCGGTGCCGATCGACGGCCTCTCGGAGGCCGAGGTGGCTCTCGTGATGGGGAGGTCGGCCGTCTTCCTGAGCGGCGCCGAGCGGGAGGGCTTCGGGCTTCCCGGCGCCGAGGCGATGGCCGCGGGCTGCTTGGTGATCGGCTACACGGGGCACGGTGCCCGCGAGTACCTCACGTCCGAGGTGGCGGTCCCGATCGCCGAATCGGACACCGTGGCGCTGGCCGACGCCGTCGAGCGCGCGATGATCGAGTTCGACACCGAGCGCGCGGCGTTCGACGAGGTCACCAGCCGCGCGCGACAACGCATCGTCGGGTCGTACGCCCAGGCCCGCCAGGACGACGCGCTGCGCGAGGTGTTCGGGGCCTTGGCCGCGTCAGACTCGCCCTGCGTGGTCGGCGATCGTCGGGTGGCGCACCACTTCCAGGCGCACGCACCACGCGGCCCGATGCGTCGCGCCGTGCTGGCCGGACGCACAGCCGCGGGTTCGGTGCGCCGACGCGTGTGGAGCACCTGACCCGATGCCTGGAGGACCGCTCGTCGTCGTCTACCCCGGGGCGCTGGTCGCCGACGGTGAGAGAGTGCTGGTGCCGGCCAAGACGGTCGAGGGTCTTCAGGCGTACGCCGAGCGGTGGCCGGGCGACGTCGTCTTGCTGGCGCCACCCGCCGACGCTCGAGAGCCGGGGCCGGCGGCGCCGCCGGGCGAGGTCTGGCTGGATCCTCCGGCGCTCGGCTTCGAGGTCGTCACCACCGCGGACGCCAGGGGCGAACTGGTGCGACGTGGCACCGAGGTGGCCCTGATCCCGCTCGCTCTCGAGTACCTCCCGTTGCTCGGCGCCGCCCGACGGACCGTCGCGATCGCGGAGCACACGGGATCGTCGCGCCTGGCCATGGCGCGCGTCGACCTGGGCAGGGGCCCGGATCGGTGGCGTGCCGAGGTCGGGTTTCGGCGCCTGGGGCGTCGCCTCGTCCGGATGGCGGCCATGCTCGACGGGGTGCAGTGCAACGGTCCCGTCGCCTGGAAAGCCTATCGAGGAGTCAGCCGTTCGGCCGTGCGCTTCTACGACAGCAGGCTGCGCCTGGCCACCATCGACGAGGCGCAGGCAAGCCGGGAGGGTCGGGTACCGGATCCGCTGCGGCTCGGCTTCTCCGGCCGTCTGATCGCGATCAAGGGTCCCGAGTACGCCGCGCGCTTGGTGCTCGAGCTGCGGCGGCGGGGGCACGACGCCCGCCTCACGGTCTTCGGTGACGGTCCGCTCCGATCTGCCCTGGCTCGCGACCTCGGCGACCACGCGACGTTCGCCGGGACCGTCGACTTCCAGACCCAGTGGTGTGCCCGAGTCCCGCACGAGGTCGATCTGATGGTGCTGCCCCATGTGCAGTCGGACCCCTCGGGCACCTATCTGGAGTCCGCGGGCACGGGCACCCCCGTCCTCGGCTTCGACAACCAGGCCCTGCAATCCCTCGTGGCGGAGGGTGGCATCGGGTGGACGGTGCCTCGAGGGGACGTCGGCGCCTTGGCGGAGGTGGTGACGAGGCTGGTGGACGAGCCGTCCGAACTCGAGGCTGCCTCGGCCCGGGCCGTGCGGTTCATGCGGACCCACGCGATGGAGCCGGACTTCGATCGCCGCGTCGCTCACTTGAGGGAGGTCGCAGGTCCGACCGCGTCGGATGCGCCCGACCACACCGACTGGGTCCCGGGGAGGAGTGGGTCGGACTGAGGGGAAGGGGTTCAGCCCGGCTGGACCAAGCCGCGGGCCACGAGGGACTCGTCCAGCTCCGTCCACATCCTTCGCGCGTTGAATCGGGACTCGACGGCGGCTCGGGCGGCGGTCGCGAGTCGTCGTTGCTGGGGACGATCCTCGTGGAGCTCCTGGAGAGTCCTCCGCCAGGCGCCCGCGTCGTGCTCGGGTATGAGACGACCCGTGACGCCGTCGTCGACATACTCGGAGAGTGCGGGCGTTCCCGTCGCCACCACGCAGCAGCCGCTGGACGCCGCCTCCAGGAGCACGCTGGAGCCGGTCGGGTAGGCCCGTCGGTGTGTGGGTACGGCGACGACCTGCGCCCGCTGGAGGAGCCTGCGGTAGTCCGGCATGGAGACCGGTGCGAGGACTGTCACGTTGGCCGGGATCTCCAGGCCACGGAGGTTGTCGGGCTTGCAGACGACGGTCATCGACAGGCCGGTTCCTCCGACGGCGGCGAAGAGCGTGCGGTAGTCGCGGCCCTCGTCCTGGCCGATGGACAAGAGCGGGATGTCGCGGTCCCCCTCACCCGGCACGTAGTACTCGTGGTTGACGCCCCAGGTCAGCTTCACCAGCCGCTCCGCGGGCAGCCCGAGGTCGACCAGCACCTCGTGCTCGTCGGCCGCGAAGTGGGTGACGACGTCACAGCCCTGGACCCGGCGCCGCAGCGCCCGCCGGCCGGCCGCGTCGGCGGTGAGCGCGCGCTCCGCCAGATACACCGACCACAGCACGAGCGGAGTGCGTGAGTAGGGCGGGACGTGCGCCTGACGCAGCATCGCGGGGAGCATCGCCTCCTTCTCGAGCAGGGCGAGCACGAAGGCCGACGAGCCGACCTGGGGTGTCGCGCGCACCGCCCGCTCGACGAGGAGGCCGGTGCGATGCTCGAGGACGTCGCGGAGCTTGCCGAGTGAGCGGTTCTCGGTCGCCGCGACGCCGGTCAGGGAGTAGCCGCGCTCCTCGAGGGCCTCCAGGCCATAGGGGAGTCGTGCAGGGGTCTGGCCGACCAGGAAGCGCCGGCGCCAGTCATCCAGGTCGTGAGCCGTGAGCACGACGACGCGCTGCTCCCTCGTGGGCCGGCCGTCACGCTCGGAGGCCAGGCGCCCAGCGTCCACGTGCGTCACAGTCCCGTCAGTCGCGCCGATCGTGCGTCGGGCCAGGATGGTCCCCTACGGTGGTGCAGCCTAGTGGCGACCCGAGGACGGGAGAGGACGCAGCGTGCAGGAGCGAGGAGTGCGGAGGCTGGTCCTCGCACCGCACATGGACGACGAGTCGATGGGCTGCGGCGGGCTGTTGGCGAAGTACCCCGACGAGTGCCTGGTCGTGGTGGTCACCGACAGTGGAGCGGTGAGGTCCGCCGAGCATGCTCGGGCCCTGGAGATCCTTGGCGTCCACGACTCCGTCGTGCTGGGGTTCGAGGACGGGGGGACCACCCAGCAGATGAGCTCGCTCGTCGCCCGGCTCGACGAGGTCTTCGCCGAGCATCGACCCCAAGAGGTCTATCTGCCCTTCCCGTCACTGCATCAGGACCACATCGCCACCTACGAGGCCGGCATGCGTGCCTGCCGGATCTCGATGAGCGCGGACCACTGGGTACCGGGCTCGGTCCTGGTCTACGACATCGCGGTCTACGACGTGAGCCTTTACCCGAGTGACCTGCGGTGGAACGTCTTCGAGGCCCTGACGCCGCAGCAGGCCGACCAGAAGGCCGCGGCCTGCGCGGCGTACCAAAGTGAGATCCCCTACGGGTCGCACCCGATGAACTCCATCAAGGAACTGGCAGCGTCGGTCGGTCACGTCCGGCTGCTCGACTATGCCGAGCAGTATGCGCTGGTCCGCCAGGTGCGCCGATGAGGGTGGCGATCCACCAGCCGGACCTGCTGCCCTATTCCGGCTTCTGGTTCAAGATGGTCAGCGTCGACCGGTTCGTGCTCGCCGTGCACGACCAGTTCCAAAAGCATGGCTATCAGCGCAGGGTGTCGATGCGGGGAAGCTGGTGCTCCCACCAACTGGTGGGCAAACCCTCGCTCATCCCGATCGAGGACGTGGTGGTCGCGCCGGGGTGGCAGGAGCGTCTGGTCCAGGTCATCCGCGGGAGATACGCAGGTGCCCGCTACTTCACGGCCAGGAGCCCCGAACTGCTGGCGGCGATCGAGGCGGCGGAGGGCCGGACGCTCGATGAGGTGAACCTCGCGTTGATCCACGTGATCCGCGATCTGCTGGGGATCGACACCGAGCTGGTCACCACTCCACCCCCGTCCGGCAGGGGGATCGATCGGCTCATCGAGCAGGTCAGCAGCGTCGGGGGGACGTCCTACCTGTCGGGAACGGGCGGATCGGCCTATCTCGGCGACGATGCCGCCGAGGTGTTCGGTGCCCACGGCATCGAGCTGAGGTGGTCAGACCACCGACCGGTCACGGGTGACTCCATCGTCACCCTCCTCATGGACGAGGAGGCGCCGATGGAGGCCGTCAGGCGAGCCGGGGCGACCGACCACGGAACGTGAGGGGGCGCGAGAGTCAGGCCGACCGAGACCCGTCGGGCACCGGCTGAGCCTGGCTCGAGGCGTCGCTGAGCTCGGCGACGATCTCGTCGACGAACGCCGCCACCTTGCCGGCGCCCGCCACCGGGCCACCGGCCAGGAGCCCGTCGGCGCCGAGGAGCACCGCAGAGGGTCGACCCCACCCGAAGGTCTCGGTGACGGCGCTCTCGATGTCGAGCCAGCGGCGGATCCCCTCGGGGCGCAGGTCGTCAGGGAGCTCGGCCAGGGGCTGGGTGAAGACCGTGTCGATCTCCACCGGGGCCAAGCGCGCCGCCCACTCCAGCAGCTTCGAGGCCACGTCGTGGCAGGACCCACAGCCCACCGACAGGAGGACCAGGAGCTGAGGGCGCTCGGCGGCGAGCTGTCGCAGCGTCGACCGGCTGCCGTCCTCGGCCTCGAGGAGCCCGAAAGGGATCGGCTGGCGGAGGTAGTCGAGCTCGTCGGCCGGCTCGATGTCCGGTGGGGACGAGCGGCCGTGGACCAGGACGGCCGTCGCCGCGACCCCGACCGCCATGCCGAGCCAGACCCAGTCGTCGGTCGTGAAGTCGTGGACGAGCGGCCACCCGCCGGAGCCGGCCAGGCCGACCCCCGTGGCGAGTGCGGCGAGCAGCACCAACGCGACGTTCCGCGCCAGCGTCCCACCGGTGACCCGATCGTCACCGAGACTTCCGAAGCACTGGCAGTGCACGTCGGCACCCTTGCGGAGGACCCGCGCGACGAGGGCGGCGTAGGCGACGAACAGCGCGAGCGTCAGCACGCCCACGACGGCCAGCATCCAGCCCCAGGTGACCAGGAGGCCGGCACCGAGGCCGAGCTCGACGTAGGGCAGACCGCGGACGACCAGGGGTCGCCGCAGCCAGGCCGGCACGTCGAGGGCCGAGAACGCCGCCTGCGTGGCGCCGTGGTCACGGAGCTTCGCCCCGCCGGACACGAGCAACACCAGTCCGCACGCCAGCGGCGCCAGGACGAGCGCGGCCGAGGTCACGCCCTGCATCATGCCAGCGCGGGGCCGGCCAGGAGACCCTGCTGCGCGAGGCCGGCCAGCGCCTCGTCCACGAGACGGCGGGCATCCGGGTGCTCGCCATGGCGCCGGGTCGCCGCCGCGACGAGGTCGTCCAGGGATCCGGGCCGTTCCAGGGCCAGCCAGCAGGTCGCGGTCAGTCCGGCCAGGTGGATGGCGCGTCCGTCGAGGAGCACGACGACGTCGTCGTCCAGCTCGATGGCATCGACCCAGTCGGTCCTCGCCAGCAGCTCGCCGGTCAGGTGCTGGTGGTCGTGGTCTCCTCCGGGATGCCGGGTACGGCGCGACACCTGCGCCGGCCGGTCGTCAGCCAGGAGGGCGACGAGGGTGTCGACGTGGTCGGCGATGTCGCCGTACTCGAGCGCGAGCACGCCGCCGCACCTGTGCACCAGGTCGGCCAGGGTCGTCAGCGGCGAAGGCAGAGCGGCGAGGGAGGACGACTGTTCGATCAGGGCGAGGAGACCTTCGCCGTCGCCCAGCTCGACCAGACCCCGCGGCTCGGCGACGCCGCGGCGCAGCACCACGAGTCGGGCGAGCGTGCCGCGCGTCGGCGTGGGAAGCAGGCCGAGGTCGTCGGGGGAGAGCTGCTCCTTGCGGCGCGGATGCTGAGGGTCCGTCACGACGGACAGCGGCTTCGGGTGTGCGAACACCGTGCCGTCCGCGCTGATCGAGACTGTCTCGTCCGACACGTAGCCGAGCCTGGCGGCGACCGCCCGGGTCGCTGTCGTCTTGCCCGCGCCGGAAGGACCCACGAGGGCGAGCACGCGGCCAGCATCGTCCGCCAACCCCCCAGCGTGCAGATTCACCCGGTGGCCCGTGGTCGCCTGCAGGGCGGCCAGCGTCAGCGCCGGCGCGGTGTT
>CAZIVD010000053.1:0-32821 GCA_964542635.1 uncultured Nocardioides sp. | reverse complement strand
ACAACGAGAAGCGGATGCTGCAGGAGGCCGTCGACTCGCTGTTCGACAACGGCCGCCGCGGTCGCCCCGTCACCGGACCGGGCAACCGGCCGCTGAAGTCGCTGTCCGACATGCTCAAGGGCAAGCAGGGCCGGTTCCGCCAGAACCTGCTGGGCAAGCGCGTCGACTACTCCGGCCGCTCGGTGATCGTGTCGGGCCCGCAGCTCAAGCTGCACCAGTGCGGTCTGCCCAAGCAGATGGCGCTGGAGCTGTTCAAGCCGTTCGTCATGAAGCGACTCGTCGACCTCTCGCACGCGCAGAACATCAAGTCCGCGAAGCGGATGGTCGAGCGCGCCCGCCCGGTCGTGTGGGACGTGCTCGAGGAGGTCATCACCGAGCACCCGGTGCTGCTCAACCGCGCACCCACCCTGCACCGACTCGGCATCCAGGCCTTCGAGCCGCAGCTGATCGAGGGCAAGGCCATCCAGATCCACCCGCTCGTGTGCGGTGCGTTCAACGCCGACTTCGACGGCGACCAGATGGCGGTGCACCTGCCGCTGTCGGCCGAGGCGCAGGCCGAGGCCCGGATCCTGATGCTGTCGACCAACAACATCCTCAAGCCGTCCGACGGGCGCCCGGTGACCATGCCGTCCCAGGACATGATCATCGGCCTGTTCTGGCTGACCACCGACCGCGAGGGCGAGCCCGGCGAGGGTCGCGCGTTCGCATCGCCCGCCGAGGCGATCATGGCCTTCGACCGCGGCGAGATCAGCCTCCAGAGCAAGGTGCGGATCCGGTTCGACGACATCGTGCCGCCGCTCGAGCTCGAGGTGGAGGACTGGGAGGAGGGTCAGTCTCTGACCATCGAGACGACCCTGGGTCGGGCGCTGTTCAACGACACCCTGCCGGCCGACTACCCGTTCGTGAACGCCGAGGTCGGCAAGAAGGCGCTCGGCACGATCGTCAACGACCTGGCCGAGCGCTACACCAAGGTCGAGGTCGCCGCTTCGCTGGACGCCCTGAAGGACGCCGGCTTCCACTGGGCGACCCGCTCGGGCGTCACCGTCTCGATCGACGACGTGACCACGCCGGACAAGAAGACCGAGATCCTCTCGTCCTACGAGGCGCGGGCCGCGAAGGTCCAGCAGCAGTACGAGCGCGGCCTGGTCACCGACGAGGAGCGCCGCCAGGACCTCATCGAGATCTGGACGGACGCCTCCAATGACGTCGCGCGCGAGATGGAGGCGACGTTCGACCGGTCCAACCCGATCTACATGATGGTCGACTCCGGAGCCTCCGGAAACATGATGCAGATCCGCCAGGTGGCGGCGATGCGTGGTCTGGTGGCCAACCCGAAGGGCGACATCATCCCGCGGCCGATCAAGGCGAACTTCCGCGAGGGCCTGTCCGTCCTGGAGTACTTCATCTCCACCCACGGTGCCCGCAAGGGCCTGGCCGACACGGCGCTGCGCACGGCCGACTCCGGGTACCTCACCCGTCGTCTGGTCGACGTGTCGCAGGACGTCATCATCCGCGAGGACGACTGTGGCACCGAGCGTGGCCTCGACAAGCGCATCGGCGCGCGTGGCGAGGACGGCGTGGTCCGCAAGGACGAGAACGCCGAGACCTCGGCGTACGCCCGCACCGCCGCCGTCGAGATCACCCACCCGGAGACCGGGGAGGTGCTCGTCGCAGCGGGCGAGGACCTCGGCGACGTCAAGATCGGCGAGCTGATCTCGGCGGGCATCGAGATCGTCAAGGTCCGCTCGGTGCTCTCGTGCGACGCCCGCACCGGCACCTGCGCGAAGTGCTACGGCCGCTCTCTGGCCACCGGCAAGCTCGTGGACATCGGCGAGGCCGTCGGCATCATCGCGGCCCAGTCGATCGGTGAGCCCGGCACGCAGCTGACGATGCGCACCTTCCACACCGGCGGTGTGGCGTCGGCGGAGGACATCACCCAGGGTCTGCCGCGTGTCCAGGAGATCTTCGAGGCTCGCATGCCCAAGGGCCGTGCGCCGATCGCGGAGGCCGCCGGACGGGTGGAGATCGAGGAGACCGACAAGACCCGCAAGGTCGTCATCACTCCCGACGACGGCTCGGAGGTCCAGGAGTACCCCGTCTCCAAGCGCTCGCGCCTGCTGGTGGGCGACGGCGACCACGTCGACGTCGGCCAGAAGCTGACGGTGGGCACCGAGGACCCGCACGACGTGCTGCGCATCCTCGGCGTCCGCACGGCCCAGGAGCACCTCGTGCAGGAGGTCCAGGCGGTCTACCGCAGTCAGGGTGTGTCGATCCACGACAAGCACATCGAGATCATCGTGCGGCAGATGCTGCGCCGGATCACGGTCATCGAGTCGGGCGACACCCACATGCTGCCGTCCGATCTGGTCGACCGGGTGCTGTTCGAGAGTGAGAACCGACGCGTGGTCTCCGAGGGCGGCAAGCCTGCCTCGGGTCGCCCCGTGCTCATGGGCATCACCAAGGCGTCGCTGGCGACCGAGTCCTGGCTCTCCGCGGCCTCCTTCCAGGAGACCACCCGGGTGCTCACGGACGCGGCGATCCACGCCCGTTCCGACAGCCTGCGCGGGCTGAAGGAGAACGTCATCATCGGCAAGCTGATCCCTGCCGGCACCGGCCTGGAGCGCTATCGCAACGTGCGGGTCGAGCCGACGGAGGAGGCGCGCGCCGCGGCGTTCTCGGTGACCGGCTACGACTCCTACGACTACGAGTTCGGCTCGAGCCAGCCCGTGGCCCTGGACGACTTCGACTTCGGTCCCTTCCAGAATTGACGGCCCGGGTGCCCGGACGAAGTCCGGGCACCCGCGGGCCGTCAAGGTCGAGGAGCGTCGGCGCCCACCCGAGCGAAGCCGGGTGGGCGCGACGCGTCTCGAAACCTCGGTCTCTGAGGCGGGTGCTCTGGTGGCGCTGGTTGAGGAGGCGCCTCGTCAACCAGCGGTGTCCCCGGCAACTCTGGGCGGAGTGCGTGCGTCCCAGGGGCATGAAGACACGTGCTAGCGCCCTTCCGCGCTTGATCGGAGGGCTGGGTCTCGCGGCGGCGCTCGCCGTCGGGCCGACGACCGCGGCCGCCCCTGCCGTCAGCGGCGGGGACGCCCCGTGGTGCACGGACGCCGATCTCACGGCGTCCTACCGCGGTGGCGACTCCGCGACGAGCCACCGGTACGGCCGGATCGTGCTGACCAACACCAGCGGCCATGCCTGCGTCACGGGAGGCTACGGCGGGCTCTCCTACGTGGGCGGAGGAGACGGCACCCAGATCGGCGCCGCGGCCGACCGTGAGCCGGGCAAGGTCCGTCACTATGTCCTTCGCCCGGGCCAGCGCGTCCACAGCCGGGTGACCGAGACGTCCTTCGCGCCCTTCCCGAAGCGGAAGTGCCGACCCCGGCACGTGGACGGCTTCCGGGTGTACGTGCCCGATGCCACCGCCTCCCAGTACGTCGCGCACCCCACGACCGGCTGCGCGAACCCGGCCGTGCATCTGCTCTCGCAGCGGCCCTATCGCCGCTGATTCGGCGGGCAAACCCGCAGGCTGGGACACTGGGCCGGTGAGTCCAGCCCCGCCCCAGCGCACCGACGTGCTCGTCGTCGGTGCCGGACCGGCGGGCTCTGCGGCGGCGGCCTGGGCGGCCCAGTCCGGTCGCGACGTGGTCCTGGCGGACGCCGCGGTCTTCCCGCGCGACAAGACCTGCGGGGACGGTCTGACCCCCCGCGCGGTCGCGGAGCTGCAGCGGCTCGGGCTCGAGGACTGGTTGCGCGCCCACACGGTCAACCGGGGCTTGCGTGCGCATGGCTTCGGCCAGACGCTGTTGCTGCCGTGGCCCGGAGGCTCCCTGCCCGACTGGGGGTCCGCGGTCGCCCGCACCGAGCTCGACGACCATCTTCGCACCACCGCGCTGAAGGCGGGTGCCGAGGGCCTGGACGGTGCCCGAGCGGTCGGCGCACGCACCGACGGCGGCCGCGTCGCCGCCGTGGAGTTCGCGCGCGGCTCCCGCGACGGTGAGCGCTTCGAGATCGCCTGCGACCGGCTCGTCGTGGCCGACGGTGTGCGCTCGCCGCTGGGCAAGCTGCTGGGCCGGGAGTGGCACCGCGAGACCGTGTACGGCGTGGCCGGGCGCAGCTATGCCGACTCGACGATGGCGGACGACCCCTGGATCAGCTCCCACCTCGAGCTGCGCGGCGAGGACGACGAGATCCTGTCGGGGTACGGCTGGATCTTCCCGCTGGGCAACGGCGAGGTGAACGTCGGCGTCGGCACGCTGGCCACCGCGAAGCGGCCCGCCGACGTCGCCATCAAGCCGCTGATGGCGCACTACGCCGCCCAGCGCCGCGACGACTTCGGGCTCGGTGCCGAGCTGCGGATGCCGACGTCGGCGCTGCTGCCGATGGGCGGCGCGGTCTCGGGGGTCGCCGGGCCCAACTGGGCGCTCATCGGCGACGCCGCGGCGTGTGTGAACCCCCTCAACGGCGAGGGCATCGACTACGGTCTCGAGACGGGGCGGCTCGTCGCCGAGACCATGGCCGACCACCGCGATCTGTCGGTGGTCTGGCCAGCGCTGCTGCGCGACCACTACGGCGAGGCGTTCTCCATCGCTCGCCGTCTCGCCGGGCTGGTCACCATTCCCCGTCTGCTGCCCACGCTGGGGCCGGCAGGCATGCGCTCGGACTGGCTGATGACGCTGGCCCTGCGCTGGATGGGCAACCTCGTCACCGACGAGGACCGCGACCGCGCCGCGCGGGTCTGGCGCTGGGCCGGTCGTCGCTCGATCGCGCGCGACCACCGCGCGCCGTTCGTCTGACAGGAGGGGTGTCCGCGACGGCTCCTACGATGCCCGCATGACTCTTCCGGACCCGAAGACCACGCTCGTGAGCGGCCTCGAACGACTCCAGGGCGAGGTGCTCGCCAAGCTCGACGGGCTGTCCGACTACGACCTGCGGCGACCGATGACCCCCACCGGCACCAACCTCCTCGGGGTCGTCAAGCACCTCGCCAGCGTGCAGGCCGGCTATCTCGGCGACTGCTTCGGCAGGCCCTTCCCGCGTGAGTTCCCCTGGTTCGCCGACGACGCGGAGATCAACGACGACATGTATGCGACGGCCGAGGAGTCGGTGGCCTTCGTGACGGATCTCTACCGTGAGTCGTGGGCCCACGGCTCGGCGACGTGTGCCGCACTCGACCTCGACGCGACCGGCACCGTGCCGTGGTGGCCGGAGGAGCGCCGCACGGTCAGCCTCCACCAGATCCTGGTGCACCTGACCACCGAGACGGCCCGGCATGCCGGTCACCTCGACATCGTCCGCGAGACCATCGACGGCGCCGCCGGACGCTACGCCGGCGACCCGAGCATGCCGGGCGAGGACGAGGTCGACTGGCCGGCGTACGTCGCGAAGGTCGAGGCCGCCGCCCGCGCGGCCGACTCAGGCCAGACCTGAGGTCGGTGAGGAAGTGCGCCTCCGTCGGAGCGCCCCGAAGCTGTTGACGGGGTCGACCAGGTAGTTCAAGGTCCGGGCCACCGGCTCCCACGCGAGGAACAGGGCTAGAGCCACGCCGAGGGCGATCGTGATCGCGATGCCCGTCCAGGGGGATCCCGTCGGCAGCCAGTCCTCGTAGCCGCGGTACTCCAGGAAGCGGACGACGAAGCCGTGGCACAGGTACACGACCAGCGTCCACACGCCCATGCGGGTCAGGAAGCTGCGACCCCGGGGGATCAAGGTGAAGACCGCGGCCATCGCCAGCAGCGCGACAACGATCAGGCGGGCCCGGATCCACATGCCCTCGCCGTCGCTCACCCCGAGCTCGGCGTAGGACGCGCGGTAGTAGAGGAACTGCGTGGCCCAGAAGTCGTTGGTGTGCTTGGTCAGCTGCCAGAGCGCCAGCACGCCGATGACGCCCAGGATCCACGCCCCCCGCCGACGGACCATGCCCAGCTGGCCGGCGGTGAGGTGGAGTCCGATCACGAAGAAGGGCAGCAGCCCCAGGATCCGGTTCAGGTCGAAGAACTCCTGGTTGGTCCGTCCGAAGAGCAGGCTGACCGCGATCGAGGCCGGGATCATCAGCCAGTGCCACCGCAGGACCGGCGTGAGGAGTCGCCAGGCGATGACGGCGACGAGATACCACATCGGCCAGCGCGGGTTGGTCCAGATCGGGTCGAGCAGTGGCTCGCCCCCGACGTGGTGGCGGAACTGCACCATCAGCCAGGAGAAGACGAAGTAGGGCACGACCAGGGTCGTCACGAGCGCCCAGAGATGCCGCCGGCTGTAGCGGAACGACTTCGACAGGTAGCCGGTGATCAGCACGAACGCCGGGATGTGGAAGTAGTAGATGAAGTCGTAGACCCGCTGCTGCTGATAGCTCACCGGCACCAGCACGATCATGTGCCCGATCACGACGATGGTGACCAGCACCATCTTCGCGTTGTCGAGCCAGGGGTCCCGGATCTTGGCCATCATCGCCCGCCACCCTAGTGCCGTCCTGAGGCCTCCTCGACCAGCCGTGGTGACGGTTGCTGCGCGACCTCCTCGACCAGCGGGCACGAGGGCACGACACAATCGGGTCATGGCCCCGCTGCCCCGCAGACAGCGCGTGGCGGCGTACGCCGTCATCGTGCGCGACGAGCAGATCCTGCTGACGCGGCTCTCCGACCGGGTCTCGAGGCAGGAGCTGTGGACGCTTCCCGGGGGAGGTCTCGACCACGGGGAGGACCCGCGCGACGCCGTGCTGCGCGAGATCAAGGAGGAGACGGGGCTCGACGCCGCGGTGGGCGAGCAGGCGCGGGTCTACTCCACGCACCTGCCGTCGACGAGGCGTCACGGTCGCCGCGCCGACTACCACGCGCTCCGCATCGTGTACGACGCGTGGGTGCCGCCCGATGCCCCGGCCCCGCAGGTGCTCGAGGAGGCCGGCTCCACCGCCGAGGCCGCCTGGCACCCGCTGGCGGCGGTCCTGGAGGGCAGCCTGCCCACGGTGCCGATGGTCCAGCAGGCCCTGGCCGAGTGGTCGCCGTTCCGGCTGCAGAGGGTCGGCGCGTATGCGCTGGCGCGGCGGGCAGGCTCGTCGGGGGAGGAACTGCTGTTGGTCCGCTTCTCGGAGAAGGGCTTCCACACGGGCTCCTGGAGCCTCCCGGGGGGCGGTCTGGCCCACGGAGAGGCGCCTGCGCGGGCGCTCGTGCGCGAGGTCGAGGAGGAGTGCGGCCTCACCCCGACCGTGGGGGACCTGCTGCTGGTGCACGACGAGCACTTCAGCGGCACGGCTCCCTCCGGACGCTACGAGGACTACCACTCCGTGGCCCTCGTCTTCGACGTGGCGGTGCCCCCCGGCGCCACGCCACACGTGGTCGAGGTGGGCGGCACGACCGACCACGTCTCGTGGGTGCCGGTGGAGCGGGTCGACGACGGGACCTTCCCGGTCCTCGACCTCGTGCACCGGGCCCTGGCTGCCACCCGCACCCGTAGCATCGACGGGTGAACCCGCGCCACCGCCGTCTCGTCATCCCGCTGGCGCTGGGATCGCTCCTCCTGATCGTCGTCGTCGCCGCCCTCCTGAAGTAGCCGCTCATGCCCTCCGAAGCCCTCCCCGAGGCGCTCGCCCGCATCCGGGGCCGCCTCCTCGACCCCGAGGCGCTGGTCCGAGCCGTGGCCTCCGGGAGCAGGCGGGGGACGACTCCGCGGTGGCGGCGCGTGGAGGTGAGGTACGTCGACCTCAAGTCCGGCCGCCACCTCCAGGTGACGTCGTACGACGAAACCCAGGCGCACACCGCCAACCACGCGCTCGGGGAGTCCGCCGCGAAGGCCGTGGACGACCTCCTCGACGGACCGTTCGGCAACTGGCATGTCGAGAGCACCGCGGACTCACTCCAGGTGCGTGTGACCAAGAAGGGCGCAGCGATCGTGCATGTCGCCGCGCGGACGACCGAGGTCGAGGTCGACCGCGACCACGACCGCGACAAGGGCCGGCTGCTGACCGAGGACGACCCGGTGTTCGTGGCGTTGGGGCTCTCTGACCACCGGGGCCGGATGAAGCCGAGCAGGCAGGCCAAGTACCGACAGGTCGAGGAGTTCCTGCGGATCCTGGACGCCTCGATCACCGACGCACTCTCTCGAGGGCATCTCCGGCGCCCGACCGAGGCCGACCCGCTCCGGATGGTGGACCTGGGGTGCGGGAACGGCTACCTGACGTTCGCGGCCCAGAGGTACCTGACCCACGTCCGAGGGCTCGCCGTCACGGTCACCGGGGTCGACGAGCGCCACCAGTCCGCCGAGCACAACACCCGGCTCGCGAGGGAGCTCGGGGTCACCGGCGACTGGGTGGTGAGCAGCATCGGCGAGGTCGTCCTCGAGTCACCGCCCGAGATCGTGCTGGCCCTGCACGCCTGCGACACCGCGACCGACGACGCCCTCGCTCGGGCGGTGGGCTGGGAGTCGGCGCTGGTCCTCGCCGCTCCGTGCTGCCACCACGACCTGGCCGCGCAGCTGCGGTCGCGGCCCAGCCCCGCGCCGTACGCGCTGCTGACCCGGCACGGCATCCTGCGGGAGCGGTTCGCCGACACGCTCACCGACGCCGTCCGGGCCTCGCTCCTGCGCACGCAGGGCTACCGCGTGGACGTGATGCAGTTCGTGGAGAGCAAGCACACCCCCCGCAACACGCTGCTCCGGGCCGTGCGCACAGGGGCGCCGGCCGCCGACGGCACCCGTGCGGAGTACGACGACCTGGTGACGGCCTGGGGGATCCGGCCCCGGCTCGCCGAGTTGCTCGATGCGTGAGCGGCATCTGCTCGCGCTGACAGCCGTGCCTTTCGTCGTCGCGGCGCTGTGGCCCGGGGTGGCGTCCTCGGACGCCGTGGCCGGCAACGAGGTGACCCGGTTCGCCGATCCGGCGATCGTCGAGTCGAGCGGACTCGCCGTGGTCGACGGCCTGCTCGTCACCACGAACGACTCCGGTGACCGGGGGCGGGTGTTCGCCGTGGACCCATCGACCGGCCGCACGGTGGGAGTCACTCAGTGGGCAGCCGAGCCTGAAGATGTGGAGGCCTTGGCCCCGGCCGGCGAGGGCGAGCTGTGGGTGGGCGACATCGGGGACAACGGGGCCGATCGCGGCCACGTCACGGTGGCCCGGATCCCCGTCGGCAGCGGCGATCGAGACGTCGACCCGGTCACCTACGACCTAGTCTACCCCGACGGGGCCCGGGACGCCGAGTCGCTGCTCGTCGATCCCCGGAACGGGCGCCTCTACGTGGTGAGCAAGGGCGTGCTCGGGGGAACGGTGTTCGAGGCTCCCGCACGGCTCTCGCCCGACCGGCCGAACCGGCTCACCGAGGTGGGCGCCGCGCTCGCCGTCGCCACCGACGCGGCGTTCTTCCCTGACGGGCGGCACCTGATCGTCCGCAACTACACGATGGCCGCGGTGTACACGTGGCCGGAGCTCACCCCGGTCGGACGGTTCGGGTTGCCTGCCCAGCGACAAGGGGAGGGGATCGCCGTCGCCCCCGACGGGACGATCCTCGCGTCGTCCGAGGGCCTGCACGCTCCCGTGCTGCGGATCTCCCTGCCCGCCGACGTTCGAGCCGCGATCGCCACCGAGTCTCCATCAAGCCCTGCGACCCCGTCCGCGACGCAGGCGCCGACGACCACCACCCCTGCCAACGGATCCGTGGTCTCGACCGGGGAGGCCGAGGCCACGCCGCAGCGGTCTGTCTGGCCGTGGGCGCTCGGAGGGATCGTCGGGTTGGGCATGGTCCTCGTCCTCGTCCTCTCGGTGCGGCCGCGCTGAGCCCTCGACCACGAGCCGTCGTCGTTCGGCACTACCGTGGAGGCATGCGAAGCGCGCACACCGTCGAGCAGGTGCGGGCGGCGGAAGCGGCGCTGATGGCTCGACTTCCCGAGGGCACGCTGATGCAGCGCGCGGCCCACGGGCTCGCCACGGCGGTGCTCGACCTGATGGGCGGCGGCTACGGACGACGTGTGCTGCTGCTGGTCGGCAACGGCGACAACGGCGGCGACGCGCTGTACGCCGGAGCGGTGCTGGCCCGCCGCGGGGTCGCCGTCTCCGCGTGGCCCCTCGGGGACACGCCGCACGCAGCCGGCCTCGCGGCGCTGCGCCGGGCCGGTGGCCGGGTGGTCGACGGGGCTCCCCGGGTGCTGCCCGACGTCGTGGTCGACGGGATCGTCGGCATCGGCGGACAGCCGGGTCTGCGACCCGCAGCCGTCGAGGCGCTCGCTGCGCTGGACGGCAGTCCCGTGGTCGCGGTCGACCTGCCGTCAGGAGTCGCCGTCGACACGGGTGAGCTCGACGGGCCGGCGGTCCGGGCCGAGCTGACGGTGACGTTCGGGACGCACAAGGTGGCTCTGCTGGCGGACCCCTCGGCCGCGCACGCCGGGACGGTGCACCTGGTCGACATCGGTCTCGACCTGCCGCCCGCCGACGTCGAGGCGCTCCAGGACGCCGACGTCGCAGCGCTGCTGCCGACCCCCGGCCCGGACGCGCACAAGTACACCCGCGGAGTGGTCGGCGTGCTCGCGGGCTCGACCACCTATCCCGGGGCCGGCGTGCTCTGCGTGGCCGGGGCGGCCGCCGGCCTGTGCGGGATGGTCCGCTACCTGGGCGGGGCGCGGGACGCCGTCCTCGCTGCACACCCGGACGTGGTGGTCGAGAAGGGGCAGGTGCAGGCCTGGACCGTCGGCTCGGGCGGCGGCGCCCACGCGGCGGACCTGCTCGAGACCGCGCTCGAGGACGGCGCACCGACGGTGGTGGACGCCGACGCGCTCGCCCTCCTCGAGCGCCCACTGGCCGTGCCCGCGGTGCTGACACCGCATGCCGGGGAGCTCGCACGGATCCTCGGCGCGGAGCGGTCGGCCATCGAGGCCGCCCCGCTCCGGCACGCCCGCGCGGCGGCGTCGGCGTACGGCGCCGTGGTCCTGCTCAAGGGCCACCGCACCGTGATCGCCGGTCCCGACGGGCGGGCCCGGATCACCTCGACCGGCGTCCCCTGGCTGGCGACCGCCGGGGCGGGCGATGTGTTGGCGGGTCTGATCGGGGCTCTGCTGGCCGCGGGGTTGGAGCCGTTCGACGCGGCGTCGGTGGGCTCGTGGCTGCACGGCGCGGCCGCCACGCGAGCCTCCGGCGGGGGACCGCTGTCGGCGATGGCCGTGGCGGGCGCTGTGCCCGCGGTCGTCCGCGACCTGCTCTGAGAGAATCCGGGTCATGCCGAGCGCCCCGGGAGCCGTCGCGCGTCCCGAGATCGTGGTCGACCTGGCAGCCGTCCGGCACAACGTGCGACTCCTCGCCGACCTCGTGCGACCCGACGGCGCCACGGTGATGACCGTCGTCAAGGCCGACGGCTACGGGCACGGGATGCTGGAGAGCGGCCGGGCGGCCCGCGAGGCGGGCGCGACCTGGCTGGGCGTCGCCACGGTGTCGGAGGCCTTGGCACTCCGGGCCGCTGGCGACACCGGACGCCTGCTCTGCTGGCTCACCCTGCCCGCCGACGCGGTCGACGGCTCGCTCGCGGCCGCCGTGGCTGCGGAGGTCGACGTGACGGCCTACACCGCGGGTCGGCTCGACAACCTCGCTGCCGCGGGTGCGGTCTCCGGCGTGGTTCCCCGGGTGCAGCTCAAGGTGGACACCGGGCTCTCGCGCGGGGGCGCCGCGATCGCCGACTGGCCCGACGTGGTCGCGAAGGCCGCGGCCCACGAGCGGGCGGGCCGGATCCGGGTCACCGGCGTGTGGTCCCACTTCGCCTCCAGCGACGAGCCCGGGCATCCCGGCGACGACGTGCAGGAGGAGCGCTTCCACGGTGCGCTGCGGGTAGCCGAGGCGGCCGGCCTGCGTCCGGAGGTCCGGCACCTGGCCAACTCGGCGGCCGCGATCCTGCGGCCCAGCTCGCGGCTCGACGTCGTGAGGTGCGGCATCGCGTCGTACGGCGTCGACCCGGCGCCCGGGGTCAGTCCCGATCTCGGGCTCCGGCCGGCCATGACCGTGCGGGCACCCCTGGCGCTGACCAAGGCGATCGCCGCGGGCGAGTCGGTGTCCTATGGCCGCACCTGGACGGCAACCCGCCCGACCACGGTCGGCCTGGTGCCGGTCGGGTACGGCGACGGGGTGCCTCGGCACGGCAGCAACGCCCTCGAGGTGGCGGTCGGCGGGGCCCGCCGACCGCTCCGCGGCCGGGTCTGCATGGACCAGTTCGTCGTCGACCTCGGCGGCGAGCGCCCGGACGAGGGGACCGACGTCGTGCTGTTCGGGCCGGGCGACTCCGGCGAGCCGACGGCCGAGGAGTGGGCCCGGGCCAGCGGCACGATCGGCTACGAGATCGTCACGCGGATCGGCGGACGGCTGGTGCGCCGGCACGTCGACAGCGAGCGCCAGGAAGGACTCGGCGGGTGAACAGGACCGGCAAGATCCTCGGCGTCGCGGCCGGCGCCGTCGGCCTGGCCGCGGCGGGTGCGGCAGCGCGGGTGGCGCGGCGGCGCCGCACGATCGAGGCGCGTCCCGAGGACCACACGCCGTTCGGGTCGCTGCGCTCGGCGCCGCGGACCGTGGTGGCCGACGACGGAGTCCCTCTCCACGTCGAGGTCGACGAGGTCGACGGGGACCTCCCTCCCGACCGGCCCACGGTCGTCTTCGTGCACGGCTATGCCCTCAACCTCGACTCGTGGCACTACCAGAGGGCAGCCTGCCGGGGTCGGGTGCGCGCGGTCTTCTACGACCAGCGGTCCCACGGCCGTTCCGGCCGCTCGACCCAGGACCACGCGAACATCGAGCAGTTGGGCAACGACCTGCTGCGGGTGCTCGACGAGGTGGTGCCCGACGGTCCCATCGTGCTCGTCGGTCACTCGATGGGGGGCATGACGATCATCGCGCTGGCCGAGGCCCATCCCGAGCTCTTCGGCGACCGGATCGTCGGGGTGGCCCTCGTGGCCACGACGGCCGGTGGTCTGCAGCCCGACCGGGTGGTGCTGCCACTCCTGCCGACGACCGTGAGCGGTCAGCTCGTGACCCGGACAGTCGCCGCGCTCGCCCGGGGACACCGCACTGTCGACGGTCTGCGGAAGGCCGGCCGGGCCGTCGCCCTGGTCGTGACCGACGACTTCGCCTTCGGCGACCCGGTGCCCGCGCACTACGTGGAGTTCGTGGACGAGATGCTGTCCGGCACGCCCTTCGACGTCGTCGCCGACTTCTTCCCGACCTTCGGCACCCTGGACAAGTTCGACACCATCCAGGCTCTCGGGGAGGTGCCGACGGCGGTGATCTGCGGCACCGCCGACCTGATCACGCCGATCGAGCACAGTCGTCGTCTGCACGCCACCATCCCGGGGTCGACCCTGCTCGAGTGCCCAGGCGCCGGGCACATGGTGATGCTCGAGCGCGCCGGCGAGGTCAACGACGAGCTCGACCAGCTGCTCGTCGCGGCCGGCGAGCGGGCCGAGCGGCCATGAGTCTCGTCGTACGCCGGGTGGGTGCGGAGGCGGCCCCGACCGTCCACACCGTGGTCGCGCTGGCCTTCGGCGCCCGTCCGCCGCTCGACCCGCCCGCCGATGCTGCTGCCGAGACGCCTGACTCGATAGGGACGGCGCTGTCGGCCGGGGGCGGCCTGCTCGCGACCCTCGAGGGCGCTCCGGTCGGCGCCCTCCTGCTGGACCCGGACGGCCGGGTCACGTGGCTGCGGCGCTTCGGGGTGGTGCCGGAGGCCCAGCGCCTGGGCGTGGCTGGAGCGCTCGTCGCGGAGGCGCTCGCCACCGCCGAGGGTGACGAGGTCGCCGTGCTGGCCCGCGAGGAGCTCCCGGCGACGGTGGCGTTCTGGCGGGGCCACGGGTTCGTCGAGGTGGCCCGTCGGTCGCCGTACGTCGAGCTGCGCCGGGCGCTCCCGCGGACCTATCCCGCCCCCGACGCCGACGCGATGCGGGCGCTCGGAGAGCTCGTGGGGGCTGGTGCCCGGCCGGGCGACCTGATCGTGCTGTCCGGCGGGCTGGGCGCGGGGAAGACCACGTTCACCCAGGGAGTCGGCGCCGGCCTCGGGGTCCGGGGACCGGTGACCTCGCCGACGTTCGTGATCGCCCGGGTGCACCCGTCGCTGGCCGACGGTCCGGCTTTGGTGCACGTCGACGCCTACCGGCTGGGCGGCATCGAGGAGCTCGACGACCTCGACCTCGACGCATCGCTCGACGAGTCGGTGACGGTCGTCGAGTGGGGGACCGGCGTGGCCGAGGGACTGGCCGAGTCCCGCCTCGAGGTGCGGATCTCCCGCTCCACCGACCCCGACGACGACGCGCGGACCGTGACCCTGGTCCCGCTCGGCGCCCGCTGGGTCTCGGGCCGGCACTGACGAGGCCGCCTCGGTCGCTGGGTCTCGTGACGGGCCCCGAGGGGGCCCTCCTCGCCCAGCGGGCATGCGGGCCCTTCGACCAGCGGGACCGGGTCGAGACCCGCGAGCGGAGCCGGGGCGGCGGAGCGGGAGGGTCCGGGGCGGCGGAGCGGGAGGGTCCGGGGGCCGCGGCTGGGACTGGCCCCCCGCCGCGAGGCACGAGCGGCGGGCGGTAGGCCCGCGGACCCTCCCGCGCAGCCGACCGCGCGCCCACCCGACAGTGGTCTCGTGACGGTCGCAGAGCGACCTCCTCGACCAGCGGAGGGGGGTGAAGGCGGCATGACACCGGCGTGAAACCGGGGGGGCGCAGCCTGGTCTCATGACACCCACGTCCGCTGCGATCGCAGCTTCCACGACCACCGGCCCGGAGGGCGCGCGCCCCGACGCCGCGGGGGAGGACACCCTCGCGGTCGAGGCCCACGGGCTGGTCAAGACCTTCGGCGACCTGCGCGCGGTCGACGGCATCGACCTGGAGGTCCGCCGAGGCGAGGTGTTCGGCTTCCTCGGACCCAACGGCGCTGGCAAGACGACGACCCTGTCGATGCTCGCGACCCTGCTCCCCATCGACGCGGGGGAGGCGCGGATCTTCGGCGTCGACATACGCCGCGAGCCACACGTCGTCCGCCAGCTCCTCGGCGTGACCGGGCAGTACGCCTCCGTCGACGAGCTGCTGACCGCGACCGAGAACCTCATGCTCTTCGGCCGGCTCCAGGGACGCGGCCGCGCCGAGTGCCGGCGGACGGCGGAGCGGCTGCTCGAGCAGTTCGACCTGCAGGACGCGGCCAGCAAGCCGATCAAGCAGTTCTCCGGGGGCATGCGTCGGCGGCTCGACCTGGCGGCCAGCCTGATCACCCGCCCGCCGCTGATCTTCCTGGACGAGCCCACGACCGGGCTCGACCCGCGCACGCGCGGCCAGATGTGGGAGACCATCCGGGAGCTGGTGCGGGGAGGCAGCACGGTGCTGCTGACCACGCAGTACCTCGACGAGGCCGACCAGCTGGCCGACCGGATCACGGTGATCGACCACGGCCGCGCCGTGGCGCTCGGCACCCCGGACGAGCTGAAGTCCTCGATCGGGCGTTCCTCCCTCCAGCTGCAGCTGACCGACCCGTCGGACCTCGAGCGCGCGGGCACGCTCGCCCACCGGCTCCTCGACGAGCAGGTGGTGCCGAGCCCCGAGGCGCGGAGGCTGACCGTGCCCCTCGCCCGCAGCGACCAGGCGGTCGACGTGCTCCTGGCCCTCCGCGAAGCGGGCATCGGCATCGAGTCGGTGGCTGTCGACAAGCCCTCGCTGGACGAGGTGTTCCTCGCCCTGACTGGCCACGACACCCGCGACGGCGACGACAGCGACGACCAGACCACCCAGGGCACACCCGGGGCCCGCGACGACAGGGACCAGACGCGATGACCACCCTCGACACCCACGCCGGCCTGACCGGCCCTGACGTCCGGGACCCCCGGCTGGTCCTCGACACCGGCAGCCTCCCCCGCCACGTGAGCCTGCTCGACACTTTCCGCCAGACGATGACGATGGCGTGGCGGGCCACCTTGAAGATGCGCCGCAACTTCGAGCAGTTCTTCGACGTCACCTTGCAGCCGGTGCTGTTCACCGCGATGTTCGCCGGCATCTTCGGCGGCGCGATCTCGGGCAGCGTCGAGGACTACCTGCCGCTGCTCATCCCCGGCCTGATCGCACAGAGCGTGCTGACCGCGTGCATCGCCACCGGCACCCAGCTGCGCGAGGACATGGACAAGGGCGTCTTCGACCGGTTCAAGGTCCTGCCCATCTCGCGCGTGGCTCCACTCGCCGGACCCATGGTGGCGGACATGATCCGCTACGCCATCGCCGGCACCCTCACATTCGCGACCGGGATCCTGATGGGCTATCGCCCCGGTGGCGGCGTCCCGGGCGTCGTGATGGCGATCGTGCTCGGCATCATCGCGGGCTGGTCGCTGGCCTGGATCTTCACCTGGTTCGGCACGGTGGGCAAGAGCGCCCAGGCCGTGCAGGGCTACTCGATGATGGTGATGTTCCCGCTCACCTTCCTGTCCAACGCCTTCGTCCCGGCGAGCACCCTCCCGGGTTGGCTCGAGGCCTTCACGAAGATCAACCCGGTCTCGCACGTGGTGAACGCGCTCCGCGACCTCGCCAACACCGGCCAGATCACCGCTGACGTGGGTGGCGCGCTGATCGGCTGCCTCGCCGTGATCGCCATCTTCGCCCCGCTCTCGGTGCGCGGGTTCACGCGGAAGATGTGACGCCGTCGGCCCCGACGTCGGACGGGAGCCCGGCCACCCGGCGCAGCAGGGTGCGGGCCTCCGGGACGAGGTCGGCTGCCGGCCGCCCGGCGTACTCCGCGACGACCTCGTCGAGCAGCCCCGGACGGGCCTGCTCGGCGAGGTCGTCGAGCGCCTCCCAGCCCATCGTGGGGAAGCTGCGGTTGTAGGCCCACCGCTGGGCCACGCCGAGCAGGCAGACGCCCGCGTCGACCTGCTCGCGGGCTCCGTAGCGCAGCGTCCAAGCGCCCACGGCCGCCATCAGGACGCCGTTGAGCGGGTAGTCCTCGTAGGGCAGCTCGACGTCGATCGGCGCCTCCGCGTGCTGGTCGAGCAGGAGGTCACGCAGCTCGACGGCGCGCCGCGCGTCGGCCTCCGTGGACCCGTGGCGCACGCGGGCCACGAGCGATCCGGAGGCGGCGAGCAGCACCCAGGGGCTCAGCCCTCCCATGTCCACGTGCTCGAGGGGTACGACGCTCGCGAGGGCCTCGTCGAACAGCGAGAGCCCGCGCTCGATCTCCCCCCGGGCGAGGGCCACCTCGGCGCGACCCGCCAGGAGGATCATCTGCGATCCCAGCTGGGGCTCCCGGTGCTCGGCGGCGAGCTCGTCCAGGATCCGCTCGGCGGTGTCGAGGTCGCCCTCGACCAGTGGCGCCATGGCCGTGGCCACGCGCATCGCCCGGGCCTCGTCCTCCGCGTGCAGCCGCCTGAGCAGGGGCCACGCGCGGGCGGCGTGGTCGGCGGCCGTCCGGTGCTCGCCGCGGCCCAGCGCGAGCTGCGAGAGCTGGCCGTGGAGAGTGGCCTCGAGGTACGGCGTCAGCGGTCCGCGCTCCAGCCCCTCGCGGGCGAACTCGACGGCACGGTCCACGTCGCCGGCGTTCTCGGAGACGAGGGCCGCCCACAGCAGCGCCATCTGGGCGGTGGTCGGCTCGGCGTCCGGCCCGGCGATCGCGACGACGGCGCTGACCGGGTCGGAGCCGGGGCGGGCCCCCTCCACGAACATGGCGTAGACAACCCGCCCCCACGGGTGCGTCGGCACATCGCGGCTCGCGATGGCCGCTCGCAGTGCGTCGGTCGAGCGGGTCGGCATCCAGCTCAGGTGGACGAGCAGCCACGAGAGCGCCAGTCCGGTCGCCTCGCGCAGGTCGTCGGGCGGGTCCCACTCGACGAGCATCGCCTCGGCCGCGTCGGCGAGGGCGAAGATGCGGGCGTGGTTGCCGGTCATCGTCCAGAGGCCGCCCAGACTGGCGAGCAGGCGGGCGACGAGAGCCCGGTCGCCGTCGCCGAGAGCCCGGCGGAGCACGTCGGCCAGGTTGTTCTCCTCGGTCAGCAGGGCGTCCACCTCGGCGAGCTCGCCCATCCCGAAGAGGCCGGGAGCGTGCGTGTCGACCAGGTCTCGCGCCCAGACCGCCTGCCGACGCCAGGCGTCCTCGCGCTCACCTGCCGAGAGCAGACGGTCGGTCGCGAACTCGCGCACGGTCTCGAGCATCCGGAACCGCGCCACGCCCTCCACGTCGGTGACCGCCACGAGGGACTGCTCGGCGAGCACGTCGACGAGATCCCCGCCCTCGGCGCCCAACACGGCGACGGCCGCCTCGCGCGTGAAGCCGTCGTGGAAGACCGACAGCCGCGCCATCGCGTCCTGGGCGTCGGGATCGAGCAGGTCCCACGACCACTCGATGACGGCGCTCAGCGTGCGGTGCCGCTCGGGTGCTGAGCGGTCGCGGGTGCGCAGCAGCGCGAACCGGTCGCCGAGGCGGGCGCGGATCTCCTCGAGGCCCATGGTGCGCACGCGGGCGGCGGCGAGCTCGATGGCGAGGGGCAGCCCGTCGAGCCGGGCCACGATGTCGGTGACGACCTCGGAGGGGAGGTCGGCGTCGGCGCGGGCGGCGCTGGCGCGTCGTACGAAGAGCTCGGCGGCGTCCTCGGCGGCCAACTGCCGGAGCGCGACCACCTGCTCGGCGGCGAGCCCCAGCGGAGCGCGGCTCGTGGTCAGGACGTGCAGGTCGCGGGTGGTGACCAGGAGGAGCGCGACCAGGGACGCCACCGACTCCAGGACGTGCTCGCAGTTGTCGAGGACGAGGAGGCTGGGGCTCGACCCGAGCTCGGCCGAGATCCGGCTGCGGACGTCGGCGAGCTGGCTGGGCGTCAACGTGTGCCGCCCGGTCATCGACCCCCGCACTCCCAGCACCGTGCCCACCTCGGCGACGACGTCGTCCCCCGAGGAGACGCCCACGAGCTCGACGAAGTAGACGCGCGGCTGCGTGGCCTCGCGGGCCAGCACGTGGGCGACCCGCGTCTTGCCCAGGCCTCCCGGGCCGACGATCGAGACGAGTCTGCTCCGTCGGAGGGCGATGCGCAGCGCCGCCAGGTCGTCCGCCCGGCCGAGCAGGCTGTCGAGGTCGAAGTGCACGCCGTCGCGGACCGGCGCGTCGGCGACGAGCAGCTCGCCGTGGAGGCGCTGCAGCGCCGGGTCCGGATCCACGCCGAGCCGATCGGCGAGGTCTGCGCGATAGGCCTCGTAGCGCTCCAGAGCGGCAGCGCTCCCCGCGGTGGCCGCCACACCACGGAGGAGAGCGCCGGTGACGGTGGTGTCGTGCACAGCGCGTGTGTGCACCGCCTCGAGGTGGGGCAGCGCGTCGGCGTCGCGCCCGGACTCGGCGAGCGCCAGTCCGAGCACGCGTTGGACGCGGCGGCGGGCATCCTCGGCGTCCTCGCGCAGCTCGCTCAGCGGACCATGGTCGTCAGGCGCCTCGGCCACGGGGATCTCAAGAGCCCGAGCGGCCAGTGCGGCGGCCTCGGCGGCCTCGCCCCGTGCCAGGGCAGCTTGGGCCTCGCGGAGCAGCCGGGAGAGCTCGAGGGCGTCGACCTGCGCCACAGGTACGGCGAGTCGGTAGCCCCCGTCGTACCGGGTGAGGTGCTCCGCCCCCAGGGCGGTGCGGGCGCGGGAGACGAGCACCTGGAGGGCCTTGGTGGGGTTCGCGGGAGTGTCGTCGAGCCAGATCAGGTCGATGAGCCGGGTGTCCGAGACACCCTCGGGCCGCGAGGTCAGCGCCGCCAGCAGGGCGGCGACCCGCTCCCCGGGGATCGGCCGGCCCCGCCACGCCACGCCGTCCAGGAGGGTGAGGGCGAGGGGCACCCGGTCAGGATAGGAGCCCTCCCTCTCGCCGTCTGTGACGAAGTGGTCGTCCATGCGGTGCCCAGACCGACCAGATCGTCACGGACGGCGGGCGAGGGGGGCGACCAGGAACCCGGCGACGAGGGCGCCGAGCGTGCCGAGGGCCAGGTCGCCGAGCGTGTCCTCGTAGGCAGTCTCGATCTCGGTGCCGTGCCGGATGAACGTGTACCACTCGCCCAGCTCCCACCCGAGGGCCAGCAGACAGCCGAACCCCGTCACCAACCCCACCTGCACCCAGCGGGGCCGGACCTCTCGCGCGACGACGAGACCCAGGCCGAGGCACAGCAGCACCCAGTTGGCGAAGTGGTTGAAGTCGTCCCACCAGACGACGGTGTCGTAGAGGTCCAGGCTGTTGCCGGTGACGTCGACCAGGAACGGCAGCATGATCAGGCCGAACGCCAGGTACGGCGCCCGGTCCCGGTCGCCGGCCGGCCGGCGGCGCTGGACGAGCCACCAGATCGCCGGCGTGACCAGCATCAGCAGCGGGTAGGCCACCAGCCGCGCGCCGAAGGCCTTGTCGGCGAACCGCTCGATCCCCGGCACCCACTCCGCCACGGCGAGCTGGGCGACGGTGAGGATCAGGATCGCGACCGGGAACCAGGGCCGGTCGAAGACCCCTCGGCGCCCGCTCACGGGGACGACCCTAACGGCGCCCTACTCTGGCGGCATGACCGGTGAGCTGGTGATCGCCCACGTCAGCGACACCCACTTCGGCGGGAGTGCCGACGCTGCGCACCGGGCCCGCGCGGTGCTGGACGCCCTGCTGAGGATGCGCCTGCGCCCCGACGTGCTCGTGCTCACCGGCGATGTCGCAGACCACGGGTTGCCGGCCGAGTACGCCGAGGCGGTCCTCGTGCTCTCCGCGTGGGAGGGCCCGCTCGTGCTCTGCCCGGGCAACCACGACGCGCGGGGTCCGTACGTCGAGGCGCTCCTCGGCGACGGGCTCGACACGACCACGGGCAAGGCGGAGCGCGCGCACACGGTCGGCGGAGTGCGGTTCCTGATGCTCGACTCGCTGGTCGACGCCGTCGACGGGGTGCGCCAGGACCACGGTGTCCTCGGGCCGGACTCGCTGGCGTGGTTGGACGAGCAGCTCTCCGCCGACGACCGGCCGTCGTTCGTGTGCCTGCACCACCCGCCCGTCGAGATCGGCGTCACCCTGATGGACCCGATCCGGCTGGTCGACGGCGACGCCTTGGAGACCGTGGTCGCCCGGCACCCGCACGTCGTGGCCACCCTCGTCGGCCACGCGCACACCATGGCCGCGGACACGTTCGCCGGCCGCCCGCTGCTCGTCGGCGGCGGCGTCGTCTCGACCGTCTCGCTCGACCAGGAGGAGCTGCCCCGGATCTGGTACGGCGCCCCACCCAGCTTCGCGGTCCACCTCCTGCATCCAGACGGTCGCCTGACCACCCACTGGCGGGCGCTCCCCCTCCCGGGTCAGTAGCCTGCGAGAGTGCTGCTGGCCTTCGACACCGCGACCCCGCACGTCACCGTGGCGCTCCACGACGGCGACGACGTCGTGGCCGAGCGGCGGTCGGCCCAGCGGATGCGCCACGGCGAGCAGCTCGCGCCGCTGATCGAGGCCGTGCTCGCCGACGCGCGCGTGGACCGCCGGGACCTGACGGCGCTCGCGGTCGGGACCGGGCCGGGGCCCTTCACCGGGCTGCGGGTGGGGTTGGTGACGGCCCGCACCCTGGCCCACGTGCTCGCCATCCCGGCGTACGGCGTGTGCTCGCTCGACGCGATCGCGCTGGAGGCCGCGGCGGGGTTGGGTGGGGGGACGCCGTTCGCGGTGGCGACCGACGCCCGCCGCAAGGAGGTCTACCTGGCCGCCTACGACGGGCGCGGGTCGCGCGTCTCCGGGCCGGTCGTCGACCGCCCGGCCGCCGTGGCGACCGACGGACCGGTCGCGGGCGAGGGGCCGGAGCTCTATGCGGAGGCGTTCCCGCACGGGGTCGCGCCGGTCCTGCCGAGCGCGGGCTGGCTGGCGCGCGGGGTCGTGGGCGAGCGGGTCGAGCTCACCGACCCCGAGCCGCGATACCTCCGGCGCCCGGACGCAGCGGTCCCGGCGGCGCCCAAGGCGGTGTCGGTGTCGGTGTCGCCGATGACGGGGCGCGCCCGGCCATGACGTTGGCAGGCACCCCGTTCGTGCGCCCGGCGTCATCGGCGGACGTGGCGGCCGTGGCCCGCCTCGAGCACCGCTGCCTCGGCGACGACGCCTGGTCGCCCGCCCTGGTCGAGCAGGGGATCGCCGCCGCCCTGCCGACGGTCTCCTACCTCGTGGTCGAGGTCGGCGGACGGGTGCTCGGCCACGCCGTCGCGAGCGTCGCCGGGGACGACGCCGAGCTCCAGCGGATCGCGGTCGACCCGTCGTACCGGCGCCGGGGGCTGGCCACGGCGCTGCTGGACGCGGTGGAGGCGCTGGCCGCGCGAGGTGGGGCAACCCGGCTGCTGCTCGAAGTGCGGGAGGACAACGCCGCAGCCCTGGCGCTCTATGCCAGTCGCGGGTTCGCCGACTGGGGCCGGCGTCCGGCGTATTACCGAGACGGTGCCGCCGCGGCGCTTCTGGGGAAGAAGGTCGGTCACCGCGGCAGCACCGCTCCCGAGGCGGAACCCGCAGGCGACCAGCGCCCACCGGGTGCCGCAGGATGAGACGCGGCGGCTGGGCACAATGTTCGACGTGACGGTCCCGACCAGTGCCGACGCGCCACTCGTGCTCGGCATCGAGACGTCCTGCGACGAGACCGGGGTCGGCCTGGTGCGGGGGACGACGCTGCTCGCGGATGCCGTCGCCAGCAGCGTCGACGAGCACGCCCGTTTCGGCGGGGTCGTGCCCGAGGTGGCCTCGCGCGCGCATCTTGAGGCGATGGTCCCGACGATCGAGCGAGCGTGTGAGACGGCCGGGGTGGCCCTCGAGGACGTCGACGCGGTCGCGGTGACCGCCGGGCCTGGGCTCGCCGGCGCGCTGCTCGTCGGCGTCGCGTCGGCCAAGGCACTGGCCCTGGGTCTCGGCAAGCCGCTGTACGGCGTGAACCACCTCGCCGCCCATGTCGCCGTCGACCAGCTCGAGCACGGTCCGCTGCCCGAACCGTGCCTCGCCCTGCTGGTGTCGGGTGGGCACTCGTCCCTGCTCGAGGTGGCCGACGTGACCATCGGCGTGGACCCCCTCGGCGCCACCATCGACGATGCCGCGGGCGAGGCGTTCGACAAGGTCGCGCGCCTCCTGGGGCTGCCCTTCCCGGGCGGCCCGCACATCGACCGGGCGGCCCGAGACGGCCAGGTGACCATCGACTTCCCGCGCGGTCTCACCTCGCGGCGCGACCTCGAGCGGCACCGCTTCGACTTCTCCTTCTCCGGGCTCAAGACCGCCGTCGCCCGTTGGGTCGAGGCGCGGCAGCGCTCGGGGGAGCCGGTGCCCGTCGCGGAGGTGGCCGCGTCGTTCCAGGAGGCCGTGTGCGACGTCCTGGTGCGCAAGGCCCTCGACGCGGCCGCGGAGCGCGGCATCTCGGACCTGCTCATCGGGGGAGGCGTGGCGGCGAACACCCGACTCCGCGCGCTGGCCACCGAGCGCGCCGAGGCACGCGGCGTACGCGTGCGGGTGCCGCGCCCCGGGCTGTGCACCGACAACGGCGCGATGGTCGCCGCCCTGGGCGCCGAGATGGTCGCCCGCGGCCGCACCCCCTCCGCCCTCGACCTCCCCGCCGACTCCTCGCTCCCCGTCACCACCGTCCTGGTCTGACGCCTGCTTCGTTGGGTGGAAACTTCGAGTCACCCAGTGACTCGGAGTTACCAGTGAGCACTGACTGTCGCCGTGGGATTCCAACCGATCGGGGGCGCGGCGCGTCCTGGTGGTAGCCGGCGGATGAAAGGGTTGTCCGTCGGAGGCCTCGAAGGACTCCAGCATGGCCGTGAGCCAGACCGCACCCGCCCCCCACGCCAGACCAGGGACGCCGATGACCGACCGACGCGCCGCCCGCGACGCGGACTTCGCGGCCTACCTGGCTGCCCGCCAGGCGAGCGTGCTGCGCACGGCGTACCTGCTCTCCGGGGACCGGCACACTGCCGAGGACCTCGCGCAGACGGCGTTCGCCAAGCTCTACCTCGCCTGGGACCGGGTCCGCGACGAGGGGTCGATCGACGGCTACCTGCGACGCATCCTCGTCAACGAGCACAACTCGCTGTGGCGGCGGCCCTGGAAGCGCCGGGAGCACGCCACCGACGACCTCCCGGAGCCGCCCCCGACGATCGACGAGTACGACGACGGGCGCGGTGACGCGCTCTGGGCCGTCGTCCAGACCCTGCCGAGGAAGGCCCGGGCGACGCTCGTGCTGCGCTACTACGAGGGTCTCTCCGAGGCCGAGACCGCCGAGGTGCTCGGCGTCTCGGTCGGCACCGTGAAGTCCCAGACCAGCCGGGCTCTCGCCACCCTGCGTGAGCGCACTCCGGCCCACCTGAACCCCGCGCACGAGGAGGACGGGCGATGACGCGATACGACGACGCGCACGGCGCGCCCGACGACGGCACCGGCGAGCTCACCAGCGAGCTGCAGCGCCGTGCCGACCACCTCCACCCGGCTCCGTTGGGCTTCGACGAGGTCCAGGGACGGGCCCACGACCTCCGGCGCCGGCGCCGGGTGACCACCGGACTGGTGGCCGCCGTGGCGGTCGCGGCGGTCGTCGTACCGACCGCGCTGGTGGCCAATCGGGCCGGCCGCACCGACGACCAGATCCCGGCGACCAGCTCGCCGAGCGTGTCGGCGACCGCCTCGCCCTCAGAGGCCACCGACTCCGCGCCGACCACGCCGTCGTCGACTCCCGTGCAGGGCCCGGAGCCGCACGCGCTCGACGTCCGCGATCTGCCGACGGGTGCTCCGCCCGGGATCGGCTACCTGATCGACGAGAGCCACACGACCCTGGCCTTCGCCGAGACCGGCGAGGCGAGTGTCCAGGTGACGAGCGCCGGTGTCGAGGTGACCGTGGACGGTCAGGGCTTCGGGTACTCCTCGTCGTCAGGCCTCGCCCGCAACGCGGCCGGCACGATCGTCGCGTGGGCCACCGACGACGGTCAGGTGATGGCGTGGCAGGACGGCCATCCCGAGCCGCTCACGCTGGGGAGCACCTCCTTGGTCTCCCTCCAGGTCTCCTCCGTGACCGGCGACGATTGCCGGGCCGGCGGTGACTGCCGGGTCTGGTTGCGGGCCTACGACAGCTCGACCGACGAGCAGGTCTCGGTCACGATGTCGGCCGACGGGGCGGCCACTCCGGTCGACCGGCTCGTGCAGGTGCGCGACGCCCTCGACGACGGTCGGATCCTGGGCAGCACGGAGATCGGCGACGGCACCTCCTGCTCCGCGGCCTTCGACGGCTCGGCGACGCTGATGGAGACCTGCGACTACCAGCTGGACGCGTTCTCGCCGGACGGCTCCGCCCTCCTGGCCAGCGAGCCCTACCACTCGGGCATCGGGTCCGGCGTGATCGCCGTCTTCTCGGACTCGGGTGAGCGGCAGTCCTACCGGATCCGCACCAGCGACGACCTGGCGATGTACCGGCAGGCCGTTTGGGAGGACCAGACCCACCTGCTGTTCACGGCCTACCAGGAGGGTCAGTGGTCGATCGTGCGGATGGGCGTCGACGGGGCGCTGGAGTACGCCGTCGCACCGGTCGCGGGTGACGCCGAGGAGTGCCCGTTCGTGCTCGAGACGCTCTGACACCCGTCTCTCCACAGGCGGGCGGTCGGCCGATGACACCTCCCTCGCCGGCACGCCACCCTCTCGTGGGTGGGAGTCGACAACGAGGGGGTCGCGCGACTGCTCGCCGACCAGGCGGGCGTCGTGGTGCGGAGCCAGGTGCTGGAAGTCGGCGCGTCCCCCCCCACGACGTACGACGCTGGGTGCGGCGGCGGGAGCTGAGTCCTCTGCATCCAGGCACGTTCGTCGACCACGCCGGCACGCCCACCTGGCTGCAACGGGCTTGGGCCGGCGTGCTGTACGCCTCGCCAGCGGTGTTGTGCGACGAGTCGGCGCTACGCGTGGTCAAGAGCCAACCGGGACTCCTCGTTCACCGCACCGCCCACCTGGACGAACGGGCCCTGTGGCAGCTGGGCCCGCCCCGGGTCCGCTACGAGGAGGCGATCCTCGACCTCGCCGCCCGCGCCCGGAGCGACCTCGACGCCGTGGGCGTGGTGACCGAGGCCTGCGGCAGCCGATGCACCACGGCGATGCGGTTGCTGGAGTCGCTGGCGCGGCGCGTGCGACTGCCTCGGCGACGCTTCGTCCAGGCGGTGCTCACCGACGTGCACTCGGGAGCCTGCTCGGTCCTCGAGCACGCCTATCTGCAGCGCGTCGAGCGCGCCCACGGCCTGCCTCGAGCCCTCCGGTAGCAACGCGTGCCCACCACCATGGGCGTGACGTACCGCGACGCGGCGTACCCCGGCCTGGTCATCGAGCTCGACGGGTCCGATAAGCGCTAGTTGGAAACTCCGAGTCACTGGGTGACTCGGAGTTTCCACCTAACGAGGAGGCCAGCGAGCGGGATCAGGCCTGCTGGTCGCCGTCCTGGACGTGCTCGTCGGCCGAGGCCTGGATCTCCGCGTCGCCGTCGGCCTCGGTCGCGCCTTCGGCCGCCTCGACCTGGTCCGCGTCGTCGGACGGGCCACCGTCCGGGGCGTCGTCGAGCACGCCGGCCATGGCCAGCCCGGCACCGCCGGTGAGCGTGGAGAGCATCTGGCGCACGTTGGCGAGCTGGGAGTTGATGCTGTCGCGGCGCTGGATGGCGGCCGCGAGCTCGCGGTCGGACTCGGCGCGGACCTTGGCGGCCGCGGTGCGAGAGTCGCCGAGGATCGTGGCGGCCTGCTGCTCGGCCTCCTCGATGATGCGGCGGTTCTCGCGCAGAGCCTCGTCGTGCATCTTCTCGGCGTCGGTGCGGGTGCGCTCGATGTGTGCCTCGAGCTCGGCCAGGCGCTGCTGGGCCTCCTGCATCTGGGTGGCGTGGTCGGCCTCGGCGAGGTCGCGACGACGGGCGAACGTCGTCTCGAAGTCCGCCGCGGCCTGCGCCGCCTTCGCGCGCTGCTGCTCGTAGACGGCCTCCGCCTCCTGCAAGCGCGCCGCCGCGTCGCGCTCGGCCGCGTCGAGACGGTCGTCGGCGGTGCGCCGCGCGTCCTCGATCAGCCGCGCGGCCTGGGTCTCGGCGTCCGCCCGGCGGTCCTCGGCGTGCTGGTCGGCCTCGCTGCGCTGGCGGGCCACCTCGTCGGCCACGGTGCTGCGCTCGTCCTCCAGGGCGCTGCGGCCGCGCTCGAGGAGGTCCCAGGCCTCGGCCTCGGCCAGGGTCAGGATCTTGCCCACGCGCTGGCCGAGGTGGTCGAAGGTGGCCGGCACCTCGGCGGCGGGCTGGGCGGCCTGCTCCTCGAGCACGCGCACCCGCTCGGCCAGCTCGTCGGCCCGGGCAGCGGAGGCCTGCGCCTGGTGGGCGAGCTCGGCCAGCCGCTGGTCGACCTGGCTCGGCTCGTAGCCGCGCAGGACCACCCGGAACGGGGTGTTGTCGGTCATCAGTGGTCTTCCTTCTCTACTTCGTGCTCACTGGCACTGGGGCCGGCGGGGGGCTCGGCTCCGACATCGATGGGGTGGTCGCCCTCGCTGGGCGTGGCCGGCACGGCGAGGGCGTGGATGACTCCGGAGAGTCCCTCGAGCTCCGCGGCGATCTCGTCACGGCGCTTGGTCAGGACTGCGGCCTCGGTGCGCGCGTCCTCGAGGATGGCGCGAGCCCGGCTGCGCAGGTCGTCGGCCTCGGCGCGCGCCGCGATCACGTGCTCGGCGGCGGTCTGACGGGCCTGTCGCAGCTCGTCCTGGGCGGCCTGCTGGTTGCGGACCACCTCCTCGGCGACCTGTTGGCGCAGCATGTTGGTGGTGGCGTCGACCTCCTCCTCGCGGCGCCGCGCGCGGTCGTGCACCAGACCGGCCTGCTCCTCGGCCCGGCCCACGATCGCGGTGGCCTCGGACTCGGCCGCGTTGCGGGTCTGCTCGGCGTCCCTCTCGGCGGCGGTCACCAGGCCGGCCGCGACCGTCGCGAGCTCCTGGGCGTCGCGCTCGGCGGCGGCCATCTCGTCCCGCAGGCGGCTCGTCACGCTGCTCACGACCGACCGCAGCCGGCGCCGGGTCTCCGACACGTGCCTCGACGCGTCCGCGTGGCCCCCGGCCCGGATCCGCTCGGCCTCCTGCTCGGCCCCGGCCAGGAGGTCGCGCATGGTGTCCTGGGTCCAGGCTGTCTGCTCCTCGGCGGCGCGGGTCGCCTCCGCTGCCTCGAGCCGCGCCCTCTCGAGCAGCGTGCGCGCCGATTCCTGCGCCTGGGCGAGGGTGCGCTCGGCCTGGGCGACGACGTCGACGGCGTGGGCCTCGGCTGCCTTGCGGACCTCGTCGGCCTCCCGGGACGCCTCGGTGCGGACGGCGTCCGCGTGCTCCTCCGCCCCCACGCGCCATTCGGTCAGCTCGCGCTCGGTGGTGTGCCGGCGGTCGGCGAGCCACGCTGTCGTGAGGGCCATCAACCGGTGCGCTTGAGCGGCAGCGGCCGCCGTACGTCGGTCGGTGTCGAGCCGGGTCTCCTCGCGGACCCGCACGGCCTCCTCACGGGCGTCCACGAGCTCTGCGGCGACGCTGCGTCGCTCGATCTCGGCTGCCTCGGCGGCCTCGCCGAGCACCTGGTCGCGCTGCTTGTGGGCGGCGTCCAGCAGGAGCCGGACCTGCTCGCCGGCGTCGCCGACGGACTGGCGCGCCTCGGCGGAGGCGTCCGCCAGGCGGGACTCTGCGTCGGCGAGGGCCTGCGCCGCGGCCGCTCGATCGGCGGCCGCCTCGTCGTGCAGCCGCTGGGCGACCTGCTCGAGGTGCTCGGCTCGTTCGGTCGCCTCGGCGAGACGGACCTCGGCCTGGGCGCGCAACTCGTCGGCCACCTGTTCGGCGTGCACGAGGAGACGTGTCGCCGGGTCGCCGGCCGGGTCGGAGTCGTGGGTCTGGGGGGAGGTGTTCGCCTGCATCTGATCCGTCGCGTCGTCTGTGCCGGCCGCCCCCCACCAGGCTCACCCCTGGCCAGCATCGTTCGCGCGGAAGCATACCCGCTCCATCAACCACCTTTCCCCTCCCTAAGGTGGCCCCATCGGCACGTGCAGGTCCCGCACGCACAGATCCGATGGTCCGAGAGTCAGGTCGATCAGGAGGGGAGTCGCGGATGCACGAGGTCAGAGGGGTGGTCGCCCGGGCGAAGGGCGCACCGGTGACGGTGGAGACGGTGCTCGTGCCCGACCCAGGCCCCGGGGAGGCGCTCGTGCAGGTGCAGGCGTGCGGCGTGTGCCACACCGACCTGCACTACCGCGAGGGAGGCATCAACGACGAGTTCCCGTTCCTCCTGGGCCACGAGGCCGCGGGCGTGGTGGAGGCCGTCGGGCCCGACGTACGCGATGTGGCACCGGGTGACTTCGTGATCCTCAACTGGCGGGCCGTCTGCGGCACCTGCCGGGCCTGTCAGCGGGGCGAGCCGTGGTACTGCTTCGCGACGTTCAACGCGACTCAGAAGATGACGCTCGCCGACGGCACCGAGCTCAGCCCCGCTCTCGGCATCGGCGCGTTCGCCGAGAAGACCCTGGTGGCGTCCGGGCAGTGCACGAAGGTCGACCCCTCGACCCGCGCCGCCGCGGCCGGCCTCCTGGGCTGCGGTGTGATGGCCGGCCTCGGCGCCGCCATCAACACCGGTGGGGTGGGACGCGGCAAGAGCGTGGCCGTGATCGGCTGCGGAGGCGTCGGTGCGGCCGCGATCGCGGGCTCCGTGCTGGCCGGCGCCGGCACGGTGATCGCCGTCGACATCGACCCCCGCAAGCTCGAGTCCGCACGGGCGATGGGCGCCACCCACACGGTCGACTCGTCCGCGCAGGATCCGGTCGAGGCGATCCGCTCTCTCACCGGCGGCCACGGCGCCGACGTCGTCATCGACGCCGTCGGCCGTCCCGAGACGTGGGAGCAGGGGTTCTACGCCCGCGACCTCGCAGGCACGCTGGTCCTGGTAGGAGTGCCCACCCCCGACATGAGGATCCCCGACCTGCCCCTGCTCGACGTGTTCGGCCGGGGCGGCGCACTTAAGTCGAGCTGGTACGGCGACTGCCTGCCGTCGCGGGACTTCCCGATGCTCGTGGACCTCTATCGCCAAGGGCGGCTCGACCTCGACGCCTTCGTCTCCGAGGAGATCGGGATCGACGACGTCGAGGCGTCGTTCGAGAGGATGCACCGCGGTGAGGTGCTGCGCTCGGTCGTGGTGATGTGACCGCGCGGGTGGACCATGCCGTCGTCAGCGGCACGTTCTCGCTCGACGGCGCGACGTTCGACGTCGACAACAATCTCTGGGTCGTCGGCGACGACGACGAGTGCCTCGTGATCGACGCGCCGCACTCGGTCGAGGCGATCCTGGACGTGGTGGCGGGGCGGAAGGTCACCGCGATCCTGTGCACCCACGCCCACGACGACCACGTCCGCGTCGCGCCGGCGCTCCGCGAGGCCGTCGTGGCGCCGATCCTGCTCCACCCCGACGACCGGCCCCTGTGGGAGCTCACCCACGCCGACCACCTCTGGGACCTCGACCTCGCGGACGGGCTGACCCTCTCAGTGGCCGGCGTCGACCTTCACGTGCTGCACACCCCGGGCCATGCGCCGGGGGCGGTGTGCGTCCACGTCCCGGCCCTGGGCTGTGTGTTCACGGGCGACACCTTGTTCGAGGGCGGGCCGGGCGCCACGGGAAGGTCGTTCAGCGACGCCGAGCTCATCGTCGACTCGATCCGCACCCGACTGTTCGCGCTGCCCGACGACACGGTCGTGCACACCGGCCACGGACCCGACACCACGATCGGGGCGGAGCGGGCCGCGCTGGGCGAGAGCTGAGCGGAGCGCTCAGAACGGCGCGACGAGCAGCGCCACACCTTCGCCGCCGGCCCGCGTGAGCACCAACGTGCCGGCCTCGTCGCCCCGCAGGGCGAGGCGTTGGCGCAACCTCTCCGGAGACACGTCGACACCGCGCTTCTTGATCGTGAGGCTGCCGATGCCGCGGGCGCGCAGTGCGCTGCGCAGCTGCTTCTCGCGGTAGGGCAGCTCCTCGAGGATCCGATAGGACCGGGCGAACGGCGTGCGGTAGCTGTGGTCGGAGGCGACGTAGGCGATCCTCCGGTCCACCAGCCAGCCCTGCACTCCGGCGGCGACCGCGGTGACCAGGCCGGCTCGGATCACCGCTCCGTCGGGCTCGTAGAGGTAACGACCTGGTGCGGCGACGTGGGCCCCGGGGTCGTCCTCGTCCGTGAGCGTGGCCAGGCCCTGCTCGCCGATCACCGTGGCCCGGCGCACGGCGCTCGCGAGCCGGCCCGACCACAGCGCCGCCTCCTTGACCTCGCCCCGGTCGCTGACCCACTCCGCCTCGACGCCGTCGGGGATCAGCGCGTGCGGCACCCCGGGGGCGACCTTGACGCAGGAGTCCCGGGTGAGCAGGGTCTCGACGAAGGACCACGGGGGCGTCCACTCCTCCACCCGGAAGGTGCGGCCCCGGGCACTGCGGCGGGCGGGGTCGGCGAAGGCGACGTCGAAGGGGGTCGTGTCGATGGTGGTCGCGTCCGCCACCCTCACGGCGCCGCCCAGCCCCAGTGCCGCGAGGTTGGCCTCCGCGACCGCGACGCGCAGCGGGTCGACGTCGACCCCTGCAGCGGTGATCCCGGCCCGTGCGAACGCGACCAGGTCGCCGCCGATCCCGCAGCCCAGATCGACCACCGAGCGGCACATCGCCGCCTCGAGCCGGCCGGACCGATGCGTCGCCACGCTCAGCCTGGTGGCCTGCTCGAGGCCCTCGGGGGTGAAGTACATCCGGTGCGCCAGGTCGCCGAACTTGGTCACCGCCCGGCGCCTCAGCTCGGCCTGGGTGAGCGCGGTCGCGACCTGCTCGGGGCTCGCCGTCCGCCGGAGCTCGGCCTGGACGCCGAGCTCGCTCGCACCCGGATCCTCGGTTGCCACCACGGCCCGGGCGAGCAGGTCCTGACCCTGGTCCGTGAGCAGCCACGCGAACGTCGGCAGGTCCACGGCCGCCATCCTGGCACGGAGCGACCCTGCCCTGGCACTCTCCAATCGGGAGTGCTAACGTCGGCGTTGGCACTCTCGTCCTGAGATTGCCAGCGCTTGCGACGAAGTGCGACCCCCGCGACGGCGTACCTCCGAGCAGGCTCGAACGTCCGGAGCGGCTCTCACTGAGCGCCGCTCTCGCAGGTTCACCCGATCAGTCCAGAACGGCCGTCCAGAGCGACAGTCCGGGACTGATCCCCATGCAGCACTGACAGCAGCACTGACAAGCGCAGAAAGTGGAGGTCGACAACGTGTCGGTCAACATCAAGCCTCTCGAGGACCGCATCGTGGTGAAGCCCCTCGACGCCGAGCAGACGACCGCGTCGGGTCTGGTCATCCCCGACACCGCCAAGGAGAAGCCGCAGGAGGGCGAGGTCGTCGCCGTCGGCCCCGGCCGCTTCAACGACGACGGTGACGAGCGCGTCCCGATGGACATCTCGGTGGGCGACAAGGTCATCTACAGCAAGTACGGCGGCACCGAGGTCAAGTACGGCGGCGAGGAGTACCTCATCCTCTCCGGCCGCGACGTCCTCGCGATCGTCTCCTGATTTCAGATCCACCAGCAGACGGGTCGTGTGCCTCGGGCAGCGCCACGGCGCAGCTCGGCACACGGCCTGTCGTGCTTGAAGCACTCATGAAGGAGTGACATGCCCAAGATCCTGGAGTTCGACGAGCGCGCCCGGCGCTCGCTCGAGCGCGGTGTGGACGCCCTGGCCAACACGGTCAAGGTGACCCTCGGCCCCAAGGGCCGCTACGTCGTGCTCGACAAGAAGTGGGGCGCCCCCACGATCACCAACGACGGCGTCACGGTGGCCCGCGAGGTGGAGCTCGACGACCCGTTCGAGAACCTCGGTGCGCAGCTCACCAAGGAGGTCGCCACCAAGA
>CAZIVD010000052.1:0-32852 GCA_964542635.1 uncultured Nocardioides sp. | reverse complement strand
CGACGGTCTTGATGGAGATGAACAGCTCCTTGGCCACCTCCTTGTAGGCGTAGCCGCGGGCGATCAGCCGCATCACCTCCCGCTCGCGCTCCGAGAGCCGGTCGAGGTCCTCGTCGACCGAGGCCACGTCGATGGATCCCGCGAACGCGTCGAGCACGAAGCCGGCAAGACGCGGTGAGAAGACGGCGTCGCCGGAGTCCACCCGCTTGATCGCGTCGACCAGCTCGGGGCCGGTGATGGTCTTGGTGACGTATCCCCGAGCCCCACCCCGGATGGTGCCGATGACGTCCTCGGCCGCGTCGCTGACCGACAGCGCGAGATAGCGGGTCTCCGGCGACATGGCGCGACGGATCACCTCGACCCCGCCGCCGCCGGGCAGGTGGACGTCGAGAAGCACTACCGCGGGATGCTGGGCCTCGATCGCGGCCACCGCCTCGTCGACGTCGGCGGCCTCGCCCACGACGTCGACGGCGTCGCCCAGCTCGGCCCGCACGCCGACCCGGAACATCGCGTGGTCGTCGACGATCACGACCCGCACCCGTGAGCTGTCGCCCTCAGTCATCCTTCTCCTCGTCCTCGCCGCGCCGCGGCATCCGCAGCCGCACCTCCGCGCCCTCGCCGGGCGCCGACCGCACCTGCGCCGTGCCGCCGTGCCGCGTCATCCGGTCCACGATGCTGCCCCGGACGCCCTGGCGGTCGTCCGGCACGCCGTCGGGGTCGAAGCCCACGCCCCGGTCGCGGACGAACACCTCGACGGCGTCGGGCGAGACCTCGACGTAGACGTCGACCTTGCCGGTGCCGGCGTGCTTGGCGGCGTTCGTCAACGCCTCTCGGGTGGCGGCCACCACGGGCCGGAGCGACTCGGCGACCTGGCAGTCCCCCACACACACCACGTCGACGGAGATGCCGTGGGTGTCCTCGACCTCGGCGGCCACGGCGCGCATCGCCGCGGCGAGCGAGTCGGTGTCCGCGTGGTCGCCCTCGAACAGCCAGGCCCTCAGATCGCGCTCCTGCGAGCGGGCGAGCCGGGCGACGTACGCCGAGTCGTGCGCGTTCTTCTGGATCAGCGCCAGCGTCTGGAGCACCGAGTCGTGCAGGTGCGCGGCCAGGTCGGCGCGTTCCTGGCTGCGCACGCGCTCGGCCCGCTCGGCGGTGAGGTCACCGGCGAGGCGGTAGATCCACGGTCCGATCGTGATCGCCAGGCCCACGAAGCCGAGCACCACGGCCACCACGACCATCGAGGCCGTGCCCGTCGTGCCGACCCGCAGGGCGAAGACTCCGACCGCGACGAGCATCAGCACCAGGCCGGCCGTCACGCGCGTGATCGACTGCCAGGTGCCGGTGCCGAAGATCATCCGGAACGGGTCGATCCGTCCGGTCGTGTCGAGCCAACGCTCCCGCTGGGCCTCGTCGGCCTGGCGCCAGAGCAGGGCCACACCGACCGTCCCGATCACGACCGGCCAGAACCAGGCGCCGTGACCGAGCAGGCTCTGGAGGATCAACAGCAGTCCGAAGCCGAGGGCGGCCAGGGCGATGGCGGGTCCCGCGTCGGCGAGCCGTCGGCGCCGGCCGGGCCGCGCTCCCCGGCGGGTGGCGCTCTCCAGTCCGGGCGCCTCGGCCGCGAACTTCTCGTCGGTCGGCAGCACCATCCACAGGCCGGCGTACATCACCAGTCCGAGGCCTCCCATGGCGGCCGTCACCACGAACGCGACCCGCACCCAGAGCACCGGGATGGCGAGGTGTTGCGCCAGACCCGCGGCCACGCCGCCCAGCACCCGGTCCTGGGTGTCCCGGGTCGCACGGCGATAGCGCGGCTGCGCCCCCGGGAGCGATGCCGGTGCGGGCGCAACAGCGTCCGGCAACGGCGTTGCTGCCGGCGGGGCGGGGTCGACCGAGGGGTCGACGGCGGGACTGCTCGTCATGACGTCTCCATGGTCACACAGCGCTCGGGGGCGGACCATGAGGACGACCCCTGACGCGACCCTGACGGAGCGACCCCCGACCCCGGGCCTGATCAGGGGAGTCCCCGATGGTGAACCACGTGCGCGCAGAGCAGGCTGGAGCCATGACCAGCACTCCGTCCGAACCTCCCGCCGACGCGTCGACCCCAGGGCCCGCGCCGGCCGACCCCGCGGGCGCGTCGACGGCACCGCCGCCGGCCTACGCCCCGGCGTCCTCCGGCCCGCGCGTGAGCAGCGACCAGATCCGCGACCTCGGCCGCCTGCGTCGCTCGACCGCGGACCGCAAGGTCGCGGGCGTCGCCGCGGGCCTGGCGCGGCACCTCGATGTCGACCCCGTCATCCTGCGGGTCGCGTTCGTGGTGCTCAGCCTCTTCGGCGGCGCCGGGCTGGTCCTGTACGGCGCGTGCTGGCTGCTGCTGCCCGAGGACGGCCAGCAGACCGCCCCTCTGGGCCTCGACGACCGAAGCCGCGGCATCGCGCTCATCGTCGCCGGCTTCGTCGGGCTGGCGGTGCTCCTCGGCCAGGGTGACTGGTTCTGGGTGCCAGGCCCGCTCATCGCCGTCGGCCTGATCGTCTGGCTGGTGCTGTCCCGGCGCAATGACGCCCCGTCCACGGGCTCGACCACGCCCCCTCCGGGCGTCCCCGGCGCCGGGCCGGAGGCGGTGACCCCCGAGCAGCGCTGGGCGGCCGTCGCTCCGACCGGGCCCGCACCAGCGTACGGCGCCCCGGCGACGTACCCCGCTATGGGGAGCGCGCCCACCGACCCGTCTGCGCCCCGCTTCGCGCCCCAGCCGGCAGCGCAGCCGGCTCCGCAGCAGTGGCACCACCAGCAGGCTGGCCGTCCCCCAGGGCACCACCGGCCCGCGGCGACCATGCCCGCCCCCGTGGCACCCGTCGTGCGGAACCCGCGCAAGCGCGGTCCCATCCTGTTCTGGTTCACCCTCGCGCTCGCGGCACTCGCCGTGGGAGTCGTCAGCATCGTGGACCTCGCAGGGGTCGACGTGCCCGGCTCGACGTATCCGGCGACGGTGCTCGCCACCACTGCCGTGATGCTGCTCGTCGGCGCGTTCTACGGCCGGGCCGGCGGCCTGATCCTGGTCGGCCTGCTCGCGGCCGCTGCCACCGGTGTCGGCCTCGCGATCGAGAAGGTCGAGCCCGAGGCGATCAACGTGACTCCCACGTCGGCCGCGGAGCTCAGTGACAGCTACTCCTTCGACTTCGGCGACTACGAGCTCGACCTCACCCAGGTCAGCGACCTCGAAGCCCTGGACGGCCGCACCATCGAGGTGTCCGGCGAGGTCGGCGAGATCGTGGTCGTGGTGCCGGACGGGGTGGACGTGACCGCCACGGCCAGCGTCGACGGACCCGGGGCGGTGACCCTCTTCGGCGCCGAGCAGGGCGGCATCGAGACCACCCGCACCGCGTCGCACGACGGCGGCGCCGACGTCCCCGAACTGACCCTCGACGTCGGCCTCGAGGTCGGACACGTCGAGATCCGCACCCGCTGACCGCGCCCTCACCAGGAGACCTGACATGAGCACTCTCACCCACACCACCGGAAAGCCCTCGACCGGCCGCCGGCGCGGCTTCCACTCCGTCAACATCGGCCACCTCGTGATGGGCATCGCCTTCCTCGGGATCTTCGTCGCCTGGATCCTGGTCGCCTCGGACGCGGTCACGGGGGCCGACGTCCGCTGGCTGCTCCCCGTGCCGTGGGTGCTGGCCGGGATCGTCGGGCTCGTCGCCACGGCGACTCGTGGCACCCGGTCGGACACCCGCGAGGAGTGGATGCCGCAGCAGGGGCCCGGCTGGGTCGGCGTCGACCCGGACGCGCCGGTGCCGCCGCGGAGCTACGACGACCTCGACGACAAGCTCGCCCAGGCCGAGGCCGACCGCAAGGAGCGCCTCGCGCGGGAGTCGGTGTCGCCTACGGTCCAGCCCTCGGCGACGACGACCGAGCCCGGTGACCCGACCGACCACGTCGATCCGACCGACCCGACCGACCCGACCGACCCGGCCGACCCGGCCGACCCCCAAGACCCGTCCACACAGGAGGACCCACGATGAACGTCACCACCCAGCCCACCCAGCAGTCCGGCATGAAGTCCAGGGACCGCCGACTCGTCCGCCGTACCGACGACCGGATGGTCGCCGGCGTCTGCTCCGGAGTCGCCGACTACCTCGGTGTCGACCCCACCATCGTCCGACTCGTGGCCGTGATCGGCACCGTCTTCGGCTTCGGCAGCCTGCTGGTGGCCTACATCGTCGCGTGGCTGCTCATGCCCGAGGCCTGATCGGGAGCGTCCACGGAGGGGGACGCCAGAGGGGTGGACGTTGTTCACGCAACGTCCACCCCTCTCACCGCGCCCGGTCATCCGAGGCGCCGAGGGTGGTGCTGCAAGGCACCCCCTCGAAAGGCATCCCATGATCCGCATCGACCGTGGCGCGGCGCTGATCGCCGCGCTTCTCGTCACTCCTGCACTCGTCGCGGTCGCGACCAACGTCGCGGTCGGGGCCGAGGGCGCCCATCGCGGGCACTCGGCCGATCTGCCGCTCCTGGACCGCGCCGCGGACGGCCCCCTCGACGCCCAGGGCGGGGCGACCCGGCTCCACGGCGAGGACGCCTCCCACCTGATCAAGGACTCCATCCGCACCGGCAAGGTCAAGAACGTCATCCTCCTCATCGGCGACGGCATGGGCGACTCGGAGATCACCGTGGCTCGCAACTATCTGGAAGGCGCGGGCGGCGCGTTCGCCGGCATCGACGCCCTCCCCTTGACCGGCCAGATGACCCACTTCTCGGTCAACCGCACGAGCGGGCTGCCCGACTACACGCCGGACTCGGCCGCCACGGGGACCGCGTGGTCGACCGGGGTGAAGACCTACGACAACGCGGTGTCGGTCGACCGCACGGGTCGCGCGTATCCCACCCTGCTCCAACTCGCCAAGGCCTCCGGCCGGGCGACCGGCAACGTGACCACGTCCGAGATCCAGGACGCCACTCCGGCCGTCCAGGTCGCCAACATCAGCCTGCGGTCCTGCTACGGCCCGGTCGCCACGAGCACCAGTTGTCCGGAGGCGGCCAAGGAGAACGGCGGGCGCGGCTCGATCAGCGAGCAACTGCTCGACACCCGTCCCGACGTGACCCTGGGCGGTGGCTCGGCGACGTTCGACCAGGTCGCGACGGCGGGCCCGTGGGCCGGCCAGACCCTCAAGGCCCAGGCCACCGCGCGGGGCTACCGGTACCTGACCACGAAGGCCGACCTCGGCCGCGTGCGGTGGGCGGACCAGGAGCGCCCCCTGCTGGGCCTGTTCGCGCCCGGCAACCTGCCGGTGCGGTTCGCGCCGGCCCTGGCGACCCCCGGCGGAGGCAACGAGGCAGCCGTCGTCTGCCAGAGCAACCCGGCCTTCGCCAGTGTGCCGACGCTGCGCGACCTCACCGACAAGGCGCTCGACCTGCTGTCCACCAACGACGCCGGCCGCCGCAAGGGCTTCTTCCTCCAGGTCGAGAGCGCGTCGATCGACAAGCAGGACCACGCGGCCGACGCCTGCGGCCAGATCGGTGAGACCGATCAGCTCGACGAGGCCGTCCAGCGAGCGCTCGCCTTCGCGCAGCGGGACCGTCACACCCTGGTGATCGTGACCGCCGACCACGCCCACACCAGCCAGATCGTGGACGCCGCGACGCCCGGCCTCTCGATCAAGCTCCGGACCGCCGACGGCGCAGACATGATCGTCGCCTACGGGACCAGCCCTCAGGGCGGCTCGCAACAGCACACCGGCGCCCAGCTGCGCGTCGCGGGCTACGGTCCGAACGCAGCCAACGTGGTGGGGCTGATCGACCAGACCGACCTGTTCTTCATCATGAAGGAGGCGATGGGGATCCGCTGACCCGACCCTCGCCTCGAGGACGGGGTGGTCGCCCGCGCGCGGCCACCCCGTCCGCCTTCGCGGGAGCTCCGACGGCCAAGATGGGCCTATGACGCTTCCCGCCTTCGACGGCCTCGACTCGCTGCCCGTGCTCGAGCACCTCGGGCTGGTCGCGCCCACGGTGGCCGCGGCGCTGACGCAGTGGCCGCGCTCGGCCGAGGTCGCCGTCGTCTCGATCGACCCCGGCCTGGCGGACACCGCTGCGCTCGTGGCGGCGTACGACCTGCCTTTGGAGGGCAGTGCGAACTGCGTGCTGGTCGCAGGCAGCCGGGCCGGGGAGGAGCGGATCGCCGCCTGCGTCGTCGCCGCCGACACGCGGGCCGACGTCAACACCGTGGTCCGTCGACTCCTCGACGTGCGCAAGGCGTCGTTCCTGCCGATGGAGCGGGCGGTCGCGGAGTCCGGCATGGAGTACGGCGGGATCACCCCAGTAGGGCTTCCGTCCACCTGGCGCCTGCTGGTCGACAGCGCTCTGGTCGACGTGCCCGTCACGATGATCGGCTCCGGGGTCCGGCGCTCCAAGCTGGTCCTCTCGGGCGCGGCCCTCGGCGGCCTCCCCCGCGCGGAGCTCGTGGAGGACCTGGGCCGCCCGGCAGCCTAGGAGTCCGGGGGCGGCGCCAGCGGTGGGCTGGCCACCGTTGTCGGGCCACGGACGGTGGCCAGGTCACCGCCGTATCGGCCCGCCGGCGGCGCGGGTCCGGGTGTTCTCGACCAGCAGGGGGCGCGACCAGCGGTGTCTCCTACGTGCTGACGCTCTCCACCGGCAGCTCGAACCAGCGCAGCGCGTCGAAGTCCTCGCCGAGGTGGGCCCGCTTCGAGCAGTCGGGCGGGATGGCCTCGTCGAGGATCTGGCGGGCTTCGGCGAGGTAGCGGCCGAGCTCGCTGACGTCCGCGGTGTGCTCGTGGCGGGGATAGGTCATGGCGCCGGACGCGTCGTACGCGACGTCGCGCAGGCGCAGCGGGGGCTCGACCGGCCCGTCGCGGTGCCGCCAGAGCCCGGACGCCGCATCGAAGCGGTAGTCGCCGAGCAGGCGCCAGCCGTCGCGCGCCACCATCCGGACCGCCTCGATGATGTAGTCCGCGACCTCGGTGCCGAGGAAGTAGTTGAAGTTCACCCGCACCCAGCCCGGCTTGATGCCCTCGCAGCCGCCGGCGATCTGCTCCTCGAACTGGTGGGATCTCTCGATGTCGATGTCGAGCAGGCGGTGGCCGTAGGGCCCCGCGCACGAGCAGCCTCCCCTCGTCTGGATCCCGAAGAGGTCGTTGAGGACCGCGACCACGAAGTTGTGGTGCAGGTAGTCGCCACTCGGCGCCCGCACGACGAAACTGACGATCGACAGCCGGCGGGCCTCGAGGTTGCCGAGGATCGAGATCGCCGGCTCGGCCCGCCAGGCCGTGACCGCACGCTCCAGCAACGCCTCCTCGTGAGCCTGGATGGTCTCGGCGCCGACGGCGTCCTTGAGCTGGAAGACCAGGCCGGCTCGGATGGACTCCACGATGGCCGGCGTGCCGCCCTCCTCCCGATGGGCAGGGTCGTCGAGGTAGCGATGCTCGACCGGGTTGACGTACATCACGGTCCCCCCGCCCGGCACCACGGGCACGCGGTTGGTGAGCAGCTCGCGGCGTACGACGAGGACGCCGGGTGTACCCGGCCCGCCGATGAACTTGTGTGGGGACAGGAAGATCGCGTCCTTGAACGCCGTCTGATCCTCCGCCGGGGGCGGGTACATCTCGATGTCGACGTACGGCGCGCACGCAGCGAAGTCCCAGAACGACAACGCGCCGTGGGCGTGCAGCAGGGCGGCGATGCCGAAGGTGTCGGACACGATCCCGGTGACGTTGCTGGCCGCGGAGAACGAGCCGATCTTGAGAGGCCGGTCGGCGTAGCGTTCCAGCTCGGCGGCGAGCATCGCCTGGTCGATGTGCCCGTCGGGATCCTCGCGGATGGTCACCACGTCGGCGATCGACTCGCGCCACGGGAGCTCGTTGGAGTGGTGCTCGAAGGGCCCGATGAACACCACCGGGCGCTCCTCCGGTGGGATCTGGTCGGTGAGGTGGTAGCGGTCGTCGAGCACCGCCGGCACGCGCAGGCCGAGGATGCCGATCAGCTTGTCGATCGCGGCGGTGCAGCCCGAGCCGGTGAAGATCACGATCGTGTCGTCGTCTCCCCCGACCCCGTCGCGGACCAGGCGGCGGGCGTCCTCGCGCAGCCTGGTGGTCTGCAGCCCGGTGCCGCTCGCCTCGGTGTGCGTGTTGGCGTAGCGCGGCAGCACCTCCTGCCGGATGAAGTCCTCGATGAAGGTCAGACTCCGGCCCGACGCGGTGTAGTCGGCGTAGGTCACACGGCGCGGGCCATAGGGACCCGGCATCACCTGGTCGTCGCCGATCACGCCGCTCCGGATCGCCTCCAGGAGGGGCGTCGTCGCGGGCATCTCGGTCATCGCCCCATCCTCCCACCGGATCGTCCCGGGGGCATGGTCGAGCCAATCGTGACAGTGATACTGTCACGATTGGCGCCGACCCCGAGTCAGCTCGAAGGGACCCGATGAAGCTCTCGACCCAGCTCATGTACGCCGGCAACCCCCGCCAGACGGCCGACGACGTCGTGGCGCTCGAGCGCGCCGGCCTCGACACCCTGTGGGTGCCCGAGGCCTACGGCTTCGACTCACCTACTCTGATGGGCTACCTGGCGGCGAAGACCGAGAGGGTCGAGATCGGCTCCGCGATCATCAACATCTACTCCCGCACCCCGAGCGCGATCCTGCAGACGGCGGCCGGGCTGGACAACGTCTCACAGGGCCGCGCCATCCTCGGCCTCGGGGCCAGCGGACCGCAGGTGATCGAGGGCTTCCACGGGATCGCCTACGACAAGCCGCTGGGGCGCACGCGCGAGATCGTCGACCTCGTCCGTCGGGGCCTTCGGCGCGAGACCCTCCGCCATGACGGCATCTTCACCCTGCCCCTGCCCGAGGGGCAGGGCACCGGCCTCGGCAAGCCGCTGAAGCTGCTCACGAAGCCCGAGCGCCCGAGCATCCCGATCTACATCGCGTCGTTGGGGCCCAAGTCTGTCGAGGCCACGGCCGAGTACGCCGACGGCTGGCTGCCGTTCCTCTTCCTGCCCGAGCGGGCACGCGACGTCTGGGGATCCGCCCTCGACGCGGGCAACGCCAAGCGTCACGAGGGTCTGGCCCCGCTGGAGATCTCCGCGGGTGGCATGGTGGCGATCGGCGAGGGCCCCGAGACCAAGGCACTCCTCGACTTCGCCCGCCCGTTCTTCGCGCTCTACGTCGGAGGTATGGGCGCCCGGGGCAAGAACTTCTACAACGACCTGGCCCGCCAGTACGGCTTCGAGAAGGAGGCCAAGGAGATCCAGGACCTCTATCTCGGCGGCAACAAGCGCGACGCCGAGGCCAAGGTGCCGCTCGCCTGGCTCGAGGCGAGCAACCTCGTCGGCCCCGCGTCGTACGTGAAGGAGCGGATCGCCGCCTACGCCGAGGCGGGAGTGACCAACCTGCAGGTGATGCCCGCCTCGGCCGACCCGGCGGCGACGGTCGCCCAGCTCAAGGAGTGGGTGTCGTGACGGCCTCTCGCGCGATCTTCGACGAGGAGCACGAGGCCTTCCGCGAGGCGGTCGCGGCGTTCCTCGACAAGGAGGTCGTGCCGTTCCACGCCCAGTGGGAGCAGGACGGCATCGTGGACCGGGAGGTGTGGGCGAAGGCCGGCGCGCAGGGACTCCTCGGCCTGCAGCTCGATGAGCAGTACGGCGGCGGCGGGACGCCCGACTACCGCTTCAACGCCGTGATCGGCGAGGAGATGGCCCGTCGCGGGGTCTATGGGGCGGCGTTCCCGCTCTTCAACGACATGATCGTGCCCTACCTCGCCGCCAGCGCGAGCGACGAGCAGCGGGTGCGCTGGTTCCCGGGACTCTGCGCCGGCACCACGATCGCGGCGATCGCGATGAGTGAGCCTGGCGCCGGCTCCGACCTGCAGGGCATCAGCACGACCGCCGTCGACGCCGGGGACCACTACGTGCTCAACGGCCAGAAGACCTTCATCTCCAACGGCATCCTCGCCGACCTCGTGGTGGTCGTGGCCCGCACCGACCCCGACGCCGGTCACCAGGGCATCAGCCTGCTCGTGGTCGAGCGCGGGATGGCCGGGTTCGAGCGGGGTCGCAACCTCGACAAGATCGGCCAGCACGCGCAGGACACCGCCGAGCTCTTCTTCGACGACGTGCGGGTGCCGAAGGAGAACCTCCTCGGCGAGGAGGGTCAGGGCTTCGTCGCCCTGATGACCAACCTCTCCCAGGAGCGACTCTCGATCGCGGTGTCGGCGGCGACGGCCTGCGAGCGGGTGCTCGAGCTGTCGCTGGACTACGCGCGCGAGCGCACGGCGTTCGGCCGACCGATCGGGAGCTTCCAGCACAACCGCTTCACGCTGGCCGAGATGGCCACCGAGGTTCGCCTGGCACGAGTCTTCGTCGACGACTGCATCGCCCGCCACGTGCGCGGGGAGCTGGACGCGGCCACCGCCTCGATGGCGAAGTGGTGGGTCACCGAGCTCCAGGTCCGGCTCGTCGACCGCGGCGTCCAGCTGCACGGGGGCTACGGCTACATGCGTGAGTACCCGATCGCGCGCGCCTACCTCGACAGCCGCGTGCAGACGATCTATGGCGGCACGACCGAGATCCAGAAGGAGATCATCGGCCGCAGCCTGGGTCTCTAGGAGCCTGCTGACCAATCCGCGCTGGTTTGACCGCGCGACCGGGCGTTCGCGACGCTCTCAGGGTCCCCTCCGGGAGAAACCCGATGCCGACTGTCCCCGCCTCGTGATGGAGTCTCACCATGCATCGTCAGATCGCCGGCCGTCTCACCGGACCGGTCACCAAGTGGCTGGTCCTGGGCGCCTGGATCGTGATCGTGGCCGTCGCCTCACCCCTCGCCAGCAAGCTCACCGACGTGCAGAACAACGAAGCCGTGTCGTGGCTGCCCGAGAGCGCTGAGTCGACCCAGGCGCTCGAGAAGCTCGCGCCCTTCCAGGACCAGAACGACATCCCGACGGTCGTGGTCTACCAGCGAGACGGCGGGCTGACCTCCGACGACTTCGCAACCATCCAGAGCCAGGCGCAGGAGATCCAGGCGATGGACGGTGTCGTCGGCCAGGTGGTCCCGCCCGACCCGGCCAACCCGGCCACGGTGTCCCAGGACGGCGAGGTGGCGACCACCACGGTGGTCTACAACTTCGGCAAGAACGGGTGGAACGACCTTCCCGACGTGGCCGACCAGCTGCGCGAGATCACCGCGATCGAGGGCGTCAACGTCCACATCACCGGAGCGGGCGGCCAGGCCGCCGACTCGGCGGAGGCGTTCGCGGGCATCGACAGCACGCTGCTGTTCGCCACGCTCACCGTGGTGATCGTGATCCTGCTGTTCACTTACCGCAGCCCCCTGCTCTGGCTGCTCCCGATCATCTCCGCGATGTTCGCCCTGTTCACGAGCGAGGCGGTGATCTACTTCCTCGCCAAGAACTACGCCTCACGGTCAACGGCCAGAGCCAGGGCATCCTGACCGTCCTCGTCATCGGCGCCGGCACCGACTACGCCCTGTTGCTGGTCGCGCGCTACCGCGAGGAGCTGCGCCGCCACGAGGACCGGCACGAGGCGATGGCCTTCGCCCTCCACCGAGCCGCACCGGCGATCTTCGCCAGTGCGTCCACGGTGATCGCGGGCATGCTCTGCCTGATGCTCGCGGAGATGAACTCCACCGCGGGGCTCGGCCCGGTCAACGCCATCGGCGTCGGCATCACGCTGCTCGTGATGGTGACCCTCCTGCCCGCCCTCCTCGTGATCTGCGGCCGGTGGATCTTCTGGCCCAAGCGACCCACGTTCGGCTCGCCCGAGCCCACCTCCACGGGATTCTGGGCCCGGATCGGGAAGTCCATCGAGCCCCGTCCGCGCCAGGTGTGGGTCGTCACCGCGCTCGTCCTGGGAGTCGCCTGCCTCGGCCTGCTGCGCCTCGACACCAGCGGGATCCCCACCGACGAGCAGTACACGAAGGAGTTCGACTCGTTGACCGGCCAGAAGGTCCTGGTCGAGCACGGCATGGTGGACACCTCGAACCCGATCCAGGTCGTCGCGAACGCCGACCAGACCCAGGCCGTCGCCGACGCGATGGCCACGGTGCCCGGCCTCGGCGAGCCCTTCACCGGCATCCCGCCGGTCGACGGCGTCGCGCTGATCACCGCGACCGTCAGCGGCGACATCGCCTCCCAGGAGGCGTTCGACATGGTCGAGGCCGTCCGCGACGCGGTCCACCAGGTCGAGGGCGCGGACGCCCTGGTCGGCGGCTCCTCGGCGATCTACCTCGACATCCAGGAGGCATCCCAACGCGACAACCGGGTGATCATCCCCGTCGTGCTGCTCGTGGTGATGCTCATCCTGATGGTGCTGCTCAGAGCCGTGCTGTCACCGGTGATCCTGATCCTCACCGTCATCTTGTCGTTCGGTGCCGCCCTGGGGATCTCGACGATCCTCTTCCAGACCGTCTTCACCCAGATCTTCGAGGTGGGCGGCGGCTTCGAGCACGCGGACGCGTCGTTCCCGTTGTTCGTGTTCGTCTTCTTGGTGGCGCTCGGCATCGACTACAACATCTTCTTGATGACCCGCGTGCGCGAGGAGACCGCCACCCGGGGCACCCGGGAGGGCTCGCTCGTCGCGCTCGGGGCCACCGGAGGCGTGATCACGTCGGCCGGACTGGTGCTCGCCGCCACGTTCGCCGTGCTGAGCACGCTCCCCTTGGTCGCCTTCGTGCAGATCGGCACGGCGGTCGCGCTCGGTGTCATCCTCGACACCATGATCGTGCGATCGGTGCTGGTCACGGCCATCAACCTCGACCTGGGCAGCCGGATCTGGTGGCCGAGCGCGCTCGACCGGGCGCCTCAGCCCGAGCCGGTCAGCACGGGGAGCGCCTCGACGCCGTAGACGATCGAGCGCTCATGGAAGGCCAGCTCCGCAGGGTCGACGGCGAGCCGCAGGTTCGGAAACCGCCTGGCCAGGGCGGGGTACGCCGCGCGCAGCTCCATGCGCGCCAGCTCGGCCCCGACGCAGCGGTGGAAGCCGTGCCCGAACGCGAGGTGTGAGGCGGTGGCCCGCGTGTGGTCGAAGCCGTGGCCGTCCGTGACGCGGGAGTCGCGGTTCGCCGCGGGCAGGTGCGCCAGCACCACCGAGCCCTTGCGGATCCGGTGGCCGCCCAGCTCGACATCGCGCTTGGCGAAGCGGGGGAAGGAGATCTGCACGACCGCGAGGTGACGCAGCAACTCGTCGACGATCGGGCCGACGCTGTCGTCGTCGGCGATCAGCAGGTCCCACACGTCGCGGCGCTCCAGCAGCACCGCCGTACCGAGGGCCAGCATGGACGCGCTGGTCTCCAGCCCCCCCGTGAAGGCGCCGTCGGCGAGCCCGGCCAGGTCGAAGTCGGAGATCTCGTCGCCGTGCTCGCGGATGATCTGGCCGATCAGGCCCGGACCGGGGTCGCGTCGCTGGCGGGCGGTCTCCTGGAACAGGAACTCGCGGGAGCCGCCGATCGCCCCGATCGTGCCGACCCCGCCCCCGGTGACGTCGAAGCGGGCGCTCGCCATCGACCTGAACCGCTCCCGCTCCTCGGCCGGCAGCCCGAGGAGCTCGCAGATCACCAGGAACGGCACCGGGAAGCAGAAGGTCTGGGCGAGGTCCACCGGGCGCCCGCCTGCACCCAGACGCTCGGTCTCCTCCAGCTGCTCCTCCACGATCCGTTCGATCGCCGGCTTGAGTCTCGCCAGCCGCCGCATCGTGAACTCGGGCGTGAGCAGCTTGCGCAGCCTGGTGTGCTCGGGTGGGTCGGTGAAGCCCAGGCCGCCGATGTCACCGTCGGTGCGCGACCCGGAGCGACCCATGTAGGGCCGGATGTCGGTGGAGAACGACGTCTGGTCGGCCAGCAGTTCGCGCGCCTCGGGGTCGCCGGTGACCAGCCACACGTCGATGCCCAGGAAGGTCACCAGCTTGGCGACCGGCCCCTGGGTCTCGTGGGTCTGCGCGAGTCGCGCCGGCGGCTCGAAGCCCTCGCGGCGCAGCGGCCAGGTGAGCCTGTCGGGCACCTTGTCCAAGCGGGTGAGGTCGACCCCCGGGCCGCGCGAGATGATCACCCGTCGCACCATCGAGCGCATCGCCTCGACGACCGGTGTCATCTCAGACCCCCAGGAGTGCTCGTGCGCCGTTCGGTCACCGCAGATGCTACGACCAGACGCGCCAGGAACCACGGCGCGGTCGCCCGAATCAGGGGCGGCTCAGGGTTGGGCGCGGCTACTCCCACTCGATGGTTCCGGGGGGCTTGGAGGTGATGTCGAGGGTGACCCGGTTGACCTCGCGGACCTCGTTGGTGATCCGTGTGGAGATCCGCTCGAGCAGGTCGTAAGGCAGCCGCGCCCAGTCGGCGGTCATCGCGTCCTCGGACGTCACCGGTCGGAGCACGACCGGGTGGCCGTACGTCCGGCCGTCGCCCTGGACGCCGACGGAGCGCACGTCGGCGAGGAGCACGACCGGGAACTGCCAGATGTCCCGGTCGAGGCCGGCGGCGGTCAGCTCCTCCCGGGCGATCGCGTCAGCGCGCCGGAGGATGTCGAGGCGCTCCGTGGTGACTTCGCCGATGATCCGGATGCCCAGCCCCGGCCCCGGGAACGGCTGACGCCACACCATCGTCGGCGGGAGGCCCAGCTGCTCGCCGACCTTGCGCACCTCGTCCTTGAACAGCGTCCGCAGCGGCTCGACCAGCGCGAACTGCAGGTCGTCGGGGAGCCCACCGACGTTGTGGTGGGACTTGATGTTGGAGGTCCCGGCCCCGCCGCCGGACTCGACGACGTCCGGGTAGAGCGTGCCCTGCACGAGGTACGCCGTGTCGTGGTCGGCGCCTCCCAGGTCACCGAAGACCCGGGCCTCGGCCGCCTCGAAGCAGCGGATGAACTCGCGCCCGATGATCTTGCGCTTCTCCTCGGGGTCGACGACGCCTTCGAGCGCACCGAGGAACTGAGCGCCCGCGTCCACCACGTCGAGCGCGTCGAAGACCGCCTCGAAGTCCCGGCGTACCTGCTCGGTCTCGCCCTGCCGCATCATGCCGTGGTCGACGTACACGCAGGTGAGCCGGTCGCCGATGGCGCGCTGCACGATGGCGGCCGCCACCGCGGAGTCGACGCCTCCGGACAGCGCGCAGATGGCCCGGCCCTCGCCGATCTGGGCCCGGATCCGCTCGACCTGCTCGTCGACGATGTTGAGCATGGTCCAGGTCGGGCGGCAGCCGGCGATCTCGAGCAGGAAGTGCTCGAGCACCTGTTGGCCGTGCTCGGTATGCAGCACCTCGGGGTGCCACTGGACCCCGGCGAAGCCCCGGGCGACGTCCTCGAACGCCGCCACCGGCGTGCTGCCGGTCGAGGCCAGCAGCCGGAAGCCCTCAGGTGCCGCGGTCACCGAGTCGCCGTGGGACATCCAGACGTTGTGGCTCGCGGGCAGGCCCGCCAGGAGGGTGCCGGGGTCGACGACGCTGACCGGCGTCCGCCCGTACTCCCGGGCGCCGGTCGGCGACACCTCGCCGCCGAGCGCCTGCGCCATGATCTGGAAGCCGTAGCACATGCCGAACACGGGCACGCCTGCCTCGAACAGTGCCCCGTCCAGCGCCGGCGCCCCCTGCTCGTAGACCGACGAGGGGCCGCCCGACAACACGATCGCCTTCGGGCTCCGGGCCAGTATCTCCCCGATCGGCAGGGTGTGCGGCACGATCTCGGAGTAGACCTTGGCCTCGCGCACCCGCCGGGCGATGAGCTGGGCGTACTGCGCGCCGAAGTCGACCACCAGGACCAGGTCGTGCTCCGTCATGCGTCCGAGCCTAGAGCCCCGGGGCTTGTGGGGGGTTGTTGGACCTGTGGCGTCGTTGCAGCGACGCCGAAGGTCGAGAACACCCGGCCGACCGGGGATTCTGGTGGCGGGCGGGGCCGGGGATCGGGTCAGGAGACGTCGACGAGCGGGAGGCGGAGGGCGGCAGGCGCGGACGAGGGGACGGCGGGACTGTGCGGCTCGACCGGCGCGATCCGCTCGTACGGCGAGCCCAGCGGTGGGCGGGGGTCGGCCTCGCCCAGGTTGGGCCAGAAGGCCATCGCCCGCTCGGCCTGGGCGGTGATCGTCAGCGACGGGTTGACCCCGAGGTTCGCCGAGATCGCCGACCCGTCGGCGATGTGCAGCCCGGGGTGCCCGTAGACGCGCTGGTAGGGGTCGATCACGCCGGTCTCGGGCGAGGCGCCGATGGTGCAGCCGCCGATGAAGTGGGCTGTCAGCGGTCGATGGAACGGCTCGCCGATGGAGCCGCCCGGCGACCCGTCCATGATCTCGGCCATCCGGCGGACGGCCTCGTTGCCCGCGGGAATCCACGTGGGGTTGGGCTCGCCATGACCCTGGCGCGACGTCAGCACGCGCCGGCCGGTCCTGGTCGTGCGCAGGGAGGTGGTGATCGAGTTGTCGCGACTCTGCATCACGAGCGCGATCACTGCGCGCTCGGACCAGTGCTTGAGGTCGTAGAGGTGCGGGAGCGTCCGACGCTGGTGCCACATCTCGGAGAGCCAGGTGCGCCAGCGCGGTCGCACTCCGTCGTCGTCGGTGAGCACGGTCTGGAGCAACGACATGAAGTTGCTGCCCTTGCCGTAGCGCACCGGCTCGATGTGGGTCTGCGGGTCGGGATGGAAGGACGAGGTGATCGCGACGCCCTGCGAGTAGTCGACGCTGCGGTCCCGCGCGATCGCCCCCAGGATCGACTCGGAGTTGGTGCGGGAGAGCTCGCCGAGACGGTCCGAGAGCGCGGGTAGGTGGCCCTCGGCCTTCATCGTGTGCAGCAGCCGCTGAGTCCCGAGCGCCGACGCCGCCACCACGACCTGGTCCGCCGTCAGCACGCGGGTCGCCAGCCGGCGGGCGCGCTTGGCCTTCGTGTAGCGCACGTGCACGGCGTACCCGCCCTGATCGCGAGGCTCGACCCGCGTGACCGTGGTGAGCGGCAGGATCCGGGCACCGCGCTTCTCGGCCAGGTGCAGATAGTTCTTCACCAGGGTGTTCTTGGCGTTGTGGCGGCAGCCTGTCATGCAGGCGCCGCAGTCGCGGCACGGGTTGCGGGCCGGGCCCTCGCCGCCGAAGAACGGGTCCGCCACCTCGTCGTCCGGCTCCTGTCCCGGTCCGCCGAAGAACACCCCGACCGGGGTGGGGTGGAAGGTGTCGCCCACCCCCATCTCGTCGGCGACCAGGCGCATCACCTCGTCAGCGGGAGTGACGTGCGGGTAGACGGTGACGCCGAGCATGCGCTGGGCCTGGTCGTAGTACGGCGCCAGCTCGGCGCGCCAGTCGGTGATATCGCTCCACGCCGGATCGTCGTAGAACGCCGGCAGCGGCTCGTACAGCGTGTTGGCGTAGACGAGCGACCCGCCGCCCACCCCGGCACCGGACAGGATCAGGCAGTCGCGCAGCACGTCGATGCGCTGGATCCCGTAGCAGCCGATCTCGGGCCGGAACAGGAACCTCTTGGTGTCGAACGACGTGACCGCGAAGTCCTCGTCGGTGAAGCGCGCACCCGCCTCCAGGACACCGACGCGGTAGCCCTTCTCCGTGAGGCGCAGCGCGGTGACCGAGCCGCCGAAGCCCGAGCCGACGACCAGCACGTCGAAGTCGACCCCACCGTGGGCCCCAGACCCGGCCAGAGACCCAGACCCAGGCTGGAGGCTCAAGGCCGGCCGAGCTTCTTCATCAGGCGCAGCTGCGCGGTCATCACCTGGGCGTAGGTCTGCTCCGACATGCCGAGCATCGGAGCGAAGCGCAGCAGCCGCTGGGTCGCCACCGACTGCGACTCGGTGTAGCGGTGGATGCCCTCCGCACCCTGGCGGCGGCCGAGGCCGGAGTCGCGCATGCCGCCCATCGGCGAGTCCACGCTGGCGAACGTCGCGCCGAACGCCTCGTTGATGTTGACCGTCCCGCACTTGACGTGGCGCGCGATCGTGCGCGCCCGAGCGCCGTCGCGCGACCAGATCGAGCCGTTGAGGCCGTACTCGCCCTCGTTGGCGCGGGCGATGGCGTCCGCCTCGTCGTGGAAGCGGTAGACCGAGACGACAGGACCGAAGGTCTCCTGCCCGAAGCAGGCCATGTCGGGCGTGACGCCCTCGAGGATCGTCGGCTCGAAGAAGTACGGCGCGAGGTCGGGCCGGTGCTTCCCGCCCGTGAGCACCCGGGCCCCGCGGGACACGGCGTCCTCGACGTGGGCGGTCACCTTGTCGAGCTGCGCCTGCGAGATCAGCGGGCCCATGTCGTTGCCCCAGTCGAGCGTCGCGCCCAGGGTCATCGCCTCGGTGCGAGCGACGAACCGCCCCATGAACCGGTCGTAGACCTGGTCCGCGACGAACATCCGCTCGGTGGACACGCACAGCTGGCCGGCGTTGGAGAACGACGCCCGCACGGCGCCCTCGGCGGCACGCTCCACGTCGGCATCGCGCAGCACCAGGATCGGGTTCTTGCCGCCCAGCTCCAGCGAGCAGCCGATCAACCGGTCGGCACAGCCCCGAGCCACCACACGCCCGGTCGCCGTGGAGCCGGTGAAGCACACGTAGTCGGCCTGGCCGACGATCGCGCCGCCGATCTCCGGCCCGGGGCCGGACACGACCTGCCACAGGTCACGCGGGAACCCGGCCTCCTCCAGGAGGACGGCGGCGAGCAGGGCCGAGAGCGTGGTCTGGAGGTCCGGCTTGGCGACCACGGCGTTGCCCGCCAGCAGCGCCGGGAGGCCGTCGCAGAGGGCCATCGTGAAGGGGTAGTTCCACGGCGAGATGACGCCGACCACGCCCTTGGGCACCCGGTTGACCTCGACCCTGGTCAGGAGCGGGATCACCCCGGACCTGCGCTGGGTGTCGAGGTGCCGGTGGGCGGTGTGCCCGTAGTAGCGGGCAGTCAGCGCGATGTGGGCCGGCTCGTCGAAGGCGTGCTTGCGGGCCTTGCCCGACTCCCAGACGATCAGGTCGATGATCTCGTCCTGCCGGTCCAGGACCAGGTCGTGCAGGCGCAGCAGTGCCGCAGCCCGCTCGTCGATGGGCGTCCGGGCCCAGGCGGCCTGGGCGCGTCGGGCGCGGCGGAACGCCTCGGCGACGTCGGCCTCGGTCGACTGCGGCAGGTGGGCGATGGGCTGGCCGTTGAGGGGGGAGACGATCTCGACGGTCTCGCCGGAGGTCGCGGTGAGGCGGTCGACGAGGCGGCCGGCGTACTCGGGCTCGAGCGCATAGGTCGCCCGGGGGTCATGCTCGGGGTCGTGCGGTCCGGTCAGCAGCGGGTCCCCGGACGGGTTCACGGACGTCATGGACGCAGCGTAGGTGACCTCTCCACGCGCGACCACGCCTTCCTGGTCACACCGACCGGGGTCACACGATGTCGGGGGCCTGCACCCTGGCCTCGTCGGCCTCCTGGTCGGTCAGCATCAGCTGGCTCTGCCGCTCGGCCTCGACCCGTCGAAGGTAGTGGTCGACCTCGTCGGCCGTTCGCGCGTCGTCCCAGCCGAGCTCGGCGGCCATCAGGGCCGCCGCGGGGGCGGCGGCGTGGATGCCCCGGTCGAAGGTCTCGATCGAGACCCGGGTACGCCGGGTCAGCACGTCGTCGAGATGCCGAGCGCCCTCGTGGGTGACGGCATAGACCACCTCCCCCGCGAGCACCTCCTCGGAACCGGGCAGCGGTTGCGCCAGCCCCGGCCTGGCCTCGAGCAAGGCGAGGACCTCGTCGACCAGGCCGCCGTAGCGCTCGAGGAGATGATCCACACGGCTCACGCTCAGCCCTGCTCGACGGGCGAGGAGCACCCGCTGGTTGGACCGGGCGAGGTAGCCGTCGGCCCCGACCAGCGGGATTCGCTCGGTGATGCAGTCGCGGACCGGACCGGCGCCCAGGGCGACCAGGTCGCGGCCGGCGGCGTCGACAGCGTCGCGCGCCATCACCCGGTAGGTGGTGAGCTTGCCGCCCGCGACCATCACGAGACCGGGCACCGGCCAGATCACCGTGTGCTCGCGGGAGATCCGCGAGGTCGACTCGGACTCGCCGGCCAGGAGCGGCCGCAGCCCGGCGTACACGCCTTCGACGTCGGCATGGTCGAGCGGCTCGCGCAGCAGCGTGTTGACCTGGGCGAGCAGGTAGTCGATGTCGGCCCGGGACGCGGCGGGATGCGCCTTGTCGAGGTCCCAGGGGGTGTCCGTCGTGCCGATGATCCAGTGCCGGCCCCACGGGATGACGAAGAGCACCGAGGTCGCGGTCTTGGTGATCAGGCCGGCCTCGGAGCGGATCCGGTCGCGCGGGACGACCAGGTGGATGCCCTTGCTGGCGCGCACGTGCAGCGCGCCTCGGCCGCCGACGAGCTCTTGGATCTCGTCGGTCCAGACGCCGGCCGCGTTCACCACCACGCGGGCCCGGACCTCGAGCTCCCGGCCGCTCTCGAGGTCGACGGCCCGGACGCCGACCACCCGCTCGCCCTCGCGGAGGAAGCCGACCACGCGCGTGCGGGTCGCGACGTGGGCGCCGTGCGAGGCGGCGGTCCGGGCCACGGCGAGGGTGAGGCGGGCGTCGTCCACCTGGCAGTCGTAGTAGCGGATCGCTCCGGTGAGGTCCTCGGTGCGCAGATCCGGTGCGATCCGGGCGACCCGCTTGCGGAACAGGTGCTGGTGCCGGGAGACGCCCATGTCGGAGCGTCCGGTCATCGCCATCACGTCGTAGAGCATCAGTCCGGCACCGACGTAGGGCCGCTCCCAGGTGTGCCGCAGCGGGTAGAGGAACGGCACCGGCCGCACGAGGTGCGGGGCGAGCCTCGTGAGGAGGAGACCGCGCTCCTGGAGGGCCTCCCTCACAAGCCCGAGGTCGAGCATCTCCAAATAGCGGAGCCCGCCATGGACCAGCTTGCTGCTGCGCGAGCTGGTGCCGGACGCCAGGTCCCGCTGCTCGACGAGAGCAGTCGCCAGGCCACGCGTGACGGCGTCCAGCGCCGTGCCGGCACCGACGATGCCGCCGCCGACGACCAGCACGTCCAACTCGGCGCCGGGACGCGTCGCCGCGAGGGCGGCGAGCGCCTGGTCGCGGGCCGATGGGCTGAGTGCGCTCGGGGCGGTCACGTCTCCATCCTCTCTCGCCCGAACCTGGTCCCGACCCTGGACCGCGTCGCTACGCTGAGGCCTGCCTCACAGGTGGCGGATCACCGGGGCGCACAGGAGGACCCCCATTCGCACCTTCGCCGGACTCGGACTGGTCACCAGCCTGACTCTGGCGGTGACCTCCCTCGGCACGCTCGCCCTCGTCGCTCCCCCGGCCTCCCCGGCCGAAGGCTCCACCGGGATCGTGCTCGCTGCTGACGCGGGTCTCGACACCCCGCTCGCCCCTCGCGGGGGCTCGACCACCGAAGGGAACGGGGGCTCGACCGCCGAGGAGGCCCCGCCCGGCGAACCCGCCCAGAAGCCCGTCCCTGATCCGCCGCGCACGGCGACGGTGGTGCTGTCCGGCGACCTGCTCTGGCACGACACCGTCTGGCACAGCGCCGCGGCCGACCACGCGCACACCGGTGAGGGGGCGCGGTTCGACTTCGACCCGATGTTCGCCGCGCTGCGACCGCTCGTGCAACAGGCGGACGTCGCCGTGTGCCACGAGGAGGTGCCGTTCGCGGCTCCGGGCGCGCCGTACGAGAGCTACCCCGTGTTCGCGGCCCCGCCCGAGATCGCCCGGTGGATCGGCTCCATGGGGTGGGACCTGTGCACCACGGCCTCCAACCATGCCGTCGACCAGGGGTACGACGGACTGGTCCGGACCGCGACCCTCCTGGAGCGGGCCGGCGTCGGCCATGTCGGCACGTTCAGGACGGCTGCGGAGCGCCGGCGGCCGGTGATCGTCACCACCGACGAGGGCGTCCGGGTCGCCGTGGTGAGCGGCACGTACGGGCTCAACGGCTTCCCGATGCCGAGCGGCCGGGAGTGGTCGGTGTCGCTCTGGAACGCCGACAACCTGCTGGCGCAGGCCCGCGCGGCCCGCCAGGCGGGGGCGGACATCGTGATCGTGAAGTACCACGGCGGGACCGAGTACGACGCCCGCCCGAGCGCCGAGCAGGTGGCGCTCGTCGAGCGCCTCACGGCCTCGCCGGCGGTCGACCTGGTGGTCGGGGAGCACGCTCACGTCGTCCAGCCGATCACGCGCGTGAACGGCACCTGGGTGGTCTACGGGCTGGGCAACGCGATCGCGCAGAACGAGGTCAGGAGGCCGCGCACCTACGAGGGGATCACGGTGCGCTTCCGGTTCGCCGAGCGGGGGAAGCGCTTCGTGGTGGCGCGCGCGGAGTACGTCCCGACGTACTGGAACCACTGGTCGGACGGGGCCCCGATCCGCATCCAGCGAGTGGTCCGCGCCCTGGACCGTGGCCAGGGCGACCAGGCGCGACTGCGGGAGGCGCTGGCCGCGACCCGCTCGGCGGTGAACCTCCTGGGGCACGCTCCCGGTCTGGTGCTGCGGTGAGGCGCCTCCTCATCGGCCTGCTGGTCGCGAGCGGCCTCGCGGTCGCCGCGCCCGCCCAGGCCTGTGCGTGCGGCGGGATGGTCGACCAGAGCGGGCACGACACCAGCGTCACCGGCGAGACCGCGCTGGTGGTCTGGGACGGGGCGCGCGAGACGGTGCTGCTGCGGCTGAGCACCCGGACCGACGCCGTCGATGCCGGCCTCCTGATCCCGACGCCCACGGCCGCCGCGGTCGCCCTGGGCGACGACACGGTCTTCGACGAGCTGGCCGCGCTCACCGCACCCCGGAGCGAGGATCGCTGGCACCTGTTCGGCCCGTCGCTGCTCGGGGGCGGGGATGGCGACGGCGCGGGTGCGACCGAGGGCGCGGCGGTGCAGGTCCTCGGGACCGTCGACCTCGGGCCGCTGCGCGCCACCACCCTGACCGCCGCCGACGCGTCGGCGCTGGCGCGCTGGCTCGACCGGCACGGCTACCAGAGCACACCGGCGCTGACCGCGGCCACCGCGCCGTACGTCGACGAAGGGTGGAGCTTCGTCGCGATCCAGCTCACGGCCACCCACGACACGCTCGAGGGCGACCTGCCCGCCCTGGCCATCACGTTCGCCAGCGAGCAGCTGGTCTATCCGATGCGGATGTCCCAGGCGGCCGAGTCGGCCCAGCAGCCCGTCGTCTACGTGCTGGCCGAGCATCGGATGCGCCGCACCGACCCGACCTCCGGCGGCGCGACGCGACCCGAGGTGCGCTTCGCGGGGCGAGTCGACCCGGCGGGCGTCACCTCGCCGGCCTTGCGGGAGTGGCTGACGACGACGCCCTACCTGACCGCCACCTCGCAGTGGCTCCCCGACCCCAGGCAGATCGTCTCGGACTTCACCTTCGGCCGGGCGCCGGACGACACGTCGTACCAGGAGGTCGTGTACGACGAGCACTACGTCGTTCCCGGCGACGTCGGGGCCCTGCTCATCGTGCTCCTCCTCGCCGGAGGCGGTTGGCTGACCGTGTGGCTCACCCGCCGCCCCCGCAGCCAGAGCACCTGATCGGTGGTCGAGGAGGGCCCCCTCGGGCCTCGTCACGAGACCCCCGTGAGAGTCGCGAGGTCTCGACACGGGCTCGCCTGACGGCTCGCCCGGCTCGACCAACGATTCCGGTCACCCCGTGACGCGGCGGTCTCCCAACGTGGCGCGGTGGTCGGCGAGCATGGTGTGCCGGGCGCGGGTCGCGGCGACGACCTCGGTGTCCAGGACGCCGACGGCGACGCCGGGCTCGATGCCGAGGCGCGCGAGCGAGCGGCCCTCGGGGTCGTAGACGGCAGAGCCGCCGCTGAAGTCCCGAGAGCCGCAGCGGCCGGTCAGGCCGGCGAACACGACATACAGACCGTTCTCCACGGCACGAGCCGGGTAGTAGAGATCGCGCCGGTGCTCCGCGCCCACGAAGTACGCCGACGAGCTGAGGTAGGCCACCGCTCCGTCCGCCGCGGCGGCCCGGGCGTGCTCGGGGAAGCAGCCGTCATAGCAGATCGAGAGGCCGAGCTCGAGGCCGCGCACGCGGATCGACGCACCGTGGTCCCCGGGTGTGAACCACTGCCGCTCGTCACCGTCAAGGTGCTGCTTGTCGTACGGCACGTCGACGGCACCGTCCGGGCCGACCACCACGCTGGACAGCGTCGCCACCCCGCCGGCGGCCAGCGCGCTGCTCGCGACGACCACTGCGCCCGTCTCCCGTGCCGCGTCGCGGAGTGGTTCGAGCGGCAGGTCCACCAGGCTGGGCAGGGGGGCCGCGAACACCTCGGCGGCGTACCCGGTCAGGAAGGCCTCGGGAAGCACCACCACCTCGGCGCCCTCGTCGGCCGCGTGACGGACCAGGTCCGCCGCCATACGAGCGTTGGCCACGAGGTCGCCCGCTACCGCCTCCGCTTGCGCCGCAGCGAGCACCAGTCGGGTCAACGGTCGGCCTTCACCGGCGGACGGTCACTGGCTGACCGGTCACTGGACGACGACCTCGATGCGCTGGAACTCCTTGAGCTCGGTGTAGCCCGTCGTGGCCATGGCCCGGCGCAGCGCGCCGACGAGGTTCATCGTCCCGTCGGCGACGCGCGACGGCCCGAACAGGATCTCCTCAAGCGTCCCGACCGTGCCGATCTCGACGCGCTGGCCACGCGGCAGCGACTGGTGGTGCGCCTCGCCGCCCCAGTGGTACCCCCGCCCGGGAGCGTCCGCGGCGCGGGCGAACGGCGAGCCGACCATGACCGCGTCGGAGCCGCAGGCGATCGCCTTGGCGACGTCGCCGGAGCGTCCGATCGAGCCGTCGGCGATCACGTGCACGTAGCGACCTCCGGACTCGTCCATGTAGTCGCGCCGGGCGGCCGCCACGTCGGCCACCGCACTCGCCATCGGCACGGCGACGCCGAGCACCGATCGGGTCGTGTGGGCGGCGCCACCGCCGAAGCCGACGAGCACCCCTGCGGCGCCGGTGCGCATCAGGTGCAGGGCGGCCTGGTAGGTCGCACAACCGCCCACGATCACCGGCACGTCGAGCTCGTAGATGAACTCCTTGAGGTTGAGCGGCTCCGCCTGGGAGGAGACGTGCTCGGCCGAGACGGTCGTGCCGCGGATGACGAACATGTCGACCCCGGCGTCCACGACGGTCTTGGCGAAGGTCTTGGTGCGCGGCGGGGAGAGGCTCCCGGCGACGGTCACCCCGGCGTCGCGGATCTCCTGCAGCCGGGCCGTGATCAGCTCGGGCTTGATCGGCTCGGCGTAGATCTCCTGCAGCCGCCGGGTCGCGTCGAGGCCGCTGAGCCCGGCCACCTCCGCGAGCAGCGGCTCGGGCTCCTCGTAGCGGGTCCAGATGCCCTCGAGGTTGAGCACGCCCAGCCCGCCGTACCGGCCTAGAGCGATCGCCGTCTCCGGCGACATCACCGAGTCCATCGGCGCGGCGAGGATCGGCAGCTCGAACCGGTACGCGTCGATCTGCCAGGCGACGCTGACCTCCTCGGGGTCGCGGGTGCGGCGCGACGGCACGATCGCGATGTCGTCGAAGGAGTACGCCCGCCGGGCCCGCTTGCCCTTGCCGATGTCGATCTCGGTCACCGGCTCACCCTATCGACGGCGGCCGGGACCGGCGGGGCGCCCAGGTCAGCCGGGCAGGAACGACAGCCGCACCTGGCGGTCGGGGTTGTCGACGTTGAGGTCGACCAGGCAGATGCTCTGCCAGGTGCCGAGAGCGAGCCGTCCCGCGAGCACCGGGATGGTGGCGTACGGCGGCACGAGCGCCGGCATCACGTGCGACCGGCCGTGCCCGCGGGACCCGTGGCGGTGCCGCCAGCGGTCGTCGGCCGGCAGCAGGTCCTCGAGAGCCGCGAGCAGATCGTCGTCGGACCCTGCGCCGGTCTCCAGGATGGCGATGCCGGCCGTCGCGTGCGGGACGAAGACGTGCAGCAGACCGTCGCCGCGGCCGCCCACGAAGTCGGAGCACACTCCCGTCACGTCGAGCACCCGTTCGCGGCCGCCCGTATGGACGTCGATGATCCGTGAGTCCATGGCCCCACCCTCCCTGGTGTGGCCGGCACCCAGGTCTCGACACGCCCTCGCTCGTCCCTCGCGAGGACGGCTCGACCACCGATCAGAGAGTCCGGTGGTCGAGCCCGCGAGCGTCAGCGAGCGGTGTCGAGACCCGGTGACCGATCGACGAAAGTCAGCGGCCGGTGTAGTTGGGGGCCTCGACCGTCATCTGCACGTCGTGCGGGTGGGACTCGGCGAGGGAGGCGGAGGTGATCCGGATGAAGCGGCCCTTCTCCTGCAGCTCCGGGATCGTGCGCGCGCCGACGTAGAACATCGACTGGTTGAGCCCGCCGATCAGCTGGTGGGCGACGGCCGAGAGGGGCCCCCGGAAGGCCACCTGCCCCTCGATGCCCTCGGGGACGATCTTGTCGTCGCTGGCCACCTCGGCCTGGAAGTAGCGGTCCTTCGAGTACGACTTCTTCCCCCGGCTCGACATGGCGCCCAGCGACCCCATGCCGCGGTAGGACTTGTACTGCTTGCCGTTGACGAAGACGAGGTCCCCCGGCGACTCCTCGCACCCGGCGAGCAGCGAGCCGATCATCACCGACTCCGCGCCGGCGACGATCGCCTTCGCGATCTCGCCGGAGTGCTTGAGACCGCCGTCGGCGATCACGGGTACGCCGGCAGGTCGGCAGGCGAGCGACGCGGCGTGGACGGCCGAGATCTGGGGCGCGCCGACTCCGGTGACCACGCGCGTGGTGCAGATCGACCCCGGCCCGACGCCGACCTTGACGGCGTCCGCGCCCGCGTCGACGAAGGCCTGGGCACCCTCGGTCGTCGCGACGTTCCCGCCGATCACCTGCACGTGGCGGGTCGCGGGGTCGCTCTTGAGGCGCGCGACCATGTCGAGGAGCATCCGCACGTGGCCGTGGGCCGTGTCGGCCACCAGCACGTCGACGCCGGCCTCGATCAGGGTGGTGGCTCGGGTCCAGGCATCGCCGAAGTAGCCGATCGCCGCACCGACGAGGAGTCGCCCCTGGGCGTCGTACGACGCGTGCGGATACTGCTCGCCCTTGACGAAGTCCTTCACGGTGATCAGGCCCGCGAGCCGGCCGCTCTCGTCGACCAGTGGCAGCCGCTCGCGCTTGTGCTGACGCAGCAGGCGGGTGGCCTCGTCGCGATCGATGCCGACCGGGCCGGTGATCAGCGGCATCGGCGTCATCACCTCGTCGACCTTGGTGGTCGCCCACTCGGCGACCGGGGTGAAGCGCAGGTCGCGGTTGGTGATGATGCCCAGCAGACGGTCGTCTCCGTCGACGACGGGGAGGCCGGAGACGCGGTACTCGCCGCAGATCCGGTCGAGGTCCTCGAGCGTCTGGTCGGGCCCGATCGTGACCGGGTTGGAGATGATGCCGGTCTGGGTCCGCTTCACCAGGTCGACCTGATAGGCCTGGTCCTCGACCGACAGGTTGCGGTGCAGGACGCCGAGCCCGCCCTCGCGAGCCATCGCGATCGCCATCCGGCTCTCGGTGACGGTGTCCATCGCGGCGCTGACGAGCGGCACCGTCAGGTTGACCTCTCGGGTCAGCCGGGTGGTCGTGTCGATGTCGGTCGGCGCGAGGTCGGAGTACCCCGGCAGCAGCAGGACGTCGTCGTAGGTCAGCCCGAGGGCGGCGAACTTGTCGGGGACCTCGGTGCGCTCCTGCTCCACCTCCCCAGTCTATCCGCGCCGGACCGCGCGGTCCGGCGCGGACAGTCGGGCAGGAGGACGGCGCTCAGACGACCGCCACGATCGCCGTCACCCCGAGGAGGATCCCGGTGAGGTAGGTGCCTACCGCGCCGATGTCCCTGACCGGGCCGTGCGCCGCGAGGGTCGCTGCCCGCAGCATCCCGACCGCGTGCATGGTGCGCACCACGACGGCGGCGATCGCGAGCCCAGCGACCCACCAACCGCCGGCCAGCACCGCGCACAAGAAGATCAGCACGCTGAGCGTCGGCACGTACTCCGAGGCGTTGCCGTGCGCCCGCTGCGCGATGAAGAGTCGGTCGGCCGGGTCCGTGGGCATCTGGTTGCCGGTGTCGCCGCGGATGGCCCGGTGCCGGGTCACGTTGGCGCCGAGGACGAACAGCAGGATGCCGAGCAGGGCCAGGCACACCACGGTCACGGTGTCGTCGGTGCCGAGGTCGTCGATGGTCATACGGGGACTCCTTCGGTCAGGAGACGGCGCATGGTCGCGCCGCTCAGGTCGGTGCCCAGGAGGGCGTCGGTCTTGTGCATGCCACCGGGACAGGTCAGGTTCACCTCGATCAGCCGGCCGCCGATCACGTCGAGGCCGGCGAGCGCGATGCCGTGGGCCGCCAACACCGGAGCCAGGGCGGCGGCGATCGCCTGGTCTCGGTCGTCGATGTCGGCCGGGGCGACGGGCGGGCCGATCCGGAAGTCGGTGGCCGACGGCCGCCGCCAGACCGCACCCACGACGTCGCCGTCGAGCACGAACAGCCGCTTGTTGCCGTGGGCCGCATCCTCGAGGTACTCCTGCACGATCACGTGCCGGCTACCCCCTCGGGTGGCCGACTCGGCCAGCGAGACGGCCGCGTCGTCGTCGCGCAGCAGCCAGACGTCGAGCCCGGCAAAGCCGTCGACCGGCTTGACAACGGCCGCCGACCAGCGCCCCACGAGGTCACGCACGACCTGCGGGTCCGCGGTGATCGCGGTCTCCGGGCACAGGTCCGGGAAGGCGAGGGCGAGCAGCTTCTCGTGCAGCGCTCGGACGCCCGAAGGCCGGTTGACCACGCGTCCTCCATGGGCCACCACCAGATCGAGGAGGTACGTCGTGTGGAGGTAGCGGGCCTCGACGGGCGGGTCGATCCGCAGCAGCGTCAGCTCCACGTCGGTGGCCGGGTCGAGCACGCGGCGCTCCTCCAGGGCGTACCACGGGTCGGCCACGACCCATCGGTGGTCCCGGCCGCGGTGCCTCGGCGCCAACCGCACCCTGGTGGCCCGGCCCGTCACGCGCCCTGAGACCACCTCGAGGTCGGTCGGCTCGCAGATCCACACGTCCAGGCCGAGGTCCTGGGCCGCGAGCATCAGCCCGATGCTGGCGTCGATGTCGGCCTGCAGGCCCCGCAGCGGGTCGACGACGAACAGGACTCCTGCGCCTTTCACGCGGCACCGTCCCAGGCGGGGGCGTCGCACAGCGCGACCAGTTCCCGGCCCCGGGCGGCGGCCGAGCCGATCCCCAGGGCTGCCTCGCGCCACCGCTGCTCCAGGTGCTCCTCCTCGGGCGCGAGCACGTGCAGTGCGGTCGCCCGGGCGACGTCGTCGTGGGCCAGCGCCGACAGCACGCGCACCAGGAGTCGGACGCCTGCCTCCTCCTGCACGTCGGAGAACCGCACCTCCAGGTAGCGGCCTCGGGGGCGCACCGGCGGGAACAGTGTGGTGAGGTGAACGGCCGGTTCCGGGTCCTCCACGAAGACCGTGGCGCCGGCCGCGAACGCTGCGTAGGCCATCACGGGATCGTCCCCTCGCAGCAGCCGTCCGTCGAAGGCCGTGCGGGCCGGGTCGACCTGCAACCAGGTCGCCAAACGGGATCCGGGTCCGGTCGCGCGGGCGAAGGCCGCGGCCAGGAAGGGCGCCGCCAGGTTCAACACCCGCCATTGCTCGACACCCGCCGCGCCGCCCCACCAGTCGAGGCAGACCTGGGTCGAGGCGGTGCGCCTCATCATGCGGCGGCCGGCAGGGCCGATGATGTCGAAGTGTCGCTGCATCGCGACGTACCGCGGCGACCTGAGCCGCAGTGGCACGCGGGCCTCCGGGCGCAGGTCGACGGGCCGGGCGTCCAACCGGACGCCCACGCCGAGACAGGCAGACCGGAGGGCGGCGACCGTCTCGGCGACCAGCGCTGCAGCCCCGATCGGGTCACTCCTCACGGGCAGGCTCAACTCGACCTGCCCGCCCGGCTCGAACCCGACGTACGGCGCGAAGGCGGCCCCCTCGACCGCCGCACGGACCCGCTCCGGATCGACACTGGCGCCGGTCGCCGCGTCGAACGTCAAGAGCTCGTGCTCGACCGCGACCCCCGTCGACCGCGGTGCGTGGGACTGCGGAAAGAGGCGCAAGACCTGGTCCAGGTCGTCGTGCACCAGCATGGCCGATCTCCTGTTACTGTAAGGATTCCTGTCGATATATTGGAAGGATTCCTTACCGATGTCAAGGGGTCGTCCGGAGAAGCCCGACCGCAAGCCGCTCATCGCCCTGGTCGACCGCGCCAACCGTGCCCTGCAGAGCCACATGGTCACCGAGGCCCATCGCGCCGGCTATCCGTCGGCCCGGCCGGCGCACAACGTCGTCTTCGCCACCTTGTCCTCTGCGGGGGGCGAGCGCACGGTCGACCTCGCCCACCGGGCCGGGATCACCCGCCAGTCCATGGGCGAGGTGGTCCGCGACCTCGTGGACCTGGGCCTGGTCGAACTGGTGCCCGATCCTCGGGACGGCCGTGCCAAGCTGGTGCGCTACACCGCCGAGGGATTGACCCAGGCGCGCACCGGCTACCGGCACCTGGTCGACCTGGAGCAGCGCTTCACGGCCGAGTTCGGCGAGGACTACGAGGCCACGCGGCGGGTGCTCGAGGCCGTGGTCGCGATCCTGGCCGAGCCTTGATCCACCGATCGTCGCCGTTTGCTGCGCGTCACCAGACGGGTGTGCCGGCAAGGCGGAGTGCCGAAGGCGGGCCGGAGGCCCGTCGAGGTGCGACAACGCCGCCGGCGGGCCCGGATGGGGGCGCTCGGTAGGCAAGAGATCGGCGGATCGAGGCTGGGGAGCCCTCGGGCTGAGCGGCGTCCCGACTCAGCGGTGCAGCACGACGAGCGGGATCCGCACGGTCAGGCGGTCGCCAGACATCCGGATCCGCCCTCGCAGCCCTGCCGAGAGCACGAGCGGGAGCACCGCCTGGTTGTCGGCCCGGGTGGTCAGCAACAGCTCGGAGGCGCCCTGGGCGGCCGCGAGCTTGACCGCCTCGGCCAGCAGCCTGCTGCCGATGCCGTGCCGACGCCAGGCCGGGTCGACGGCGAGCTCGAGCACGCAGGCCTCCGGCTCGTCGAGTGCCGGACGCAGGGAAGCCGTGCCGACCACGACGCCGGCGACGACCGCCGCCACCTGATGGCCCTCGGAGACGAACTCGGGGTCGGAGCCGCCCGGCGCCGGCGCTGCAGCCTCGGTCTCGGCCCGCGCCAGGACGTCGTCCACGAGTCCCGCCAGCGCCGCCGCCCTCGCATGCTCGGTCGCCGTGAACGGCGCGGCGCGGCGTACCTGCACCGACACGGTGCCCACGGAGACGTCGAGCACGTCCTGCCCCTGCCCGACCGGTCCGGACGACTCCGGCTCCGCGTCGAACAGCCGGGCCAGCACATCAGGAAAGCCGGCCGGGGCCGCCAGGATCGTCGCCGCGGCCTGGACGTAGCGGGTCGGCTGGTCCGCCAAGGCGGCCTCTGTGCACCTGGCCACGCTCACCGCCGTGCCTCCCGAGCGCTCGACCAGGGACGTCACGTCGGAGTCAGCCCAGCCGTCCGGCCCGTCCAGCACCAGCTCGTCGGTGACCAGGTCGATCCCCGGGAAGACCTGGAACCCGAGGATGTTCACCTGGCTCGCACCGCACTCGGTGGCGAGCACGGCCAGCGAGCCCGGCCGGTCGGGAAGGGTCGCGCGCACTCGCCACAGCATGCGGACGATCCTCGACCGACACGGTTTCCGGGCCGGATCCACCGCGTTTCGCGCAGGCAAACTCTGCGGGTCGGTTCTGCCGAACCGCCACGCAGAGGCGACTTGCTTCCTACGCTCGACGCATGCGTCGTGCGCTCCTCGCGGTCGGGATCTCGGTCCTGGTCAGCCTGCCCATGACGCCCGGGCCTGCCCCGGCAGCCTCCCTTCCGGATCGCGCGCCGGCTCTCGTCGCGGGAGCGCCCTCGGTCGAGGTGGTCAGCCTCGGGGGCCGCACCGACGCCACGACCTCCATCGCGGTCAACCTCGCCCTCGGCTGGCCGGCGGGCGCGGACCAGGTCACGGTGACGAACGGCGACGGGGCCGCTGCCACCTTCCCGACCACCGCTGAGCTCCCCTGGCAGCTCGTGCCACTGCCCGCCCAGTCCGTCGGCGCGACCCGGACCGTGACCGCGACCTACTCCGGTCCCGGCCTCGCCCCGATCACGGTCAGCGACTCGATCGTCCTGGACGACCGGGCGCCGCGCCTGCCCAAGCAGCGCCTCTACCAGAACGGACGCGGCTGGTTCCTGGCCGCCTCCGCCGAGGATGCAGGCTCGGGCGTCGCCGTCCTCGCCGTCCTCGGCGGCGCGGGCAAGCCGCTGCAGACCTTCACCTGGTGCGCCGCCCTCCCCTGCGCGACCTCGGTCTCGGTGACGCATTTCTTCGCCAAGGCGCGGCCCCGCCAACTGCGCGTCACGGACGTCGCGGGCAACGCCAAAGTCGTGCACGTGGCCCGACGCGCCACTCGGTGCCGGACCTCGAGGGACGAGTTCGCGGTCTTCAAGCCGGACGGCAGCCACTACGACTGCGTCGTGCCCGGGCGGCGATGCCGGCCCGACGACGGCCACTTCTGGAAGCAGTCGGCCTACGTCCGGTGCCGCCAGGTGCACGGCGAGCCCAAGGTGGTGCTCCGCAGCGGTCGATGACGCGCGGGTAGGCCACTGGCCCGCCCGGATGCTCCGGACGGGCCAGTGGTCGTGCTCGGCGAGGTCAGTGACCGTGGCCGTGGCCGTGGCCGGCCGCGGCGGGCTCCTCCTCCTCGGGCTTGTCGACGACCAGGGTCTCGGTCGTCAGCAGCATGCCGGCGATCGAGGTGGCGTTGACCAGCGCGGAGCGGGTGACCTTGACCGGGTCGATGA
>CAZIVD010000051.1:0-32936 GCA_964542635.1 uncultured Nocardioides sp. | reverse complement strand
CGGCCGAGCTGACCGGGCTGCACCCGCAGACCCTGCGCACCTATGAGCGGATGGGGCTGATCTCGCCCAGCCGCACAGGCGGTGGCGGCCGGCGCTACTCGGCGCGCGACCTCGAGCTGCTGCGCAGCATCGCGGACCTGACCGCCTCCGGGGCCGGCATTGAGGGCGTCCGGCGGATCCTCGACCTCGAGGACCGGATCGAGGCGCTCCGCCGCCGCAACGACGAGCTCCAGGCCGAGCTCGACGCCACCCGCCAGGCGCTGGTGGAGGCCGTGCGCGGCGCGTCCACGTCCACGCCCAGCAAGCTGCCGGTGCTGCGCAGCCCCGACGCCTCCGGATCCCTGGTCGTGTGGCGCCGCGGCCGCTGAGCCCCCCGCCTTCTCCCGGGTCGCATGGTCCGGTGCGTTTCCGGGGTGATCCGGGCCGCCGGACCCCGGAAGCGCACCGGACTACGCCACCGGGACCCTCCGGGACCTCCCCCGGACGTGGGGCTGGACACCGGACGGGGCCGCTCAGGGTCCCTCAGTAGAGTGGCCGGGCCCAGACCGCCCGGAGGAGAGCTCGCCCGTGACCGCCAAGGACTCCCTGATCGGGCGAGCCCGATCAGCGGTGACCCGCCGGGTCGACCCTGCCGCTGCCAGGCGGGCGGCCACCCTGGCCGAGCGCCGATCGAGTGGCATCGAGCAGCATCCGGAGGTCGCGGCGTCGCTCGACGAGGTGGCCGACGCGGCGATCCGCGACCTCGCGCAGCGGCTCAAGGACGGTAGCGCCGACGTGCGCGACCATCCGGTCCTCGGGCCGCTGGTCGAGGCCTACCTGTCCCACCAACCGGCTGACCGCCTGCCTCAGGGCGTCGCCCACGCCGTGGCCACGAGCTTCGAGGGGCTGTGGCGGCCGGTGGGAGAGCCGGTGCCCGAGCCGCCGGCGTACGTGCGCGACGTGATCCGCGACCAGTTCCACCGGCTCTACTACCACGTGTCCAAGCGCACCTGGAAGGACACCTGGTACCGCGGCGTCCGGACCTACAAGTGCCCCACCGACATGTGGATCTACATGGAGCTCATCGACCGCCTCGAGCCCGGGCTGGTCATCGAGACGGGCACCTACCGGGGCGGCAGTGGGCTCTACCTCGCCGACCGCCTGGAGACGATCGACGCCGGTCGCGTGGTCACCGTCGACGTGAACACCCCGCCGCACCCCCCGCAGCATCCGCGCCTGACCTACCTGACCGGGTCCTCGACCGACCCGGAGGTCGTGGCGCAGATCGCCGCGATGATCCCCCCGGGCACACCGGTCCTGGTCATCTTGGACTCCGACCACTCCCGCGACCACGTCGCGGCCGAGCTCGAGGCGTACGCGCCGCTGGTGCCGGTCGGCTCCTACCTCATCGTCGAGGACACCAACGTCAACGGACATCCGGCCGCGCCCGACTACGGGCCCGGGCCGATGGAGGCGGTCTGGGACTTCCTCGCCACCGACCCGGGCTTCGAGGTCGACGCACACTGCGAGCGCTACTACCTCACCCAGAACCCGTCGGGCTACCTCAAGCGCGTCCGCTGAGCCAGCGGTGGTCTCGACACGCCGCCGCTCGTGCCTCGCGGCGGCGGCTCGACCAACGAGACCAGTCTTCGGTGGTCGAGCCGCGAGCGCAGCGAGCGTGTCGAGACCGAGGCCCCTACCGGTCCGTCGAGCGCTGGAGAGCCACCGGCTTGGCGAGCACGCCACCGTAGACGTCGCTGCCGTCGACCCGCAGCAGAGAGACCTGGAGCGGCTGGATGGCCGCCGTGCTCCACTGCTGGTTGTTGCGGGTCATCGAGCAGTCGAGCCTGAGGTGGTCGCCGGCGCCCAGGATCAGCGCGCCGGTGCCGCTCAGGGCGGGCGGGGTGGCCACGGACGTCAGGGTGGTCTCGCCGATCACGGCCTTGTCGGTCACCAACGTGCCGGACAGGGCGGAGATCACGACCCGGCACGAGATCGAGTTCGGGTTGGCCTGGTCGCCCGCGGCGCCGACGAGCTGGACGGAGTAGGCGACGAGGTAGCTGCCGGGCTCCTGGTCGGGGAGCGGCTGGCTGAAGCCGCCGGTGTGCCCGGGCACCGACCACTGGTAGATCCGGTTGCGGTTCTTCTTGAAGGCCTCGGAGTCGAAGCCGTCGAGCTTGTCGGCGTTCAGCTTCGGGACCAGCTTGGTGTTGTTGACCGTCAAGGCCGGGCCGCCGTTCGCCTTGAGCTTGAGAGCGGGCTCGCCCTGCTGGGTGCTCTTGAGGACGGTGGCCTGTCCGGCCTCGTTCCACTTGCCGAGGATCAGCGGCTTGCCCGTGGCAGCGGCCGCGGCCCAGTCGAGCGCGGCGAGCAGCACGATCCCCACCGCGAGGGCGATCAGGGCAGACTTGAGTCGGTGCATCAGTGAACCTCCCCGGAGCTGTCCGTCCACGGACTCAAGTTGAGTGGAACAGACTCAACTCCTGTGATGTTGTGCTCTATGGACCGCCCAACCGGGCGCACCGTTCCAGACCGATCGACAGTGAGGATCGACACGAGGTATGAGCCAGTTCGCCGCCGAAAAGTTCACCACTCGTAGCCGGGAGGCGATCGAGTCCGCCCAAGTGGCGGCGACCACCAGCGGGCACAGCACGACCGAGCCCGTGCACCTCCTGGTGGCCCTCCTGGCGCAGGAGGACGGCACCGCGCGCAGCCTGGTCACCAAGGCCGGGGTCGACGCGACGGCGCTCTTCGCGACCGCGCAGGCCGTGGCGCGCGCCCTGCCCAGCGCGAGCGGCGCGACCGTCCAGCAGGCCACCGGCTCCGCCGCCCTGACCCGGGTCCTGGCGACCGCCATCGACCTCGCGACGGGGATGAAGGACGACTTCGTCGCGACCGACCACCTGCTCATCGCGCTGGCGACCGTGGAGTCCTCGGCCAAGAAGGTGCTCACCGACGCCGGGCTCACCGCGGACGGGCTCCGCGAGGGGGTCTCGGCGATCCGTGGCGGCCGCAAGGTGACCAGCGCGGGGGCGGAGTCGACGTACGAGAGCCTGGAGAAGTTCTCCGTCGACCTCACCCAGGCCGCGGAGGACGGCCGACTCGACCCGGTCATCGGCCGTGACTCCGAGATCCGCCGGGTGATCCAGGTGCTCAGCCGCCGGACGAAGAACAACCCGGTCCTCATCGGCGAACCCGGTGTCGGCAAGACCGCGGTGGTCGAGGGGCTGGCCCAGCGCATCGTCGCCGGCGACGTGCCCGACTCGCTCAAAGGCCGCCGCGTGCTGTCGCTCGACCTCGCGGCGATGGTCGCCGGCGCCAAGTACCGCGGCGAGTTCGAGGAGCGTCTCAAGGCCGTCCTCGAGGAGATCAAGGAGGCGGCCGGGCAGATCATCACGTTCATCGACGAACTGCACACGGTCGTCGGCGCCGGAGCCGGGGGCGACTCCGCGATGGACGCCGGCAACATGCTCAAGCCGATGCTCGCCCGCGGCGAGCTGCACATGATCGGTGCCACCACGCTCGACGAGTACCGCGAGCGGATCGAGAAGGACCCCGCGCTGGAGCGCCGCTTCCAGCAGGTCTTCATCGGCGAGCCCTCCGTCGAGGACACCATCCAGATCCTGCGCGGCATCCAGGAGAAGTACCAGGCGCATCACGGCGTCCGGATCACCGACGCGGCGCTGGTCGCGGCCGCCACGCTCTCGGACCGCTACATCACCGGTCGCCAGCTGCCCGACAAGGCGATCGACCTCGTCGACGAGGCCGCCTCCCGTCTCCGGATGGAGATCGAGTCCTCACCCGAAGAGATCGACCAGCTCCGGCGCCAGGTCGAGCGGCTGAAGATGGAGGAGTTCGCGCTCGCCAAGGAGACCGACCCCGCCTCCGTCGACCGCCTTGGCAAGCTGCGCGCCGACCTCGCCGACCACGAGGAGGAGCTGCGCGCGCTCGAAGCCCGTTGGGAGCGCGAGAAGGCCACGCTCGAGGGTGAGGGCGAGCTGCGGCGTGCGCTGGACACGCTGCGCGTGGAGGCCGACAAGCTGCTCCGCGAGGGCAATCTCGAGGCGGCGAGCAAGATCCGATACGAGTCGATCCCCGACCTCGAGCGCAAGATCGCCGACGTCGAGGAGGCCGAAAAGGCCGAGGGCGACGGCCTGGAGCCTCTGGTCGGCGAGGAGGTCGGCGCCCAGCAGATCGCCGACGTCGTCGAGGCGTGGACGGGGATCCCCACCGGCAAGATGCTGCAGGGCGAGACGGCCAAGCTGCTCGAGATGGAGCAGGTCATCGGGCGCCGCCTGATCGGGCAGGCCGACGCGGTGCGGGCGGTGAGCGACGCCGTACGCCGGTCGCGGGCGGGCATCGCCGACCCCAACCGGCCGACGGGGTCGTTCCTGTTCCTCGGCCCGACCGGCACCGGCAAGACCGAGCTCGCGAAGTCACTCGCCGACTTCCTGTTCGACGACGAGCGGGCGATCGTGCGCATCGACATGAGCGAGTACTCCGAGAAGCACTCGGTGGCCCGGCTGGTCGGCGCTCCGCCCGGATACGTCGGCTACGAGGAGGGCGGCCAGCTCACCGAGGCCGTCCGTCGCCGCCCCTACTCCGTCGTGCTGCTCGACGAGGTCGAGAAGGCGCACCCCGAGGTCTTCGACATCCTGCTGCAGGTGCTCGACGACGGGCGGCTCACCGACGGTCAGGGCCGCACGGTCGACTTCCGCAACACCCTCCTGATCCTGACCAGCAACCTGGGGTCGGCCTACCTCGTCGACCCGACGCTGGAGCCGGACAAGCAGCGGGAGTCGGTGCTGGCCGTGGTGCGGGCGTCTTTCAAGCCGGAGTTCCTCAACCGGCTCGACGAGATCGTCGTCTTCGACGCGCTGTCCAAGGACGACCTGGCCCACATCGTCGGGCTGCAGCTCGGTCTCTTGGAGAAGCGACTCGCGGCCCGGCGGATCGAGATCGACGTCACCGACGCCGCCCGTGCGTGGCTCGCCGACACCGGCTACGACCCGGCGTACGGCGCTCGCCCGCTGCGACGGCTGATCCAGACCTCGATCGGCGACCCGCTGGCCCGGATGCTGCTGGCGGGCGAGGTGGTCGACGGCAGCATCGTCGAGGTCGATGCCGAGGAAGGGACGCTGCGGCTCCGAGTGCGGTGATCGATCACCGGCGCTGGGGTGGGCGTGCCAAAATCGGATGATGACCTCGCCCGCGACCCCCTCCCGCCCGCGTCAGGTGACGCTGGCGTCGTGGCTGGTGATCGCCGCGTCGGTGATGCTCGTCCTGTCGGTCTTCGAGCAGCTCGGGGACCTCAGGTCGTTGGAGAGCCGGACCGCGATCGAGCGGTTCCTCAGTGAGCCGCCGTGGCGTGACCTCGGGATCGGGCTGGAGTCGGCGCTCGCGATGGTCCGCACCATCTCGATGGTGGCCGCGGGCCTGGCCACGGCCGCGGCGATCCTGGGCTACCACGCCCTCAAGCGCAACCGCGCGGCCCGGATCGGTCTGAGCGTGCTGGCCGTGCCGCTGTTCCTCTCGGGACTGGTCACGGGTGGCTTCCTGGCCAGCGTGGTAGCGGCCAGCATCGCGATGCTGTGGCTGCAGCCCGCCCGGGGTTGGTTCACCGGCGACGCGTCGCCGACCGCTCGGGCGACCTCGCCGTCGGCGCCGTCCAGCGGTCCACCGGCGACCCGGACCCGGCCCACGTCGCCGACGGCCGGTACGGGTCCTGCCCAGCCGCAGGTGCCGTCCATCGTCGCCCCTCAGGTCCCGCCCCCGTGGCAGGGCTACGGCACCGTCCAGGGGATGCCGCCGTGGCCCGCCGTACCCGCCGCCGAGCGACGTCCGGGCGCCCTGGTCGCCGCGTGCTCCATCACCTGGGCCACGAGTGCGGTGGCCTTCGTGGTGGGCGGCCTGTTGGCCTTCGTCCTGATGATCGACACCGCCGGCCTGGTGGCGGAGATGCAGACGCAGAACCCCGCGCTCTTCGAGCAGGGGGTCACCGAGGACACCGTTCGCATGGCCGGGTGGGTGGCCAGCATCGTCTGCCTGGTGTGGTCGGCGAGTGCCGCGACCTTCGCTGCCCTGGCGTTCCGGCGGGTGCGTTGGGCCTGGGTCGGCCTCCTGGTGTCGTGCGTGGCGATCGCGCTGCTGTGCCTCCTCGGGTCGCTGGTCTCGCCCTCGATGGCCGTGCCGGGAGCGCTCGCGGTGCTGACGGTCGCGCTGCTGGTCAGGCCGTCGGTGCAGAGGTGGTTCTCCCGTGCGCGCCCGGCCCGTGATGGGATGAGCCCGTGAGCGAGAGCAACCAGACGCCGCCGCAGGACCCGTACGGCCAGAACCCGCCCCCGAATCCTTACGGCCAGCCTGCCCAGAACCCGCCGCCGAACCCGTACGGGCAGCCGGCGGCGAACCCCTACGGCCAGCCGGCGGCGAACCCCTACGGCCAGCCGGCGGCGAACCCCTACGGCCAGCCGGCTGCGCCCAACCCCTACGCACCCGGTGGGTACGCCGCCCCGCCCACCGGTCCCCTGGGCGACGGCCTGGACATGTACGGGCGGCCGCTCGTCAACGACGACCCCCGGCCCGGCACGGTCACCGCGGCCGGCTGGATCACGCTCATCGTCTCCGGTCTCACCGCGCTCATGTTCGGCTTCTTCGCGATCGCTGTGGCGGTCTCCAAGGACGAGATGGTCCGCGAGATCGAGGACACCCTGCGCGACCAGGGCACCACGCCCGACATCGACGCCGACGCGATCTACAGCGTCGCGATCTTCTTCTGCGTGGTGCTCGCGGTGTGGTGTCTGATCGCCTGCCTGCTCGCGGTCTTCGCCATGCGCCGTTCGAATGTCGCGCGGATCCTGCTGGTGGTGTCGTCGGTCGTGGTCGCCCTCTTCAGCCTGCTCGGCATCACGTCCGGGGTCAGCGCGATCTGGCTGGTCGCCTCCGGCCTGGTCGTGGTGCTTCTCTTCGTTGGCGGCGCCGGGGACTGGTACGCCCGCCGCACTCGCTGACGGGCGCCGCAGCGGTCACGAGGTCTCGACACCCTCGCTGGCGCTCGCGGGCTCGACCACCGAAAGGTGGGCCGTTCGCTGGTCGAGCCGCTGCGAGGGACGAGGTTGTTCGGTGGTCGAGCCGCTGCGTGGGACGAGCGGCGTGTCGAGACCCGGTGACCGATGCCTCGGCGGCGCGGTCAGCGGTAGGTGAGGTCGGCAGAGGCGAGGCGGCGCAGCGCCTCCTCGATCACGACGGTCTCCTTGCAGAAGGCCCACCGCACGATCTGGCGGCCGGCCTCCGGATCGTCGTAGAACGGCTCGGCAGGGATGGCGACCACGCCCGCGCGCTCCGGCAGCGCCAGGCAGAACGAGATCGCGTCGGGCCAGCCGAGGTGGCTGATGTCGGTCATGGCGAAGTAGGTGCCCTCGGGAGGCCGCCCAGGCAGCCCGATCAGGGCGAGCCCCGAGCAGAGGAGGTCGCGCTTGGCGGACAGTTCCGCGGCCAGTCTGGAGGGGTAGTCCGGGTGCTCGTCGAGGGCGGCCGCGACCGCCGGTTGCAGCGGCGCCCCCGACGTGAAGGTCAGCCACTGCTTGGCCGCGAGGACCGCGCCGACCAGGTACGACGGGCCGGTCGCCCACCCGACCTTCCAGCCGGTGAACGAGTAGCTCTTCCCGGCGCTCGACAGCGTCAGGGTCCGTTCGGCCAGGCCGGGCAGGGTCGAGATCGGCCGGTGCTGGTGGTCGTCGAAGGTCAGGTGCTCGTAGACCTCGTCGGTGATCACGACGAGGTCGTGCTCGACCGCGACCGCGGCGATGCCCGCGAGCTCTTCGGGGGTCAGCACCATGCCGGTGGGGTTGTGGGGGCTGTTGAGCAGCACGAAACGCGTCCTGGGTGTGACCGCGCCACGGAGCTCGTCGAGGTCGAGCCGGAAGTCCGGCGGGCGCAGCGTCACCGGGCGGCGTACGGCGCCGGCCATCTGGAGCATCGCCACGTAGGAGTCGTAGTAGGGCTCGACGACCAGGACCTCGTCGCCGGGGTCCACGAGGCCGAGGACGGCGGCGGCGATGGCCTCCGTGCAGCCGGTCGTGACCACCACCTGCGTGTCGGGGTCGAGGTCGATCCCGTAGTGACGCCGTTGGTGTCGCGCGATCGCCTGTCGCAGGGCAGGGATGCCCACGCCCGGTGCGTACTGGTTAGCACCGCCCTCGAGAGCCCGCACCGCCGCCGCGATCACCTCGGGCGGCCCGTCTCGGTCCGGGAAGCCCTGACCGAGGTTGACGGCACCGGTCCGCACAGCGAGGGCGGACATGGTGGAGAAGATGGTCGGCGGGATGCCGTCGAGCCGGGCAGCGGTGCGGCGGTCGGCCATGGGCCTGAGAGTAGCCAGGTGGGAGCACCGCCATGACCTCGTACGGGCAGGAGGCAGATCCTCGACGGCTGCCACGGGGCCACCCACGTGGCGCCCGACCCGAGGACGATGCTGGACTGAACCCATGAGCGCACCCGACCCCGACCTCGCCCGAGACATCGACGCCTGCTGCCGCCTGACCGGCGAGTTCACCCTGCGCTCGGGTCAGGTGTCGCACGAGTACTTCGACAAGTACCTCTTCGAGGCCGACCCGGTGCTGCTCGGCCGGGTCGCGGACCGCATGGTCGACCTCGTACCACCGGAGACCGAGCTGCTGGGTGGCCTCGAGCTCGGCGGGATCCCTCTGGTCACCGCCCTCAGTGCGCGCACCGGGCTCCCGGCACTGTTCGTGCGCAAGCGCGCGAAGGAGTACGGCACCTGCAAGCTCGCCGAGGGCCCCGCTGTCAGCGGTCGCCGGATCTCGCTGGTCGAGGACGTGATCACGACCGGTGGCGCGGTCCGGGACGCGACCCAGGCCCTGAGAGCAGAGGGGGGCGTCGTCACCCTCGTCGTGTGCGCCATCGACCGCTCACCGGGGCCGGAGTCGCCACTCGCCGATGTCGGGCTCGAGGTCCGCCCGGTGCTGACCAAGGCGGACCTGGACGCCGCTCGCGGCTGACGCGCCGGGGTCAGGAGACCGGCGTGCTGCTCCGCGCGCGCCGGTGCTTCCACCACTCGTAGGCGATGGGGATCACCGAGAAGGCCAGGATCAGGATGATGGCCTTGTCGATGTTCTCTCCCAGGCCGGGGAACGTCTGGCCGAGGAGGAACCCGAGCATGGTGATGCTGACCACCCACAGCACGGCGCCGATCCCGCTCCAGACGAGGAACCGGTGCCGCGACATCCGGGTGACGCCCGCGACGACGGTGATGTAGGTGCGCACGAAGGGCACGAACCGGCCCAGGACCAGGGCCATGCTCCCGTGCTTGTCGAAGAACTCCTCGGTCTTGTCGAGGTGCTTGCGCTTGATCACCCTGCCGTCGCGCGTGCGGATCTGCGTGCCCAGACCGCGACCTATCTCGTAGCCCACCACGTTGCCGAGGAACGCCGCCGTGCACAGCGCCAGCAGCGCGGCGACGAGCTCCACGAACTGTGAGCCCGGAAGCAGGTCGAGCTCGCCCGTGGCGATGAAGAGGCCGATCGCAAAGAGAAGGGTGTCGCCCGGGAGGAAGGGGAACAGCAGGCCGCACTCGACGAAGACGATGACCAGGCTGACCCAGAACAGCTCGGTGCCGAAGCGGTCGAGCAGCCACTGAGGGTCCATCCAGTCCATTCCGAGGATCATCGGGACGGCCCACTCGTGACTCACGGGGAGACCGTACCTGGCCTTCCCACGCCCACCACTAAGGTCGGCGACGTGGAGCCGGATGTCGTCGGGCCGGACGACCCGGCGGACCGGGAGACGCGGGCGCCGTACGACCCGATGCCGCACGGTCCCGCCGAGGTCGGGGTCGGGCCTTGGCAGGGCCCCTGGCCGCAGGGCGAGGAGTTCGACCAGCGCCTCCTCGCGGAGGGTGACCGTCGCAACGTCGTGGACCGCTACCGGTACTGGACGCTCGACGCCATCGTCGCCGACCTCGACACGCGTCGGCACGGCTTCCACGTGGCTATCGAGAACTGGCAGCACGACTTCAACATCGGCACGATCGTGCGGACGGCGAACGCGTTCCTCGCCGCCGAGGTGCACATCGTCGGCAACCGGCGGTGGAACCGGCGCGGCGCGATGGTCACCGACCGCTACCAGCGCCTGCGGCACCATGCGAGCGTGGCCGACCTCGCGGCGTACCTGGACGAACGGGGCGTGCCGCTGCTCGGGGTCGACAACCTCCCCGGCTCGGACCACCTGGAGACCATGGCGATCCCGTGGTCGGTGTGCTTCCTCTTCGGCCAGGAGGGACCGGGGCTGTCGGACCCCGCCCGCGCGGCGTGCCGGGGCACCTTCTCGATCGCGCAGTTCGGCTCGACCCGCTCCATCAACGCCTCGGCCGCGGCCGCGATCGCGATGCACGCGTGGATCCGGGCCCACGCCGACCTGTCGGGCGAGGAGGCCTGGCGTGGATGATGCGCTCGTGAGTGCCACCGCATCCGGGGACGCGCCCCTCGACCTCGTCGTCACCAACGCCCGGCTCCTGGACGGACGCGTGGTGACCCTCGGCGTCGCCGACGGTGTCTACGTGGTCATCGACTCCGGTGACGTGTCCGTGGCGGCAGGGACGGCGATCGACGCGGAGGGGCGCCTCGTGACGCCGTCGTTCGTCAACGCGCACATGCACCTGGACAAGGTCCACACACTGCCCCTGGCGGGCGACGCCGCGCTCTCGTCGTACACCTCGGGCGAGATGGGCGACGCGATGCGCTCCATCGTGCGGGACGCGTCGACGGTCAAGAAGCACTACGACCGCGCCTGGATCATGCCCAACGTCCGCAGGGCGCTGGATGCGGCGGTCGTGAACGGCGTGCTGCACGTGCAGGCGTTCGTCGACGTGGACACCACCGCCGGTCTCGAGGGGATGGAGGCGGTGCTCGCGGTGCGCGAGGAGTACCGCGGCCTCGTGGACCTGCAGGTCGTCGCCTTCCCCCAGGACGGCCTGCTCCGCGACGCCGGTGCGGCCGAGCTGTGCGAGGAGGCCCTGCATCTCGGTGCCGACGTCGTGGGCGGGATCCCGTGGATCGAGGTGTCCGACCGGGACGCCCGAGCACACGTCGAGTGGGCCTGCGCGCTGGCGGCGCGCTCGGGGTCTCGGGTGGCCATGCTCGTCGACGACGCGGGGGACCCGTCGTTGCGCACCACGGCGATGCTGGCCGAGTCGATGCTCGACCACGACCTGGTGGGGCGCGGGGTCGCTTGCCACGGCCGGGCGATCGGTCTCTATCCGACGCCGACCATGCGCCGCCTCGCCGACCTGGCCCGCGCCGCCGGTCTCGGGTTCGTCTCCGACCCGCACACCGGCCCGCTGCACCTGCCGGTCCGGGAGTTCCTCGAGGAGGACCTCCCGGTGGCGCTCGGGCAGGACGACATCGAGGACGCCTACTACCCGTTCGGGCGGCACAACCTGCTGGAGGTCGCGTTCCTCGCCGCGCACCTGCTCGGGTTCCTGTCCGGGCCCGACCAGCTGCAGCTGCTCGACCTGGTGACGACCCGCGCGGCCCGGGTGTTGGGGCTGCCCGCGCACGAGGTCGCGGTCGGCCGCCGGGCCGACCTCTGCATCCACGATTCCGAGCGGGTGGTGGACCTGCTGCGCGAGCACGCCGCTCCGCGCTGGGTGATGCGGGGCGGCCGGGTGGTGGCCGAATCGGTGCAGACCACTTCGATCCATCGCTGACAAGGTCCCGGCCGGAGCCGTACCCTCGGAGGTGTGATCCGGGGGGTGATCGTGGCCGTCACGGCTGTGCTGATGACGGTGTCGACATGGGTGTCGCCGGTGCAGGGAGCGCCTCAGTCAGGGGGGCTCGACGCACAGGCGGCGTTCGGTGCTGTGCGCGAGAGTGCCGACGCCGTCGCTGACCTCGGCTCGGGCGCTCGGCAGCCCGCGCGGCGTACCGAACGCGCGACGACGGCCAAGGACGTCCACGGCACGATCACGATCCGCGCGACCGGGTCAGCCGCGAGCGGCTCCCACTACGAGAAGACCTTCGTGCTGACCTTCCAGGGTGGGATCGACAAGGACGTCCGCCTCGCGCCGGTGGACGTGACGGTGCCGGAGTTCGTGAGTGTCGCCTACACCTACAACCCCGAGACCGGCAACGAGGACGCCTGCCTGAGCACCATCTTCCTGGGCTTCCGCGACGGCGACGTCTATCCGAAGGGTCAAGGCTTCGTCGACGTGACGGCCAAGCCCCTCGACGTCGCGAAGAAGAAGACGCGCGGCTATGTGAGCGTCGGCGTGGGCTACCCGTGGGGGACGGTCCAGACCGCGCCTTGCGGCGAGACCAGCGGGACGCCGGAGGACCGGCCACTCGTGGCTGCCGAGCAGGAGCCGGAGCGGGAGGGCCTGATCGGCGTCGGCCTCGACCACAAGACCCAGCAGGTCGTGGCCTCCCCGGGCTGGGTGAAGTTCCGGAAGGAGGACGGCGTCTGGCGGTCGACGGGCCGCCGCAAGGTCGCCGACATCACGTCGGGCATCCGCAAGGTCGTGGTGACCTGGGACCTGTGGTCCAAGACGCCTACCAACCGCTGCCTGATCCCCCGCAACGACGCGGTGCGGGGTCGGACGCTGACCTACACACGCAACCTGCTCAAAGGACTGGGCTTCCCCAAGACCAAGGTCGTGCACGTCTCCGGGAACGGCGTCGCGAAGGGCCGCGTGGTGGGGATCACGGGGGGCTTGTTCACCCGTGAGCTCGCCTGTGGCGGGCGGGTCACCGTCTACGTCGCGTCCTAGGCATCCGGGCCTGGTGTTCGCACCCGCGCCATCGGGTGGGACCGGCCTGCCGGCCGCCTGGGGGAGCCACTAGGGTGAAATCGGCTCGCACCCCGCCGTCCTGAGGAGCACGACCATGCCCATCGCCACCCCTGAGAAGTACGCCGAGATGCTGGACACCGCGAAGGCCAAGGGCTTCGCGTTCCCGGCGATCAACGTGTCGTCGTCGCAGACCCTGAACGCCGCGCTCAAGGGCTTCGCCGACGCGGGCTCCGACGGGATCATCCAGGTCTCGACCGGCGGCGCCGAGTACTTCTCCGGCCAGGGCGTGAAGAACATGGTCGTCGGCTCGGCGGGCTTCGCGGCGTTCGCCGCCGAGGTGGCCAAGGCCTACCCGGTCAACGTCGCGCTGCACACCGACCACTGCCCCAAGGACAAGCTCGACGGGTTCGTCCGACCGCTGCTCGAGCTCTCCCTGGAGCGGGTCGGGCGAGGTGATGCCCCGCTGTTCCAGTCGCACATGTGGGACGGGTCCGCCGTACCGCTGGACGAGAACCTGAAGATCGCCGAGGAGTTGCTGGCCAAGTGCGCCGCGGCCCACATCATCCTCGAGATCGAGGTCGGTGTCGTGGGCGGCGAGGAGGACGGCGTCGTCGGCGCGATCGACGAGAAGCTCTACAGCACCGCCGAGGACGCGCTCGCGACCGTGAAGGCGCTCGGCGTCGGGGAGAACGGCCGCTACATGACGGCGCTGACGTTCGGCAACGTGCACGGCGTCTACAAGCCCGGCAACGTCAAGCTGCGCCCCGAGGTGCTCAAGACCGCCCAGGCTGCGGTCGTCGCCGAGCTCGGACTGCCCGAGGGCTCACGGCCCTTCGACCTGGTCTTCCACGGCGGCTCCGGCTCCTCGCCGCAGGAGATCGGTGACGCCGTGGACTACGGCGTGGTGAAGATGAACGTCGACACCGACACGCAGTACGCCTTCACCCGCCCCGTCGCCGCGCACATGTTCACCCACTACGACGGCGTGCTCAAGGTCGACGGCGAGGTCGGCGACAAGAAGACCTACGACCCGCGGTCGTGGGGCAAGGCGGGCGAGGCTGGGATGGCCGCGCGCGTGGTCGAGGCCTGCGAGAACCTGCGTTCGACCGGCCACAGCGTCGGCTGACGGCGGCGGGTTGTCGGCCTCTCCCTGAGGTTGTCGGCCCTCGCGAGGCCTGACAGGTTCAGGAATCACCGGCTGACCGGTGATTCCTTCAGATGCCCGGCCGTGAGGCGCCAGGGACGAGGTGGCGCGGCAGCGTGAAGGCCATCGAGACCACGAAGCCCACCACGAGCGCGCCGACGGGGAGCAGCAGCGACTGCGACATGGCGGTGCTGAAGGGCTCCTGGACGGCGGGTGGCAGTCCGCCGGAGGTGGCACCCTCGCCCCCCGGGCCGCCACTGCCGAGCCCCTGCGCGGACAGGCGCGCATCCATCAGGACCGCGATCGCGGCCGACCCCATCACCGCGCCCACCTGGCGAATCGCGTTGTAGACCCCGGCTCCCGCTCCGGCGAGCTGGGGCACGAGGTTGCGGGTGGCTGTGGCGGCGAGCGGCGCCCAGACGCCGGCCATGCCCGTGCCGAGCAGCCCCATCGGGACCAGGATCTCCCAGGTCGCGCTGTCGGGTGTGGTGACCCGGGAGAGCCACAGGATCGCGACCGCGGTGACCGCGAAGCCGGACCCGACCAGCAGCCGGGGATGGACCTTGTCGGTGATCCGGCCGACGAGGGGCGCGAGCAGGATCGACATCACCGCCATCGGGACCATCAAGAGGGCGGCCTGGGTCGGCGACAGACCGCGCACCAGCTGCGCGTAGAGCATGAGCGGGAAGCCCATCGAGGTGGCCGTGAACGCCATCGCCGCGATGGCCAGGGACGAGACGGAGAAGTTGCGGTCCTTGAAGAGCCCCAGCGGCATCAGCGGCTCGCGCTTGATGTGCGCCTGCCACCACACGAACACACCGAGGACGACGACGCCGAAGCCGATCAGGGCCCACACGGTGATCGGGCCGCGGATCGTGCCCCAGTCGTATTGGTGGCCCTCCTGGATGCCGAAGACCACCGCGAACATGCCGAGGCCGCTCAGCGCCACCCCGACCCAGTCGAAGCTGTGGCTGTGGGTCTCCAGGGTGGGGACCAGCCGGAGCGCCAGGACGAAGCCGACGATCCCGACCGGCACGTTGATGAAGAAGATCCACTCCCAGCCGAGCGAGTCGACCAGGAAGCCGCCGAGGATCGGGCCCACCAGCGTGGCGACGCCGGCGGTGGCCCCCCACACGGCCATCGCCCGGCCGCGGGTCTCGGCGGGGAAGAGTCGGGTGATCACCGCCATCGTCTGCGGGGTCATCAGGCCGGCGCCCAGGCCCTGGACGACGCGGGCGATGATCAGCATCTCGATCGTGCCGGTCAGGCCGCACCACAGAGAGGCCGCCGTGAAGACCGTCAGGCCCAGCATGTAGAGCCGCTTGGGCCCGAAGCGGTCGCCCAGGCGGCCCGTGATCAACAGCGGCACGGCGTACGCGAGGAGGTAGGCGCTGGTCACCCACACGACCTCGTTGACCCCGGCGCCGAGCTCCTCGATGAGGGCGGGCGTCGCGACCGTCACGATCGTGGTGTCCACCAGGATCATGAAGAACCCGAGGCACAGGGCGATCAGGGCGGGCCAGGCGAGCGCCTCGGCGGGACGGCGGGCGGTGCCCGCATCGGTGGTGGCCACGAACCGAGTCAACACCAACCCGCGGACACCGATTCCCGGGCTCCTAGGCTCTCCCCATGACCCACGAGGGGAACCACCCGGACCTGATGGCCGGCCCGCCGCCGATCCTGCTGCCTGCCGATCCTGCCGACTCGGAGCTCGGCGAAGGGGCGACCCCCGCCGACGTCGTACGCCGGCACCCGGCGTCGCCGGCGGCCTGGGCCGCCCTGGCCGGCGAAGCCCGCAGCGGCGGCTCCGACGATCTCACCGTCTACGCCTACGCGCGCGTCGGCTACCACCGCAGCCTCGACCTGCTGCGGCGCAACGGCTGGAAGGGTCATGGCCCGGTGCCGTGGGAGCACGAGCCCAACCGCGGCTTCCTCCGCAGCCTCGGTCTCCTCGCCCTCGCCGCGCGCGCCATCGGCGAGGACGCCGAGTGGGAGCGGTGCTCGACGTTCTTGCGCGACTCGAGCCCGGCTGCTGCGGACGCGCTACTCGGCGCCGAGTAGCGCGCGCACGCGGTCGACCCCCAGGGCCATCAGCAGCGTGGGGAGGCGTGGCCCGCGGTCCGCGTCGACGAGCAGTCGGTAGAGCAGGCCGAAGAACGCCTTCTGGTCGGCCTTCACCTCGTCGGTCGGCCGCTCGTCGAGCGACTGGCCGCGGGCGAGCTTGGGCACGCCGTAGACGAGGGCGGTCACTCCGTCGAGGTCGTGCTGCTCGCGCAGGCCGTCGGTCAGGAGACGCAGCCAGGTCCGCTCTTCCTCGGTCAGTGAGCCCAGGAGAGCGGTGTCCGGCTCCTCGCGCACCGTGGTGCGGTCGGCCTGGTCGACGTACTCGGTCGTCCACGCCATCGCCTTGCCCAGCCGGGGCTCGAGGTCGGCGACGTCCTCGCCGACGATCCGGCCGATCTGCTCGGCGGAGCCCGCCGTGACGTCGGCGACGGACGAGAGCAGGCGGAAGGGCAGCACGACTCGAGGCGCCGGGAGTGAGCCCTCGGCGGTCGCGGATGCGCGCTCCCAGGCGAGCACCTGGGCGTCGCGGCGTGCGGGGTCGGCGGCCTTGCGGGCCAGCGCGTCCCACTCGTCGTACAGCCTGACCACCTCGGGGCCGAAGTCGATGTCGAAGGTCTGCTTCGGCTGCCGGCGGACGTAGAGCCAGCGCACGATCGGCGCCTCCAGCACCCGCAGGGCGTCCGTCGCGGTCGGCGCCCCCCCGCGCGAGGAGGACATCTTCTGCACGCCCGCGAAGCCGACGAAGCCGTAGCCGAACCAGGCGGGACGCGGCATCCCGAACACCGCCTCGACGAGCTCGTGGCCCACGGTGAACGACGAGCCGGGCGTGGCGTGGTCCATGCCCGCCGGCTCGAAGTCGACGTGCTCGAAGGCCCACCGCATCGGCCAGTCCACCTTCCACACCAGCTTGCCCTCGTCCTGCGTGGACAGGTTCGTGGTGTGGGAGTGCCCGCGGTCGCAGGTGTAGGCCAGGTCGGTCGTCTCGTCGTCGTAGGACGTGAGGGTGGTCGTGTCGCGTCCGCAGGTGCGGCAGTAGGGCTTGAAGGGGAACCGCTCGAGCTCCGAGCCGCCCTCGGCGTCGTCGGCGTCGGCGACGGAGTCCGCGAGCGCCTCGGCCTCCTGCTCCGAGTGCGCCTCGGGGGCGTGCTGCTTGGTGCGGTAGCGGGCGAGCACGGCGTCGATCTCGGCTCGGCGGCGCACGGACAGCAGCACCTGCTCGCGGTAGACGCCGCTCGTGTAGCGCTCGGTCTGCGAGATCTCCTCCATGTCCACGCCCAGGGCGTGCAGCGAGTCGCGCAGCGGCTCCTTGAAGTGCTCGGCCCAGGTGGCGTGGCAGTCCCACGGGTCCGGGACCGCGGTGAGCGGCCGACCGATGTGCTCGGCCCACGAGGGGTCGACGCCCATCGGCACCTTGCGGAACCGGTCGTAGTCGTCCCAGACGTGCAGGTGGCGCACCCGCACTTCTCGCCGCCGGAGCTCGTCGGCGACGAAGTGCACTGTGAGGAACTCGCGCAGGTTGCCCAGGTGCACCGGGCCCGAGGGCGAGGCTCCCGACGAGCAGGTGACGAGCGTGCCTTCGCCTGCGTGGCGGACGGCGTCGTCGGCCGCCTTGGTCACCCAGTCCCTCACCTCACGTGGTGCGGACGAGGCGGCGGAAGCGGGCATGGCGTCGTGCTCCTTCTGGCTGGACTTCCGGGGTCGGGCTCTCGGTTCGGGCTTCTCGGTCGCCAGGAGGCTACCGGAGCACGGGTGCCCGGCTCGTCCGCGTTTCGCCCAGTCGGCGCGAGCTCTCGCCCAGTGCCCCGAGTCGGCGCGAGCTCTCGTGCTGGGGCGCTAGCGGGTCGCCTGGGGGCGGCAAGGCGAGGAGCCCGGTACGCGCGTGGCGGTCGCCCCTCTGATCGCCACCGGGGTGACCGAGGCGTTGTTCGTCTCGTCCGACTCCAGCAGCAGGTCGAACGGGTCGGCGGTCATGACGAGGCAGTACGTCCCGTTGGGCAGATCGGGCGGGAGCCGCATCGCCTGTCCGTCGAGGTCGAAGTCATACAGGTCGCTCCACCCCGCCGAGATCCCCTGCGGCGCGTCCCGGCTGCACTCCTGGTACACCATCCGCCGCGGACCCACGCTCCCCGGTACGCCGTGGGTGTCGCGCAGGCAGAAGCTGACCTTGCGCCGAGCGGCGATGGTGCTCCCCTCGGTGTCCTGGAGCTCGTAGCGGGCCGACCCGTCGATGTGCCAGTGCTCGTGCGTCGGATGGAACAACGCGCACGCTCCGGCCCTGCTCGTCCGCCCGGTGTCGACCCGCCGGTCGTACACGCCGTCACCGTTGGCGTCACGGGCGATCTGCTGGACGAAGGCCCGCTGGCCGCGCGGGCAGGGCCTCCGCGGTGCGGGCGTGACCTCGATCGGGGCGCCACCGACGTTCGCCAGGCGCGTCCCGAACCGGAGGAGGCGCCCACGTGGCAGCGGCTCGATCTGCACGGAGGTCGCGCGAAGGACGGTCAGGTCGGCCAGCAGCAGGCCTGGATCGATCGTCGGTGTGGGCTCGCCGATCGTCGGCGTGGGCTCGATGGGTGGTGGACTGCTCGTCCTGGCCGCCGCGGGCGAACTCCTGCTCCCGGCGCCACTGCCCGACTCGCCGGTGCACGCGCTGAGGAAGGCAAGCGCACTCGCCAGCCCGAGCGCGGCACGAAGGCCGCGTGCCGTCCAGAGCATGATCCCTGAATCATCTCGCGGCGACCCCCGGTTGGCGAACGTCCCCGTGCGGCACACGTGACCCCAGGGGGTCGGCGCGACCTCTCGCCGACTCGGGGTCAGACGTCCTCGGGGACCATCCGCATCGAGCCGGTCGGGCACTCCTGCACGCAGAGACCGCAGCCCTTGCAGTAGTCGAGGTCGACCTCGTATTCGCCCTCGGGGCCCAGCTTGATGACGGCGTTGTCCGGGCAGAAGGCATAGCAGTTGTCACACGAGATGCACCCGCCGCACGAGAGGCAGCGACGCGCCTCGTACAGGGCGGTGCCCGCGTCGAGGTCCTGCACGACCTCGTCGAACGTCGACTGCCGGCGCACCATCTCCAGGCGCGGCCGGTGCTGGCGGGGGGCGTCCTCGAAGTACCAGGTGTTGAGCGACTCGTACGGCGCGAGCTCGGGCTCGACGGGGGCCGGCATGGTGGTGCCCCGCAGGTAGGCGTCGATCCCCGCTGCGGCCCGCCGCCCGTGGCCGACCGCGACCGTGACCGAGCGCTCACCGGGGGACACGTCGCCCCCGGCGAAGAGCCCCGGCCGGTTCGTGGCCATGGTGACGGGGTCGGTGACGACCACCCCGTCGCGGACGTCCAGCGTGCCGGTGCCGCCCAGCAGCGACAGGTCGGCGTCCTGCCCCAGCGCGAGGACGACGGAGTCGGCGGTCAGGCGCTCGGTCCGGCCGGTCGGCTGTGGGAAGCCGTGCTCGTCCAGCTCCATCGTCTCGACGGTGATCCCGTCGGCGTCGACCCGGTCGATGGTCGACAGCCAGCGGAACCTGATGCCCTCGTCCTCGGCCTCCTGCACCTCCGAGTCGTGCGCGGGCATCCGCTCGCGGGTCCGGCGGTAGACGACGATCGCCTCGTCGGCGCCGAGACGACGCGCGGTGCGCGCGGCGTCCAGAGCGGTGTTGCCACCGCCGTACACGGCGACCCGGCGGCCCAGGACAGGGGGCGACTCCTCCTCGGTCGCGCGGAGCACCTCCAGAGCGTCGAGCACCTTCGCGGCGCTGCCCGCCGGCAGGTAGGCGCGCTTGGCCAGCCGGGCGCCGAGGGCGAGGAAGACCGCGTCGTAGCGCTCGTCGGCGAGCACCTGGTCGAGGTCGCTCACCTCGGCGCCGAGCTCCAGGTGGACGCCGAGGGCGAGGATGCGGTCGATCTCGGCGTCGAGGACCTCGCGCGGCAGCCGGTAGCGCGGGATCGCGTAGCGCATCATCCCGCCGGGCTTGGCCGACGCCTCGCGGACGGTCACCTCGTGACCCGCCAGCGCCAGGTGGTAGGCCGCGGAGAGACCCGCCGGCCCACTGCCCACGACGAGCACGTGGCGTCCGGTCGGCGCGGCCTCCACGGCCACGGTCCACCCCTGGCGGATCGCCTCGTCGCCGAGGAACCGCTCGACGGAGTTGATCCCGACGGCCTCGTCGAGATTGCCGCGGTTGCAGGCCGTCTCGCACGGGTGGTAGCAGACCCGGCCCATCACGGCCGGCATCGGGTTGACCTTCATGATCTCCCGCCAGGCGGCCTCGTAGCCGGCGCCGCCGGACTCGGCGAGGTAGAGCCAGTCACGGACCGCCTCGCCGGCCGGGCACGCGTGCCCGCAGGGAGCCGTCGGCTCGACGTACACCGCTCGCTCGGTGCGCCAGTTGCCGGTCAGGTCGGCGGCGCTCGATCCGGGGCCCAGGGTGATCGCGAACGGCGTGCTCACGGGAGTGCTCATGACGACGGCTCCTCCAGCAGGCCGTAGCGGGCGATGGCGCGGTCGGCCTGCTCCTGCAGCCGCGCGACGACGTCGGGACGACCCGGCTCCCGGAAGAGGTGCGCGAAGCGGGTCTGGAGACGCAGGTAGTCGGCGACCGGCACCTGGCGGCGGATCCGGTGCACGGACGTGACCTGGCCGTCGACCGCCTCGAACACCGGGAAGAACCCGGACTCGAGCGCCAGGCGGGCGACCCGGATCGTGTCCGCGGAGTCGGTCCCCCAGCCGAGCGGGCAAGGCACGAGCACGTGCAGGTAGCGGGCGCCGTGCATTCCCATAGCGGTGGTGACCTTGCGCTCCAGGTCGTGGAGGTCGGCGACGGTGGCGGTGGCGACGTACGGGATGTCGTGGGCCATCGCGATGGCCGGCAGGCTCTTGCCGGTGCCGAAGGCGTTGCCGACCCGGTCGCCGACCGGCCTGGTGTTGGCGGTGCTGGCGGCTGCCGGGGTGGCCCCCGACCGCTGCACGCCCGTGTTCATGTAGCCCTGGTTGTCGTAGCAGACGAAGAGCACGTCGTCGTTGCGCTCGAACATCCCGGACACGCAGCCCAGCCCGATGTCGACGGTGCCGCCGTCGCCGGCCTGCGCGACGACCCGCACGTCGTCGCGCCCTTGCGCGGCCAGGGATGCGGCCACGCCGGAGGCCACGGCCGCCGCGTTGCCGAACAGCGAATGCAGCCAGGGCACCTGCCACGCGGACTCCGGGTATGGCGTGGAGAACACCTCGAGGCAGCCCGTGGCGTTGACCGTCACCATCCGGCCGCCGGTGGCCCGCATCGCTGCGTCGAGGACCACCCGCGCACCCAGGGCTTCGCCGCATCCGCGGCAGGCTCGGTGGCCCGAGGTGATGGAGTTGGTGCGGGTCCCGCTGGACTGCTCCGTGCGCGCCTCGAGGGGCAGCAGGCGGTTGCCGGCGGCGAACGTGCCGACCTGGTAGAGCTTCAGATCAGTGCTCATCGGGGCACCTCTCTCGTGGAGCGGCCCAGCTCCCGCTCGACGGTGACGACGTCGAGGTCGGGGAAGACCAGGGCCTGGTCGCTGATCTCGCCGGCGAGGACGTCCTCGACCAGCTGACGGAGCCTGGGCCGGGTGACCGGACGGCCGCCGAGGCCGAGCACCACGTCGTACAGGTGTTGCGGGCCGCCTGCGAGGGCGAGCCGCACGTCCTGGCCGAGGATGCTGCCCTGACCCGCGCTGAGGGCCCGGTTGACGACGACCACGTGCTCGGCGCGGGCGAGCCGTTCGCGCACGTCGGCAGCGGGCCAGGGGCGGTAGCAGGTGATGCCGAGCGTCCCGGCGCGCACGCCCCGGTCGCGCAGCTCGTCGACCGCGTCTGCGGCGCTGCCGAGGAGCGAGCCGAGCCCGACGATGACCACGTCGGCGTCCTCGAGACGGTACGACGAGGTGAGGCCGCCCGAGTCCCGCCCGGTCTCCTGGTGGAACCGGGCGCCGACGTCCCGGACCACGTCGAGCGCCTCGACCTGCCGCTGCACCTCGAGGAACTTCACCTCGGTGAACGTCTCGGGCCCCACCATCGCGCCGATGGTGATCGGCGCGGCCGGGTCGAGGAGCTGGATCGGCCGGAAGGGCGGCAGCAGGGCGTCGACCTGGGCCTGCTCCGGGACCTCGATCTCCTCGACCGCGTGGGTGAGCACGAAGCCGTCGAGGTTGACCATGACGGGGACGGAGAGCCGTTCGGCCACCATGAAGGCCTGCACGTGGAGGTCGGCCGCCTCCTGATTGGAGCCGGCGAAGAGCTGGACCCAGCCGGCGTCGCGCTGGGACAGCGCGTCGGAGTGGTCGTTCCAGATGTTGATCGGCGCGCCCAGCGCCCGGTTGGCGACCGTCATCACGATCGGCAGCCGCAGCCCGGAGGCGTTCGGCAGGGCCTCGGCCATGAAGAGCAGGCCCTGGCTCGCCGTGGCGGTGTAGGCCCGTCCGCCCGCTGCCGAGGCGCCGATGCAGGCCGACATCGCGCCGAACTCCGACTCGACCATGAGGTAGCGGCAGTCGCCGATGTCACCGAGGGCGACCAGGTCGGACAGCGCCTCGACGATGTGGGTCTGGGGGGAGATGGGGTAGGCGGCCACGACGTCCGGACGGCAGCGCGCCACGGTCTCGGCGATCGCCCGGGAGCCCTCGATCTGCCTACGCATGGGACGCTCCTTCCTCGATCTGACCGGTGAGCGAGGCGACGGCGAGGGCGGCGCCCTCCGCGGCGAGGAAGGCGTTGAGGTCGCCGGCCTCGCCCCGGAACCGCTGCCGCATCGCCTCCTGCAGGGGGGCCAGGTCGACGACCCCGGTCACGCCGGCGAGCGCCCCGAGGAGCGCCGTGTTGGGCAGCGGTCGGCCGAGCACCCGCCGCGCGAGGTCCGTCGCCGGGACCGTGACCACGCGCGCCGCCCCGACCGCACCCTCGTCGAGCCCGAGCTCGACGCGGGTGCGGGAGCTGTTGACGATCACCACGGTGTCGGCGGTGACGTGGTCGAGGACTCCCGGGACGTGCAGCATCGTGGGGTCCTGCACCACGACGGCGTCCGCCTCGGTGACGGGGTCGTGGGAGCGGATCGGGCGCTCGTCGACACGGCAGTAGGCCACGACGGGCGCACCGGTCCGCTCGGACCCGAAGCTGGGGATCGCCTGGGCATGACGGCCCTGGTCGAAGGCAGCCACCGACAACAGCTCGGCGGCGGTGACCACACCTTGGCCGCCCCGACCGTGGAACCGCGCCTGGAACATCGCGCCGCCCTTCCTGCAGGGACCCCGGCGACTCCGGGTCCTTCCACCATCGCCCGTGCGGTGGCCGGGTGACAGGGACCGAGGTCCCGACCGCGTGGGCCCGACTCCCCACTGGGCGGGGGAGGCTCAGGGCAGGAGGAGCGAGTACGCCGCGGGCTCGACGTGCCAGGTCCGCGTGCGCTCCGGCCCGTAGACCTCGCCGTCGGCGCTGCACCAGAACTCCTCGCCGGTGACGGTGACGACGGCGCCGCGCACGGTGACCACGTCGTTGCGCTCGGGATGGGTGCCCCGCACCAGGGCGGCGGCGTACCCCAGCTTCGCGAGCGGCCCGGTCGAGCGCGCGACCATGACGTCGACCAGGCCGTCGGCCGGATCCGCGCCTGGCGTCACCTCGGTGCCGCCGCCGATCCGCGCGCCGTTCCCCACGGCGACCATGAGCACGGGTCGGTCGAGGTCGTTGACGACCTCGCCGTCGACCTCGACCCGCAGGTGCAGCGTCTGCGGCCGCAGCGCCGTACGCAGGGCTCCGATCGGGTAGCCGAGGCGCCCGAGGTTGACCGAGCCCACCCCCACTGAGCCGAGGCGCTGCTTCCATCCTGCGCCCTCGCGGCTCGCCTGAGCGCCCGCGCCGGCGTGCACGTTGTTGACCACCACGGCTCCGACCTCGTCGACGACGAGATCCATGGGGGTGACCATCCCGTCGAGCACGACGTGCGCGGCCTCCTGGAGGTCGAGCGGGATGCCGGCACCCCGCGCGAAGTCGTTGCCGGTCCCGAGCGGGAGCAGGCCGACGACGGACTCGTGCAGCTGGTGACGGCGGTAGAGCGCCGCGATCACCGCGTGCAGCGTGCCGTCGCCCCCGGCCACCACGATCCGTCGCGAGGCGGCCCGCTGCAGCACGCCGTCGAGCTCTCCGGGATCCGCGGTGGCGGCCACCTCGACGGAGGTGCGCTCCCTGAGCTCCGCGAGTGCGAGGTCGAGACGCTCGCGGTCGGCGGTCCCGGCGTGCTTGTTGGTGATGACGAGCAGGGGGTCCATCGAGGCGGACACTAGCCCCTCTGGCGCGAGCGCGTCGCTCCGCGCCGCGCTGCCGCGCAGCCGACGACGCCGCGTGGGACGGCCGCTCGGGTGCAGTAGCCTCGTGCCTCCCGTGCGGGAGCCGGCAGCGGCGCCCCGCGAGTTCGGATCGAGGAGACGACATGCCCGCGATCGTGGTGCTCGGCGCGCAGTGGGGCGACGAGGGCAAGGGCAAGGCGACCGACCTCCTCGCCACGACGGATCCGATCGACTACGTCGTGCGCACCAGCGGCGGCCACAACGCGGGCCACACGATCGTGATCGACGGCGAGCGCTTCGCCACCCACCTGCTGCCGACCGGCATCCTGACGCCGGGCTGCACCGCCGTGATCGGCAACGGCGTGGTGGTCTCGCCCGCGCAGCTCTTCAAGGAGCTCGACGCGCTCGCCGAGCGCCGCCCGGCCCTCGGGGAGCTCGTGGTGTCGGCCAACGCCCACGTGATCGCGTCCTACCACTCCACGATCGACAAGGTCGCCGAGCGGTTCCTGGGCAACAACAAGATCGGCACGACCGGACGCGGCATCGGCCCGGCGTACGCCGACAAGGTCAACCGCAGCGGCATCCGCGTGGCGGACCTCTTCGACGACAAGATCTTGAGACAGAAGGTCGAGGGCAACCTCGAGCTGCGCAACCAGGTGCTCGCCAAGATCTACAACCGCCGCGCCGTCTCGGTCGACGCGGTCGTCGAGGAGCTGCTGCAGTACGCCGAGCGCCTGCGGCCGATGGTCGCCGACACCTCGCTCCTGCTCAACCGCGCGCTCGACGAGGGCCGCACGGTGCTCTTCGAGGGCGCGCAGGCCACGATGCTCGACGTCGACCACGGCACCTATCCGTTCGTCACGTCGTCCAACGCGGTCGCGGGCGGCGTGTGCACCGGGGCGGGCATCGGGCCGACGCGGATCGACCGGGTGATCGGGGTGATCAAGGCCTACACGACCAGGGTCGGCTCCGGGCCGTTCCCCACCGAGCTCTTCGACGCCGACGGGGAGAAGCTGTGGAAGGTCGGCGGCGAGGTCGGCGTCTCCACGGGCCGCAACCGCCGCTGCGGCTGGTACGACGCCGTGGTGGCCCGCTATGCGTCGCGGGTGAACGGGCTCACCGACCTCTTCCTCACCAAGCTCGACGTGCTGTCGAGCTGGGAGCGGGTGCCGGTCTGCGTCGCCTACGACGTCGACGGCGTCCGCCACGACGAGATGCCGATGACGCAGACGGAGTTCTTCCACGCCCGGCCCGTCTACGAGTACCTCCCCGGCTGGTGGGAGGACATCTCCGGCTGTCGTGCCTTCGACGAGCTGCCCGCCAACGCCCAGTCCTACGTCCGAGCCCTCGAGGAGATGTCGGCCACCCGGATCTGGGGGGTCGGCGTGGGCCCGGGTCGCGAGCAGACGGTCGTCGTACCGGCCTGACGGCCGCCTCACGAACACCCGGTCAGCGGGGTCTCTTCTCCCTTTGGCGTCGTTGCATCGGCGCCAAACCTTCGGAACACCCGGCCGACCGGGTGTTCCTGAGGTCCCAGCCTCCCGTCCCCACCCGTAGACTCGCGCTCCGTGAAGGCGCTCGTCATCGGCTCCGGCGGGCGCGAACACGCTCTGGCCCTCGCGCTCTCGCGCGACCCCGGGGTGAGCGAGGTGCACGCGGCACCGGGGAACCCGGGCATCGCCGCCGTCGCCGCGCTCCACGCCGTGGACCCGCTCGACGGGGCCGCCGTTGCCGCGCTGGCCGTCGACCTGGGCGTCGACCTCGTCGTCGTCGGCCCGGAGGCACCGCTGGTCGCGGGCGTGGCCGATGCGGTGGACGCGGCCGGGATCGCGTGCTTCGGCCCTTCGGCCGAGGCCGCCCGGCTGGAGGGCTCGAAGGCGTTCGCCAAGGACGTGATGACCGCCGCCGAGGTGCCCACCTCCGCGGCGCGCGTGTGCGACACCACGGACCAGGTGGCGGCGGCCCTCGACGAGTTCGGCCCGCCGTACGTCGTGAAGGACGACGGCCTGGCCGCCGGCAAGGGCGTCGTGGTCACCACCGACCGCGCGCTCGCCCTCGCGCATGCCGAGGCGTGCGGACGGGTGGTGGTCGAGGAGTACCTCGACGGCCCGGAAGCTTCTCTCTTCGCGATCACGGACGGCGCGACGGTGCTGCCGCTGCTGCCGGCCCAGGACTTCAAGCGGATCTTCGACGGCGACCAAGGCCCGAACACCGGGGGGATGGGGGCCTACGCCCCCCTCCCGTGGGCCCCCGAGGGGCTGGTCGACGAGGTGCTCCGCGATGTGCTCCAGCCGACGGTCGACGAGCTCGCCCGACGGGGCACGCCGTTCCGCGGCCTGCTGTACGCCGGACTCGCGCTGACGTCGCGAGGGGTGCGGGTGGTGGAGTTCAACGCCCGGTTCGGCGACCCCGAGACCCAGCCGCTGCTGGCGCTTCTCGAGTCGCCGATCTCGCCCCTGCTGCTGGCCGCGGCCACCGGCACGTTGCACGCTGTACCCCCGCCGGTCTGGAAGCCCGGTGCCGCCGTGGCCGTGGTGATGGCGTCGAGGGGCTACCCGGAGACCTCCTCGTCGGGTGACGAGATCTCCGGCTGCCCGCTCGCCGACGCCCTCGAGGGTGTCGACGTGATCCACGCGGGGACCGCCCTCGACGCCGACGGGCGTCTCGTGACCGCCGGTGGTCGCGTGCTCGCGGTCACCGCAGCGGGCTCTGACGTGGCGGACGCCCGGGCCCGGGCCTACGCCGGCGTGGACGCGATCGACTTCCCCGGGGCGCAGTGGCGCACCGACATCGGAGCGAGGGCGGCGGGCTGAGCGTGGGAGACTGGCGGGCGTGACGATCCCCGACGTGCTCGCCACCAGGTACGCCGGGCACGATCTGGTCGCGATCTGGTCACCGGAGCACAAGGTCGTGCTCGAGCGACGCTTGTGGATCGCCGTGCTCGAGGCCCAGCGCGACCTCGGCGTGGACGTCCCCGACGGCGTCGTCGAGGCCTACCGGGCGGTCGTCGACAAGGTCGACCTCGACTCCATCGCGACCCGAGAGCGGGTCACTCGCCACGACGTGAAGGCCAGGATCGAGGAGTTCGCCGCGCTCGCCGGCCACGAGCACATCCACAAGGGGATGACCTCGCGCGACCTGACGGAGAACGTCGAGCAGCTGCAGGTCCGTGCGTCGCTCGACCTGCTCAGGGGTCGTGCCGTGGCGACCCTCGCCCGGCTCGCCCGGCTCGCCGCCGAGCACGAGACGACGGTGATGGCCGGCCGATCGCACAACGTCGCGGCCCAGGCGACGACGCTGGGCAAGCGGTTCGCGACCGTGGCCGACGAGATGCTCGTGGCCCTCGACCGGCTCGACGACCTGCTGGCCCGCTATCCCCTGCGGGGGATCAAGGGCCCGATGGGCACCTCGCAGGACATGCTCGACCTCCTGGGCGGCGACCCCGACCGGCTCGACGACCTCGAACGCCGCGTGGCGGCCCACCTGGGCTTCGAGCGGGTGCTGACCTCGGTCGGCCAGGTCTATCCCCGCTCCCTCGACTTCGACGTGCTGTCCGCGCTGGTACAGCTGGTCGCCGGGCCCTCCAACCTGGCCACCACGATCCGGCTGATGGCCGGCCACGAGCTGGTCACCGAGGGCTTCGTGGAGGGGCAGGTCGGCTCCAGCGCGATGCCGCACAAGATGAACACCCGGTCCTGCGAGCGGGTCAACGGGCTGGCCGTCGTGCTGCGCGGCTACCTCTCCATGGTGGGTGAGCTCGCCGGCGACCAGTGGAACGAGGGCGACGTGTCCTGCTCGGTCGTGCGGAGGGTGGCGCTCCCCGACGCGTTCTTCGCCGCCGACGGGCTGTTCCGCACGATCCTGACGGTGCTCGACGAGTTTGGCGCGTTCCCGGCGGTGATCCAGCGTGAGCTGGACCGCTACCTGCCGTTCCTGGCCACCACGAAGGTGCTGATGGCGGCCGTCCGCCGCGGTGTCGGCCGGGAGACGGCACACGAGGCGATCAAGGAGGCGGCCGTGGGCGCCGCCCTGGACCTGAGGTCCGGGGCGCCGGTCAACGACGTGGTCGACCGGCTGGCCGCCGATCCACGACTCGGCCTGTCACGAGACGACATCGAGGCCCTGATGGCCGAGCCGCTCTCCTTCACCGGTGCGGCCGTCGCGCAGACCGAGGCCGTGTGCGCCCACGTCGCCGAGGTTGTGGCCATCTCCGAGGCCGCTCACCTCGGGGTGTCGTCGTACCACCCAGGGTCCATCCTGTAACCGTGACGGTGAAGGCGGTCCAGGTGCGGGTGACCGGCCGGGTCCAGGGTGTCGCGTTCCGCTGGGCGACCCAGCAGGAGGCGTCCCGTCACGACGTGGTCGGGTGGGTGCGCAACGAGCCGGACGAGTCGGTGAGCGCCCACTTCGAGGGCGAGGAGGAGGCGGTCGACGCGCTGGTCGCCTGGTGCTGGCAAGGTCCGCCGTCCGCGGTGGTGCGCCACGTCTCGGTGCTCGCCGTGCCGGCCTCGGGCGCCCGGCGCTTCGAGGTCCGGTACTGACAGGTCCCGGGGGCCGCACCCCCGACGAACTTCCGGCGGCAACCACTAGGCTCGCGCCGTGGCGGGCCTGCTGAACATCCCCGACGCTCCCGAGATCCCGGGTGCCCGGCATCTGCACTCGGGCAAGGTGCGCGACCTCTACGCCCTCGAGGACGGCCACCTGCTGATGGTGGCGAGCGACCGGATCTCGGCTTTCGACCACGTCCTCGAGACGACCATCCCCGACAAGGGCGAGATCCTCACCCGGATGTCGCTGTGGTGGTTCGGCCAGCTCGAGGGGCTGGTCCGCAACCACGTGGTCTCCACCGACGTGCCCGGGGCCGTGCGGGGGCGGGCCGTGGTCTGCGAACGCCTCGAGATGTACCCCGTCGAGTGCGTGGCGCGCGGCTATCTCACCGGCTCCGGGCTGGTGGAGTACCGCCAGTTCGGCGAGGTCTGCGGCATCCCGCTCCCCGCTGGACTCCAGGACGGCAGCCGCCTCGCTGAGCCGATCTTCACCCCCGCCACCAAGGCCGCTCTGGGCGAGCACGACGAGAACGTCGACTTCGGCGTCGTCGCCTCGATGGTCGGGGACGATGCCGCCGCCGAGCTCCGGATGCTCACCCTCGCGGTCTACGGTCGGGCCGAGGAGATCGCCCGGGAGCGCGGCATCATCCTGGCCGACACCAAGCTGGAGTTCGGTCGTCGGGCCGACTACACAACCGTGCTGGCCGACGAGGTGCTCACCCCCGACTCCTCGCGGTTCTGGCCGGCGTCGGAGTGGCAGCCGGGCCGCTCTCAGCCCTCGTACGACAAGCAGATCGTGCGCGACTGGCTGCTCTCGCCGGCCTCCGGCTGGGACCGTACGTCGGGGGCCCCGCCGCCCCCGCTCCCAGCCGAGGTGGTGGAGCGCACCCGGGCGCGCTATCTCGAGGCCTACACCCTGCTCACGGGGGAGACCTGGTGACGGCCACGTTCACGCTCAGCGTGGAGCTGCCGCACCCACCCGAGACCGTCTTCGGCTACCTGGCCGAGCCGCGCAACCGCCCGGCCTGGCAACGCAGTCTGCGCGCCGTGGCCGAGGTCGACGGCGGCGAGCCGCGCCCGGGACTGGCCTGGCGTGACGTCACCCGGGTCGGGATCCGGCCGCAGTTGCGGCTGACCGAGGTCACGCCGTACCGCACGCTGGCCGAGCAGGGGACGTGGCGGGGGGTCGACGCGACCCTGACCATGCGGTTCGTCAGGACCGGCGCGGGCACGCGGGTCACGGCGGAGGGCGAGCTGACCGGCCAGGGCGTCGCGCGCGTGCTGGCGACGGTGGCCGCGAGACTCGCGCCCGGTGAGATCCGCGCCGACCTCGAACGGGTCGGCCGACTGCTCTCGGAGCGTGCCTGATGCCGAAGTGGCTGGGACTGCTGCTCGGCGTGATGATGATCGGCGCCGGCGCGGTCTGGACCTTCCAGGGCCTCGGCTACATCGAGGGCAGCGCCATGAGCGGCGTCGAGACCTGGGCGATCATCGGCCCGCTCGTCGCCGGCCTGGGCGTCGCACTGCTCATCGTCGTCCTCCGGCGGCGGCCGTGATCGAGCGGCCGAGGCCGCGGCCCTAGACTCGTCAGCCGTGGCCCGCTATGTCGTCGACGTGATGCCCAAGCCGGAGATCCTCGACCCCCAGGGCAAGGCCGTGCTCGGCGCCCTGCCGCGTCTAGGCTTTGCAGGCGTGCTGGATGTGCGCCAGGGCAAGCGCTTCGAGGTCGAGGTCGAGGGCGACGCGAGTGACGAGGCGCTGGCCGAGGTCCGTCAGATGGCCGAGACCCTGCTCTCCAACCCGGTGATCGAGAGCTACGACGTGCGCGTCGAGCCGACATCATGAGGATCGGCGTCGTCACCTTCCCGGGCTCGCTCGACGACGAGGACGCCCGGCGGGCCGTGCGTCTGGGCGGCCACGAGGCCGTGGCGCTGTGGCACGCCGACCACGACCTCGGCGGCGTGGAAGCCGTGATCCTCCCGGGCGGCTTCTCGTACGGCGACTACCTGCGCTGCGGTGCGATCTCGCGGTTCGCCCCGGTCATGACCGAGGTCGTCGCGGCCGCCCGTGGGGGCCTACCGGTGCTCGGGATCTGCAACGGGTTCCAGATCCTCTGCGAGTCCCACCTGCTGCCCGGGGCGCTGATCCGCAACGACCACCGCAGGTTCGTCTGCCGGGACCAGAGGCTGCGCATCGAGAGCACCCGCACGCCGTGGACCGCGGCCTACGAGCAGGGGGCCGAGGTCACCATCGTGCTCAAGAACGGCGAGGGCGGGTTCGTCGCCGACGCCGACACGCTGGCCCGGCTGGAGGGTGAGGGGCGGGTCGTGGCGAGATACCTCGAGGTCAACCCCAACGGCTCGCTCCACGACATCGCGGGCATCGCCAACGAGCGGGGCAACGTGGTCGGCCTGATGCCCCATCCGGAGCACGCGGTGGAGGCGTTGACCGGCTCGGGCACCGACGGGCTCGGCTTCTTCACCTCGATCGAGACCTGGCTCGCCACCGCCGGCTGAGCAGCGTCAGCGCCGGCCCTGCCAGAGCTTGCGCCACGAAGCCGGGGCAGCGACGCCCGTGACCGGCACGCCGGCGCGCGCCTGCCAGGCACGGAGCGCGGCGTCCGTGGCCGGGTCGAAGGTGCCCGACACCGGCAGGCGGGTGGCGTCCAACGCCGCGTTGAGGGCGCGCTGGAGACGACGGACGTCGGGACCTGCGGACCCGATCTTCAGCACCGGCTTGGCTCCTTCGGCGAGCAGCGCCACCCAGTGCTTCGCCCCGAACCGCGGCTGGGCGCGGAAGCCGTGGGCGGTCTGCCAGGCGTTCGCCGCGGCGACCGTGGCGGCGTCGTACGTGCCGTTGACCGGTCCGGCATACAGGCCACGCTCGCTCAGCAGGCACTGCAGCGCGGCGGCTCGAGCGGCGGCCCGTCCTGGGTCGAGGAGGCGGTAGCGGCGGAAGTCCACGCGCACCCCGCCGCAATGCTGCTCCGCGGCCGCGACCGAGCCCTGACCGAGGTCGAGGTAGTTGCGGTCGATGTTGATGGTGACGCCGCCCCAGGTCTCGTTGTGGCCGCCCTGGTACTGCTTCATCCGCCCGCCGGGCAGCCACCCGTCCTCGCGGATGTAGTGGGTGGAGGTGTTGGCGTAGCCGTCCCAGCGCGCGATCCAGATCTGGTCGGGCAGGGAGAACTGACCCGGCCGCTCCACGCGCGCATCGTCGAGCATCTCGATGCCCGAGCCGGCGCTGGAGTAGACGCCGGAGACGTACCCGAGCGCGTGCAGCTGGTCGGTCCAGGCGGACAGGAACGCCAGGGCCGACTCGCGACAGTCGACGAGCTTGTCGTTGAAACCCTCGAGGTCGTACCACATCGTGCTGCCGGGTGCGATGCCCAGCGCCTGGGCGACGCCGACGGTCTTGGTGGCCTCGGCCGTGCCCTGGTTGCGGGCCTGCTGGTAGCGGCCGTCGGACCCGCGCTTGGGGTTGATCTTCGGGTCGTCCTTGTAGCGCGGGAAGCGCGGCTGGCAGCTGGCCTGGGGCCCGAGCGTGATCGGCAGCAGGCGCCAGCCCTTGGCGAGCTGGGTGCTGATCCACTGCGGGGTCAGGTTGGGCTGGTCCCGGCAGGCCCGGGAGTTGCCCGAGATGTAGATGCCGACGGCCAGGAACGGCGAGTGGGTCAGCCAGCGGTTCATCGCCTTCTGGTCCGGCGCGTGGCACTGGTCGAAGCCGTAGCCGGTGAAGTCGCCCGGCGTGACCAGTTGCGTGGTGTCCACCGGGGCAGGGGCCGCGGCGCTGTTCGCTGCCGCGGACCCTGCTGCCGTGGTCGGCCCGCCCAGCCATCCGGCGACCAGGAGGGAGGCGACCAGCGTCACGACCGTCGTGATCCGGGCCGCCGGGGGGCGACGGCGCGGCGTACGAGGCGGGTCCATCGAGGGGCGATGCATGCTGGAACTCCCGGGGGAAGGCGGGCGGGCCGAGTCACCATAACCACACTCGTCACACCAGTCACAGGGGTTCGGAAGAACTACAAATCTGTAGTTCGCCGCGCCCCGCTCACCGGGTCTCGACACTCAATGTCAGGGTGGCGTTGAGCCCCTGGTGGGGTGGAGGCTC
>CAZIVD010000050.1:0-33332 GCA_964542635.1 uncultured Nocardioides sp. | reverse complement strand
GGCGGCGAATCAAGGCGCAGCGGGGGAGTTACTATTCGCTCCATGTGGGCGATCTCTATGAATACACGGAGTACTGTCCCGGGGCGGGCGGAACGAATTGCGGCAAGAGCGATGTCGCTAGCTACTACTACGCCAATGGTGATCCCGTTGCGATGTATCAGGGCGCGCAGTGGACTGGCCGGTCGCTGTACTGGCGCCTGTCGGATCACCTCGCATCGACATCGAAGACGATTACCGCTTCAACGCTAGGTGTGCGCGCGGAGTCCCGCTATAAGGCGTGGGGCGAGTATCGGTATAAGGCAGGAACACAGGCGACTATCCGGCAATTTACTGGCCAGGAGAAGGAGCCGGCCGACGGCGCTGAGATCGAGGGCCTGTACTTCTACAATGCGCGCTACTATGAGCCGAATGCGGGCCGCTTCATTTCTGCCGATACGCTAGTGCCCGATCCGGGGGCGTCCATTTCGCTTAACCGCTATGGGTATGCGAACAATAGCCCGCTTCGATACAACGATCCTGAAGGTCGCTATGCCGAGAGCGCGATTGACATCGCCTTCATTGTGGCGGATATCCGGGCTATCCAGACCGGGGGATTGACCTGGACAAACGGCTTGTCCCTGGCCGCCGATATCGGTGGCCTGGCATTGCCCGGGCTGACCGGCGGAGGGCTTGCCGTCCGGGCCGGCGCTAAGGGGATCCGGGCGCTTCAGGCGGCCGATGTGGTGGCGCAGGAGGGGGCGGCTGTCCATGACGCGCTGCAAGACGGGCAGATCAGCGGCGGCGAGGCGGCGAGGCTGGCTGTAGGGGTCGTCGGTGCGAGGGGGCGAGGAGGCGACGCGACTCTTGGCGTAGCGCAAGGGAAGGGCGCCGGCGGGCAGTTCCTTCCGAGGCGAAGCGGCGAGAGTGTTCCAGGCTCCGCCACGGAGCGAGAGGTGTGGGATGCCATCGGGGAGAAGCCCGGGTGGCGGATCGAGCGCGCGCGTGTATATGCACGGAACGCAGATGGCACAACGCGTGTTTATGATGGTGTTGCGATATCACCCAAGGGTAGAGTCATAGGGCTGGAGATTAAGTCTGGATCCAAGGGGCGTACGCCGAGACAGGAGGCCTTCGATGCGGGCGTCGGCCGGTCAAGCCCCGCATCGGCGTATGGTAGGTTTTCCTATTTGCCTCCAATACGGCGAACGGTACTAATCCGAAGGCCAAGTGAGTACCAGTAGGCGAGGAGCAATTGTCACTCTCGTTAGTGTGGACGCGTAGTGCAGTACGACGGTTGGCGCGAGACATGTAGGAGTTGAGGTGAAATGCGGCCTAATCGACGATATGTGAACGATCTTATCATCGATCAGCTGTCGGTGCGGTGGGATGGTCAATTGTCGGAGTTCGGATTCAAGCGCCGCCGGAGAAGTCTGAAGTATGCGCGAGTGTGTCCGGATGCCGACCAGGAGGTGGAGTTTGGATTTGAGATGGGGCCGCGATTTGCGCCGAGCGCAATCGCGCATCTCCAGCCCACGATTACTGTCCGCGTTAATAGCGTGCAGCGGCTCGCTGACGCAATTGCTGGCGATGACCCCGAGTATTTCCGAACGCGGCAGACCGTTATGTACTTTACGCAGATGTACAATATCCGCACGTTCCGCAAAGCGACTGCTCACGAGGTGGTGTATGATCGCGAGTCGCTAATCGTAGCTATGGAGGTGTTTCGGGAGCATTTCTTGTTATCTGTGCTTCCCTTTCTTGATCAGTACTCTACGCCTCAAGGTCTCATCGATCTGTTCGAGGGCGGGGAGCTAGGGAAGGGGGGAGGGCGGGGCGCCGTCCTAATAGGCGCGGCTTATCTGTTGCTGGGGCGGCGCGAGGAGGCCGTTGCTCTGTGGAAGAAGCGAATCGATCAGCCCGGGCTACAGAGGGCATTCCCGCGCGTGATCGCGTATACGCATGCCCTAGAGCGTGGGGAGGTGGGGGATGTCAACTATTGACCTGCTCACTATTGCCGATGCACCCACGCACTTGGCCGCAGTGTGGATGTCCAGGGCGTTATAGAGCGTGATCGATATCTGGCGTTGTGCGGTAGTGTGCACCGTGTGTTGTTCTGGAGTGGTGTCATCGTCTGGCCCGTTGCTGGAGTATCCGCGCCCGCCGGCTCTTCAGAGTGTTGGTGAAGGTCTTGCACGGAGCATCAGTGACCATGATCTAACCGGATCCATTGTTGTTGCGCGTACGGAGGTTGAAGGCGACCCTGCGTCTGTGGCCGCGTGGCTGCGACTGGGGATGTTGTATGATGTGCATGGGCTCTTCGTGGAGGCGTCTGGGGCCTACGGGCGCGCAATCCAGCTGAGTCCTCGAGACCCTCGGCTTGCGTACTTTCGCGCGTTTGTAGTTGAGCAAGGCGGGTTTAGCGGGCGAGAGATTGAGGTAGCCTATCGCCGAGCGATGCAGCTTGCGCCGGACTATGGCTCACTGCACGTGCGGTGGGCTGAGTACCTACTACACGAGAGCCGGCTGGCCGAGGCGAAACGTGCGTTTGAAAAGGCCATTGCGATCTTGCCGGCCGAGGAATCGGCTCGAGCCCGGCGCGGCCTTGGGCTGACGCTGTTGGCGCTGGGGGATGCAGCCGGTGGAGTGGCGGCTCTGCGGAGCGTTATTGTCATTCGTGCGGATGATGGCCCGACGTGGTCGGGCCTGGCTCGCGGGTATCATCAACTTGGGATGGAGCCGGATGCCCTGCTGGCCGCGGAGCGAAGCAAGGGACTTGAGGATCACCTGGGGTACTTCGATACCTGGCGCTTGGCTGTACTGGAAGAGGCCGTGACGCCCCTATTGGTCGAGGAGCGAATCATGGCCAAGATGGGCATGGGGCGATCGGACGACGCCCTGGCAGATGCGTTGCAGTGGGAGCGCCGGCACCCCGATTGGCCGAGTATCAAACGCTTCATCGGGAATCTCTATCGGGATCTCGGCCGCGAAGACATGGCGCAGCAGTACTTTGATGCCGCAACCAGGCTTGTGGCGGAGCGGTATAGCCGATGAGGTGCCTTGCCCTGTCGGATGAGCCCGGGGCAGGCCGGAAACCGTTCCTTTTCCTTACTCGCGCCGGGGTCGCCCGCGGCTCCGGCGTTTTCTCCTTGACAGCGGGTAAGATAAGTCGGTAAGATTAGCAAAGTTAGCAATTGTCGCGCGCGCCTGACTTCTCAGACGTCGCGGGATCCCAGAGACACAACATGCTCGTAGGCTACGCCCGCGTCTCGACCGACGACCAGAACCTGGCGCTCCAGGTCGACGCTCTAACCCAGGCTGGGTGCGATCGGATCTTCGAGGATCGCCTCGGCGGTGCCGTGGCGCAGCGCCCCGGTCTGTCAGATGCGCTCTCGTTTGTCCGCACGGGCGACACGCTTGTGGTGTGGCGACTGGATCGCCTGGGACGCTCACTCAAGAACCTGATCGAGGTCGTCGGCGGGCTTGAAGAGCAGGGGATTGGGCTCAGGAGCCTGCACGAAGCGATCGACACGACGACCAGCACCGGTCGGCTCGTGTTCCAGATCTTCGGCGCTCTGGCTGAGTTCGAGCGCAACCTGATCCGGGAGCGGACGCTGGCCGGTCTTGCTGCCGCCCGAGCTCGTGGACGGCAGAGCGGACGACCGAAGAAGCTCGACGCAGCCCAGGTGCAGCACCTCTACGACCTCTACGACGCGCGCAATCGACCGATCGCTGAGATCTGCCGGCTGGTAGGGATCTCCAGGCCAACGCTGTACGACTACCTGCGACGGCGATCGGGCTGACGGGAACAGCGGGTAGGGAGCGTCGTGGTTGTGATCCGCTGCACCAAGAAGCTGCTCGACCGGGTCAAGCCGGCGGCGCTGGCCCCGGTTGATGCTGCAGGAGACAATCTCCTGGGCGACTGGTACGCGACAGTCCTGTTCGTCCGCCCCGCCTGGCTCGTAGCGGCTGTCAGCTCGAACACTCTGCTGCCCGTGGTCGTTGCGGCGGCGCCGATCAGAGAGATGGGGCACCGGCTGTGCAACGCGGTCGAGGAGCACCTGAGGCTCCTTGAAGCGCCGCCCGATCTCCTTCGCGAAGAAGTCGCCGCGATGAGCGCCGTGGTCTACACCAAGACGGCGAGCCGTCAGGTGCTGGGATCGCTCAACGACTTCTGCCGGATGATCGAGGCCTACCGGGAGCGGTGGCCCGACATGAGCGAGCGGGCGATCGAGGATCAGTTGGCGCGAGTGCCGTGTAGCCCGCTGGGCATGCTCTCGCCTGGACACGTGACCCGGGCGCTGTTGCTGGACGAAGAAAGCCGCCGAGCAGGAAAGGCGAGCGGATAGACATGCGTATAAATCGGCGCGAAGATCGACTATTAGGCGTCAAATATGGCGCACAGACGGCTCAACTGCGTCTAATATCTAATTAGACGCATGTGAACAGTGTAACAGGCCCAACGGGGGATTTCAAGGACACTACCAACCGCCGGCGTCCGCCCGTGTCGTGGTGTTTCAACTGGCGTCCGCCGCCGCCGATCAGTTGACGGGCGAGGATCGCTGATCACTTCGGACTGGAACCCGCCGAGTCCCGGGGTAGCAAGGCTGACGATCCCGAGCAGGACTATACTCCTACTCCCCTGTCGCGAAAGGTGTATCCTTTGACCCTGATTATCGCTCTGGAGTGTTCAGATGGCATCGTAGTCATCACGGATGGCATCGTTGAGCTTAGCGATGACGGCGAGTCTGTCGGACGGTTTCCGACGACAAAGGGTGTTTCGCTTGGCACGGTTCTGTGGACGCGATGCGGCATGGTGGGCCCGTCGGACTTCTTGCGACCGCGCATCGAAGATGTGTTCAAGGACGGGCGGCCTCTCGAAAGCGCATGGCCCGAACTGTCGGAGCTCTTTACGGATGACTACACCAAGAGGCGGCGTCGCCATGAGTCAATTTATGGCGCGGGAGATGACGGCGCACTGAAGCAGCACGAGCGGTTCCACGCATGCGAGTCGTGCTTCGTTGGGTGGCGCGACGGAAAGGCCGTAATGCTTCACTTTGCAAAAGACGGGGAATGCTCCTCGGGTACGGAGATCGGCGCGATTGTCATGAGCTCACCGAGCGCTCAGAGATTTGTCAGTGAGATGCTCGTACGTGTCGATATGGGCGGTACGCGACAGGAAAGACCGACGGTAAAGCGAGCTCTTCGCTTCGCATACCGTGTTATGCGAGAGGCGATGGCCGGTTCAAGTGGTGCATTGGGTGAGCCGATCGGCTTGTGGATTCTTGATCACCGGGGGATCATTCCCGTCCCGGAAAGCGAGTATGAAGCATGGCGATCAGAATATGATTCTTGGAAGTCCCGATTTGATGCTGAATTTAGGTCAATAAGCGAGGATTGGCGGACGCGCCGGGTGCCAGCCCTTGAACACGAATGGCTTGATGGGATAATCGATAGCGCTAAGACATAGAGTTGCAGATTTGTAGAGTTGATGGTTTGTAACGAATCAGGAAGTAGGCGATGAGTGATAACGAGAAATTCGTAACGCAAGAGCGGAGCAGACACGGAGGCCGATTCAGTCTGGGCTGGTCGCGGGGCTCACCAGACGGGTTCATGGGGAAACTCACGGATTTATCGGATGAGGAATATGCTAGATACAAGACATGTTCTGAGCGATTGGCGTTGTGGGATGCAGATCGCCGACTATTTTCCATCGTGGCGCGGAATCATGAAGAATTCATGCATACCCTTGCCGCGAGACGCCGCGACTTCGCGGCACGCCCTAGTAAGTATCAGAATCGATCACTGCTGAACGGCTTTGTCCTAGAAATGAACCGACTTGTTGTAAACTACGTATTCTCATTGTGTCTATATACCGAACACATGGGCCAGGCGCTGCAGGAACGATCACCTGCTCTTCTTGAGCCCTATCGTCGCAAGTGCTCGGCACTTTACGACGCGCACTTCGAGTATCGATTCTTGGTTCGGCTGAGGAATTACGTCGCGCATCACGGGCTTCCTATTGGAACGATTCTGCTTTCAGAGGGAGCCGATGCTCAGGGTAGACACATATTGGAGATGAAAGTCTTGTTCGATAGAGACAGCTTGCTTATGGGAAAGAAGTGGAGCTCTGTCAGAACTGATCTTGAGGCTATGCCTGTTCAGTTCTCGGTAGATGGGCAATTATCGAGAATGATGAACTGCATGATTCAATTAAGAGAATGGATCGAACTGGCGGAACATCCAGAGTTGCTGGAGTGCGTGCTTGCAATAGAAACTCTGATTGAGCCGGTCCGGGACATGGAGGGAAATCCGACCATATTCGAAAACTTCGATCAATTGATTGACGACACATTGAGGCGACAATCGGGAGATCCAGAGATCGGCGACTCTAAGATAGGCATCCAGGTGGTGCCATTAGATCTAATGGCGCAGGTGCATAAGATCGCTCAGGCCGCCGCCGATGATTCGGCATAGGTGCCCTTCGTGGCCACCTGCATCTAATCGGTGATTAGATGCAGCTCAGGAGTGATCGCAGGCGAGGTATCACACAACGTCACCGGGTTCATGAGTGTCTGGATCGCGCCAATCGCTTCCGACTGACCACAAGCTGTCAGTTGAGCTGCCATCTTGACTGTGCCTGAGGGTACGCACTATCCGAATTGCCCGTTCGTCCCCGAGCAACGGACGCAGTACCAAAGTCACGATCATATCGCGATCGAGGTCGATGTCCAATGGATCTGTATTCCAGTGTGCGTCTGCAAAAAACTTCCCCGGGCCGTCAATGACTAGCTCGTCTGGTGTTGATCGAATTCCAAGAGCGACGGGAGGATCCACAATGTGCCCGAAGGCGGACTCCTGGGGCGATGGTGAAGAGTGATACGGTGCTTTCAATTCCGGGCGGAGCGGCGAAAGAACTGAGTTGTCAGATCCAATCTGAATGAAGACGCTAGCGCGATGATTCGGCATGACCACCATGCTTCGATCCATCGGCATTAGATATAGGGCCATCCTGAGATGCCATTGCCATCTTGTCGCATACGATGGCGGCCCATGGGATGACTCGTGGCGGCGCATGATCGTATGAAGCAGCTCTACCTCTGGAAGCCTTGTTATGGGGATAAGGATTCGCAAGAGGTCATCTCGGCGTGCCGTTCGAAGCCCGGTCTTTGCCCGCCAAGGAACTTCGCGATGGATTTGTCCGACACCGTCTTGGGACTTGACAACATAGGGCGGCCGGTCGGTCCTGATTGGTATGGCTACGACCGATGTGCCATCTCGAAACACGTTGAAAGGATCCATTTCTGGGGATTGACCGTCAAAACGTGACTCGACTTGTCCCCACCAGGAATCGAAATCCGCCCATTGGGCTCCGGGAAGCGCTTGCCCCTTTTCGTCGATGCCAACAATCCACAGAGCATCGGCTCCGCGAGCGGCATTGGCCAGGCCGGCGATCTGCCTGGCCGCTCGATGGTGATCGGTCGGCCAGCAGGCTTTTGCCTCAACCAAATCATCCTCAACTGTGTGTCTCGCGAGGATGCTATCGATTATTTGATGCACGCGATGCTCAATAGCTGAACGATTCACTGAGGCCTCGTGTCCATCGTGTAAGCCGCAAGGTGCGCCTAACACGGAATTAGACGCAGGACGCTTGCGCTTTCGCCCGTGTTGCGCGCGCGACGGTCACGTAGAATACCATCCATAGCATGACATGCGTCGCGATTCCAGGCCAGGTGTGGTGGTATCCCTTATACACCGTCGTTACTGGACCGGAGAGCCACGCGCTGATCGACCACGAGCCGCCCACGAGGACGGTGTCCATGGCCAGATAGAGACCATTGAACAACGCGAACCTCAAGGGCAAGGATGCACGTCCAGGGATATGCTGTGAGCGTATGAGGTAGACGCCGGCATTTGCGCCTACGAACAACAGCGACGGAAGATACTTTCCTGGCGCGGCTGCGAAAAAGTCGCTGAGCGCTCGTGCTAACGTACCATGCGTCGGCAAGTCCGAGGACAAGACGCAGCAGTAATAACCAGCAAGATGGCCCTCGGTGAACCACATCTCTGTTTCGAACAGTACGATCCAGGTCGCCGAGAGGAGAAGAAGCCCGAACAAGTGGAGCGCGAACCCTGCGTCTTTGAATCGTCCAGTTGTGTGACTGGCCAGAAGCGCCATGAAGTGCTCCTCGATTTCGCGCAGTGGGAAGTGCGCCTAAGACGGAGTTAGACGCGAGTCACGCAGCGGCCTTCAGCTTGCGCCCCCGGCGCTTGCCTGATGAGGCCGTGGGCTCGGTGTCGCGACTGACGACCTCGAACACGACCGTCTTCTCGTCGGAGCGGCGGAACTTGATCGTGACGCCCGCCGCTGCAGCTGCGGCATTCAAGCGGTTCTTGAGCGTCAGCTTGCTCGCCCCCTCGTCGGCCGTGGTGGCCATGCCGCCTTCGCCAACGGCAAGGCCCTGCAGAGCCACGACGTAGTCGGGCCGGGCAGCCAGCTGCGCGGCAGTGAGCTTCTGGATCATGAACGTGACGCTCCCGGGCGGGTGGATCGGAGTTTGCCGGAGACAGACAGGGAGCCCGCCCCCGATAGAGGCAATCATATGGCCGGATGGGTAGGGCTTGTCAAGACCGTCTCGCCGCAGGTGGGGCGTCGCGAAGCGGGCGTGCGTCTTGACAACCGAACCATCCGGCTGAGGCTTGGCCGATGGGGGGCGGGGCAGTGGTGATGGCGGTTTGGTACACTGGAAGGTGCAGTCCGGAACCCGTTCCCGTCGTGTTCCATCGGCATAGGAGCACGGTTGCGACCGAGAATTGCCCACCGGTCGAAGCCACACCCGATATACGGTACAGCCTGGCGGCCGTGTCAGGCGTGGGCAATGTGCACGTGGTGGTGGGGCTTGGGACGGTTCCGGGCAAGCCTTGGGCAGGGCGGCTACTCCGGCTGACGCAGGGCGACCGGGTGCGGACTGCCGGCTTTGTACCAGATCGGGGCGGTCAGAGCCGTTTTCCCGCTGAGTGCCTGCTCGGTGGTGAACCAGTATCGGTTTCGTCCCCCCGCGGCCTCGGTGGCCACCTTCAAGCTCTCCAGGCGCCTCTTGCTCGTCGTCACGGTCAACACCCTCAGGCGGTTGGTGCCGTACGTAGCCGCCGGCAGGGGCGAGGCGAAATAGGCTTGGTAGGCACGGATCCGGTGTTGCCAGGTGTGCGCCTGTTGGCGGGCGCTGGCCGCTGTCATCGTCGCCCTGTCGGCCTCGACGAAGAAGCGCAGGAGTCGTTCTTCGCCGGTGAGGCCGTCGGTGTAGCCGAGGGCGAAGTAGGCGTCCGGCACGACGGCGACGCGGCGCTGACGCCCGTCGGGATCGGTGACGGGCACGAGGGCGGTGTGGGTCTTGCGCAGGATCCGGTCGTCCACCCATTCGGCGAGCGACCAGCCGACCGGGTGGGCGGCCGCGCCGAGGGCGATGAAGATGTTGCCCAGCATGATCTGGTGGTCGAGCAGCGCCCACGACACGTTGTTGTAGCCGGGCTTCCACTCGATGTCCTCGCTCCCGTAACCCAACTCGTCAACGAGCAGATCACGTCCCGCGGCTGTCAGGCCAAAGAGGGACGCCTTGCGCCCTTCAGCGCGCAAGGTGGGCCGCTCCATGCGGACCAGATAGCCGGCGGCGACCAGGTGACGCAGGCGGCTGCGGCACTGGGAGCTCACGATGTCGCCCGCGGCAGGGAAGAAGAGCGTGGCGATCTGATCGGTGGAAAGAAACCGGTGGCGCGCAACGGCATCAACGATCTCGATGTCGCGCTCCGTAAGACGGGATCCCCTCTTCAGGGGCGGGCGTCGACCAGTCGTCGGTGTCGATGTCGGAGTCGGTGAGGTCATGGCTACCTCCCAGTCTACCAAATGGCGGGGCGTGCGTGGGGAGAAGATGATCGCTCGGCACACGGAGCAACCCCCGCCGGTAATCGACGAGCGCCGCATCGAAGCGCGCCGCGGGGCAGGCGGGATCCGGAACATCAAGCGTGCGCACGAGGACAGGCGAGTGCGCACCAAGCGCAAACAGCGCATGCTGGGAGGGCAGCGACTGCAGCAGCTGGGCGAGGGCCGCCCGGGCCTGAGCCGGCGACTCGCCGGGCGGCGGGGTAACGCTCAGGTGGCGGACCATCATCCGGGCCGAGTCGGCGCCGAGGCGAAAGAGAAGCCGCAGGCGGCAGTTCTCCAGGGCGCCCGAGAGCCGCGCGCTGCCGAAGTGGCCGGCGTGCTGGCCCACGAGCCACAGCGCGAGGCCGTACTTGCGGGCCTGGTCGAGGATGCTGGCCAGCGTACCAGGGTGCCGGGAAGCGACGACCGGCCACTCATCCACCAAGCACAGCCACGGGGTGCGCGCGTGTTCAGGTACCGATGCGCGCGAGAGGGCGGCCTGCTCGATCTGGGCGAGGAGGAGCGCGCCGAGCAGCCGCCGGGTGACGGGATCGCCGACACCGCCGAGGTTCACGATGACGCTGGTGCCCTCGTCCATGCGCCGCCGGATGTCGAAGGCGTTAGCGGTCTGCCCGAGCGCGGTGCGCAGCACGGGCGAGAAGGACAAGAGGAAGAGGCGCCGCAGGGTCGAGCCGGCCATCGCCGGCCGGCCGCGGCTGGTGGCCTCGTAGTGGGCGAACGTCTGGTGAACGAGCGGGTCGTCGACACAGGCCAGCGCCCGCTCGCGGGCGGCGGCGTCCAAGAGGAGCGTCGGCAGCTCGGTGAGGGGCAGCTGGGCGGCGATGAGCGTCAAGGCGGCCGAGAGGAAGAGCGTGCGCAGGAGCGGCGCGTCCTCCAGGTCGGGCCAGACGCGGCCAAGGGCGTCAAGGGTCGAGAGGGCGATGTCGTGCGCTGTGAGGTGCGGCTGGGCGAGCACGTTGAAGGGCGGCACGTCGTCGCCCGAGAACGGCAAGTAGACGAGGCGATCACGGTGGCGGGGATCGTCGAGGTCGCCGCGCTCGGCGAGGCGAGCGAGGATGTGCAGCGAGAGATCGCCGTGCGGGTCGATGAGCCCGACGGCGCCGCCGGCCAGATGGCGCTGGAGAAAGGTGGCGGCCAGGAGCCGCGACTTGCCCGCCCCGGTGACGCCCAGGCACAGACTGTGATAGGCGGGCGAGGGAGACGGGACGCTCACCGTCTCGGGGAGCACCCGCCAGCCAAGCCGGCGGGTGCTCGTGCCGATGACGATGCTCACCGCCGCGCCCGCAGGCGGTCGGGGACGCTCCCGTTCGAGCGCGGCGCGTGCGTCGCGCTGAGCGGTGGCAAGTGCGCATCGAGCTGGCCGGCCGCGCGCAGGCGGCGGGCATCATGCGGCCCGGCGCTGCGATCGAGGATGACGAGGAACAGGGCCCAGGCGGCGGTGGCGAAGAGCGCCATGCTCGTCGCGATTGGCCGTAGAGCGGGCACGAAGGCGAAGAGGAGCGCGACGGCGAGCGCAGCGATGAGGGCCAGGTTGGCGCGTTGCACGAGCGGAGCGGTGGGCTGATCGGCCCGACCGCGAAGATGAAGGATCGTGGCGACCTCCTTGCCGATCCACGCCAGGGCGATGAGAAAGAGCACGAGCGCAACGACCGCGGCGGCGAAGATGCCGTCGGCCAGCGTGTCCGTGGCGGAGCGGCGGCTCATGATCGGTTCTCTGAGGCGGCCGCACGGACCGCGTTCAGCAGCGGCACGGCGGCGGGGGCGGGCCAAGAGGCCTCGTCGACGCCGAAGCGCTGCCGAAGCAGGGCTTCAGCCTCGTGGCGGCCGAGATGGTCACGGCGGCTCAGCGCGCAGCTGGCGGCGATGAGGCGCCAGCCTTCCTCCACCGTGTCCGCCTTCGCAGTGCGCGTCCACCAGAAGCCGAGGTTGTAGAGGGTGTCGACGTAGAAGAGGCGCTGGTCGACGTCATGCTGATCGTCATGGCCGGCGGCGCCGGCCTCGAAGGCGTGCTTGGCGAGCAGGAACGCCTCGATGGCGTACGCCTCCCGAGCGACCTGTAAGGGGCTCATCGGCAGCGGGATGCCGTACTGGCGGGCGAGCGCCTTCGTTGCTTCGTAGCGGGCGACCAGCAGGTGCTGGGCTTCTGCGTCGTCAGGCGGGATGGGCGTCGCCAAGAGATCGGCAAGGTGATCGCCGACGGCCGCCGCGGCAAAGGCGGCGCGAGCCTCGGGGCAGAGGTCGGGGTTGGCGAGGGCGGTCTGGGCATTCTGGGCGGCGGCGTGCCACTGCGCGGCCTGCTCCTGAGCAGCGATGGCAGCCAGGAGATCCGCGCCGCCCGAGCAGTGTGGCTCGGTGGGCCGGTCGGACAACTCCTTCACCTCCGCCTGCAGCGAGGTGATGGCGGCGTGCTGGCCGGTGATCGTCTTGGTCTGGATGTGCTGCGCGAGCGCCAAGCCGATGATCATCATGACGAGCACGCTGCCGACGGCGGCCGTCGCCCACAGGATGGGTCGTGGCAAGTGCAGGAAGGCGAAGCCCCGGGGCTCGTGGCGACGGCTCGTCAGGTGGCGGACATCAGTGCGCGCGGGCATCGTGGGCCTCCTCGTGAACCTCGTCGGCGTGGGTGGCAGCCATGTGCACGGCCGGCTCGACCGGCGCGGCGCTGTGGACGTGCCCGTTCGTGTGGCCGTTGGCCTGCCCGTTCGTCGCGTGGTGCACCGTGCCGTCGACGACGATGGACTCGACCTGGCTGGCGGGGAGAAGGTGCGTCACGTGGCCGCCCGCGCTGGTGAGCGCCGTGATCACCGCGTGGCCATCAGGCACGGCGTAGAGCGAGACGACCGCCACGGGGCAGAGGGGGTCGTGCGCCTCGATGACGGTGGAGATCGGCGCGAAGATGTGGTGGCGGTTGCGGCGATCGACCGCCTTGAGCTCGAGGCCCAGCAGGATGTCGTCCTCGTCCTCCTTGAGGTGGTGCGGCACGATGGCGGCCAGCACGATGTCGAAGCGGGAGGTCATCGGGACGTGCTCGCCCTGGCCGATGCCGTGCAGCGCGCTGGCCTCAGGGCGGGTCACCTCGTCCAGCCCGGCGCGGATGACGGACTGGACGCTGTCGCGGTAGACGAAGTAGCGCGGCTGCAGCGCCGGGTGGGGCTGGAACACGAAGCCCGGGATGTGGTTGGCGTGCGTGCCGAAGGTCACGATGTGGCCGGGCGCCTCGGCGAAGAGCCGGTGCCAGGCGTTGTTCTGCTCGGTCGGGCTGTCGGCGTTCTCCGAGGCAGCGATGAAGCCCGCAATGCTCGCCATCATGCCGAAGTCGTTGATCACGGAGTCGGTGAGGTTGTCGCTGACGACGAAGCCGCGCACGCCCTGGGCGCGGTACGCCTCGAGCACGCGGGGTGTGCGGACGCGCAGGATGTCGTCCACGGGCAGTGCGGTGAAGCCGTAGTGCTTGGCCAGGCGGAACTGGCGGCTGATGTGCTTGAGCGCCTCGGGGCCGATCATGGCCTGGCCGCCCTGGCTGATGAAGGACAAGACGAGCGCCGGCTCGCCGCCGCGGTTGACCCTCCGGTGGAGGCGGCAGACCGCCTGGGCGCCGCGCACGACGGGCGGGCCCCAGCTGTCGATGTGCCGCAGGACGACGTCCGGCTCCTCGTTACCGAGCCCCCCCGAGAGGCCGCTGAAGCTGACCGTCTCCAATCGGTCGTGGTAGACCGCGGGCACGCTGGCGAGGAACCGATTGCGGCGGCGGCTGTCCAGTTCGATGAGGAGCACCGAGCCGATCGCCTCGTGCAGGCCGCAGCGGTGCAGCAGACTGAGCAGGTCGTCGCCGAGGTGTTCGGCGAACGTGCCGCACAAGACGAGCATGATCCGGCCCGAAGTGTCGTGGTGCGTCGCCAGGTGCGGCGCGTTGGCCGGCTCCGTCGTGCCGTGGGTGATCGTGAGCGACAGGGACGCGTGGGTCTCGGTGGTGATCTCGACGGTGCCGTCGGGCAAGGCGGCGGCGTAGGCGGCCTTGAGGGCTCGGTGGTGGCGGATGCTGCGGGCGATCGCGAGGAAGACGAGGACCGTGATCGCGGCGGTGGCGACGATCACGGCGGCAGCCGTGGCGGGATGGTCGGACACGACCTGGGTGATCTGCTGGGTGACCTGGGTGATGTTCACGTGACAGCGCTCCTGTGCGGTGGTGTGGCTAATGGTTGATCTGGGGCTTGGGGACGAGACTTCCGATCACGAACTTGCCATCGCGGACCTCCTTGCGGTGAAGGTCAGGGGCCTAGCAGTACACGTTCGGGCGGGGCACAAGACCAGCGTCACCACCGCGCCGACCCCGAAGCCACGCGCGAACGTCAGGGTGACATGCAGCAAGGCCATCAGGCTCCTCCTCGGCACAAAGCGACGCGGCGCCCGGTGATGCCGGACGCCGCGCAGCGTAAGAGGAGTTGTGAGGCTTTGGAAGGCCCTAAAGGCCCTTTGAAGACTCTCCCTGATAGGAGACTATTCGCGAAGACTATTCGACGTTGGAGGTGACCAGTCGAGGTTGAAGCGCCACTCTCGGGTTCCTGGTTTGTTTTCGATGACGCCCTGGCCCCAGATGTCCACCTTGTGACGTGAGTCGCCCTTTCCCTCCCACCAGATCGAGGTGGGGGAACGCTCCTGGCCCGGCAGGGAGGACGCGAAGGAAGAGTATTCGACCCACTCTCCTGGTGCCTTCAGCAGCGCTCCAACAAAGTCCACTCGGATCGGAGTAGAGAGCGCGAACGCCTGGCCCTTGAAGTGAATACCCGGGGCGCGCCCTTTGGGACCAGCGAAGGTCTCCCGAATAACCGAACGCTGGTCTTCCGGAATGATCCTCTTGACTCTTAGAAGAGCCTCTTGGCGAGGACTCATCGGCGTGTCCAGAAGGAGCGGTTCCGGCGGCAGGGCAAGGAGGTCGGCCGGAGCAGCAACCCGGGAAGTTGAGTCCTGGAGGGCGAATTCAGGACCGGGCGGCAGCGGCCGTCTGGCCCGTCGATACCACCGCCATGCGATGGTGGCCGGTACGATCAGGGCCAACAGAAGCAACAAGAGGATCCCGTACCGGAGCCAGAGTGCGGGGTCGATTGCGCGACGGGAACGGCCCGCAAGAGGGCTGTTCCACCACGGAGCCAGCGCATCGTCGATGTCGGCGATCTCGGCTTCGATGTCCTCCCGCTCGTCGGTGGGGAAGCGAGGATCGAGCAGCCGGCGCTGCAAGTCCGCGCGCTGAGTCGCCATATCTCGGCGTTCGGCGTCCGTGTAGCCACGGCCGCCGCGAGCGAGGTCGCGCACCGTTTCCCATATCTCCCGCAGCGTCGGGGAGCGAGAGGTTGGAGGAGACTCTCCTCCAACCCCCGGGACAGGAGGATTGCCGTTCCCCGGCGGCTTGGCGCCAGGCGGGTTGGCGGGCGTGGGAAAGACGGGCCCGGGTGACTCGGAGGGGGCGGCGGGCCGGGGCGGCAAAGGCTGTCCCGCACCCGGCGTAGCGGGCGACGGATTTCCAGGGGGTGGCTGGGTAGCAGATCCCCTGCCAGGCCCGGGAGATCCTGGTGCCTCGGTGCCCATTTTGGGCGGGGGGATTGCGCTGGGAGACTGATGGCCAGGCGGCGGCGAGGCAGGTGGCGGAGGTGGGTAGCCGGAAGAAGGGGGATCGGTGGGCATGGGAGACCGGCGCGGCGGGATGATCCCAGGTGCAGGCGACCGTCGCGGGAGAACCACCGGCGGACCGGGGACGGGATCGCGCGGGCGTGGGACTGGGCGTAGGCGCGCGGGGGCAGGTGTCGGGGACGGAGGCCATGGCACGACCGGGACGGGCGGGCCGATGATGATCGGCTCGGGAACTGGTTGGACGGGCATGGGCTCGGGTGGCCGTGTAGTTGGTGACGGGGCAGGGGAAGGAGTAGCGTGGCTGCCGGGACACAGGAATGTGCCCTCATCGGAGTAGTCGTGGTAGCGGACGTTGGCCGTGATGCGGAACGAGTTCTCACCCGCGATGAGGCGATCGGCAGGCCAGTTCTTTTGGATCGGCGGGCCAAGATGCAGGCCGGTCTGGGTATGGATCGTCGAACCGTTGACCGCGATCGACAGAGTGGCTGCGCCGTGCTGTTGACGCACGCCGATGGTGATCCGGGTGCACGTCACATCGGAAACCGTGAAGGGGAGCGGACCTGGGCGATCGTGCAGAGGGAATGCCGGCGGCGCGGCACGAGCCGCGCGGGGCGCACCCTGCACGGTACAAGCGACGATCGTTGCGACGAGCACACATTGACCCAGGCGATCGAGGCGGCGCATAAACGGGCCATCCTGCAGGAGGCCCCTTGTACCCTGGACGCGTCGGCACCAGGAGCAAGGCTTGCGCGCTACCCGCGGACGAGAACGGCTAGATCATTTCCCTCTGCCGCATCGATCATGGGCAAGAGGCGAACGCGTCCGGGTGACCCCCACCGCGGAACGCCCAAGGAAGGCCGAGGCGAGGCTCCCCGGCCTGCGGGTATCTTGGCGCTTGGGGAAGAGTAGCGGGCGAGCGAAGGTTCGCAAAATCCGGCTGGACTAAATTTATCGGGCGAGGAGTTGGTCGCGCAGTCGCTCGACGTCGGAGCGCAGGAAGTAGCGAATGACATGTCCGCCAGGCGTAACGCGCTCATGGTGAACGGGCAGTTTGCCGGTAGCGACGGCGTGCCGAATGCTGTTGTCGGACCGGTAACCGGATATGGCCAACGCCTCAACGGCATCAACGACGTCAGAGGTCGAGGCGGTTTCAGGGGAGCCAACATCTGCGAGGGCGAAGGTAAGCGCCTGACCAAAGAGAACTCGTTGCTCGTCGGTGAGATCCGGATTTGACGCGACGAAGTTCCACATGCTTTCAAGAATCGGGCGAATGGGCTCAGGAGCGGCACCGATCGCTTCCGGCATTGAGTCCTCTGGATTGGGTTCGTCGGGTGTGCAGGAACCTTCGCCCCTGGCCCCATGTAGACGTTCGCTCATCGGGAACCGGATAACCCGGCGATAGCCAGTATACATTATGTCTACCGTTTTGTCCAGCCCCCTACCCTCAGGCCCCTGAGCATGGATCATGACGCGCGACGGAAGAGGGCGTTACCCTCAATTGTGTTGCCCCAAGCCAAGGCCCTGCCGCAGGCGGGCCGCGGGCGCCGGGCCTTGCCGCCGCCGGAGAGGGGCACGGGGAGAGGAGGCGGCGGCTGGCGAGCGAGATCAGCGAGCGAGCCCATCCGACGCGGATCCGCCGCAGGCGGATGCGGCCGCGCCGTCGGGAGTGAGCCGGCGCAACGCGACGGTGAACGTCGAGCGCAGCGAGCCCGACTACCCGCCGCGCAAGCGCCCAGACAGCGGCCGCAAGGACGCATGGATGGGCGCGGCCCGCCGAGTCGCCCAGCGGGCGGCGAGGGAACGGGTATCACCATGGACGGGAAGCATCGAGTCATCGATGCCGCGTGCACGATCGTGCGCGCGCCGGCCAGGGGGGTACCCGCGGGAAGCGGGGGGTAGTCGGGCTCGCGACAGGTCATCCCCCACACACGAAGAGGCGTCCCATAGGACGACCGATCAGGCCGCGATCGCGGCCGACGTGGGGGATGAGATGGCTCGAGCCCGACGGCGCGTCGTTTGACGATCCTGCCCCCGAGGGTACGCCGGCTCTCTGGTAGGAGAGCCGTAGCGGGCCCGGAGCGGGCGGGTGAGGAGGACGACACCTCCCCGCATTCCCGGGATGACCCGAGGGCGGGAACGGCTCCCGCAGGTCACCGCCGGCGGCCGAGAGCAAACACTATGCACGCCTCGGCGGACTGCCGTTTGAACAGCAGGGGGAACAGCAGGTATTTGGGGGTGATACAGCAGGGGTGGGAGCAGGCCTCACCGGCGGCTGGTGCGCAGAAGGGCGAGGACGCTGCCAGGGGTCAGGATGCGCAAGCCGGCGACCCGTTCCAGGTCGGCATTGCCGACGAGGTGCGCGTGGTCGTGACTGACCAGGTACGCGGCGCGGGCGCGCTTGGCCGCGGCAACCACGGGGGCATCCTTGGCGGCCGTGTGCCGCGCCATGACCTCGACCTGGTGGCGCGTGGCGTCGACGACGACAAAGGGTGCGGCGCCCACGAAGGCCTCAAAGGCGGGTAGAGAGGCAGGCGCCTTGGCGGCCAGATTGCGACGAGCTTCTTCGAGAACGAAGTCGGAGACCACAAGATCCAGCTCACCCGCGAAGCCGCGGCGGATGATCTCTCGTGCGCCGCCCGTCTCGGAGAGGGCGGCGGCGAACAAAACGCTGGCGTCCAGGAACAGGCGGGTCACGCCGACGCATCAGTCAACCCGTAACGCTCCGCCGCCAGGTCGCGGCGGATGTCAGCGCCGGTGGCGATGAGGGCGTCCAGATCCACACCCTGCTCCCGCAGCACGCGGCCGATGGTCTCGAGGGCTTCCATGCCCACGATCTCCTGGCGGGAGAGCAGCACGCCGCGATCGGTCAGGGCGAACGCGATCAGGTCGCCCGTCTTCAGGCCAAGCTTGCGGCGGATCGACGCGGGGATGGTCACTTGCCCCTTGGCCTGCAGGGCGGTCAGCTGCTTACGGGCGGTCATGGTTCCCTCCGAACATAAAGTCATACTGTCATACATACGGATATTGTCTCAGGCCCGCGCGGTGATGTCAAGGGGCAAGAGAAGACGCCGGCCGCGCCCAACAGGGTGCAGACCGGCGTCATGGACCCACCGATGCCGTTATGGGGCGCCGGCTACTTCGCGGTCTTGGGCGGGCCTTCCCGCTCCCAGGTGCGACCCGGCTTCTGCGTCGGCGGAAGCTTCGGATCCCCAGGCTCGATGGTCACGCGGCGCGGGTTCGGGACGTCTCCCCCGCGTGGGCCGCGCTCACCGTACTCGCCAGGCTTGGCGGGTGCCTCACCGGGCTTCTGGAGGGGTTTCCGGGTGGTTGCCATGGGCATTTCTCCTTCCACAAGGCGAAAGTCTCAAAGGAACCTCACCGGGTGACGGTAGCACATCTTGTGGCGAGGGGTACTGACACCTACGACAGATTGTGGTTAGAGTTCGCTCGGTACGGTCAGGCCGACTCGGGTGATGCGTTCTTCCGCGGCCTCCCCGGCCCCCCCTTGCGCTTGGGGAACTCGGTGCCAGGCGGGAACACCTCGAAGAGGACGGTGTTGGCCGGGGAGCGGATGAACTGGATCGTGACGTTGGCGATGGCAGATGCTGCCCTGAGGCGGTTCTTGACCGTCTGGCGGCTCGGGGTGCCCTCCTCGATCACCACCTCCCCGCCCTGTCCGGGCTCCATCCCCCGCAGCACGGTCACGTACTGGGCCGCCGGGGCGGAGCCCTTGCGGCGGGCGGCAACCTCGTCGCTTGGTAGGATCTTGATCTCCCCGGCCATACAACGACCTCCACTTGGGTGAATGCGGCGCACGGACACCGAAAACACAGGCCCCTACCATAGCAGAAACGAGCGACAGATGGTCTAGTCGCTCACGTCGTCATCAGGAAAGGATGGATGGTGTACCCGGGGCATCATCCCCGTATAGGCAGCATAAACGCTTGTCTATGGGGAGATGATGAGGTCTGAGAGGGTTGTATTGTCGGGGGTGTCCATCGGTAAATGACCACTCTCGCGAAAACTGTAGAAGGACGAGCCACCGATGACGATGTGGTCAACCACCCGCACGCCCAGCATGCTGCCGGCCTGGGCCAGCTGGCGTGTCAGCGCGTGGTCATCCGGAGACGGTGTCGGATCCCCTGAGGGGTGGTTGTGGGCGACGATGAGCCCGGGGGCTTGCTGCACCACCGCCGGGCGAAAGACCTCGGCGGGTCGGACAGGCGCCGCGCGCACGGTGCCCTGGTAGACGAGGTGGTTGCCCAACAAGCCGTGGCGGGTGGAGAGGGTCAGGACGCGCAGCTGCTCGTGGGCAAGGGCGCTCATCTGGGGAGACAGCAGCTCAAAGACCTGCCGCGGGGAGCTGATGGCAACGCCCGCCTCGTGACGGGCCAGAAGAGGGGCTGTCTCGGCGGTGGTCAGCGAGGCCAACACGGCGCGGCCGAGCGTGGCAAGCTCGGCATCCGACAGCGCTCGCAGCGGCTCGCTGGCTCGTGGCTCCGGCTCGGCGATGCGAAGCGCCGCGGGGGGTGACAGGGGCTCGGGTGGGTCCATGTGCGGCAGCGGCAGCTGGTCGCCGCCTGTAACGTCGTGCTTGATCACCACCACGGCGTCGTTCTCGAGGGAGACCTCGAAGAGTCCGAGCAGGGCGTGGGTCAGGCCGTTTGCCGCCAGCCAGCTGGTAAGCCGCGCCTCGGCGTCGTAGAGGCGTCGGGCGAGGACGTCTTGGCGCGCGCGGCCCTGGTACAGGGTGCGGGCGGCGGAGAGCATCCGGCGGTCATGATATGGTTGTCGCTCCATGTGGGTGTCGGTGAACGGATAACGTCAATAGTCCAAGGGCAGCAGGAGCGTCGTAGACGCCCGGTCTGCCTCGGTGATGATCCAGAGTCGCTCGTCGGTGGAGAGGGTGTAGGCGGAGAGGAGGCGGGCGCCGGTGGCCAGGGCGGCGTCGTTGGCGGCCTTGTCCTCTTCACCCAGATCCCCCCAGTCGCCGCTAGCGTGGCGGGCCAGGTAGGCGCGTGGATCCGCGTCGGCGAGGGAGAGGGCGTCCAACGCGGCCGGCGTTGCCAGGACGCGGCCAAGGGCAAAGAGCGGCCGGTGGTCGCCGGGTTCGGTGTCGGGACGTGGGTATTCGGTTGTTGGCATAGGGGTTTGGGCGTGGGCGCTATTTAAAGTCGTCACGCCGCGGGCTCGATTGTACCAAACCGAATGCGGTTATGTCAACCGGTGGACTTCCCTGCCCCGCCGAGCTGCTCGACGGCGACACCGGTAACGGTGAAGTCGGCGACATTGTTGGTCAGGATGGGTGCCGAGAGATGGTGTCCGAGGGCGGCGATGAGGGCGTCAGGGGTGGCCAGGCGACGGCCCTGGGCCTTTGCCTCGAGGCGAAACCCGCCAGCCGTAGCTGCCATCTCGGGGGTAAGGGCGACGTAGGTGAGTTTCGAGAGAAAGGCATCCATGCGAGGGTTGGCCCCGTGTGGGGCGCCGGAGTAGAACTCAGCCAACTGGACGGCGCAGATACAGAGCTCGTGATGGGCGGCCAGAAGCGCCTTCAGCCGACCGGATGTGGGCTCGATCTTGAACTCGCACTCAATCAAGACGGTCGAGTCCAGCACGTAGCGGCTCATGTGCGCTCTGAAGCAACACGCGCGCGCAGCGCGTCCAACGCATCGTCGCCCGCAAGGGATGCCTGGCGGCCGTCGTGCACCCAGGCGGCGATCGACTCAGGTGTGTTTCCCCACGGGCGATCCTGGCCAACGCCACTGCCGATCGCGGCGTCCGCGGCTGCAACGAGTTCCCGGTGCGCCAGTTCACGCGCGACGGCGTCGCTGATGAACCGGCTGCGGCGGCGGGCGCCGACAAGGCGGTCGATCTTGGCGACCAGCGCTCTGGACATGATCACGTGCGTGCGCATGTCGGTCTCGGGGTTCATGGTGACACTCCACTGTGGCTTCATGGGGCCATTATCGCACACCACAATGTGATTTACAAGGGGTAGATGCTGCTTCCTTGCTGGGTGGCGATTACTCCCCCGGAGTATCCCGGCGGGGAGCGACAAGAGAAGCCCGGGTGTGCCAATCCTCGAGGAGCTTGACCACCTCGGCGTAGCGTGAGGCGGGGATGTTGCGGTAGCCGGAGACGCCGCAGCGGCGGTTGAGCTCGCCCCAGATCGCCTGGAAGTGGTTCTTGCCAGGGGTGGCCTCGGTGAGCAGCATCGCCAGGGCCTTCACCCGTTGCTGCAGGTCGCCGGCCTGCTCCTCGGTGATGGGTGTGCCAGGAGCGACGCGCCGTGTGATCTCGGCGACGTCCTTCTTGGTCTGGGAGACATCCCGCAGGAGGCCACCCACCACGTGGGAGGCGTGATCGAGGCGGTCTTCGGTCGCCGAAAGACGGGAGTCGAGGGCGAGGTGCTCTTCAGCGAGGCGTGCCATAGCCAGGCCGAACTCGCGCACCTCGGTGACAGAGGTGAGGGCGCGCGACGGCGAGGTGGCGGCAAGGGGCTCGGCCTGAAAGGCGCGCCAGAGCACCCGGAAGCACTCCAGTCGATATCGGGTGAGCTTCTCTTGAAACTCGGGCTTGATGCGCGCGGTGCTGATGCCAAAGAGCCAGCCGTGTAGAAACTCGATCGGTAGGGCCAGCACGTTGGGGTCGCCTCCGCGGATCGTGGGTGTAATACCCACGATCCTGACGACCATGGAGAGAACTGGATCGCGCATGATGCGCTGGCGCTGGCCTGACCAATCCACGCCGAGGAACTCACACAGGGGTCGAACGGGCACGAAGACCTCTGGCTGCTCTCGTCCAGGCACGTCAACCAAGACCGCGACGATGCGATCGCTGTAGAACTCGATCTCTCGCTGTTCAATCGGCGCCAAGGGCGCCTTGGTCGTGTCGCTCATAGTCGGTGTCCTCCACCCCCTCTTCGTGTAGCCAATGTCGCTATACGAACCCGTCGCGTCCCCCGCCCCTGGTTCTCCCTCGGCCCACATGCCTCAAGGGCGTCAGCTCTTGATCCAGGCGCCATAGGGGCCCTCCCGGTCGGGTCGACGGGCTGTGGATGAGGACGGCTGATCGGGCTTTGCCTGCTTCGCTCGGCCACGGCGCGGGGGGGTGCCAGCGCCTGAGCCTCCCTCCTCCGCAGTTGAGGAGTCGCCACCGGCGCGGCGGTTGAGCTGGTCTTCAAGCGTGGCGAAGAAGTACGCCATCTTGCTCTTGCGCAGCACGTGGTAGATCGGATCCTCGGTTGTGTTGGTGATCCGTGCCGTGGCCTCCTGGGTTAGGGCCCGCGCCTGGAAGATCTTGTTCTCGAACACGTCGATGGGGACTCCCGCCGCCTGGAACAGATTCCAGGCGCGGGTGGTCGAGGACTTGAGGGGCGCGGAGTCGACAAACTCCCGCGCCCGGTCGGCAATGAGCGCCTGGATGCGCTGGTACTCGGTGGTCTCGGTCTCTGGGCGGGGGCGACTGTTGCGGCGGGGCGCCCCGCGCCCCTGTCTGGTAAGAACACTGCCGATGGACTCCATTCCCGGCGAACTGCCATCCCCGGTCGGAGGCGGGGCGGTCTCGGAGTTCTTCACTCCCCGCTTCCCTCCTGATCCCATCGGTGATGCCTTTCGAATATTCGAAATATTAGAATCTGTTTCTTGTTCTACTGTTTCTATTTCTATAGGGATCCGCGAAACCTGCGGTTCCAGAACCTCCGATTCCTGCGGGACAAGAACCTCAGATTTTGCGGTTCTGAACGGTTGCGGTTCCAGAACCTCAATTTTTGCGGTTCTGAGATCGGGAATGATGTACAGGTTGGTCTTGCCCAAGCCCCGGCGCTTCTGGCGCAAGAGGTTGGCCGCTTCGAGTTCGCGCATGTAGACGCGGACGCTGTTCTCGCTGGCCTGCAGATCCTGGCAGAGCCGTGAGTAGCCGGGGAAGCACTCCTCTTCCTGCCAGGCATAGCTCAAGAGGACGGCATAGAGAATCTTGGCGTTTCGGGAGAGATTGCGGGCGTGGAGGAGGCGGCGCGGGATCTGGACGAAGCCACCCCTAAGTGACTTGTCCTCGATGATGAGGGTCCGCGGTTCGGGGACAAACTCATCCGTTCCGGCTTGAGCGGGGCCAGGCCGGCTGGTGCCCATCTTGGATGGTTGGTGATCGGTGTTGTGCATGGTGTGTCCTTTGAACGGAACTGTGCCCGCCCAAAGAACCCGTGCTACCATCCCGGGTGAGTCAGTCCGAGAGAGGCAGTTGACTGGTTGGTCCTTCGGGCAGCCTGTCAGCTGCCGTTCTCTTTAAGTAACTAGTAACAAGCTAGAGTGCTCGCACGATTGCTATCGTGATAGCACTCTAGCTTGTTAGCGTGATGGCTTTCTTGCTTGCATACTGGTTATCAATTGACTCGACTCTCCTTTCTCGCGGTAGTCTTCCATCAAGAGGGCCAACGCAAGCCGAACTACGTCCTGCTTCTTCACTCGCAAGCCGTGGAGACGCTTGGCGTCCCGGACGAAGTCGTCTAACTCGTCCAGCTCCTCCTCTGAGAACCTAAACCCCGCACCGATCTTGGCCTCGATCGCAAGTCGCTCAAGGGCGGCGGCAATGGGCGCATCGGACGTCGGTGTGGGCGATACATCCCCGCGAGAGGAGGCTGACTGACGACGTGACTGGGCCGCTTCCCTAGACGGGTGGAGTTTGGGAGTAGGAGCAACCGCCTGCTCTCGGGGCTCGTCTGATAGGCCGAAAAAGACATCATCCGCCCGATCCTGAACCGTTGCCCGCTTAGGCATGCCCACTCACCTCCCTCGCAAGCTCGCGGTATGCCTCAGAAACTTCATGCTCGGCGTCGTAGTCGAGAATGGACATCCCCGCTGCGGGGGACTCCTTGATGCGCACCGTGTCCTTGACGACGATCGGATAGACCCGGCCGGGGAACCGGGTGCGCAGCTCTTGGAGCACTTCGTTGGAGTGCAGCGTTCGGCTGTCGAACATCGTGGGTAGGATGCCTGCCAGTCGAATGCCTGGGTTGAGCTTGCGCCTCGTCCGGTCGATCGAATCCATCAGGAGCGCAAGGCCGCGCAGGGCAAGGAACTCGCACTGGACGGGCACAATCACCTGGTCGGCTGCTGTCAGAGCGTTGACCGAGAGCAGGCCAAGGGACGGGGGCGAGTCGATCAGGATATGGTCGTAGTCGGCGCGGAGCTTGTCGACGAGCGTCCGAAGGTAATACTCCCGCCCGAGCTGGCCCGAGAGATTGAGCTCGGCAGCGGAGAGGTCGATGTTGGCCGGAATCAGATCAACACCCGACTGCGTCCGGACGATCGCAGTGTGTGGGTCTCCTTCCTCGTCAGTGAGGGCATCGTAGATCGTGACCCGCTGGTGGGCTGGATTCACGCCGGCCGAGATGGTGAGGCCGCCTTGCGGATCCATGTCGATCATGAGCACGCGGTAGCCCTGCCGCTGCAGCGCTACCCCGAGATTGAACGTGGTCGTCGTCTTGCCGACGCCGCCCTTCTGATTGGCGAGAACGGACACGAGCGCGGAGTCCCGCAGGACGGGCACCGTGCTGCTGGCCTCCAGGAGCGACATCAACGCATCCTCAGGGATGCGGTATTCCCGACCGATCCGCGATCCTTTGAGCTTCCCGCTCTTCAGGTAGCGGAGGATGGTCTTGGTGTCGACCCCGAGCCGGTCGGCCACCTGCTGGGTGGATAGGAGTGTTGCCATGGGCATGTGTCGTGTCCCCTGGTGGTGCTTCTAAGCCCTGAACTCGTAACGATTGAGGACAATACGATCAGTATAGGGAGACGGGGGCTACTCTGTCAAGAGGCAAATTCAGCTGCGCGCGGGATTGGATCTCCCAAAACCATCGATGTATGGCGTTAGCGCACGCGAGTAAGCTATCGCGCTAGTAAGATATCTTGATGGCGCGATAGCTTGCTAGCTTGCACGCGTGCAAGCTAGCGCAATGAGATGGCGAATCCGTCTGACGAGGAGGGCCTTTTCGATCTCCGGGGTCGAGGCACGCGAGTTAACTGTCTACAACTGCTCGTCCGCGGAGCAGTGCCGCTCGGTGGGGTGGCGGTGGCGGTAGGGCTCGCTCAGACCGTCTCGATCTCCATCTCGATGGGGAAGTGGTCGCTGTAGCCCGTGTGCTTCGCCTTGTCGAAGGCGATCGGCCGACCCTTGGCCGTGGTCATGACGGCCGGCTGGAAGATGCGGACGGAGTCGCGCACCAGCCGCAGACCCTGTGCTCCGAAGAGAAGTCCCCGGGAGACGATGAACTGGTCGAGCATGTTCATGGTGTTGGTGGCGTCACCGAAGAAGTGCGACCCGAGGTCAGGCTGCCCGACCAGGCGCCACATGCAGTTGAAGAGAAAGACCTTGCGCTTGAGGTAGTCGGCGGTTGCGATCTTCTCCGAGGCGGCTGGCCTGCGCAGGTCCTCCTCGATCCGGTCAAGATCGCGGGCGGCGCGCAGGTAGTCGAGGATGCTGCGACTGGACGGCTCGTCGTTCAGATCACCCATGACCAGGACGTTGCGGTTGAACCGGGCGTGGATGCTCTGGAAGGTGCCGGGGGCATCAGGCAGGGCCTCGTAGTCCTTGCGGGAGAACTTCACCTCGTCATCCACGAGCCGACCACACAGCTCGGCAACCGTGATCCGGTGTGGCTCCGACTCATAGACGCCTTGCCGCCGCGAAGGCCAGTGATTGACGAAGACAGTCAGCACGGCCCCGGTGGCTCGAACACGCAGCCGCACCTGAAAGATGTCGCGCGTGGGGAAGCGGACGGCCACGGAGTGAGCAACGGGCGGTCCGATCAGCTCAAACACCGTGTCGGAGTAGATGAGGGCGGTGTCGATGCCGCGAATGTCAGGCGCGTCCGAGTGGGCGAGTCGCAGAGCCGCCCGCCCCGTGGCGGCAATGAGCGTCTCGGCCACCGAGCGGTTCTCGATCTCGCAGATCCCCAGAAGATCAGCGCCCGCCCCGCCATGCATGAGGCCGATGATCTCGGCGAGATGGGCAACCTTGGCGTCGAAGGCAGCCTGATCCCAGCCGTGGGCGGGCGTGAACTCCAGGTCGGTTGCGATCTCGGAGGCGGTGATGTCGAACAGATTCTGCAGGTTCCAGAAGGCGACCCGGAGCGTTGTCATGTGCAGCCTCCTCGAGATGGTAGAGGCGGACGATGCCACCACGATGCGCGTCGAACAAGGAACAAGCGACTCGGGAACGACGATCGCGCGATCTCGACCGGCATCCGGACGGTTGCCGCCAGGGGCCAGGAGACGCGCGGCGTGGTCTCCCAGAGGGCGGGCAACAGCCCTTGAATCCTGTATCGAGACGATTGGAGAGACGACTTGCACGCCCTTCGGGGAGGCGCTAAGCTCTCTCCGGTCCTCATCGACACTGCAAGCAGACGTCTCCCCCCAAGGACAGCTGCCGATGCACAAGCCCCCAGATCTGCGCTGTCAACCACATCGACCCGGCTTACCGGATCCGTCCGGACGCCGCGTCCCAAGTAGCTCACCTCGCCCCTGTCTCGGAGCCGCTCCGGGCAGGGGCGATTGCGTTGGGGGCAGAACGATGTGCGGCGCGAGCGTGCACCCAGAAGGCGACATAAACGCCGCGAAGGGCGGACGACCGAACGGCGCGCTCAGCAGCGACAAGGCGATCCACGTCTTGTTGACAGCGTGACAGGTCGCACTTCAACGAGCGGGCACGCGAAGTACCAAGGACGTCAACCAATGAAGTCACCACGCACATGGCTGGTTGTGACAGCCGCTGTGATTGCAGCAGCGGGAGCCGCCGTTACTCGCTCCGCCCCGCCATCAACCAGCGCACAACTGGTACAGCAAGATCTCGTTCCTGGACGGGACGGTGTCTTTGGCCCGCTCGGGGAGTGGTACGCGCACCCGGCCACCCCCGCGATGCGCGTAGATCCAGCAGAGACGCCGAACTGGACCCCGTTCCCCGAACCCCAGACCGCAGTCCCAACGCAAACCGAAGCACCGATCATCACACTCACGCCGTATCCTGCCCGCTCCCTGACTCCCTATCGCACCCTGACTCCCGACCGGCGGCCAGGCGCTCCGCGTGCCGTGACCCACGAAGCGGGGCCAACGGAAGATCCGGGCCAGCTCGTCACCGTTACGCCACCCGGGCGAATCCCCACAGACCCGCCCCCGATGGGCACGCTCGACGCTACGGCCACCCTCGAAGGACCCGACAGCACGTCGACCGCGACGCCAAGCCCCACACCGCTCATCCCTCAATCCACGGCAGAGTCAACGAGTATCAGCGCAGGCGGCATCGAGCCGGGGTCGCAGGCGGCAACGAGAGAGCTCGAGCTACCAGGGGGGGCGGCGAAGCCACCCGTCAGCCGACACCCCCAGCCGCGGCGTGTGCAAAGGCTACAGACCTCAGGGGGCGGGGAGGAATCATCCAGCCGACTTGATGGCGGCGGCTACATGCCCAGCTTCATCCAAGGCGAAATGGGCGCATGGACAGGCGCGGCCGTCGCGAGCGTCCCGATTGACGTCCCGCCCGGCCCAGCTGACCACGCCCCGCGCCTGACCCTCGCGTACAGCAGTAACGTCGTCGAGGACGTCTACTTCCAAGGCGGGAAGAACGATCCATCTGAGGTGGCTCTGCAAATACCCTCCTCACCGTACGGATACGGCTGGGATCTCTCGGGCGTGCCGTCGATCACGCGCGTGGGGCGAAGTGGCTACTTCGGCGACACACAGCGCGGCGGCTTTGAAATGTCACTCGGTGGCGACACCGTTCGCCTCATCCGAAGAACGCCAGACAGCACCGGCCCGACACCGACGCCAGCTAGTCCGCCGATGATCAAGCAACGCCTCCTGTATCAGACATACCCGCAGTCATTCATGTATGTCGCTAGGACGACAATAGAGACCGCAGACGCACGGGTCTGCGGGTACGAACCATACTATCAGGAATCTCGATGGGAGGTCATTACAAAGGACGGTACCCATTATGAGTTTGGTGGTCGCGAGAACACCAAACTAACAGCCGAGCACGACTGCACTCCCATCAATCAAGACGATTACAACGCTGTGCAGTTCATGATCAGCGGCGGAGCGGATCTAGATACCAATGTGCTCCCAGCGCGGTGGTTCGTGACCAAAATCACCGACGTTCACGGGAACGTGATTCGCTTCCGTTATCGAAAGGAGAGCTTTAGTGATCCTTACAATCAGGGCGAACAATATCCAAGAGAAGGGCAATACGATGCTGCGATCACACTCGCCGAGATAACCTGGGGCGGCTCAGACGTATCACAACATCGCGCCAAGGTCGTCGTTGTCCCTCAACCGTATCCGCGGCGGGATAACGTCCTGTCAATTAACAAGACAGTGGACAAAAAGGCAACACCGAACCCAAGCCCAACAACCACCATAATCCCGCAAGATACAGCCACACCGAAACCGACGTCAACACCCGATTGGCTGCACTGGCGATTCGGCACGCAATTGGAAGCCGAGAAGCCACCGGGCTACATGAGTGGCTATCTCATTGATCGCATCGAGGTCAAGGTCAAGCAGAACGTATACCCCGAGGCGGGCGGCACTCCAACGCCGGCCTGGGCAACGCTTCGCACCTACAACCTTGAATACACCTACCACACGCGTAATACGGGCGGGTTTTCGTACGATCGCGCCTTTCTGGACAAGGTAACGCTATCCGACGGTGATATACCACAAACACCACCTGCGCCGAGCGCGACACCGACCGGAACGCTGACTCCGGCCACGGCACTGCCTAGCACGAGTACACCCGCACCGACGGCACGTCAATCACTTCCGGCGTATGACCTCGATTATCACTATTCAAGCAGCGCCATCAACTGGTTGCCGCTCAAGAGTGTTGACAACGGACTCGGCGGAAAGGTCGAGTACACGTTCTCGACCTCGACGACACCAACCCCGGTAGTCTGCTGGAATCCATACGAGCGCAAACTGCGCGAACATCGGCGGCGACCGGTGGATCTGCGCAAGGTGTACGACAACGCTACTCCTGTATCGAGCCACACATACGCATATGAAGGCGGCAGGTGCTCCGAGAAGTTCTCTGAGGACGTTGAAGGAGCGAACGGGTACTGGTATGAGTTCCTGGGCTACGGGACCGTTAAGGAGACGATCACCGACCACACGCTATCGCCCACGGCGGTCGCGCTCCACAAGATAACATCCTACTATCGCTGTCGCGGTGAGACGACGCAATCCACGGAGTGTCTCGAGCAGACGCCAACTCCAACGCCCACGGCGGCCACTCCCACGCCCGGCCCGAAGCCCACTAACTACTTCGGGCTCGAGCCGCATCCAAACAAGGGTTCGATACGTCGCCAGACGATCGCGAGGAACCAGTCCACCGCCACACCAGACGCCGATACCATCAATGAGTACGTTGTGGAGGACCTGTCCGCGACCTACATTGGGTACGCAACGACCGAACAGGTCGTCTCTCCGTGGGGCCGACTGGATCGAGTGACCGTGCGGCACAACGGGCGATCTGCCCTGGCTCCCGCAAACCCGACGATGCAAGCGGTATCTTCGGTCACCGAGTACAAGTACGACGCCTCACAGCAGGGCGGCAAACAGTGGGGAAATGTCACACACATTCGTGAGTACGTTACGGAGGCCAATTATCCCAACAGCCCCTACCGTACGGAACGAACCTGGTACAACACGAAAGAACAGATCAACAAAGACGACTTTTCGGTCACGGCGAGCACATTTATCGTCGACCGCCCTCGATCGAGAGCGTTGCTGGAGAATAGCGGAGCGCTGCCCATCAACACACCGCCACCGTCCGCAACAGACGTGGCCCATGAGATCGAGTGGTTCACCTATGATGGCCAGAACAAGCCAACCGACGGCGTTCTCACGCGCGGGGTCATGACGCGGCACTCTCGCGTCGAGCCCATCGCGAGCTTCCCGGGAGGACTTAGTTCGGGCTTCATATCAAGTTGCACGGGAACCGTCGAGCGCTTCCGAACGATCGATCGCACGTTCACTTTCGACCACCCTACTCCGACGCCCTCCCCCGTCGCTGGTGGCAACAAGCTCTCGGAGAGCATGTTTACGGGGTATGGATATGTGTGTGTGGTCAACCCACATACCCCGTCCGAGAATGTGTATGTTGATGATCGCAGTTCATCACCCAAAGGCGAACAGAAGACCACCTACAGCTATGAGACTGTCCTGGGCGCCTTGCCGGCAACGGTGACCAACGCAAAAGGGCACACCACCAGCTATCAGTACTTCGGCGTCAACAGCACGGCCGCTCCGACAGCCGAGGGCTACTTCGCTTCGCAGCTACATGGCGTGATTGACGCGAACACGAATCAGACTACCTTCGCGTACGACCTGCTCGGCCGCATCGTCAAGGAAGTCCGCTCCGGTGACTCCCTTTCGTCACCGAGTGTGGCGTATGGATACTCGGACGCAAGCCTCAGCCCCTCCTTCCCGACGCTTCATTCGGTGTGGACGAAGCGTGAGCCCGGGGCTTCCGTCTGGTCGGATGGAGGCGTATGGGAGCGGACGTCGCTCAACGGGCGGGGGCTGGTCGTCGAGAACCAGCGGCCGCACTTCAATTGGGCGGGGAACCCCGCAGCTCCAGCACCCACGCCCACGGTCGTGGCGTCCGGCAACGATGTCGTCGTGCATCGCTCATACGACGCCTTGGGTAATCTGGTGACCATCACCAACCCGTACCTCAAGTCGGCGTATGCCGCGGCCGGGACCAATCCGTACGTTACCCCGGTGGCCAGTCAGTACAAGACGACAACCACATATGATCCGATAGACCGACCGCTGGTCGTGACCAGTCCTAACGGAAAGAAGGTCGAGCACAACTACTACGTCATTGCTACTGCACCAGCGCTGTGGGTGGACGACGTCATCGACGAGAAGCGCCATCGCCGACAGAGCCGCACGGACGGCTTTGGGCGGATGGTCGAGATCCGCGAGTACGAGGGCAACTGTAGTGGAGTGAGTGGATGGTTCCCCTGCCAGACGCCGTATGCAACGCCCTGGCAGGCAGATAGCCAGGCGATTACCACGGCTTATCGGTATGGGCACGAGGACGAGATCGTCGAGGTCACAGGCCCAGACGGCGGCCTTACTGGCATCTCGTACGATCGATTCGACCGGAAGACGGAGCTTACCGATCCGGACCTCGGGACGTGGTCATATGTTTACGACGCGGCCGACAATCTGACGCTTCAGGTCGATGCAAGGGGCCAGGGCGTTTGCCGTTTCTATGATGAGATGAACAGGGAAACACAGCGCCGCTATGTGGCGGGGGCGACCCCCTCGCCCTGTACGGTCAACAACTTGACAGGCACACCCACTCCAGTAGGGACACCAGGGCCGAGTATGGCCTACGATGCCGGGACGAACGGCAAGGGATATCGCACGTCGATGTCGCTACCGGACAGCTCATCCTATAGCTGGACGTATGACGCAGTCGGCCGGATGAGCCGCGAGACACAGTATCTCTCTGGCCAGGGGTCGAGCACCTACAACACCGACTATACGTACAAGAGCGATGGACAGATCGCCTCGCTGGCGCATCCGGACACACTCGACACACTCAACTTCACCTATAACGCTGGTGGTGTTAGCACCATCAAGAGCTCTGCGTCTTCCTCTGGTCATCCGAATCAGGAGTTTGTGAGTCGCACTGATTACACCGCCGATGGCAGGGTCGACTGGCGGGTTCTTGGGCCGTCGTCGAACAAGGTCGTGCAAGACAGCGATTATAATGCCGACGATCTGCGGCTCTATCGGATTCGAGCTGGAACGGAATTCACAGCTCCTCATTACAAGGAGTTCATGGATCACTATTACACCTATGATGATGCGGGCAATTGCACCGAGATAGCCGACTGGGTAGCCGGTATACCGCAGCGTATGTCGCTTGTCTATGACGATCGGGACAGGTTGACATCTTCAACCGCGTCTAACGGGACGCTTGGGTACGGTAATTATGGGCCAGATAGCTACACCTATGACAAGACGGGCAATATCGTCACGAAAGATGGTCTGACGTACAGCTATCACGCAAGCAAGACGCATGCAGTGCGGAAGATCTTTGACAACGGGAGCGGAACCAATAGCACCGTCTCTATTCGAGCGCGGAAGACATCCGCATGCGCAGCTGACCTCTATGTTGATGCGGTGGTCAATAATTCCTATAGAGGCTCGGCTACGATATCTGGGTCCGGGTTCGGTACGTTCACGTTTACCACGGCTCTACCGCTTACCGGCAACGACGTCATCAGCCTAGGCTTTGATGGTGGCGGGGACAACTATCTAGAGAGCGACCCGGCGTGCGACGTGCAGGTGGACTCAATCACCATCGCAGGAGCAGTAATTGACCTTGAGAATGGCCGGACGGCCTTCGACAAGGGGGCTTACTTCGTTGTCAACGGATGGGATATAGAGAGTTCGGCTGCGGTTGACGGTGATGAGATGTCGGCCCCGACCGAGGCTGTCGACGGTGGCACGACGTATGTCGTCGTGCCAAGTGAGGGCTCCTTGCGATTCGCGCGCGGAACGCAGGCGGCTGCATATGAATATGACGCCAATGGCAACATGAATTGGCGGATCATTGATGGCGCTGCGTTTGAGCTTGTGTGGGACGCCGAGAATCGTCTTGCTGAGATCAAGAAGGTAGACAGCGCGGGTGCGACCGAGGCGAAGTTTACATACGATGCAGATGGGCGGCGAATCAAGGCGCAGCGGGGGAGTTACTATTCGCTCCATGTGGGCGATCT
>CAZIVD010000049.1:0-33588 GCA_964542635.1 uncultured Nocardioides sp. | reverse complement strand
GTCGGAGGTGTCCACGCCCGCCGAGTTGTCGATGAAGTCGGTGTTGATCCGTCCCCCGGCTCCCGAGCCGCCCCCGTCGCGGGCGCCGGCCCCCGACTGGGCGTACTCGATCCGGCCCAGCTGGGTCAGGCCGAGGTTTCCGCCCTCGCCGACGGCGCGGGCCCGGACGTCGCAGCCGTCGACGCGGATCCCGTCGTTGGCCTTGTCGCCGGCCGCCGCGTGGGTCTCGGAGGACGCCTTGACGTAGGTGCCGATGCCGCCGTTCCAGAGCAGGTCGACCGGCGCCTTGAGGATCGCGTTCATCAGCTCGGCCGGGGTCATCACCTCGACGCCCGCGTCGATGCCGAGGGACTCGCGGACCGCGTCGTTGAGCGAGATCCGCTTGAGCTGGCGGGAGTAGACGCCGCCGCCCTCGGAGATCAGGCTGGTGTCGTAGTCCTGCCAGCTCGACCGCGGGAGCCCGAACAGCCGCTCCCGCTCGGCGTACGACGCCGCCGGATCGGGCATCGGGTCGAGGAAGATGTCGCGGTGGTCGAAGGCCGCGACCAGCCGGAGGTGCTTCGAGCGGAGCATGCCGTTGCCGAAGACGTCGCCGGACATGTCACCGATGCCGGCGACCGTGAACTCCTCGGTCTGCGTGTCGATGCCGCGCTCGCGGAAGTGCCGCTGCACCGAGACCCACGCACCGCGGGCGGTGATGCCCATCGCCTTGTGGTCGTAGCCCACCGAGCCGCCGCTGGCGAAGGCGTCGCCGAGCCAGAAGCCGTAGTCCTTGGCGACCCCGTTGGCGATGTCGGAGAACGTCGCGGTGCCCTTGTCGGCGGCCACCACGAGGTAGGAGTCGTCCCCGTCGTGCCGCACCACGCCGAGCGGCGGCACGGTCTCGCCGTCGACGCGGTTGTCGGTGATGTCGAGGAGACCGGAGATGAACGTGCGGTAGCAGGCGACGCCCTCGGCGAGCCAGGCGTCGCGGTCGCTCGGGTCGGGGAGCTGCTTGCAGAAGAACCCGCCCTTGGCGCCCACCGGGACGATCACGGTGTTCTTCACCATCTGCGCCTTGACCAGACCGAGGACCTCCGTGCGGAAGTCGTCGCGACGATCCGACCAGCGCAGGCCGCCGCGGGCGACGGCGCCGAAGCGCAGGTGCACGCCCTCGACACGCGGCGAGTAGACGAAGATCTCGAAGCGTGGCCGAGGCTCGGGCAGGTCCGGGATCGCCGAAGGCTCGAGCTTGAACGACATGTAGGGGTGCGTGGAGCCGTCCGGACCGGCCTGGAAGTAGTTGGTGCGCAGCGTCGCCTTGATGTGCGTCAGGTAGGACCGCAGGATCCGGTCGTGGTCGAGGCTGGCCACGTCGTCGAGCGCCCTCTTGATCCGCTCCTCGATCTCGTCGACCCGCGCGACGCGGGCCTCGGACTGACCGTCCAGGCCGTGCTTCGCCGGGTCGAAGCGGGCCTCGAAGAGCTGCCAGAGGAGCCGCGCGATGTCGGTGTTGTTGCGGAGCGCCGCCTCGATGTAGTCGACGGCGAACGGCGAGTTGCCCTGCCGCATGTACTTCGCGTAGGCCCGCAGCACGGTGGCCTGGCGCCACGTGAGACCTGCGGCGAGGACGAGGGAGTTGAAGCCGTCGATCTCGTTGCCGCCGTCCCAGACGGCTCGGATCGCGTCCTGGAACTGTCCGCGCAGATCATCGGGCAGCCCGGGTGGGTAGCGCAGGCCGAACTCGTAGACGAAGGTCGGGCGAGGCAGGCCGGCGAGCTCGTAGGGCCGCTCGTCGAGCACCTCCACGCCCATCGACGACAAGGTCGGCAGCACCTGGGAGAGCGAGAGCCGCGGCCCGATCCGGAAGATCTTGAGCCGCGCCTCCCCGCGGCCGGCGTCCAGCGGGGAGAAGAGCGACAGGTCGATGCCGGGCGAGGTCTCGATGCCCTCGAGCCGACCGACGTCGAGGGCGCCCGTCGTGGGGGTGAAGTCCTCCTTGTAGGCCTCCGGGAAGGAGTCGAGGTAGCTACGACCCAACCGCGAGCCGGCGTCCTCGCCGTACTCTGTGACCATCGCGGAGCTGAAGTCGTCGCTCCAGGACCGGGATGCCTCGGTGAACAGGCGCTCGAGCTCGCCGGCGTCCACGTCGGGGATCTCCGACCCCAGCTCGGGGTGCACCACGAAGTGCACCCGCGCGGTGGTGGACTCGCTCATCTTGACGTTGAACTCGATCGTCTCGCCGTGGAAGCGGTCCATCAGGATCTGCGAGAAGCGCTCGCGCACGGCGGTGTTGTAGCGGTCACGGGGCAGGTAGCAGAGCACCGACACGTAGCGGGCATAGGTCTCGCGGCGCACGAAGACCCGCAGCTGCCGCCGGCCGACCGTCTGCAGCACGCCTTGGGTGACCTCCGCCAGCTCCTCGGTGGGCGTGTGGAAGATCTCGTCGCGCGGGTACGTCTCGAGGGTGTCCATCAGACTCTTGCCGGCGTGGCTCTGGGGCTCGACCCCGAGGAGGGCGAGCACTTCCGACGCCTTCTCGCTGAGCAGTGGGATCCGCGTGATCGACTCGGTGTACGCCGCGCTGCTGAACAGGCCGAGGAAGCGGCGCTCGCCGGTCACCTCGCCCTTCTCGTCGAAGGTCTTGACCCCGACGTAGTCGAGGTACGCCGGGCGGTGCACGGTCGCCCGCGAGTTGGCCTTGGACAGCACGAGCAGCGTCTTCTCGCGGGCCCGGGCGCGCGCGGGCGCGGGGAGCCGCGCGAACCCCTGGGAGGTGGTCTGGTCGCCCCGAAGGATGCCCAGGCCCGTGCCGGGCACGGCACGCAGGATCTCGTCCTCGCCGTCCTTCTCGAGGATGTACTGCCGGTAGCCCAGGAACGCGAAGTGGTCGTCGGCGAGCCACTGGAGGAACGCACGGCCCCGGGCCACCTGGTCGCCGTCGAGGGGCGGCGGGTCCGACTCGAGCTCGGCGACGATCTGGCGCGCCTCCGCGCGCATCTTCTCCCAGTCCTCGACCGACTCACGGACGTCGCGCAGGACGCGCTGGAGGTCTGCCTCGATGGCGTGCGGGTCCTCGTCGGCGGCGAGGCGGCTGATCTCGATGTGCATCCACGACTCACGCGTCGACCCCGGCTCCGACCCGGCTGTCTCGTCCCGCACGGGCCGGACGCTCTCCCGGTTGCCCGTGATGTCGCGGACGACGGTGAACTGCGGGTGCACCACCAGATGGATCTCACGCTGCTGGCGGGTGAGCTCCATGGTGACCGAGTCGACCAGGAAGGGCATGTCGTCGGTCACGATCTCGACGACGGAGTGGCCGCCCGCGGACCAGCCGTGGTCTGCGTGGCTCGGCGTGCAGACCCGGACCAGAGCACGGCCCTGAGGCCGGTGGTCGGCGAGCTTGTACTGAGAGGCCAGCGCGGCGTACACGTCGAGGTCGCTGCGGTCGCTGAGATCCTCGGCGGCGATGTGGCGGTAGTAGGCCCGGAGCAACGCACCGACCTCGTCCGCCGGCGGCCCCCCCGACCCCCTCCGAGCCGCGGCCTGCTCCGCCGCGCGGTCGATCAACTCACTCTTCTTCAGGTCGGTCGCCGTTGACACGGCTCGACTCTACGACCAGCAGGAGCCGCGTGGGCGTGGTGGCGGGGGACGCCGAGGCTCGGCCAGGATGCAGCCATGAGAACGGTGCGGGTGCGGACGACCTATCCGGGGCGTGAGGTGGCGGAGGTGCGGGACCTGCTGGCCGATCCGCACTTCCGCCAGGCCGTCTGCGAGTTCCAGCAGGTCGCCGACTCGTCGGTCTCCATCCAGCAGTACGACGACGGCTCGATGATCGTCGACCTGACCCGCACCTACGACACGGCGGTGCTCCCCTCGATCGCCCAGAGTCTCGTCGGTCGCACCATCGACCTGGTGCAGCGGGAGGAGTGGTCCGCGACCAGCAGGGCGACCGCCCAGCTGACCATCCCCGGTCAGCCGGCACGGATGTCGGGACGCTGCGCCCTCGACCAGACCGGCGCCGACACGGCGTACACCGCCGACCTCGAGGTCAGGGTCTCCATCCCCCTCCTGGGCGGTCGGATCGAGGAGGTCGTCGCCGACCTCGTCGGCCAGGCCTTCCGCGCGGAGAACCACGTCGGCGTCCAGTGGCTCGCCGGCACCTGGCCCCGCTGAGCACTTCGCTGGTCGAGCCGGGCGAGCCGCCAGGCGAGCCCGCGTCGAGACCCCGCACCACTCACCGGGGTCTCGACACGCCGCTCGTCCCTCGCGGCGGCTCGACCACCGAACGGGCTCGTCCCTCGAGACGCCGTGCGCGCGGTCCGTCAGCCCATGAAGGGGTAGCGCCAGTCGGTCGGCGGGACGAAGGTCTCCTTGATCGAGCGCGGGGAGGTCCACCGGAGCAGGTTGATGGCGGCCCCGGCCTTGTCGTTGGTGCCCGAGGCCCGCGCGCCGCCGAACGGCTGCTGACCCACGACGGCGCCGGTGGGCTTGTCGTTGATGTAGAAGTTCCCGGCGGCGAACCGCAGGTCCTCGCTGGCCCGGGCGATCGCCCCGCGGTCCTGGGAGATGATGGCGCCGGTGAGGGCGTACGGCGCGAACGACTCCATCTGCCGCACGACACGGTCGTAGCGGTCGTCCGGGAAGACGTGCACGGCCAGGATCGGCCCGAAGTACTCCGTGTTGAACATCTGGTCCGTCGGGTCGGTCGACTGCACGATCGTCGGCCGCACGAACCACCCCACCGAGTCGTCGGTCTGCCCGCCGGCCAGCAGGCTCAGGTGGCTGTTGCGACGCACCCGGGCGATCGCGGCCTTGTGCTTGGCGAACGCGCGCTCGTCGATGACGGCGCCCATGAAGTTCGAGAAGTCGGTGACGTCGCCCATCGTGATCGACTCGGTGTCGGCCATCAGCTGGTCCTTCATCCGCCGCCACACCGAGGTCGGCACGTAGGCGCGTGACGCGGCCGAGCACTTCTGCCCCTGGAACTCGAAGGCACCGCGCAGCAGCGCCACTCGGAGCACATCGGGGTCCGCGCTGGGGTGGGCGAGCACGAAGTCCTTGCCGCCGGTCTCCCCGACGATCCGCGGATAGGACCGATAGGACGTCAGGTGCTCCCCCACCGTGCGCCACAGGTGCTGGAACGTCGGCGTGGAGCCCGTGAAGTGGATGCCAGCCAGGTCCGGGTGAGCCAAGGTCACCTTCGAGACGTCCAGCCCATCGCCGGGCAGCATGTTGATCACGCCGGGAGGCATGCCCGCCTCCTCTAGCAGCTCCATCGTCAGGGACGCCGCGAGCTGTTGGGTGGGCGAGGGCTTCCACACCACCACGTTGCCCATCAGGGCCGGTGCCGTGGGGAGGTTGCCCGCGATGGCGGTGAAGTTGAACGGGGTGATCGCGTAGACGAACCCCTCCAGCGGCCGGTGGTCGGTGCGGTTCCAGACGCCGGGGCTGTTCGCGATCGGCTGGTCGGTGAGGATCTGCATCGCGTAGTGGACGTTGAAGCGCCAGAAGTCGATCAGCTCGCACGCCGCGTCGATCTCGGCCTGGAAGGCGGTCTTGGACTGGCCGAGCATCGTGGCCGCGTTGAGCCGCTGCCGCCACGGGCCGGCGAGCAGATCGGCAGCCTTCAACAGGATCGCGCACCGGTCCTCCATGGCCATCGCCCGCCACGCTGGCGCCGCGGCGAGCGCCGCCTTCACCGCAGCCTCGGCGTCCCGAGAGGTGGAGTTCCGCATCACACCCAGCACATGCTGGTGGTCGTGCGGCTGCACGACCTTGATCTCCGCACCGCCTCCCGCCCGGCGCCGACCCCCGACGTGCGCGCTCAGCGTGAGCTGACGGCGTTCCAGCCTGGCCAGCTCCCCGAGCAGAGCCTCACGCTCGCCCGTCCCGGGTGCGTAGGTGAGGTTGGGCTCGTTGATCGGCAGCGGAGGGAAGGAGATCGCGTCCATCCGCCGAGGATGTCAGACCATCCAGGTCCAGACGACCCCGGAGGGCGTGCTGCTCCGGGGGGCTGGCCTCAGCGGGACAGGCCGGCGACCAGGCCCTCGGCCTCCTGCACGGCATACCAGGCCAGGTCGTCGTCGGCGTCCGCGTCGTCGGCTGGGTCCGCGTGGACGGCGGCCAGGTCGCGCAGCGGGACGGCACCGCCCCCGGCCGCGAGGTCGTCGGCTGCTTCGACCACCAGGACGACGCGTCGTCGGAGGCCGTCGTCCAGCCCGGCGACCCGCTCCGCCGAGAGGTCGGCGGCGGTCATCAGCGCGGCGTACTCCGACTCCTCGTCGGCCGCCTCGCTCACCACGACGTCGGCGTCGAGGAGGATCTCGCCCGCAGCCAACGCGTCGGCCAGGACCGGCAAGGTGGTCGGCTGGTAGGCGCGCAGGGCCAGGCTCATGCCGGACCGGACGGCGAGCGGCCGCCCTTCGCGTCGGCTCGGCCGGCCGCGCGTGCTCGGCCCGGGCGCGCGGGTCGACGCCTCCCGCGCGGCGCCTGGGTGCGCTCGGTGACGTCGAGCAACTCGGCGAGCGCCTCGGTCACGCACTGACCCAGGAGGTCGGCATCGGGCACGCGGTCGCGGTCGGCAGTGATGCCGTAGAACACCCGCCCGTCGTACGACGTCACCCCGATCGCGAGGGCATGACCGGGGAGCAGGGGGTGGACAGGGTAGGTCTCGACCATCCGCGCCCCCGCGGCGTAGAGCGGGGACTGCGGCCCAGGCACGTTGGTGACGCTGAGCTGGAAGCCGCGCCGCACCTCGTCGGCCGCCACGCGCGCCCCGATGGCGTGGAACGTGGACGGGGCGAAGCCCGCGATGCTGGCCAGGCGGCTGGCGGCCACCCCGCGTCCGGTCTCCTGGTGCGCCTGGAACGCGTAGGAGATCTGGTGCAGCCGCACGACCGGGCTGGGCTCGCCGACGGGAAGGTCGAGGAGGTGCGCGGTGATCGGGCTGCCCAGAGACGTGGCCTGCAGGTCACGGTCGACCACCGACACCGGCACCACCGTGCGGACCCGCTTGATCCCGCCCATCCCCTCGGAGCGCGTCAGCAGCCAGCCGCGGAGCGCGCCGGCCACCGTCGCCAGGATCGCGTCGTTGACCGTGCCGCCGTGATGGCGCTTGATGTCGAGGTAGTCGCGCAGCTCGGTGACCACCGTGACCACCCGGCGCTGCTCGGACAGCGGCCCGCCGAGAGGATGGTCGCCTGCCGGGCGTCGGTTCGCGAGGGCGGACGCGACCCGACCGGTGCGGGCGAGGACGGCGTCGGCGGTGCGCAGCGCCCCGTCGCCGGTGGCCCGTGCGGTCTCGCGCAGGGTCTGGGGCGCCAGCACGCTGTCGCGCACCGCGCCCGCGACCAGCGCCGCGCCGGACGGCGCCGACACGGGACGCCAGTCGTCGCCCGCCAGGGGCCGGGGCTCGTCGGTGCGGTCGAGCAGCACCTGCGCGAGGTCGACGGTGTGGACCCCGTCGACGAGCACCTGATGGGACTTCGACAGCATCGCCACCCGGCCCGCCTCGAGCCCCTCGACGACGTAGACCTCCCACAGGGGTCGATGCCGGTCCAGAGGACGCGACACGATGCGGGCGACCAGCTCTCGGAGCTGGTCGGAGCTGCCCGGGCGCGGCAGGGCCGAGCGGCGTACGTGGTAGCCGAGGTCGAAGTCGGGGTCGTCGACCCAGACCGGGTTCGCCAGGTTGCCAGGAACGCCGAGGACCTTCTGGCGGTAGCGGGGGACGAACGCGATCCGGTCGGCGACGAGCTCCAGCAGCCGCGCGTAGTCGAACCCCGACTCGGCGGGGTCGAAGATCTCGATCGTCGCGTTGTGGCGCGGCGACGACGGCGACTCCGCGGCGAGCACCGCCAGGTCGCGGGGTCGGAGCCGCTCCATCATCAGCGCTGTCGCCTTCCGGGGGGTGGTGCGGTGGGCCTTGGGGACGCGTGCGATTCTGACAGACGCCAACCCCGGACCCCGCCCTACGGACGGGAGAGTCCTCGCATCCTCCAGAAGGAAGACATGCTGCGCACCTTGGCCGCCGGAGCCGCCCTCGCCCTCTGCCTGAGCGGCCTCGCTGCCTGCGGGGAGGACGAGCCCGACGCCCCCAGGACGCCCGTCACGATCGAGGTGACGTTCGACGGCGACAGCGTCACGCCCAACGGTGAGCGGGTCGACGTCGCCGTCGGCCAGCCGGTCGTCCTCGAGGTCACGGCCGACGAGGCCGGCGAGATCCACGTGCACAGCGATCCCGAGCAGGAGCTCGAGTACGCCGCCGGCACCACGACGCTCGAGCTCGACCCGATCGACAAGCCCGGCGTCGTGGACGTGGAGTCCCACGACCTGGAGGCGACGATCGTCCAGCTCGAAGTGAGCTGAGGTGATCGCGGGAGGCTTCCCCGCCCACGGCATCGGGGGCGGCAAGGACCTGCCGATCCCTCCGGAGCTGGCGATCGTCGGGGCGGTCGCGGCACTGACCGTCTCGTTCGGCGTGCTCGCGTGGGCCTGGCGCACCCCCCGGTACGACGGTGATCCCGGCGGGAGACCCGCCCCCGCCTGGCTCGACGCCTTGACCCGCTCCCCAGGCTGGCGGGTGGGCCTGCGCGTCCTCGGACTCCTGGTCTTCGGCTACGCGGCCTTCGCCGCGATCTTCGGCCAGGATCTCCTCACCAATCCCGTCTTCGGGATGTTCTACGTCTGGTGGTGGGTCGGTCTGCCCGTCGCCTCGCTCCTTCTCGGCCCGGTCTGGCGGGCGGTCAGCCCGGTCCGCACGATCAACGCCGCGGTCGCGCGACTATCCGGAGGCGACCCGGAGCGCGGGGTGTTTGGCTACCCCGAAGGGCTCGGGGTCTGGCCGGCCGCGCTCGGGCTCTACGCGTTCGTCTGGATCGAGCTCGTCTACCCGCACGGCACCGAGCTCGGCCCGGTGCGCCTCTGGGGAGCGGCGTACGTCGCGGTCATGTTGCTGGGCGGGGTGTTGTTCGGCAACACCTTCTATGCCCGCGCCGATCCCTTCGAGGTCTACTCCTCGCTGATGGCCAAGCTGTCGGTGTGGGGCCACCGGGAGGACCGCCTGGTCCTGCGCAGCCCCCTCGCCAACCTGGCCTCCGTGCAGCCGAGCGCCGGGCTGGTCGCGGTCGTCGCCGTGCTCTTCGGCAGCACGGCGTTCGACTCCTTCCGGGACTCCACGCGCTGGGTGCAGTTCATCCAGGGCAGTGACGCCTCGACAGTCCTGCTCAACAACCTCGCGCTGCTGTCCTTCTGCCTCGTGGTAGGCATCGTCTTCGTGCTGGGCACCACCCTGACCGGAGTCGCCCCGGGGATCTCCCGCTGGAGCCTGCCGGACCTCTTCGCCCACTCGGTGGTGCCGATCGTCGCCGGCTACATCGTGGCCCACTACCTGAGCTACCTGGTCGAGGTCGGCCAGCAGACCCTGATCCTCGCGAGCGACCCCCTCTCTAACGGCAGCAACGTGCTCGGCACCGGCGGATGGAGCGTCAGCTACGTCATCTCCTACCACCCGACCGCGCTGGCCACGACCAAGGTGCTGGCAGTCGTCGCGGGCCACGTGCTGGGGGTGGTCGCGGCCCACGACCGAGCGCTGACCGTGCTGTCGAAGGAGCACCGGATCACCGGACAACTGCCGCTGTTGGTCGCGATGGTGGCCTTCACCGTCGGTGGGCTGTACCTGCTCTTCGCCGCCTGAGCCCGCGTCTCGATCCGCTCACCGCACCGGCTGACGAGCTCCGTCCCAGCCGCGACCGAACCCGCCTGCGACCACCGGTCGCGGAAGGGCCGATCGCGTCGACCAAGGCCGCGACCGACCGCGCGACTGCCGAGTCGCCGAGCTCGCGGAGCGTCCGACCGGTCGACACCGCCCGGTCGAGGGCGGCTCGGTCGTCGGGGAGGAAGTGCACCCCCGCCACGGGACCGAAGCCCTCGACCATGCCGACGATCTCGGGCTCGCTCCAGCCGAGGGACGGGCGCATCCGGTTGACCACGACGCGCACCGGTGCGTCGACGTCGAGCTCGCGCACCTCGACGAGGCCTCGCGCGAGCCTCGCGAGGCCCACCGGGTCTGCCGCACCCACGACGAGCAGCTCGTCGGCACGCTCCGCGGCCGCGAGGGTCAGGTGGTTGCGCGAGGGCCTGCCCAGGTCGGCGACCGGGTCGGACTCCAGGCTGAAGCCGGTGTCGACCACGGCGTCCCCCTGCCCCACCGCCAGGTCCAGCAGGTGGTCGACGACACCGGCGCGGACCTCGACCCATCGGTCGGCACGAGGAAGCCCGGTGACGACGGTCAGGCCCGGGCCTACCGCCCGCTGCACCGAGGCGAACCGCTGCTCCAGCCCGGGCGTGCCCGCGAGCCTGGCGGCGGCGAGGAGGCCGGAGACCTCGTCGAGCACCCCGAGCTGCTGGGCCACCGTGCCGGCGTACGGGTCGGCGTCGACGAGCGTTGTACGGCGGCCCCGGGCGGCAAGCTCGGCCGCCACCGCGATCGCCACCGTCGTGCGCCCCGGAGCACCGGCGGGACCCCACACGACGAGGACGCGCCCCGACGGTGACCCCTGCGGATCCGGTCGGGCCGGGTCGCCGTCCCCGATCTGCCCCGGGGCGGTGTCCGGGGAGGTGGTGTCGGTCGGTGGCCCTTCCTGGACGCGCAGGGCCTCGGGCAAGGCGTCCAGGTCGTCGTCTCTGACGGTTGTGGTGACCCCGATCCGAGCGGCCTGCAGCCCCGGCGCCTCGCTCGGACCAGGAGGCACGACCGCGACGACACGGACCTGGAAGCCGCGCAGACGGTCGACGGCGATCGCGTCGAGCCCGGGTGCCTCGATCGCCACGACGGCGGCCTCTGCCTGACCTGCCGACGCCGCCGCCAGGAGATCGGGCACGTCGACACAGCGCCGGAGCACGACCAGGCCGGGCTCGCGATCGAGGACGGTCAGCGCCCGGGACTCCCACGCGGCCCCGGACGCGAGGACCAGGACGACCAGCATCGGCTCACCCTCTCCGGACGACGGTGACGCTGGCGTCGGCGTTGCGGCCGAGGGCCTCGAACAGCTCGGAGACGGCATCAGGGGCCACTGCGACCACGACCTGGCGCTGCCCGGTGTCGGTGAACCCGGCCTCGGTCGAGGACACCGCGAGCACCGATACCCCGGAGAGCACCGGCTCGCCGCAGGCGTCGCACTCCTGACCGGCAGCCGGCACGAGGTAGACGTCGACGATGGAGGCCGCCGTCACTGCGGGCGGCACGCGCGTCGCCTCGACCGCCAAGGGCACCTGCACCAGCCCGTCGGCGGCGGCCACGCCGAGGGCGGCCCGGGGTACGAGCTCGCCGGCACCGACCCCCCGCACGAGCTGGAGCTGCCCGGGCGGTGGCTCGTCAGCCAGGAAGTAGGGATCGAGCCCGCCGCCCTCACCGAAGCGCACCCGTTGGACGACCAGGTCGTCGGCGGTGAGGGTGTCGCCCGCCCCCACGTCCCGCGCCGCCGCCCACACGCCCACCGCGTCGTCGGCCGAGGCCAGCAGCCTCGCCCCGGCGACGACCGATCCGGTCACCAGGAGGATGCCGATCCACAGGCGCGGATCGCGCCAGCCGGGACGCCTCGCGCGGACGGCAGCGGGCACGCCGGAACTCCCGAGATTCCTGCTCACCGGCTCATCATGCCCGCGATGGCAGGAGCCCGGCACTCGTGGATCCACAAAAGTCCGCGGCGCGAGCCTGACCCGGGTGGAGCGGATGGGACGATGACGCCATGGCCGACACGCCACCGAGGTTCCTGACGCTGACCGACGTCGCGGAGATCCTCAACACCTCCAGCGCCCAGGTCTACGCCCTGGTGCGCCGCGGCGACCTGCCGGCGATCAAGATCGGCGGCCGCGGGCAGTGGCGCGTCGAGTCCAGCCAGCTCGAGTCCTACATCGAGCGGATGTACGCCGAGGCACGGGAGTTCATCGACCAGCACCCCTTCGCCGACGCCGACCAGGACGCCTGACCCACCCGAGGTTCCCCGCTGGTCGAGGAGCGCCCGCTGGTCGAGGAGGTCGCGCAGCGAGCGTCACGAGACCCGGCGACCCAGGCCGCTTGCTGGGTGGCGCCGGTCTCGACACGCCGCTCGTCCCTCGCGGCGGCTCGACCACCGATCACTCGGTGGTCGAGACCCGGTGACCGAGGTGACGTCGTGGGTGGCGCTCAGCCGACCTCGGAGCCCAAGGTGACGGAAAGGGTGAGCTGCTGGACCCCGCGGCGCACCGAGAGCTGGACATCGTCGCCGGGGCGGTGGGCCCGGATCGCGACGATCAGGGCGATGCCGTCGCTCACGCGTTCGCCGTCGAGTGCGGTGACCAGGTCACCCTCGCGCAGACCGGCATGCTCCGCGGGCGAGCCTGCACCGACCTCGGTGATCTCGGCGCCCTCGTCCTCGCCGGTCCCGGTCACCACCTTCGCGCCGATCACCGGGTAGCGAGCCTGGCCCGTGCGCAGGATCTGGTCCGCGGTGGTGCGCACCTGGTCGACCGGGATCGCGAAGCCCACACCGATGTTCCCCACCTCGCCTTGCGTCGCGCCACCGGTCGTGGCGATGGCCGAGTTGACGCCGACCACCTGGCCCTGCAGGTTGACCAGCGGGCCGCCGGAGTTCCCGGGGTTGATCGCCGCGTCGGTCTGCACCGCGTTGATGTAGGACGAGTCGTTGCCGGCGTCCCCCGTCGTGACGGGGCGGTCCAAGGCGCTGACAATGCCCGCGGTCACCGTGGAGCTCAGCCCGAGCGGCGAACCGACCGCCACCACGGAGTCGCCGACCCGCACCTGCCCCGACTCACCCAGCGCCGCGGCCGGCAGGTCGGGCCGCTCCTCGATGAAGAGCACGGCCAGGTCGTACGTCGGACTGCGCCCGACCACCGTGGCCTCGTAGGTGTTGCCGTCCTGGTCGACCACCTGGATCGAGCCACGCTGACCCGAGGCCTGGGCCACGACGTGATTGTTGGTCACGACGTGACCCTCACCGTCGAGGACGAAGCCGGAGCCGGTCGCCGCCCCGGCCTGGCCGTCGTACTCGGCCCGGATCTGCACGGTGCTGGGCAGGACCTGGGCGGCCACGGCCGCCACCGAACCGTTCGCCGCGGGCAGTGGTGCCGTGGTTCGAGCACCCGCCTCCGCCAGACCTCCCTCGACCCGGCCGCTGTCGTGGGCGTCGGTCCAGCGGTCATAGCCGGCGGCCCCGAGCACACCACCCAGGGCGCCCACGACGAGAGCCAGCGCAGCCACGGCCGGCCAGACCCACCCCGGGACCTGCCCGACGGTGCGGCGGTGGGTGTGCTGGGCGCGGGTGTCCTGATCGCGGTGGTGGACCGGGAGCGGCGCCCTGCCGGAGGTCGGGTAGTCCGAGGGGGGGCCGGGTCGCGTGTAGGGCCATGGACCCGCGCCAGAAGCGGGCCAGGGTTCGCCACTCCGGGGGGCCGGGGCGGCGGCGCCAGGAAGGACCGGAGGGGCCGGCTGCCTGGTGGGCGGCAGCCAGGTGGCGGGCGAGGTCGGCGGTGGGCCGAAGCGGGCGCGTGCGGCCGCCTCGTCCGGCGTCTCGGTCGGGAGCCCCGGGCCGAGCGACAGGGGGGCGGTGTCCTCGGACTCCGGCGGCTCGCTCACGTGGCTATCTTCCCCGGAGCCGCAACAGCGGGCCGACGGGGGCGGCTGCCGTGCCCGGCCCGGAAATCAGCGCTGCTGGGAGGCCGTGGGTCGAACGCTCGGCTGGGCGATCCGCGCCAGCGGCGCGTGCGTGACCATCACGGGTGCCGGGAAGCTCGTGACGGGGGCGCGACGCTCGATGGCCGGAGCGTTGGCGGGAGCGACTCCGAGGGCCAGCATGCCGAGGACCGCCGCGCCGACGGCTCCGCCGCCGATGGCGACCAGGCTGCCCCGTCGCGGACGCTCGGCGAGCACCAGGAGCGCATCGCCGGGCGTCAGCCCGGCCTGGGCTCCGAGCAGCGCGCCCTTGAGCCCCTCGGAGGCCGCGGGCTCGCCCAGGGTCAGTCCCGCGAGCCGGGTCTTCACCCAGCCTTCGCGCTCGACCAGGTCGCGGCAGACGTGGCAGGAGTGCACGTGTGTCCAAGCGCGCTCCTCCTCGGCCTCCGCGAGCTGTCCGTCGAGGAGGTCGCTGACGCGGTTCCCGAGATGGCCGCCGATCACGTGACCGCTCTCGGCAGCGCGTCGACGGCCGGGGCGGCCGGACCGGCGTACCTCTCCCGACCCGGGCCGGGCGCACGGTGCGAGAGGCCCTCGCGCAGCATGGCGCGGCCCCGGTGGATGCGAGACCGGACCGTGCCGAGCTTGGCGTCCATGATCTCCGCGATCTCCTGGTAGGAGAGGCCCTCGACGTCGCAGAGCACCACCGCCGCCCGGAACTCCGGAGGAAGGCTCGCCAGCGCCGACTCGACGTCGTCGTCGAAGGTGCGATCGGCGTACGCCGTGTCGGGCGAGCTGCCGGGGCTGGTCAGTCGCTCGGCGCGTTCGTCCGAGAGCGCATCGAACCGCAGCCGCTGCTTGCGGCGCGCCTGGTCGAGGAACAGGTTCGTCGTGATGCGGTGCAGCCAGCCCTCGAAGGTGCCGGGCGTGTAGGTCGACAGACTGCGGAAGACCCGCACGAACACCTCTTGGGTGAGGTCCTCGGCGTCGTGCCGGTTGCCCGTGAGCCGATAGGCGAGGCGGAAGACCCGGTCGGAGTGCTGCTCGACGATCTCGGCCCAGCCGGGGACGGCGTCGTCCGGGCCATCGGGGTCGACCCCGGTGACCGCACTGACACCGCCCTCTGCCACGGCGGCCTCCTCGCTGCGTCTGCGCATCGATCCGAACAGGATTGGTCACTCCTCACGGTAGGGAACGGTCCTGAGAGGAACCTGAGCCTCGTCGACTTCTCCAACGAACCGCTCGCGCCCCGTGTTCCCGGACGGCGCGGGATAGGGTCGGCGCCATGGCGACGAGTCCTCCCAAGCCCGCGACCTGGACCTATGCCGACGGCTACGTCCCCGAGGACGACGTGCTCACCGCCGCGCGCGCCCGGGCCGAAGAGGTCGGCGTGGTGCCGATCGGCCCTGGTGGCGGGGCGACGCTCTGCTTCCTGGCCTCCGTGCTGGAAGCCCGCGCGGTGGTGGAGATCGGCACCGGCACGGGTGTCTCGGGACTCTGGCTGCTGCGGGGCATGCGCAGCGACGGCGTCTTGACCACCGTCGACGTCGAGGCCGAGCACCAGCGTCTGGCCCGCGAGGGCTTCACCGAGGCCGGCATCGCCCCCCAGCGGGTCCGCACGATCGCGGGTGCGGCCCTCGACGTCCTGCCCCGGCTGACCGACGGACACTACGACCTGGTGTTCGCAGACGGGGACAAGGTGGAGTACGCCGCCTACCTCAAGGAGGCGCTCCGCCTCTTGCGCCCCGGTGGGGTCGTCGCGTTCGACAACGCGCTGTGGCACGACCGAGTGGCCGACCCGGCGCAGCGCGACGAGGCGACCGTGGCCATCCGCGAGCTCGGCCGCGAGGTCGCGGCCCACGAACAACTGGTGCCCGTGCTGCTCCCCGTCGGGGACGGCCTCCTGGTAGCCAAGAAGGAGTGGGCTCCCGAGGCCGACTGACGTCGCCTGCGTCAGTACGACGGCGCCGCGAGGAAGCCCTCGCCGCCTTCGGCCACCGCGACCACGTCGCAGGCCTCGATCAGCACCGGCGCCGCCCCGACCAGCTGGGAGCCGGGCGAGTCCGCGGCGGTCGCGGTGAAGGCCTCCTGGAACGCCGCACGATCCGCCTCGGACGCGAAGACGTAGCAGCCCTCGAACCACTCCCCCGGCCGTACCCGCCAGGTCTTGAAGCGCAGCCCGTCCATGGCGCTGAAGCGCGCATGGGAGGTGTCGCGGACGTAGGTCGCCAGCGCGTCCTCCACGCCGTCGGGGGCGTCGGCGAGCGACCAACGGACGGTGAGTCCGAGCATTCAGATCCCTTCCAGGGGTGCGGGCGAGCCGAGCCAGGACAGCAGCAGTCGCGCGCCGAACCCGGTGGGGCCGGTGGTCCACTCGTCGCGCTCGTCGGGTGAGTCCCCGACGGAGGCGATGTCCAGGTGTGCCCAGGGGACATCGTCGACGAAGTGCTGCAGGAACAGCGCCGCGGTGATGGCTCCGGCGCCTCCCGGAGCGTTGTCGGCGTCGGCGATCTTGGAGGCCAGCTTCTCCTCGTAGTCCGCCACGAGCGGCAGCCGCCAGAGTGGCTCGCCGGTCTCCGCGCCGGCCTCGAACAGAGCAGACGCGAGGGCCTCGTGGTTGGCGAAGTAGCCGCCGACCTGCTGACCGAGCGCCACCTTCATCGCCCCGGTCAGGGTGGCGATGTCGACGATGGCGGCGGGCTCGAGCTCGGCCACGGCATAAGCGAGGGCGTCGGCGAGCACCAGGCGGCCCTCGGCGTCGGTGTTGGTCACCTCGCTGGTGCGGCCCCCGTAGTGCCGCAGGACGTCTCCCGGCCGGAGGGCATCGCCGCTGATGGCGTTCTCCGCGGCCGCGACCAGACCGGTGACCCGGACCGGGCAGCCGACGGCGGCCAGCGCGCCCAGCACCGAGAGGACCACTCCGCCTCCGGTCATGTCCCGCTTCATGGTGACCATCGCGTCGGCCGGCTTGATCGACAGTCCGCCGGAGTCGAAGGTGATCCCCTTGCCGACCAGGACGACCCGTGGCAGCTTGCCGCGCGCCCCCGGTGGGCTGTAGTCGAGCCGGATCAGGCAGGGCGGATGGGCGGACGCCCGGCCCACGCCGAGCAGGCCGCCCATGCCCACCTTCTCGAGTCGGCGTACGTCCCAGACCTTCACGTCCAGCCCCGCCTCGTGGCCCAGGGCCACGGCCTGCTCGGCGAGCCACGCGGGGGTCTTCACGTTGGCCGGAGCCGTCGCCAACACGCGTGAGCGCCACGCGGCGCCCCCGATCGCGACCGCGCGGCGCAGGAGATCGTCGGACACGTCGTCGACCGGCGCTCCTGCGAGGACGACGCGCTCGGGCGGCCGGTGCTCCGGTCCACCCGACCGCCAGTGGAACGAGAAGGCCCCGAGCATGGCTGCCACGACGAACGCCTCGAGGCCGGCGCCGTCTGCGGTCGCGGTCAGGCTGGTGGCGACCGCACGACGGTCCCGGGTGGCCCGGGCCAGGGCGGCACCCGCGCGGCGCAGGTCGGCCGGTTGCTCCTGGCCGACCCCGACCAGGAGGACGAGCGACAGGGCAGGGTTGTCGGTCATCCCGCCCGGCGCGGGCAGGGCGACGGTCTCCCCGGCGCGACCGGTCGCGGAGGCCAGCTCGGCCACCGCCACCAGATCGACATCGAGGGCCTCGGCGAGCTCAGCGGCCCCTGCGCCCAGCAGCACCGAGCCGTCGGGTCCGGGCAGCATGGGCACCGCCACCACGTCCGCTCCGCGGACTGCGTGCGGCAGCGCACCGCTCGCGGCGAACTCGGGTGGCGATACCTGGGCGGGGAGTGCGGGTGTCGGCGTCACGACCGGCGGTCAGCCGACGACGTCCTTGAGAGCGTCACCGAGGGCGCCTGCCTCTTCGGCATTCAGCTCGACGACCAACCGTCCGCCACCTTCGAGCGGGACGCGCATCACGATGCCGCGACCTTCCTTGGTGACCTCAAGCGGACCGTCGCCCGTCCGCGGCTTCATTGCCGCCATCCGGCACCTACTTCCTGGTGACTTCTGTTGTGATCCTCGTCATGCGCCCTGGGCGCTGCAGCCATTATCCCCCATGCCGGTCGCGGGCGACGCGCGGCCGGGCCAACTCGGGTGGTCGGGTGTGCGGCAGGATGCGCTCCATGACCGAGTCCCCCGTGCTGCTCGAGGTGCGCGACGGCGTCGCCACCATCACCCTGAACCGCCCCGACGCCATGAACAGCCTGGACGTGGCCACCAAGGTCGCGATGCTCGACGCGGTGCGCACGGTGGCGGACGACCCCGAGGCTCGGTGCGTCGTGCTGACCGGCTCCGGCCGGGCGTTCTGCGTGGGCCAGGACCTCAAGGAGCACGTGACCCTGCTCGAGGGTGGTGCCGAGGAACAGCTGTTCGGGACGGTCGATGCGCACTACAACCCGATCGTGGGCACGCTCGCGGAGATGCCCAAGCCCGTGATCGCGGCGGTGAACGGAGTCGCTGCCGGGGCCGGGGCCAGCCTGGCCTTCGCCTGCGACCTGCGGATCGTGGCCGACGGCGCCGGCTTCAACCTCGCCTTCTCCGGGATCGCGCTGTCGTGCGACACCGGCTCCAGCTTCACCCTTCAGCGGCTGGTGGGGCCGGCCAAGGCGCTGGAGCTGCTCTACCAGCCGCGCACCATCCCTGCCGACGAGGCGCTCGCCCTGGGCCTGGCGACCCGCGTCGTCCCGGCCGGCGACCTGGCGGCGGCCGTGGCCGAGACGGCCGGGCGACTGGCGGCGGGCCCGACGGTCGCGTACGGCGCGATCCGGCGTTCGGTCGCCTACGCCGCCGGTCACACCTTCGCGGAGGCGCTCGCCTTCGAGAGCTCGATGATGACCCTCACCGGTGCGACCGAGGACCACCGCGCGGCCGTCGCGGCGTTTCTCGCGAAGGAGAGGCCGGTCTTCCGCGGCCGCTGACCCCGCTCGCGCGGCAGCGTGGCGGCGCCGCAGGGCCGCTGTGCGGTCAGCGGCGGACGAGCGGTCTGGTACGGCGGCCCGGCGACCAGCGCCGACGCGCTCGCGCCAGACAATGAGCTAGGGGACGACCTCGAAGCGGTTGTCGCCGCGCCAGGCACCGAAGACGCGCAGGACCTGGCGGGGCGCGACGTGGCGCATCAGGCGCCCCGAGGGCCGCGCGCCGTACTCGATGGTGAGGGCGAAGCCGTCGAATCGGTCGTTGTACCAACCAGTCATGGTGCCGTGGCACACACCGCCGCAGTCGAGACTCGTCGTCGGCAGACCCAGGATCCGAGCCACCCGTCGCGCGAATTTCGGTCGCTCGACGTCGACGTCGACGCCGTGGAGCGGCTGGTGGAAGCTGAGGATGTAGTCGGGCCTCACCTTGCGGAGGAACTTCATCATGGCCCGGGTCTCCGGCTCCGAGGCCGGCTTGGGTCCCGAGTAGTAGCTGCCCGTCAGCGGTGCCCAGTGGTACGGGTAGTTGCGGTTGAGGTCGACTCCTCGCGCGTTGCGGCGCGAGCCGGCCGCCAGCCCGTCCGGGTTGTACGCCGGCACGATCCACAGGTCGATCCCGTGCACGCTATGGCCCTCCCGCAGCGCGGTGAGGATCCCGCGCGGAGCGCCTTCGTTGCCGTGCATCCCGGCGATCAACACCACCTTCGGCCGCCTGGTCTCCCCCAGATGCCAGGCCACGATCGGACGGCCCTTCACGGAGTGGCCGATCACCTTGCGCGCGTACGCCGCAGGGCTGGGGTCCGCCTCGGCGGCGCGGGCGGGAGCTGTGGGTGAGGCGGTGAGCAGTCCGGCGAGGACCGCCACGGTCACCGCGATGCGTAGAACCACGTGAACACCAGCACGCAGGCGAGCAGTCCCAGGTGGGCCAGGACGGACAGCGCGGGGCCGGTCCAGGTCCGCCCTCCGCTGGGTTGGGCGTGCCGACCCCGACTGGGCAGCCAGCGCAGGAGCAGCAGCAGCCCGGCGAGCGCCGTGAGCCACCAGAAAGCCAGGGCGACCACGCCGACGAGGTCGTCGGAGCCGACGAGATACACGACCCAGCCGACGACCGCGAGGACCCCGAAGACGGTGTGGAGGTTGAGCACGCCCGACCCCACGTGCTGGCCCCCGGACGACGAGGCGCGGCCCACCCGCACACGGGTCAGGACGATCGACAGGGCGGCGACCCCGGTGAGCGCCCAGACGACGGTCTCCAGACTCACGGAGGTCAGTCTCCCGCGCCGGTCGGACGCTCGTCGGACCGGTCGGTCGGCGCTGCCGGCCCGGTCTCGGGAACGTCGTCCTCGACCAGGTCCTCACCCTCGTCGAGGTCGTGAGCGTCAGCCTCCTTCTCCCGGGCCAGCCGGTCGAGCAGCGCGTCCACCTCGTCCATCCGGTAGCCCCTGAAAGCCAAGGGGAACCGCACCCGGCGCAGGTCGTCCGCGCTCAGCGGCCCCGTGGCCGGGACGGCCAGGTCGGGACGGTCGTCGTAGACCCGCGCCATCGGCGTCCCCCGACCGGAGGCGACCACCGCCACGGCCCCGAGCGCGAGCACGACCAGGATGGCGAAGAACCACATCATGTCCGGCCCTGCCGTTCGTCCCGGGCCGCCACCATCAGCGCGACGGCCTCGTCCACGTCGTCGGTGAGGTGCAGCATGTCGAGGTCGCTCTGCCGGATCGTCCCGCGCTCGAGGGCTGTCTCGCGCAGCCAACCGAGCAATCCGGTCCAGTAGTCGACGCCGAGCAGCACCACCGGGAACGACGTCACCTTGCCGGTCTGCGAGAGGGTCAGGGCCTCGAAGAGCTCGTCGAGCGTGCCGAACCCACCCGGAAGCACGATGAAGCCCTGCGAGTACTTCACGAACATCGTCTTGCGGGCGAAGAAGTAGCGGAAGTTGACCCCGACGTCGACCCATTGGTTGAGGCCCGACTCGAACGGCAGCTCGATCCCGAGACCGACACTCGTCCCGCCGGCCTCCGAGGCGCCCTTGTTGGCCGCCTCCATCACCCCCGGACCGCCGCCCGTGATCACCGCGAACCCGGCCTCCACCAACGCCCGGCCGGTGCGCTCCGCAAGCTCGTACGCCGGAGCATCGGCCGCCGTCCGCGCCGAGCCGAACACGGCGATCGCCGAGCCCAGCTCGGCCAGGGCGCCGAACCCCTCGATGAACTCCGCCTGGATCCGCAGCACCCTCCAGGGGTCGGCGTGCACCCACTCGGTGGGGCCTCGCGAGTCCAGGAGCCGCTGATCCGTCGTGCCCTCGTCGACCTGCTTGCGACGCAGCTCGACCGGCCCCTTGGTCTTGCTCTTCACCATCGGAGTCACCCTCCCAGCCGGAGATCGCCGAGGCGGGTCGCGAGGGTCGGATCGGCGGGTTCGTCGGTCACGCCCGGAAGCCTAGACGCTGGCCCGCTCCCTGGTCGGGCAGGCACCGTCGGCGCTTGCCGAGCCCGTGACGCCCTGGTACACCACAGACTCGGCAGATCGGACCGGCTGGCGTCAGCCGACCTGTTCGCCGGTCAGCCAGGCCCGCAGGACTCCCTCACACCGCGTCACCTGCTCGACGGGCACGAACTCCTCCTGCTTGTGGGCGAGCGTCGGGTCGCCCGGACCGTAGTTGACGGCCGGGATCCCCAGCGCGGAGAAGCGCGCGACGTCGGTCCAGCCGAACTTCGGGTTGACCGTGCCGCCCACCGCGTCCACGAACGCCCGGGCGGCGGGTCGGTCGAGCCCCGGGAGAGCCCCGGGTGCGGAGTCGGTGACGACGACCTCGAAGCCGGAGAAGAACTCGGCGACGTACGCCGTCGCCTCGGCCTCGCTGCGGTCGGGAGCGAACCGGTAGTTGACCTGCACGGTGCACGCGTCGGGCAGCACGTTGCCCGCGACCCCACCGTCGATGAACACGGCGTTGAGCCCCTCGTGGTACTCCAACCCGTCGATCACCGGCCGTCGTGCCTCGTAGACGTTCAGCCGGTCGAGGATCTCGCCGGCGCGGTGGATCGCGTTGACCCCCATCCAGGAACGAGCGGAGTGCGCCCGCTCGCCGCGCGCGGTCACGTCAGCTCGCAGGGTGCCCTGGCAGCCGCCCTCGACGACCGCGTCGGAAGGCTCCATGAGGATGGCGAAGTCCGCCGCCAGCAGGTCGGACCGACTCTCGGACAGGAGGTGGAGGCCGTTGAACTCCGCCTCGATCTCCTCCGCCTCGTAGAACAGGAACGTCAGGTCGCGGTCGGGCTCGGGCACCGTGGCGGCGATCTTGAGCATCACCGCCACACCGCCCTTCATGTCGCAGGTGCCCAGGCCGTGGAGCCGGCCGCCCAGCGGGCCGCCCTCCAGCCGGGCCGGCAGGTTGTCGTTGAGCGGCACGGTGTCGAGGTGCCCCGCGACCACGACCCGCTCCGGCCGGCCGAGGTCGGTCCGGGCCACCACCGTGTTGCCGTGGCGGCTCACCTCGAGGTGGGTGAGCGGCCGCAGCGCTGCTTCGACGGCATCGGCGATCCGCTGCTCGTTGCGGCTGACGGACTCGATGTCGACCAGCTGCGTCAGCAGCTCGAGGGTGTCCCCTGATGGGTCCAGCAGCGGGGTGTCCGTCATGGGGGTGCTCATGCCCGCCCCACCTCGATGACCTCCACCTCGATGACAGGGTGCTCGACGTCGGACTCGACGACCTCGAACGACGTCGCCAGGGTCTCGGCGGCGATCAGGTCCCGGTGGGTGCGCGCGGCGTCGGCCACATCGGCGCGACCGGCCACGGTGAGGGAGATCCGGTCGGACACCTCCAGACCCGCGTCGCGACGGGCCTGCTGGACGGCGCGCACCAGGTCGCGGGCGATGCCCTCGGCCTCGAGCTCGGGGCTCAGGGCGGTGTCGAGCACGACGAAGCCGCCGCGGGGCAGCACGCCGGTCGCGGCGTCCTCGCCGCCGCCGGCCACGGAGTCGAGCGTGTACTCGCCCTCCTCCAGCACCAGGCCTCCCGCGGTGACGGTGCCGTGCTCGTCGACCGACCAGTCGCCGGACTTCGAAGCCTTGATCGCCGTCTGCACGTCGCGGCCGAGCCGCGGGCCGGCGGCACGGGCGTTGACGGTCAGCCGCTGGGACACGCCGTACGACGCGGCGTCGGGGTGGTCGGCATCGAGCAGCCGCACCGTCTTGACGTTGAGCTCGTCGGCGACGATCGGCTCGAAGCCGGCCAGCCGCCCGGCCCCCGTCACGACGACGGTGAGCTCGGACAGCGGCAGCCGGTTGCGCAGGCCAGCACCCTTGCGCAGCGCCGAGCCCGCCGAGCAGACCTCGCGGACCTGGTCCATCGCCGTGACCAGGTCGTCGTCGGCCGGGAGGTCGGCGCTGTCCGGCCAGTCGGTGAGGTGCACCGACCGGCCGCCGGTCAGGCCCCGCCAGACCTCCTCGCTCGTCAGCGGGAGCAGCGGCGCTGCGCACCGCGCCACCGTCTCGAGGACCGTGAACAGGGTGTCGAAGGCCCCGTCGTCGACCACGCCGTCAGCGGCCCAGAAGCGCTCCCGGGACCGGCGGATGTACCAGTTGGACAGCACGTCGAGAAACGCCCGGGTCGAGTCGCAGGCGTTGGCGATCTCGTAGTCGTCGAGCTGGCGCGTCATGTCGGCGACGTACTGGTGGGTCTTGGCCAGCAGGTAGCGGTCGAGCGGGTCCTCGGAGTCGGTGCTCCGCTTCGCGTCGTAGCCGGCGGCGTTGGCGTAGAGCGCGAAGAAGTACCAGCAGTTCCACAGGGGGATCAGCACCTGCCGGACGCCCTCGCGGATGTTGCGCTCGGTGACGATGAGGTTGCCACCGCGCAGGATCGGGCTGGACATCAGGAACCAGCGCATCGCGTCGGCGCCGTCGCGGTCGAACACCTCGCGGACGTCGGGGTAGTTGCGCAGCGACTTGCTCATCTTCTGGCCGTCGGAGCCGAGCACGATGCCGTGCGACAGACAGGTCTCGAACGCGGGCTTGTCGAAGAGCGCTGACGCGAGCACGTGCATCGTGTAGAACCAGCCGCGCGTCTGGCCGATGTACTCGACGATGAAGTCGCCCGGGAAATGATGCTCGAACCACTCGGCGTTCTCGAACGGGTAGTGCACCTGGGCGAAGCTCATCGACCCGGACTCGAACCAGCAGTCCATGACGTCGGTCACCCGCACCATCCGGGACTTCCCGGTCGGGTCGTCGGGGTTGGGTCGGGTGAGCCGGTCGATGAACGGCCGGTGCAGGTCGTCGGGCCGCACGCCGAAGTCGCGCTCCAGCTCGTCGAGCGAGCCGTAGACGTCGACACGCGGGTACGCCGGGTCGTCGCTGCGCCAGACCGGGATCGGGCTGCCCCAGAACCGGTTGCGCGAGATCGACCAGTCGCGGGTGTTCTCCAGCCACTTGCCGAACTGGCCGTCCTTGACGTGCTCGGGCACCCAGCGGATCTGCTGGTTGAGCTCCAGCATCCGCTCGCGGATCTTCGTCGTCGACACGAACCACGACGACACCGCCATGTAGATCAGCGGCTCACGGCAGCGCCAGCAGTGCGGGTAGGAGTGCTCGTAGGACTCGCGACGCAGGAGCACCGTGCCGGGCGTGACCGACCCGGTGTGGGTCTCGACACGCGCTCGTTCCTCGCGCGGCTCGACCAGCGAGCGAGCTTCGTTGGTCGAGCCGGGCGAGCCGCTAGGCGAGCCCGTGTCGAGACCCCGTGAGCGACGCGTCATCGCCTTCAGGTGGTCGATGATCGCGAGGTTGGCCTCGAACACGTGCAGGCCGGCGTAGTCGTCGACCGGCGCGGTGAATCGTCCGTCCTTGCCGACCGGGACGACCGGCTCGATGCCCTCCCGGTCGGTGATGACCTTGTCCTCCTCACCGAAGGCGCCTGCCGTGTGCACCAGGCCGGTGCCGTCCTCGGTGGTGACGAACTCCGCGTCCACGAGCCGGAAGGCGCGGGGATGGCCGAGGTAGTAGGACATCGGCGGCGTGTAGGTGCTGTCGAGCAGGTCCGCGCCGGACAGGCGCTGCAGGATCCGTGGCTGCTCCCCCAACTCCTTGGCGTACGCCGCCAGCCGGGCCTCGGCGATGAGGTAGCGCTCGTTCGTCCCCGTGGCGTCGGACTCCACCACGACGTACGACATGTCGCGGCCGACCATCACCGCCAGGTTGGCGCAGAGGGTCCACGGCGTCGTCGTCCACACCAGGGCCAAGGCACCTTCTGCCGGGCCGCTCGTGAGCCGCAACCCGACCGTGACGGCCGGGTCGACCCGCGGCTGGTAGACGTCCTCGTCCATCCGCAGCTCGTGGTTGGACAGCGGCGTCTCGTCGTTCCAGCAGTAGGGCAGCACCCGGAAGCCCTCGTAGGCCAGGCCCTGGTCGTAGAGCTGCTTGAAGGCCCACATGACGCTCTCCATGTAGGAGAGGTCGAGGGTCTTGTAGTCGTTGTCGAAGTCCACCCAGCGGGCCTGCCGGGTGACGTAGTCGCGCCACTCCTGGGTGTACTCGAAGACCGACTTGCGGCACTCCTCGTTGAAGCGCTCGATACCGAGGTCGAGGATCTCCTCGGTCGTCTTGAGTCCGAGCTGGCGCATCGCCTCGAGCTCGGCCGGCAGCCCGTGCGTGTCCCAGCCGAACCGGCGCTCGACCCGGCGGCCCCGCATCGTCTGGAAGCGCGGCACGAGGTCCTTGACGTAGCCGGTGAGCAGGTGGCCGTAGTGCGGCAGGCCGTTGGCGAACGGCGGTCCGTCGTAGAAGACGAACTCGTTGCTGCCGTCCTCGCCGGCCTCGCGCTGCTCGACGCTGGCGCGGAAGGTGTCATCCGCATCCCAATAGCGCAGCACCGCCTCCTCGATCGCCGGGAACGAGGGGCTCGACGGGACGCCGACGACCGTGCTCTCGGTGCCGTCGGGGCCGTCGGGGCCGTCGGGGTCGCCGGTGTGGGAGACCTGGGGGTAGCTCATCGGGTTCGCTCCTGCAGCTTCGGTGTTTCTCGCTCTCGAAACCACAGGGACGATCCGTGCGGACCGCGGTACCACCCTGCTTGCCGGCTCCGCCTGTCTCGTGACGGTCGCTGCGCGACCTCCTCGACCAGCGGCACCGACCGCTCGTTGTCCAGGCTGTGACGGGCCCACCCGTCCGGTTCTAGTGAGCCTTCCCTCCACGAAGGTGGGTCGGCCGTTCTTCCGGAGGCTCGCCGCTGATGACGGCTCGAACGCCTGTGGTCGCCAGCGTACGGCGTGGCGCGCCGGCACACGAATCAGATAGGGCCCGGCGTGGCCGGGCGTCTCAGCCTCGGAACATCGGCGGGTGCAGCTGACGGGCGGGACCACGGCGGTAGAGCCTCGCGGGTCGGCCCCCGCCTCTGGTGGTCGTCTGGTCCGTCGGCTCCACGAAACCCTCCGCAGAGGTCACCTTGCGGTGGAAGTTGCGGGGGTCTGGCTCGACGCCCCAGACGGCGGCATAGACCTCGCGCAGCTCGTTGACGGTGAACGGCTCGGGGATCAGCGCGGCCGCCAAAGAGGTGTACTCCAGCTTCGACCGGGCGCGCTCGACGCCGTCGCGCAGGATCCGGGCGTGGTCGAAGGCCAGCGACCGGCTCCGGACCAGTGACCCCGCGGCCCGCCACTGGGCATCCATCGCGTCCGAGCCTCCGGTCGGGTCACCGGGGTTGGGCACCAGGGCGAGATGGGCCACGGTGACGACCCGTCCGCGGGGGTCGCGCCGGGGAGCGCCGTACGTCGCGAGCTGCTCGAGATGGGGGCGCAGCCGGCCGATGCCGGCCTCCTCCGCCAGCTCGCGGGCCGCCGCGTCGGCGAGCTCCTCCCCCGGCTCGACGAAGCCACCCGGGAGCGCCCACTTCCCTTTGAACGGCTCAACGCCCCGTCGGACCACCAGCGCGAGCAACTCGCCCGCGCGGACGGTCAGGACGACGAGGTCGACGGTCAGCAGCACAGGGGTCGGCTTCACAGCAGGGATCTTACTCGTCAATTTGACGAGAATGAAGTCACCGGTCTATAACCGTCATAGTGACGATAATAATCGACTGGAGGGCATCATGGCCGACATCCGCACCTATCCCTTCGTGAGCCACCTGCGCGCCGACCCGACGAGCTGGGTGCAGCACCAGCACAACGGCGAAGTGCGTCACGTCGGCACCGGCCAGTCGTTCTGGTTCCGCCCCCGCACCGCGGCTCTCGCCGAGATCCCCCTGGACGACCGGGAGCAGACCGTGCTGTTCCACGCGCGGACCGCGGACTTCCAGGAGGTGACGGTCGCCTCGACGGTCACCTACCGGATCGCCGAACCGGCCGAGGCGGCGACGCGCACCGACTTCGGCATCTCGCCGCACACCGGCACGTGGAACTCCGTGCCCCTGGAGACCCTCGGTGGCCTCCTGGGCGAGCTGGCCCAGCAGTCGGCCGTCGAGCTGGTGGCCGAGATGTCGCTCGGGGAAGCCCTGGCACACGGCATCGGTCCGATCCGCGACCGCGTCGCGGCGGCCCTCGCCGGCGACCGGCGGCTCAGCGAGCGGGGCCTGATCGTCACCGACGTCCGGGTCGTGTCCGTGCGGACCGACCCCGACGTCGAGCGTGCCCTCCAGACGGAGACGCGCGAACGGATCCAAGGGGCGGCTGACAAGGCGACCTTCGAGCGCCGCGCGCTGGCCGTCGAGCAGGAGTCCGCGATCGCCGAGAACGAGCTCGCGAGCAGGGTCGAGCTCGCCCGGCGCGAGCAGGACCTGGTCGCGCAGCACGGCGCCAACGACCGGCTGCGCGCGACCGAGGAGGCCGCGGCCGAGCAGATCACCGCCGTGGCGGCCGCCGAGCGCGAGCGACTCGCGACCGAGGCCCGCGCGGACGGCGTCCGTTCTGTGGGTCGGGCCGAGGCCGAGGCGCAGGCGGCGCTGCTGACGGCATACGACGCCGTCGACCACGCCACCCTCACCGCGCTCGCTCTCAAGCAGCTCGCCGAGCACCTGCCCGACGTCTCGCAGCTCACCTCGCTGACGATCACGCCCGACGTGCTGGGCGAGGCCCTGGCGAGGCTGACCCGCGGAGGCCGCTCATGACCGTACGCGAGGTCACGCAGGGGACCTCGGCCGGGACGTTGGCGCCCCGCGCGGTGCTGGTCCACCGCCGGTCCGAGTACGACGACCTGCTCGCGCGACACGCGACGGCCCGCCAGGTCGAGTTCTTCCTGGCCCAGCGGGGCCGCCCGGTCGCCGAGGTCCGGGAGCGCGACGAGCGGCTGCACGAGGCGATCCGCCAGGTGTCGGGGGTGATCCCGGCCTCCTGGCGGCGCGCCGAGGTCGAGCGCGCCGACCTGGGCAGGTTCGGGTTCGCCCCTGAGGACGTGGTGCTCGTGGTGGGACAGGACGGACTGGTCGCCAACGTGGCCAAGTACGTCGACGGGCAGCCGGTCGTGGGGTTCGACCCCGAGCCCGACCGCAACCCGGCGGTGTTGGTGCCCCATGCTCCGGAGGCAGCCGGCGCGGCGCTCCTCCGGGCGGTGCGCGGGTCCTGGGTCGAGCTGACCATGGTGGAGGGCGTCTCGGACACCGGCGAGACGGTGCGGGCGCTCAACGAGGTGTACGTCGGCCAGCCCGGCCACCAGTCGGCCCGCTACGAGCTCACGGTCGGTGGACGTCGCGAGGCGCAGTCCTCGAGCGGCCTGCTCGCGGGCACCGGGACCGGCGCGACCGGCTGGCTCCGCTCAGCCTGGCTGGAGCGGCACAGCGCCCTCGACCTGCCTCGCCGCGACGAGCCGCTCCTGGCGTGGTTCGTCCGCGAGGCCTGGCCGAGCCCGGTGACCGGCACCTCCGTCACCGAGGGCCTGCTCGGGCCCGGCGACGCCCTCGAGCTGGTCGCGGCCTCGGACCGGCTCGTCTGCTTCGGCGACGGCATCGAGGCCGACGCCGTCTCGCTCACCTGGGGCCAGCGGCTGCGCATCGGCATCGCCGACACCACCCTCCGGCTCGTCGTCTGACGCCGCCAGGACGCTGGGGTCAGAAGCCGTCCATGTGTCCGCACGAGCTCATCGTGTGCACGATCACCACGGGGTGGGGCCCGGACTGGTCGTGCGGCGTGACCCGAGGCGCAGCCGAAGCGGAGGCTCCCCACGCGACCGTGGCGAGGAGAGCGATGCCGACGGCGACGGTACGGCGCGCGCGCATGCCCCCAGGCTACGCCCAGTCGGCGCCAGTTCTCACCTCCCGTGAGAGCCCACGCCGACTCGGCGCCGTTCCCGCGAGAGCTCACGCCGACTCGCGGGGTTGCGGCCGCGCCACAATGTCCGGATGACCGAAAAGCCCGAGCGCGCCTACCCCGACCTGTGGGTCGATCCCCAAGACGACCCGCGAGAGACCGGTGTCCTCCCGCGCGGGGAGAGGGAGGTGCTCGCGAGCTACCTCGACCACTACCGGACGACGCTCGAGATGAAGTGCGAAGGACTGGACGCCGAGCAACTGGCGCGACGTTCGGTCCCGCCGTCGACGATGTCGCTGCTCGGCCTGGTCCGGCATCTGGCCGCCGTGGAGCACCGCTGGTTCCAGGTCGTGCTGCAGGGCAAGGACGAGCCGAGGCTCTACGGCAAGGACGAGCACCGCGACGCCGACTTCGACGGCGCGGTCGCCGACCCCGAGGTCGTGGCGGAGGCCTTCGCCACCTGGCACGAGCAGGTGCGCACCGCCCAGGCGTACCTCGCGACGGCCCCGTCCCTCGACGCCCTGGTCCGCGTCCACGACGACGAGTCCGAGGTGCGCGACATCGTCGTGCACCTGATCGAGGAGTACGCCCGGCACCTCGGGCACGCCGACCTGCTGCGCGAGTGCATCGACGGCCGCACCGGTCAGTAGGTCGAGGTGCGGCAGCGCCGAGTGCAGCGCGGCAGCGTGGCGGGACTGCGACACCGTGCTCGCACGGGGAGCCAAGGCCCGACACGCTCGCGCCAAGTGCAAGGCCCGGCTCCGTAGGCTGGCTCCCGTGAACGACGTACCTACCCGCGCCTGGGGACTCGGCCTGGCCACCGTGGCCGACGACGGCGCCCTGCTCGACCTGTGGTTCCCCCGGCCCGTCCTCGGCGACCCCCGGGTGGAGCCCGACCTCGAGCAGGAGCTCGAGGCTCTGACAGGACGCGACGACGCCCGGCGCGTGACGCGGGAGGTGCGCCGGGTGACGGTCGAGAACCTCCAGACGCCGGCTGCCACCGCAGAGGACGTGTGGCTCCGGCTGCATCTCCTCTCGCATCGCCTCGTCCGGCCCCGGGCGCTGTCGATGGACGGCACGTTCGCCCTGCTCACCAACGTCGTGTGGACCAGTGCGGGGCCCTGCGCCGTCGAGGGCTTCGAGGAGACCAGGGCGCGGCTGATGGCCGTCACGCCCGGTGGCCGGGTCGTCATCTACGGCGTCGACAAGTTCCCGCGCATGGTCGACTACGTGCTGCCGTCCGGCGTGCGGATCGGGGACGCCGACCGCGTGCGGCTCGGCGCCCATCTCGCCCCCGGCACGACGGTCATGCACGAGGGGTTCGTCAACTTCAACGCCGGCACGCTGGGCACCTCGATGGTCGAGGGCCGGATCTCCGCGGGCGTACTCGTCGGCGACGGCTCCGACGTCGGCGGCGGTGCGTCGATCATGGGCACGCTGTCGGGAGGCGGCAAGGAGATCATCTCGATCGGCGAGCGCTGCCTGCTGGGCGCCAACTCCGGGGTCGGCATCTCGCTGGGCGACGACTGCGTCGTCGAGGCCGGCTGCTACGTCACGGCGGGCACCAAGGTGACCCTGCAGGACGGCAGCGTGGTCAAGGCCGCTGAGCTCTCGGGGGCCTCGCACGTGCTGTTCCGGCGCAACTCGGTGACCGGCGCCGTCGAGGCGGTGCCGTGGCAGGCCGGGCGCATCGAGCTCAACGCGGTCCTGCACGCGAACTAGACGTCCGCTCCGCACCTCCGCCTATGCTGCCCCGACGTCTGCTCGTGCTCCTCGTCGTCGGCGCACTGGCCTTCGCAGGGTTCGGCCTCTACGTCGCGCTGCGGGACGGCGCGGCGCCGCCGCTCTTCGGGCCGACCGAGAAGTGCCAGGCCCGGGCGGCCGGGCACTCCGTGGTCCTCGATCTCGAGCAGGGCGAGAACGCCGCCCTCATCGCGGCCGTCTCGGTGCGCCGCGGACTGCCCGCGCGCGCCGCCACGATCGCCCTGGCGACGGCCTACCAGGAATCCGGCCTGCGCAACCTGGAGTACGGCGACCGCGACTCCCTCGGCCTGTTCCAGCAGCGTCCTTCCCAGGGCTGGGGCACCCGTGCGCAGATCCTGGACCGGCTCTTCGCGATCAACGCGTTCTACGACGCGCTGGTGCGGGTGCCGGGCTACGAGCAGCTCCCCGTCACCGAGGCGGCCCAGCGCGTGCAGAGGTCGGGCTTCCCGACGGCGTACGCGGACCACGAGGCCGATGCCCGCGTGCTGGCCTCGGCCCTGACCGGCAACTCCCGCGCGGCCTTCTGGTGCACCGTCGACGACGACCGGGACGAGGGCTCGACCGCCCTGGACCGGCGCGGACTGACGGCGAGGGCAGCCGCAGTGAGGGCCGACCTCGGGGTGGCGTTCGGCAGGCTGCCGCTCGGCGGCTTCGCGCCCGGCGGCGTCACGACCGGTCACATGGCGGGGTCTGCCCACTACGAGGGCCGCGCGATCGACGTGTTCGTGCGGCCGGTCGGGCCGGAGAACAAGCGCCGGGGCTGGGCGGTGGCCGGCTACCTCGTCGCGCAGGCCGACCGGCTCGCGATCCGCACGGTGATCTTCGACGGCCGGATCTGGCGCGTCGGGGACGGCTCGGACGCCGGGTGGCAGCCGTACGACGTGCCGGACTCCGCCCGCGGCGACCGTCGGATCCTGGAGCATCGCGACCACGTCCACGTCGACGTCGCACCCTGATCAGGGTTGGTTCACGCGGCTCGCCGAGGGGCATCCACCGGTCACCCAGCCCCCTCGGAAGCCCCCGACCCGCCCGCGCCCCGACCGGGTCTAGACCAGTGACAAGACGTTTGCCGGAATTTGCCCGCTCATCTGGCGAGGCTGTTACGCCACGACGAAATCCGTTGTAGACGGGTACAGACACCAACGCTTCCCGCACGTTAGTTTCTGTCCGACGCCGAGGAGGGGGCTTTTCGGCAGCCGGGGGGAGAACGAGGAACATGCAAGGTTCCACCATCCTGACAATGGGGACAGCGCTCAACCGAGCGCTCTCCCACGAGGCCATCGTGGAGGTGTTGGTAGGAGGTCAGTGGTTGACCGGAGTCGTGACCGGAGTAGACGGGTACGGAGTCGTGCTCGTCGACACCAACAACGACCACGCGGTCATCCGCATGGACGCCATCAGCGCCGTCCGAGTCTCGAGTCGGGTGGCTGAGCACCAGATCGAAGCGCCGCATCTGTACGACGCTTCGGTCGGCTAGAGAGGGGCATGTCCTTCACTGCGACGCCCGCCTGGGGGGGCGGGTGTCGCAGTTCCTCCGTCGGGGGCCTTCGCTCTGAAGGCCCCTGACGCGATTTCAGGCCTTCGCCCACGCGCAGAACACCCGGTCGGCCGGGTGTGCTGTGCCTTTGGCGTCGTTACAACGCACGCAAAGGTTCAAGAACCCCCGCCAAGCCTCCGGACGGCCGCCTCGACCCGCTCGTCGGTCACCGTGAGCGCCACCCGCACGTGCTCGCCCCCCGCCGGCCCGTAGAAGGACCCCGGCGCGACCAGGATCCCGAGGTCCGCGAGACGGTCCACCGTGACCCAGCAGTCCTCGCCCCGGGTGGCCCACAGATAGAGCGACGCCTCGGAGTGGTCGATGCGGAACCCGGCACTCTCGAGGGCCGTGCGCAGCAGGGAACGGCGTGCGGCGTACCGCTCGCGCTGCTCGTCCACGTGGATATCGTCGGCGAGGGCGGCGGCCATCGCGACCTGCTGCGGCCCGGGCATCTGGAGGCCGAGGTTCTTGCGCACCGCCAGCAGCTCACCGACGAGCGCCGGGTCGCCCGTCACGAAGGCGCACCGATAGCCCGCGAGGTTGCTGCGCTTGCTCAGGGAGTGCACGGCCAGCAGCCCCTCGGGGGTGCCGCCGCTCACGTCGGGGTGCAGGACCGAGACCGGCTCGGCGTCCCAGCCGAGCTCGATGTAGCACTCGTCGGACACCAGGATCGTGCCGCGCTCACGGCACCAGTCCACCACCTTGCGCAGGTGCTCGACGGGCAGCACCCGGCCCGTCGGATTGGCCGGCGAGTTGAGCCACAACAGCCGCGGGGTGCGCGGGCCGATCGCCGTCAGCGAGTCGCTGGCGAGCGCCTCGGCGCCGGCGAGCCGCGCCCCGACCTCGTACGTCGGGTACGCGAGCTCGGGATGCACCACCAGGTCGCCCGGCCCCAGGCCCAGGTGGCCCGGCAGGCTCGCGATCAGCTCCTTGGAGCCGATCGTCGGCAGCACGGCGTCCAGCCCCAGGCCGGTGACCCCGAGGCGCCGCGACAGCCAGTCGAGCGCGGCCTGCCTGGTCTCGGCGCGACCGATCGTGAGCGGGTACCCAGGGTTGTCCGCGGCCTCCGCGAGCGCGCGGCGTACGGGCTCGGGAGTGGGGTCCACGGGCGTGCCGACCGAGAGGTCGACCAGGCCCTCCGGATGCTCGGCCGCCTTGGCGGCAGCGGGGACGAGGTGGTCCCACGGGAAGTCGGGCAGCCGCTGGGAGACCGGCAGGGTCACTCGTCGTGCTCTTGCGGCGGAAGCGCTGCGACCAGCTTGTGGTCGTGGTCGATCTCGCCCAGCTTGGCCGCACCGCCCGGCGAGCCGAGGTCGTCGAAGAAGTGGACGTTGGCGTCGTAGTAGCCCTTCCACTCCTCCGGCGTGTCGTCCTCGTAGAAGATCGCCTCGACCGGGCAGACCGGCTCACAGGCACCGCAGTCGACGCACTCGTCGGGGTGGATGTAGAGCATCCGCTTGCCCT
>CAZIVD010000048.1:0-33796 GCA_964542635.1 uncultured Nocardioides sp. | reverse complement strand
CGATCCTCGACGCCGACAAGGAGGGCTTCCTGCGCTCCGACAAGTCGCTGATCCAGACCATCGGTCGGGCCGCGCGCAACGTGTCGGGCCAGGTGCACATGTACGCCGACTCGATCACGCCGTCGATGGCGGCGGCCATCGACGAGACCAACCGTCGGCGCGCCAAGCAGGTCGCCTACAACGTCTCCCATGGCATCGATCCCCAGCCGCTGCGCAAGAAGATCGCCGACATCACCGAGATGCTCGCCCGCGAGGACGAGAACACCCAAGAGCTGCTCGCCACCTGGCAGGGCACCGGAGCGCGAGGCGACCGGTCCCGCAAGCAGCCCGTCCCCGGACTGTCGAAGATGGGGGTCGGCGAGCTGCGGGAGAAGGCACCCGACACCGCCGGCCTGCCGAGCACCGACCTGGCCGAGCTGATCCAGCAGCTCACCGACCAGATGAAGGCGGCCGCGGCCGAGCTGCAGTTCGAGCTGGCGGCCCGCCTGCGCGACGAGATCTCCGAGCTGAAGAAGGAGCTCCGCTCGATGGTCGAGGCCGGCGTGCGCTGAGCGGATCCGGGCCGGCTCAGCCGCCGATCTGGGGCGGCGGTTGCTGCCGGCGCAGCTGGCGTCGGTAGTCGCGCTCGTGGCGGCGTACGATCCGCCGCTTGTTGGACTCGATCATGTCCTTCTTCTGCACCATCGTCGCCACCAGCGGGATCGCGGTGCCGATCGTCGGGAACACCGGCCACACGAAGCCCGTCGGACCGGTGGTGACCAGCCAGACCACCCAGCAGATCAGAGTCGGGATCAGGAAGGTCATCAGCGCCTCGCGGCGGCTGCGCTCCCAGCGCTCGACCGCCTGCTTCTCGACGTCACGGGGGCTCAGCGCGGTGAGTCCGATCGGCACCAGGCCGGCCTGCGGGACCAGGTCCACCACGACCGCCGGCAGCTCTCCGAGGGTCTTGGCCGCGTGGACGACCTCGACGCGCTCGTCGTACTCCGCCCGGTCCAGCCGGCCCTCGGCGTACGCCTCGGTGAGCGCCCTCATGATGACCTCACGGTCGAGATCCGACGCACGCATCGGGGCGTTGTGCGGGGACCGAGGGTCGTGGGCGAACTCGCTCCACAGCTCAGGTCCGGTCACGGGCCCCATCGTAGGCAGGCGGCGGGAGCAGCACCGTAGGGTGACCGGGGTGGACGTCGCCGGCCTGCTGGCCTACTGCCTGGCCAAGCCCGGCGCCTGGCCCGACAACCCCTGGGAGCACGACCATCCGGTGGTCAAGGTCGGGCCCGGCGAGCGCGGCAAGATCTTCGCCTTCCTGGGTGCGGAGTCCGTCGGCATCAAGGGCGGCTCGACCCGGGACGTGGCCGACGAGTGGCTGCACCGCTTCCCGGAGGACGCGACGGTGATGGCCTACATCGGCCGCTCGGGCTGGAACTCCCTCGCTCTGGGCGGCGGCATCCCCGACGACGACCTGCTGGACGCGGTCGACGAGTCCTACCGCCTCGTGGTCTCCAAGCTCCCGAAGCGACTGCGACCCGAGGGCTGGGACGCCGAGTCCGCCTGACTCAACGGCGGGCCCGGACCACAGTGAGCCCGACCAGCCGCGCCACCACCAGCGCGACGTAGAGGACGCCGACGACCTGCTCGATCATCACCAGCGAGCGCGCCTGTCCGAGCACCGGCAGGATGTCGGAGAGGCCGACGCTGGTGAGATTGCTGAACGACAGGAAGAGCAGCTCGAAGAACGAGTGCGGCCCGGCCCCGTCAGTCCCGAGGAACGAGCCCGGCCAGATCACCTGGCACGCGGAGTAGGCGTAGGCGAAGCCCCAGGCCACCACCGTGAAAGCTGCCCCGACCGCGAACAGCTCGTCCGTCGTGACGCTGTCGTCCTCGGACAGGTAACGCACCATCCCGTAGGAGATGTAGAAGTAGAACGGCGCGTGCAGCGCGGCGCTGCACAGCAGCACCACGTCCGCGTCGGGGAAGAACGCCTCCAAGACGCTGAACACGATGGCGGGGCCGCCCAGGAGCGCCGCGACCCAGGCGAGGGCAGGGGTCCAGCGCACCGCCCAGAGGGCGACCAGGACCACGCCTGTCCCGACCACGCTGAGCAGCGCGCGGCCCACCGGGCTGTCCGTGGCGAACGGGTAGGCGAGCACCGCGAGCAGCTGGGCGAGGAGCAGCGTGGCGGACGGATGGTGGCGGAAGGTGAAGAGCAACCCGTTGCCGCCCGGCGACGCGGGAGGAGGACTGGTCGTCACGGTCGGCCATCCTAGGCTCCGGTGACCCCTAGGATCGCCAGCGTGGCCACCGACGAGCTGACGTTTTCCGCCGATCCCGTCGAGACCGACCTGCTGATCGTCGGCGCCGGCCCGAGCGGGCTCTTCGCCGCCTACTACGCCGGCTTCCGCGGGTTGCGGGTGGCCGTGGTCGACTCGCTGCCCGAGCTCGGTGGCCAGATCACCGCGATGTACCCCGAGAAGCAGATCCTCGACGTCGCGGGCTTCCCTTCTGTGAAGGGACGTGACCTGGTCGAGGGCCTCGTCGAGCAGGCGGCGACCGCGGACCCGGCGTACTTCCTCGACCGGACGGCGGTCGGGCTGACCCACACCGGCGACGACGTGACGGTCGACCTCGACGACGGCACCAGGATCCGAGCTGGAGCGGTCATCATCACGGCCGGGATCGGCAAGTTCAGTCCCCGGCCGCTCCCCGCCGGCGACGGCTGGCTCGGTCGGGGGCTGGAGTTCTTCGTGCCGAGCTTCGCGCCGTACGCCGGCAAGGATGTGGTGATCGTCGGCGGCGGCGACAGCGCGTTCGACTGGGCCCTGCACCTCCAGCCGGTCGCCCGGTCGGTCGCGCTCGTGCACCGCCGGGACGCCTTCCGCGCGCACCAGCGCACCGTCGAGCAGGTGCAGGCGTCGTCGGTCGAGATCATCACGCGCGCTCAGGTCACCGCGCTCCGCGGGGAGGCCACCCTGGAGGAGGTCGAGATCGCCGTCGACGGCGCCGAACCCGTGAGCCGTCCGGCGCAGGCCGTGGTGGCCGCCCTCGGGTTCGTCGCCGACCTCGGTCCTCTCCAGCAGTGGGGGATCGAGGTGGTCAAGCGGCACGTCGTCGTCGACTCGTCGATGCGCACGTCACTGCCGAGGGTGTTCGCGGCCGGCGACGTCACGGAGTACCCCGGGAAGGTGCGCCTGATCGCGGTCGGGTTCGGCGAAGCGGCCACCGCCGTCAACAACGCCGCCGTCGCCATCGACCCGACCGCTCACGTGTTCCCCGGGCACTCCAGCGAGGGCTGACGCGGGCCTGGCCGCCCGGCCACTGTGCGGCGGCTCATGGGTCGTCAGGGAAGATGGGCGGGCATCCTCGGGTTGACCTGGCCGGAAGAGAGGCCCCGCTTGCGCATCGCACTCCTGTCCTACCGCAGCAAGCCGCATTGCGGCGGTCAGGGCGTCTACGTCCGGCACCTGAGCCGGGAGCTCGTGCGGCTGGGGCACCAGGTCGAGGTCTTCTCCGGACAGCCCTACCCCGAGCTCGACGAGGGCGTGATCCTCACCCAGGTGCCTAGCCTCGACCTCTACCGCGAGCCTGATCCGTTCCGGATCCCCAAGCCGCGCGAGTTCCGCGACCTGGTGGACGTCGAGGAGTTCCTCACCATGTGCACGGCGGGGTTCCCCGAGCCGAAGACCTTCGGCACCCGCGTCGCCCGCCTGCTGCGCGACCGGATCGACGAGTTCGACGTGGTGCACGACAACCAGGTGCTGTCCTACGGCATGCTCGACGTCGAGCGGCTGGGTCTGCCCGTGGTCACGACGATCCACCACCCGATCACCGTCGACCGCCGCATCGACCTCGCCAGCGCCACCACCCTGCGCCGGAGGCTGACGCTGCGCCGGTGGTACGGCTTCCTGCGGATGCAGACCAAGGTGGCTCGCCGGGCCGCCCTCGTGCTGACCCCGTCGGACTCCTCCAAGCGGGACGTGGTGACCGACTTCGGGGTGGACCCCGCCCGGATCCGCGTCATCCCGCTCGGGGTGGACGACGGCTTCCGGCCGCCGACCACGCCGCGGGTGCCCGGCCGCGTCATCGCGATGGCCAGCGCCGACATGCCGATCAAGGGCATCGCCACCCTGCTCGAGGCCTTCGCCAAGCTGCGCACGGAGCGCCCGGACCTCCACCTCCTGCTCGTCACCAAGCCCCAGGCGGGTGGCCGGACCGAGCAGATCGTCCACCGCCTCGGCATCGCCGAGCACGTCCGCTTCGTGCACGGGGTGAGCGACCTCGACCTCGTGGAGATCATGGGATCGGCGGAGGTGGCCTGCGTGCCCTCGCTCTACGAGGGCTTCTCGCTGCCGACGGCCGAGCTGATGGCGTGCGGCACGCCGCTGGTGGTGTCCGAGACGGGAGCCATCCCCGAGGTCGTCGGGCCCGACGGGCTCTGCGCGGACCTGGTGCCACCGGGCGACGTCGGCGCCCTCGCCGCGGCCATCGACGGACTCCTGGACGACCCCGGACGGCGCGCGAGGTACGGCGCGGCCGGACGCGCGCGCGTCGAGGAGCTCTTCAGCTGGCGAGCCGCAGCCGCCGCGACCGTGGCCGCCTACGAGGAGATCCTCCATGCTGACCGTTGACTTCGACCGTCTCGGGCTCCGGCCGGGGGACCGCGCCCTCGACCTCGGCTGCGGGGCGGGGCGGCACGCCTTCGAGATGTACCGGCGCGGCGCCGATGTGGTCGCCTTCGACCAGGACGGCGACGAGCTCGCCCAGGTGCGCGAGCTGTTCGTGGCGATGAAGGAGGCCGGCGAGGTCCCCGCCGGTGCCGAGGCCGACGTCAAGGAGGGCGACGCCCTCGCCCTGCCGTTCGCCGACGACGAGTTCGACCGCGTGGTCGCCGCCGAGATCCTCGAGCACGTGCCCGCGGACATCCAGGCGCTCCAGGAGCTGGCCAGGGTGACCCGCCCGGGCGGCACGGTGGCCCTCACGGTCCCGCGGTGGCTGCCCGAGGCGATCTGCTGGCGGCTGTCGGACGACTACCACAACGCGCCAGGAGGGCATATCCGCATCTACACCGACAAGGAGCTCGCCACCAAGGCGGAGAACGCCGGGCTCGAGCTCACCGGGCGCGGCTACGCCCACGGCCTGCACTCGCCGTACTGGTGGCTCAAGTGCGCCGTAGGGGTCGACAACGACGAGAACCCGATGGTGCGCGCCTATCACCGACTCCTCGTCTGGGACATCATGAAGCGTCCCCGCACGACGAGGATCGCCGAGCGGGTGCTGGACCCGGTCATCGGCAAGAGCCTGGTCCTCTACTTCCAGAAGCCGTGCTGACCCCCGCCCTCACGCCGGCCCAGGTGGCCGCCACGGCCGCCTCCATCGTCGCGATGCGTGAGCCCGACGGGGCGATTCCGTGGAGCCCGGGTGAGCACACGGACGTGTGGAACCACCTCGAGTCCGCCATGGCCCTGTTGTCCGCGGGTCGCACGGTCGACGCCGAGCAGGCGGTCGAGTGGGTCCTGGCCCGCCAACGCCCCGACGGGTCCTGGCCGATGCGGTGGGTCGGCGGCGTGGTCGAGGACCACTCCGGCGAGACCAACATGAGCGCCTACCTCGCCGTCGCCGTGTGGCACCACTGGCTGGTACGCCGGGATGCGGCGTTCGTGACCCGGTGCTGGCCCGCGGTGCGCCGCGCACTCGACTGGGTGGTGTCGATGCAGCTGCCGTTCGGCGGCATCGCCTGGGCCCAGGAGTGGACCGACGGCCGGCCCGCCAAGGTCAACCGGGAGGCGCTGCTCGCGGGATCCTCGAGCATCTACCAGTCGCTGCGGGCGGGGGTGTCCCTCGCCGACCTCGTCGACGAGCCCCAACCCGGCTGGGAGCTCGCCGGAGGCCGCCTGCGGCACGCGCTGCGCGCGCACCGCGACCTGTTCCTCGACAAGTCCGAGTACTCCATGGACTGGTACTACCCCGTCCTCGGCGGCGCGGTCGGCGGTGCCGAGGCGGCGGCGTTGCTGGCGTCGCGGTGGGACGAGTTCGTGGTGCCCGGCCTCGGCATCCGCTGCACCAACACCAATCCCCACCCTTGGGTGACCGGCGCCGAGACCTGCGAGCTCGTCCTGGCCCTGGAGGCGCTGGGCGACCGTGTGCGCGCTCGCCAGCTGTTCGAGGACATGCAGCACCTGCGGGCCGACGACGGCAGCTACTGGACCGGCTACGTGTGGCCGGACGACGTGCACTGGCCAGGCGACCGCTCCACCTACACCGCCGCGGCGGTGATCCTGGCCGGCGACGCGCTCTCGCACACCACCCCTGGAGCCGACCTGATGCGCGGCCGCACGATGGTCGCGCACTTCGAGCCGCTGGCGTTGGAGTGCGGCTGCGAGTCCGACGCCCTAGCCGACCGGGTCTCCGGCCTCACCCCGGGCGCGCCGTAGCACCCGCAGCGACCCGACGGCCTCCCGCTCATCGAACGCACCCCCGGCCAGGGCCCGCAGGAACAGCTCGTACGGCGGGCGGCCGCCGTCCCGCGGATCGGGGAAGACGTCGTGGATGGCGAGCAGCCCACCCGGCATGACCCAGGGAGCCCAGCCCTCGTAGTCGTCGAATGCAGGCCGCTCCCCGTGCCCGCCGTCGACGAAGACCAGCGACAACGGGGTGCGCCAGTGGGCGCTGACGACGAGGGACGGGCCGACGACGGCGACGACGTGGCCCTCGAGCCCGGCGGCGGCGAGGGTGGTGCGGAACGTCGGCAACGTGTCCATCAGTCCGGTGGCCGGGTCGACGAGCGTGGCGTCGTGGTGCTCCCACCCGGCCTGGTTCTCCTCAGACCCTCGGTGGTGGTCGACGGTGAACACGGTGCCGCCGACCTCGCGGGCGGCCGCGCCCAGGTAGATCGCCGACTTCCCGCAGTACGTGCCGACCTCAAGCACCGGGCCGAAGGGCAGTCGCTCGCATGCCAGGCGGTGCAACGCGAGGCCCTCGTCGTCGGGCATGAACCCCTTGGCCGCGCGGGCCTGGGCCAGCAGGTCGGCTGGCATGGCCGCCGTCACGCGTCGAGCCGCTCGTGGAGGAAGCCGAGCACGCGGTCCACCGCGACCTGGCTGCGGTGCTCGGTGAGCGTGGAGTGCCCCTTGCCCGGGAGGTCGACCGCGATGAAGTGGTTCCCGAGGAGGTCGTGGAGGGTGCGGAACCGGGTGCCGACCGCCTTGTCGGAGGCGTAGCGGAGACCCAGGACCGGACAGCCGGCGGCGGCGCGGGCGACCACCGCGGCCTGGTCGGCGGGGGAGAGGTTGAGGTCTGCGGCGCGGCGCCGGCCGATGGCGAACGGTGCCGACGGCTGTGCGAGCACTGGTGCGGTGACGGAGTCCTCGACCATCATCGCGAGGGCGTAGCCGCCGGTGAAGCACATCCCGAGGGCGCCGACCCCCGGTCCGCCGAGCTCGTCGTGCAGGTCGCGGGCCAGGCTGCGCAGCCAGGTCGCGACCGGGGTGGTCTGTCCGGTTGCGAGCTTGGTGAACTCCGAGCTGGTGCAGATCTGCACCAGCGCCCGCGCGACGTTCGGTCCGGACATCGGGACACCGACCGTGCCGAACAGGACGGGCATCACGACCGTGAAGCCCGCCGCGACCACCTCCTCGCCGAACTCCACGACGCGAGGCGTGAGCCCGGGGATCTCGTGGATCACGATCACCCCAGGACCGGGGCCACCCGCCGGGTCCTTGCGGTAGGTCGGATGCTCCGTTCCACCCGCGTCGGTGTGAGTGCCCTCGGTCCACGTGTCGAGGAGGCCCATGGCGCCATTGTGCCGGGTACACCGCTGGTCGAGGAGGTCGCGCAGCGACATGGCTTCGGTTGGTCGAGGAGGTTCAGCCGCCTGTCGGTACCGCTGGTTTTCGTGACGCTCGCTGGCGCTCGCTCCTCAACCAGCGGGGTTCGGTGGTCGAGCCGGGCGAGCCGCCAGGCGAGCCCGCGTCGAGACCTCGCGGGCGGTGCGCCGATCGGTCGCCGGGTCTCGACACCGCTCGCTCGCGCTCGCGGGCTCGACCAGCGATCAGAACGCTCGCAGGCTCGACCACCGAACGGTCTCGGTGGTCGAGCCGGGCGAGCGCCAGGCGAGCCCGTGTCGAGACCCGGTGGGCGAGGTGGCTCGGTGGGTGGCGCTGGCAACGTGACGGCGCCTCGTTCCTCGGCGTCTCCTCAACCAGAGGCGGCGAGGCTCAGCCGGCGGCCAGCCCGTAGACCTCCAGCTCGGTCAGGTCGCTGTACTGGCAGCCCGAGTAGGGGCCGTTGGGGCACGTCGTCGCGAAGTCCGGCGTCTGGTTGCCCAGGATCGTGAACCTCACGAAGCGCACGCCCAGGGTTCCCTGGGTCGGCGTGACCGTGTTGAGCTTCCCGCGATGGGTGGCGTCGAAGGTGCCGCTAGCGGCGAGCGTCCAGGCCACGTTGTCGGTGGACGTCTCGATCTGGTAGGCCCCGGTCGAGGCGCTCGCGCCGTCACCGCACGTCGCCGACGGGTCGACGGCGAAGCTGGTGATGTTGACGGCCCGGCCGAGGTCGACGGTCAGGTGCTTGGGCACGAACACGTTGGTGGGCGTGCCCTTGTCGTTGCCCGTCGTGCTGCCCCAGCCGGTGCCCAGCGAGGTGTCGAGAGCGTGACCCGGGCCGCAGCCGTACTTGGTGTAGTCGGGCCCGTTGAACTCCAGCACCGAGGCGCCGCCACTGATCGCCGCCCAGTCGCGCTGGACGGAGAAGTCGGCCTTGGCGCCGGACTTGGCGACCGTCACCTCGCGCGCGATGGGGTCATAGCCGGCACCGTTGACGGTGATCTTGCCGTAGGTGCCCACCGGGACGGGCCCGAGCAGGTAGGTGCCGTCGGCGCCCGTGATCGCCGTGGGGTTCGCCACGCCCAGGCCCTGGAAGGCCAGCGTCACTGGGACGCCCGCCACCGGCTGGCCAGTCGCCGAGTCGACCACCTTGCCGCTCAGGATGCCCTTCTCGATCTTCGACGGCGGCGCCTTGAAGCTCGCGGCCGGCTTGGCGTCGTCCCCGCCGAGCGAGCCCGCGTAGAAGCCCATACCGCGCTTGGCGAAGGTGTTCCAGATCTTGGCGTGGTACTTGCCCTTGAAGTGAGCCGTGTCGGCAGCCAGGATCGCGTTCCGCATGTCGAGGAACGACGGGTTGAACGGCGAGAGCTCCATCGCCCGGGTGACCAGGCTCTGGGTGACCTTCGAGCCGAGCTTGTCGCGCAGCGACCACAGGGTCTGGCCCCAGATCTCGCCGTCGCTGTGCACCTCGGCGCCGCCGCCGACCTTGCTGTAGTCGGCGTAGGTGTAGCCGCCGCCGTGACCGGTCAGGCCACCCGAGCACTTCGAGGTCGGCGAGTTCGGTGCGCAGTCGATGAACTCGGTGCGGATGAGCGCGCCGCCCAGACCGTCATACGTCCACAGGTTGAGGTCGACCTTGCCCTTCTTGTCGATCTCCAGGCCGTCGCTGACGAGCGCGTCGGCGGCGTACCAGTCGCTCCAGGCCTCGCCCATCGCCCCGCCCTGGACGGGTCCGAGGGTGCTGTTCCCGTCGACGTCGACGACCAGTCGATCGGAGAGGCCGTGGGTGTACTCGTGGTAGACGGTGCTCGCCTCGTCGCCGGTGTTGTTGGCCGGGAACGGGTCGCCGTCGGGGTAGCTGGTGCCTGGTTGGTGCTGCAGGTACATCTGCATCACCGGCGGGGTGCCGTCGGGTGGCGTGGACATGTTGGCGTTGTCCACGTGGGCGCCGTCCGGGAGCCCGTTGTCGATCGTCGCGCCGTCCATGGTCTGGGTGTCGAGGGCGTCGTGCCCCTTGCCCTTGCCGGTGGAGTTCTTGGCCTCGAAGTTGCCGGCCGCCTCGGTGAAGCCGATCGGGTCAGCCAGCAGGTGGTCGTGGAAGGTGTTGACGAAGTAGAAGACCTGGGTCGCGTTCTGCTCCCGGTTGGTCCGCCACGAGTACGGCGTGTCCGGATCCCACGAGCAGGGGTACTGCTTGCAGAAGGCCATGCCCTTGATGTTGAACGGCTTGAGCTTGTCGTCGAAGCGCAGTCCCGGACCGGGGTGCACCTCCTCCTTGGCGTCCGCCTTGTTGTTGTCGTTGACGTCGGAGTAGGCGTGCGCGTTGTTGCCCGAGAGGCTGTTGGCGCCCTGCGGGAGCCAGCCGTTGCGGGTGAAGTTGACGTTGACGTAGCTGCCGCCGCGCTTGGCGCCGGGGTGGTTGCGGAAGGCCACCCCCGTCGCCTCGCCGGCCTCGTCGTTGCTGAGCGGGTTGCGGTAGAGCAACCGTCCCGACGCGGCGTCGTGCACCTCGGTGACAGGCTGACGCACCGACATCACGGTGGTTGCCCAGGCGAGGTAGGTGGCCCGCGGGGTCACGAACAGCACCTGGCGAGCGCTGTCGTGGGCGCCGGCCAGCCCGGTGGCGCCCTGGCTGGCGCGGGTGCGGGCGATCGCTTGCGCGCCCGAGGCGACCTCGGGAGCGGCGCTGATCGCCGGCAGGTGGGCCTTGCTGACCGGGGAGCCGCCGAGGGTGAGGAGGCGGCCGTCGGCCGTCACGCTCGCCGTGAGACCGTTGCCGAAGACGGGCTTCCCACCGACCTTCTGGCCCCAGTAGAGGTGGTGCGCGCCCTCGATGTCGACGTAGTCGCGCTTGAGCTTGAAGGACTTCAGGTCGGCCTTCGTCAGGCCGAGCGCGTCGTGGTTCTTGCGGACGTACTTCAGGGCGACCTTCTTGGCCGGGTCCTTGCTCTTGCCGGTGAGGAAGCCGTCGAGACGCACGAGCATCCGGACGGTGCCTGTCGTCCCGTCCACGTCGTAGACGGCCTGGCCCGGCAGCGACCGGCGGAACGACGTCGCGGCGCCCCGTGCGGCTGCCTTGCTTGCCGAGCGAAGAGTGCTCGCCTTGGCGGCCCCGGTCTGCAGGTGGCGGGCGTCGTAGTGGCCGCGAGCCTCGGGCGCCGCGCTGCTGCGGTCAGGTCGGGTGCCGTCGGTCGACTCGTCGGCCGGCGAGGCGAGCGACGTGGACGCCAACGCGGTGCTGAGGACGACCGTGGCGACGGCCGCCGTGCCCAGAGCGGTGCGCGCCAGGCGACGGCGGTGCGGGATTGCAGACATGCTTCTCCTCATCCGAGTGAGCTCTACGGCCGCCCTGCGGGCAGCCCGGCCAACTCTGTGACGAAAGTCCGGCGGATACAAGTGCCACGCCGAGGGGATCCTGCGTCCGGCGCGGCGAACTGATCACAATTCGGACAAGGACACGCTCTCGTCGCCGAGCCGGGCGGGATCCACATGCGCGCCCACCAGGCGCCGGAGGTCGTCGGTGGCGTCCCAGTCGTTGACCTGCATCGCCGCCACGACGTCGTCGTCGCGCAGCCACCACGCCGTGAAGACGCCGCCGTCGTCACCGCCGGGACTCCCGCGCAGGACCACTCGGTCGAAGCCGTCGGGGCCGGGGCCCCCGACGTACTCCATGCCGAGGGCGTACTGGTCGGTGAAGAAGTACGGGAGCGCCTCGTGCGCGGTCTCGTCGCCGATCAGGTTGCGCGCCACCACCTTGCCGTGCTGGATGGCGGTGTCCCAGTGCTCGACGCGGAGGGGGCGCCCCAGCCTGGGGTGGTCGGCGTTCGCCACGTCGCCAGCGGCGAAGACCCCTGGTGCGCTCGTGCGCAGCATCGCGTCGGTGCGCACGCCGTTGTCGACCGTGAGGCCGGCCGCAGCGGCGAGCGCGGTGTCGGGGATCGCGCCGACCCCCACGACCAGACGGTCGACCCGCACCGTGTCGTCACCGAGGACGACCTCGGCGCCGTCACCGGCCGCTCGGATGTCCTCGATGCTCACCCCGGTGCGCAGGTTGACGCCGTTGCGGCGGTGCACGTCGGCGAAGATCGCCGCGACCTCGTCGCCCAGCACCCCCAGGAGGGGCTGGGCCGCGGCTTCGAGCACCACGACGTCGAGGCCGTGCGAGCGGGCGGCGGAGGCCACCTCGAGCCCGATCCAGCCGCCTCCCACGATGCCCAGCCGGGTGCCGGGTGTCAGCGCCTCCCGCAGTCGCTCGGCGTCGTCCCACGCGCGGAGGTAGTGGACCGGCACGCCGCTGTCGTCGGCCAGCGGGAACGGGCGGGGTCGGGCTCCCGTCGCCAGCACCAGCTGGGAGTACGGCGCGACGTCGCCGCCGGCCTCGACGGTGCGTGCCGCGGGGTCGATGGCCGTGACGACGGTCCCGGTGTGCAGTTCGACGCCGTGCTCGGCGTACCACTCCTGCGGCCTCACGAGGGTCTTCTCCAGCGGCGCCTTGTCGAGGAGGTAGTCCTTCGACAGGGGAGGACGCTCGTAGGGCGGATGCGGCTCGGCCGCGTAGACGGTGAGCCCGCCGGTGTAGCCCGACTCCCGCAGCTGTGTGACGACGGTGCCGGCGGCGAGGCCGCCGCCGACGATGACGATGGGGGCGCTGGGAGAGTCGTTCATCCCCCCAGCCTGCCACTCGCCATGAGGACGGACGTGGGAGTGCGGATCAGTGCTCGGGGAGCCTCCGCCAGACCGCGTCCGGCACCTGGTCCAGGATCGCGCCGAGGGCCGCCACGGTGGCGTCGATCCCGGTCGGGTCCTGGTGTCCCGGACGCACGGCCAGCACGGACCCGGCCTCGAAGCGCCAGGCGAGGTCGGGCCACTGCAGCACGAGACTGCGCATCGCGGGGTGGAGCACCTCGAGGGCGAGGCTCTTGTCGGGACAGCTGACCGTGAACGCGTGATCGAAGGCGGCATCGCCCACGTCGACCCCACGGCCGGTGAGACTCCTGGCCAATCGGGACCACAGCCCGGCCGGGGTGACCGCCAGACCCGGCATCGCGAACCCGGTGTCGAGCGCCACGACCGAGAATGCGTGGGTGGTGTTGTCCGTGGTGTGGGGCCCGCCCGGATCGGCGCCGGCGCCAGGGGTCGTGCCCGTCGTCACGTAGGAGTAGTCGAAGGCGACCATCGGCCGGTCGTCGACGACGCCTCGGACCACGTTGACCGCATCGCGGCTGCGGCCCGTTCCGAACGGTCGTCCCTGGAACCGGTCCGGGAGGCTGTCGTCCCGCTCGGCGTAGGTCCACCCGCGTGCGGCCGCGAACGTCTGCAGGTCGTGGCGTCGGCGTCGCGCCGACAAGGTGCTCACGACGACGAGCGCCACCATCAGGGCGACGCCGACCCCGATGATGACCGGAACGAGGCTGGACACGAGGGCCAGGGTACGGACGGTGCCCAGGCGGCCCGACGCGGCAGGCCGGTCAGGTCCCCGCCGCGGTGATCCAGGCGGCGGCGTGGGGTGCGAGCCGCACGGCGTCGTCGGCGACGAGCGGGGGAGCCCCGGCCAGGTGGTCGTGCAGGTCGTCGGCGGGCAGGCCCAGCCACGCGAGCACCTCGCCCGGGACCGTGGCCTGCCGGTCGGTCATGTTGTAGGCGCCCAGGAGCGGACCGTTCGCGCCGCGCCGCACGACGAGCAGCACGCCGGGGTCGCGGGGGTCCCAGATCTCGGTGGGGCACGCCGCGTGGAGGTGGGGGAGGGTCGCCCGCACCGAGAGCAGGTGCGCGAGACCCTCGCGGACACCGTCGGTGTCGACCGGGGGCGGCCAGGGCATCCGCGGTCGGTGCACCCACCGGTTGTCGGCGGCGTGGGCAGGGTCGGCGGCCCAGACGGCGTCGTTCAGCAGGGCCACCTCGTCGCCCATCCACAGCACCGGGAGACCTCCGAAGCCGAGGATCACGGCGTGCGCGAGGAGGATCCGCGCCACCGCGCCGGGGTCGCCGCACTCGAGCCCGGCGAGCGACGCGAGGGTGCCGCTGATCCGGCGGTCGCCGGTGACCGGGTTCTCCTGGAAGACCAGGCCACGGGCCCACGAGCCGGGGTGGTGGCCGCCGTACCAGTCGGACAGGAAGCGGCGGTGGGCGAAGCCGTCGAGGCCGGCCCGCCAGGCATCGCCGTCGTCGATGGCCCAGCCGATGTCGTCGTGGCAGCGGACGTAGGTGATCCAGGCGGTGCCCACAGGCGGCTGGGGGAGGTCCTGCAGGGCGATCGTCGCGAGGCCGACCTCGCCTGAGGCCAGCATCGACCAGATCTGCACCATCAGGCTGTTGTGGTAGGCGAGGTCGGACACCTTGCCGGCATGCTCGCCGAGGCCGAGGTACGCCGGGAGATCGCCGGGGCCGACGATCGCCTCGGCCTTGAAGAGCACCGCCGGACACGCGAGCCGGACGATCGCGCGCAGCGCCTGGGTGAGGTCGTGCACCTCGGGTTGGTTCTGGCACGTCGTGCCGAGGCGCTTCCAGAGGAAGGCGATGGCGTCGAGCCTGAAGACCTCGACCCCGAGGTTGGCCAGACCCAGCACGATGTCGGCGAACTCGCACAGCACTGCAGGATTGGCCCAGTTGAGGTCCCACTGGTAGTCGTTGAAGGTGGTCCACACCCACGCGTCGAGGTCGTCGTCCCACGTGAAGTTGCCGGGCGCGAAGTCGGGGAACACCTCGGGGACGGTCTGCTCGAACTGGTCGGGGACGCTGCGGTCGGGGAAGGCCAGGTAGTAGTCGCGCTTGCGCGGGTCCCCGGCGCGAGCGGCGCGTGCCCAGGCGTGCTCGCGGGCGGTGTGGTTGAGCACCAGGTCGATGCAGAGGCTGATCCCGTGCTCGCGCAGGGTGGTCGCGAGGGCCTCGAGGTCGTCGATGTCGCCGAGGTCGGGCCGGACGGCCCGGTAGTCGGCCACGGCGTACCCGCCGTCGTTCGGCGCCGGCCGCGGCGTCAGGAGCGGCATCAAGTGCAGGTAGGTCACGCCCAGGTCGCGCAGGTAGTCCACGTGGTCGCTGACCCCCCGGAGGGTGTCGGCGAACCGGTCGGCGTAGGTGGCATAGCCGAGGGCGTCGGGCCGCTGGAACCAGTCGGGCTCCGCGAGCCGGCGGGCGTCGAGGTCGTGGAGGGCGTCGGACCGCGCGTCGTACGCCGCCCGCGCCAGGGCGAGCAGTCGGTCTGCGACCGGCGCGGGGTCCGGGAAGACCCGGGCCAGCGCCGACGTGAGATCGGGGCCCCACTGCGCGACCCGGTCCTCGAAGGTGCGCGCGCGGTCCACGACGGCAGTATGGCGGTAGGCGCCGGCCAGGGGACGGCGCGAGCACCCGCGAATTACAGTGCTGGAGTTAGCCCGGATCGGTTGCGTGTGACGCATGTGACTGGTGTGATTCGTGAGTACGTCTTCCCCGTGCCCTCAAGCTTGGAGTCTTCCCCTGTGACCAGCCGGCCCTCGGACCGACCTGTCGCGCGCCGCGTGCACCTCCTGCTGCCCCTCGTCCTGGGGGTGGCCCTCGCCGTCTCCATGCTGGGCGGACCGGCGCGTCCGACGGCGTCGCCCGACGGTCTCCGGCTCGTCGCGGAGGCGCGCACCTCGGCGACGTACACGACCTTCACCCTCAATGTCCTCCACGACCTCGGGCCGGCCAAGGCGGAGCAGGACATCCGCCGGGCGATGACCCTCGGCGACGTCGGCGGCTTCCAGGAGATGTCTGACGCGGAAGACCGACAGACCGTGATGCGCGTGGCGCAGGAGCTGGACTACGGCTGGTACATGCCCGTCAACGGCGGCGGAGGTGCGATCCCCATCGTGTGGAACCGCGCCAGGTTCCGCCTGATCGACGGTCGCTCCGTGATGACGCATCCTGGCGAGGAGGGCGTCACACCCGCGCGCTTCATCAATGTCGTGCGCCTGCGGGAGCTGGCCACGGGCAAGGTGTTCGGGTACATCAACACCCACACCATCGCACAGGCGTCCTTCGACGCCCAGGCCACCGACATGAAGCTGATCCCGCGCCTGCGCCTGCACCTGCAGATGCTGCGCAACGAGGTCCTCAGGCTGGCCGGGAGCACCGAGTTCGTGTTCGCCGGGGGCGACCTCAACGTCAACTACCTGGCCGACCGGCGTCGCAAGGTCGACGGTCTGCCCACCTCCGCCCTCGGCGACATCGTGAACTTCGACATGCCCCTGCAGGGGTCGCGCGGGCCGACCTCGCTGCTCGACTACGGGATGTCGCTCAAGGTCGGCAGCGGCCTGGTCCTCGACCACTCCGAGATCGTCCCCGACTTCAACTCCGACCACGACGCGGTGCGGCTGACCTACACGCCGATCGACCTGCTGGCCGAGGGGCCGCTGGTCAACGCCCCCCACGGCACCGAGGTGCAGCGCCGTGTGGTCCTGGACCGGATGGCCCGGGCGGTGATGGATGCCGAGCCCGGCGCCACCGTGCGCCTGGCGAGCCAGCGACTGGCCGACCCGCAGCTGCGAAAGGCCCTCGTCGCGGCGTACGCCGAGGGCGTGAGCGTCCAGGTGGTCCTCGACGGTTCGGCGACGACCGGCACCGAGCGGACCCTCGAGACGCTGCTGGGCACCGACACAGCGGCGCCGTCCTGGGTGCACCGGTGCGCGGGGACCTGCCTGGCCGGTGTAGGCGAGACGGCGACCAACTTCCTGCTCGTGTCGCGCGCCGGTGGGACCACGGACCTCACCATGGTCGGCTCGGGACCGGCGACGACGGCGACGTCGCGCCAGTGGAGCGATGTCTTCAAGTCCGCGAACCCCGCGATCTACGCCGGCTACGAGCGGTTCTTCGCCCGGCTCGCCCGCGACACCGTCGACACCACTCGCACCCGCACGCTGGCGTTCGGCCGCTTCCAGGCGTCGATCTACCCGGTGCAGTCGGGAGCGTCCCACGACCCGGTGCTCAAGGCGCTCGCCCCGGTCGGATGCAAGAACGCCCGCGGGATCCACACGGGCGACGGACGCACCAACGTCCGGGTGGCCGTGCGCAAGTGGTCCGGTGAGCGGGGCCAGGCCATCGCCGGTCGCCTCGGCGTCCTCAAGGCGCGCGGCTGCGACGTCGCCGTCGTCGCGGGCCCGAAGGTGCGCAAGGGCGTGCTCCGCACCCTGGCGGCCGCCGACATCCCCGTCCGCAAGGCCCGCACCGGCCAGAGCCTGCTGGTCGTGGATGGCCGGTACGGCGTGAAGGCCGGCGCCCACTACGCGTGGGTCGGCGGTCCCTCCTGGACCGACGCGGCGCTCACCGGGGACGGCATCACTCTCCGCGTCCCGTTCGAGGAGTCGGTCCGCGACTACCTCCGCGCCTTCTCCCTGCAGTGGAGCCGCGGCTAGCGGGATCGCCCCGCTGGTCGTGGCACGAGCGCCAGCCAGAGCAGGCAGCGAGCGCTGCCGGTCAGGCGGGCATTCGTGCTGGAACAGGCACAACTCCTTGGATCCGTGGAAGATCCGGCGTGGGGCCTTCCAGCATCGGCACTTGTGCCTGTTCCACTACGCGCGGCCCGAGGGAGCCCTCGACCAGCAGCGGTCCCTAGGCCACCGACGTGCCCAGTCTGAGGTGCGCGGGCTCCGACTCGGGGCGTGCGTGCTCCGGGAGCACCAGGCCTGGTGCCGACCACGAGCGCAGCACCCGCACCACGGTCCCGGGCGCGAACAGCGCCGACGGCGGCTCGACCAGACCGACCACCCCGAGGAAGCGTCGGGCCAGCTCCGGATCGCGCTCGGCTCCGGCGAGCATGCGCGCGACATACCGGCCCATTAGGACTCCGGCCCGCGTCCGGACGCCGTGCGTCTCCGGGTAGGCCAGGTCGGCGCCGTTCGACAGCAGCCAGGCCTCGCGGACCGGCCGGGCTGCCTCGCGGTAGAAGCGCGCCGGCAGTGCAGCGTCGGCAGTGCCGTCAGCGAGGGCGATCCGCAGCGCCAGGGCCTGCTCGAGAGCGACGGTCATGCCGGTGCCGTAGACGGGGTTGAACGCGGCGATGGCGTCGCCGAAGGCGATCAGTCCTCTGGGCTGTCGCTCGATCCGCTCGTAGTGACGCCACACGCTGACCGGATGCGTGTGCCGGGCCACCTCGTCGAGGGGCTGCGCGGCGCGCATCGCCTCGACCAGCCAGGCCGGCGCCATCTCCTCGAGCAGCCGGAGCCGCTCCTCGGGCTCCGTCGGAGGCCGCCGACCAGGCCCGTAGGACATCATCGACAACGTCCAGCGGCCGTGCTCGCCGGCGAAGGCCCCGAAGCCGTGGGTGCGGCCGGGTGCACGGCCCTCGATCACCAGGTCCTGGGGGTAGGAGCCGCCCGGCAGCCGCACGGTCTGACTGGCATAGCCGACGTGCACGATGACCCGCTCCTCCTCGGGGAGCTCGTAGCCGAGCTCGCCGAGCCAGAACGGCAACCGGCTGCCGCGCCCGCTCGCGTCGACGACGAGGTCGGCGTCGATCGTGCGCTCCGCGGCGCCACGGGTGGCGGCAGGCGCCACCCTGACCCCGGTCGGAACGAGGTGCTCACCCTCCGTCCTGATGGCGATGCCGACAGCCTCGAGGCCCTCGGCGAGACGGATGCCGGGCAGCCGACGGACGCGCTCCCGGACCCGCCACTCCAGGTGCGGTCGGGTGACCGCGAGCACCGGCTCCACGCGTTGGTGCTCCTGGCTGAGCAGCCGTCCGGAGAAGCGGAGCCACACCCTGCTGAGGTCGTCGACCTCGCGGGCGCCGTGACCGGCCAGCTCGGCCCGGAGGCCGGGGAAGAGCGACTCGAGCAACGGCAGGCCGCCTGCCTGCATCCCGTGGACGTGGCGTCCCTGGGGCACTCCCCGGCGGCCGTGACCCTCGGGAGGGAACACGTCCCGCTCGACGACCGTGACCTCCTCGAAGTGGTCGGCCAGCACCCGGGCGGCGACCAGGCCACCCCATCCGGCGCCGAGCACCACCGCCCGGCCGCCCTTCCCCCGTTGCTGCTGCCCCATCTCGCACCCTCTCCCTCCGGCCCCCCGATCCGGACGGCCTGACCGCCCCCACGGTCCTCGAGGGAGAGCAACGGGTCGTGGAGACGGCGTGGAGATTGCCCGGAGAGCACACGCCGGAGATCGGACGCCGGACGCCCGGCCCTTGCGATCGACGGGACTTGTCGGTCCACGGAGACAGGTCGAGACTGAGGATCGAAGCGAGGAGGGATCGGGTCTCGGTGTACCGCTTCGAGGAGTGCACGCTCGACCCCCCGCGGCGCGAGCTCCGCCGCGAGGGGCGGCCGGTGCACGTCGAGCCCCAGGTGTTCGACGTGCTCGTGCTCCTGCTCCGCCATCGCGACCGGGTCGTCCCCAAGACCGAGCTGCTCGACGAGGTGTGGGGCGACCGCTTCGTCAGCGAGTCGACGCTGACCAGCCGCCTCAAGGCGGCCCGTCAGGCCATCGGCGACGACGGCCGGGGCCAGCGGCTGATCGCGACCGTGCACGGTGTCGGCTACCGGTTCGTCGGACCGGTCGTCGAGGATCCCGTCGACCTGGGCGTCGTCCGCCAGGCGGCGACGCCTCAGGTGCGGCACCGGGACACCCAGGAGATCCGGTACTGCCGCTCACCGGACGGGGTCTCGATCGCCTACGCCACCTCCGGCTCGGGGCCGCCCCTGGTCAAGGCGGCGAACTGGCTGACCCACCTCGACCTGGAGTGGCAGAGCCCGATCTGGGCCCACTGGATCGACGCGCTCTCACACGGCCGTCGGCTCGTGAGGTACGACGAGCGGGGTTGCGGGCTCTCCGACTGGGATGTCACCGACTTCAGCCTCGACGCCTGGGTCGAGGATCTCGAGCTCGTGGTCGACTCGGTGGGGCTGACCCGCTTCCCACTGGTCGGGATGTCCCAGGGGGGCGCCGTGGCCGTGGCCTACGCCGTGCGGCACCCGGAGCGGGTCACCCGTCTGGTGCTCGTGGGGGCCTATGCCCGTGGGCGCCTTCAGCGCGCGGAGACCGACGAGGAGCGGGAAGAGGCGGACCTCGACCTGCGGGTGGGGCGGGTTGCCTGGCGGCGCGACGACGCGGCGTACCGGCAGGTGTTCGCCTCCCAGTTCCTCCCCGAGGCGTCACGCGCCCTGTGGGACGCCTTCAACGAGGTGCAGCGCGCGACCACGTCGACGGAGAACGTCGTGCGCTTCCTCGATGCCTTCGCGCACCTCGACGTGTCCGCCATCGCGCCGCGGGTGGCCTGCCCGACACTGATCCTCCACGCCCGACGGGACCGCCGAGTCCCGGAGTCCCAGGCGCGCGAGCTGGCCGGACTCATCCCGGGCAGCGTCCTGCACCTCGTCGACAGCGGCAACCACATCGTGCTCCACGACGAGCCCGCCTGGCCCGACCTCGTCGCCCGGATCGACGACTTCCTGGCCGCGGACTGACGAACGGGACCGCTGGTCGAGGACGCCGCGCGCCAGCGAGATGTCCGTGGGTTCAGGAGCGAGCGTCACGAAACCTGCGGCACGGATGACCGCGTCGGTCGCGGGGTCTCGTGACGGGCCCCGAGGAGGCCCTCCTCGACCAACGGACGGAGGCGGCGGAGACGGCTACCAGCCTCGCTCGCGCCACTCCTGGAGGTGCGGACGCTCGACGCCGAGGGTCGAGTCGCTGCCATGCCCCGGGTAGAACCAGGTGTCGTCGGGGAGGGTGCCGAACACCTTCGTCTCGACCTCGTCGATCAGCTGCGCGAAGGCCTCGACGTTGCCGAACGTCGCGCCCACGCCTCCGGGGAACAGCGAGTCGCCGGTGAACAGGTGGGGATGACCGTCGGGGTCGTCGTACACGAGGGCGATGGAGCCGGGCGTATGGCCGGCGAGCGCGATGACCCGGAGCGAGCACGAGCCGACCGGCACCGTGTCGCCCTGTGTCACCGGCTGGTCGACCGCCACGCCCGTCTGCTCCGTGATGGCCGCCGCGTCGGGCTCGCCGGCGACCACCCGGGCACCCGTCGCGGCCACCACGGCAGGCAGCGCGCGGTGGTGGTCCCAGTGCTGGTGGGTGGTGACGACGGCCGACAGACCGGCCTCCCCGATGAGAGGGAGCAGGGTCTCCGGCTCGTCGGCGGCGTCCACGAGCACCTGGTCGCCGGTGGAGAGACAGCGCAGCAGGTAGCAGTTGTTCGACATCCCGGGGTCGACCGCCACCTTGGTGATCTGGAGGTCTCCGGCGGTGCGGGTGTCGGCGGGCCCGCCGGGGCGGACCTCTCCGGTGTAGCTCATGGCACTCCTACCAGGGGTTCACGGCGGGCAGTGCGCCCGCGCTGGAGGTCAGGCTGTCGGCGGGTGGGCGACCGGTGAGCCACCACGCCAGGTCGCCGACCGGCCCCGACACCGTTGCCCGGCCGGGGTCGTCGCCGATCTCCCAGGTGCGTGCCAGGTCGGTGGCGAGCACGCGGAAGGACTCGGACGACGGGCTCCGCTTGACCATCTCGGTGACGAGGTGGGTCGAGAAGGCGTCTGACCATCCGGCGGGCGTGAAGCCGGCGTCGAGGTCGACGTGGTGGATCTCCACCTCGCGGAGCCGCATGCCGGGGATCGCGGCGTACCGGATCCGGCGTCCGCCCGGGGTGCGCTCGAAGGTCTCGGTCCAGTGCTCGTCGGGCAGCGCCTCGACGGCCTCGAGCAACAGCGTGGTGCCGGCGAGGAAGCGGGAGCGGAGCTCGGAGCGATCGGCGGCGGCCAGTGCCGCGATGTCGCTCGCGCGGCCCTCGTCGGAGCGGTACATCGTGGTCTCCTCGCGCCGGGCCTTGGCCTCGAGCACGCCGGCCAGCCCCTCGGAGTTGAGCGCGAGGTGCGCCACGACGTGGCCCCGGGTCCAGTCCGGCAGGCCGCTGGGCCCGGCCAGGGCGTCGTCGTCGAGGCCGTCGACGGTGCGGATCAGCCGCCCGGTCGCCTCGGGCAGCAGCTCGAAGGCCCCCTGGGGGTCGAGGTCGTGCGGGGGCTCGTGCGGGGGGTCGGGTTCGGGCCCGCTGGGTGGCATGCCCACATCCTGTCACCGCGAGGACTGTCGGAGGCCCGTGAGAGGGTTGTCGACGTGACCGATCGGCTCATCATCCGCGGTGCTCGCGAGCACAATCTCAAGGACGTCTCCCTCGATCTTCCTCGCGACGCCATGATCGTCTTCACCGGTCTGTCCGGGTCGGGCAAGTCCTCCCTGGCCTTCGACACGATCTTCGCCGAGGGGCAACGGAGGTACGTCGAGTCGCTCTCGGCGTACGCCCGCCAGTTCCTCGGCCAGATGGACAAGCCCGACGTCGACTTCATCGAGGGCCTGTCGCCGGCGGTCTCGATCGACCAGAAGTCCACGTCCAAGAACCCTCGCTCCACGGTCGGCACGATCACGGAGGTCTACGACTACCTCCGGCTGCTCTATGCCCGAGCGGGGCGGCCGCACTGCCCGACCTGCGGCGCGCCGATCGAGCGGCAGACACCCCAGCAGATCGTCGACCGCGTACTCGCGCTCGAGGAGGGGCGGCGCATCCAGGTGCTGGCGCCGGTGATTCGCGGCCGCAAGGGGGAGTACGTCGAGCTCTTCCGCCAGCTCCAGACCCAGGGCTTCTCCCGGGCCAGGGTCGACGGCGAGACCCACGGGCTCGACAGCCCGCCGACGCTCGACAAGCAGAAGAAGCACACCATCGAGGTGGTCGTGGACCGCCTCGCGGTCAAGTCGAGCTCCAAGCGCCGCCTGACCGACTCGGTCGAGACCGCGCTCAACCTCGCGGGCGGCTTGGTGCTCTTCGACTTCGTCGACCTCCCGGCCGACGACCCCGGCCGCGAGCTGCGGTTCTCCGAGCGGATGTCGTGCCCCAACGACCACGCCATCGACACCGACGAGCTCGAGCCTCGGTCATTCTCCTTCAACTCCCCCTTCGGGGCCTGCCCCGAGTGTCACGGCCTCGGCACCCGCATGGAGGTCGACCCCGAGCTCGTGGTGCCCGATCCCACGGCGACGCTGGGCGAGGGTGCCATCGCCCCCTGGAGTCAGGCCCACGTCGCGGACTACTTCCTCAAGCTGATGGCTGCCCTCGGCGCCGAGCTGGGCTTCGACCTCAACACCCCGTGGGAGGCGATCTCGGCCAAGGCGCAGCGGTCCCTCCTGTTCGGGCACCCCACCAAGGTGCACGTGGTCTCGCGCAACCGCTACGGCCGCGAGCGGGCCTACTACGCCGAGTTCGAGGGGGTGCAGCGCTACATCGAGCGGCGCCACCGCGAGGCCGAGTCCGACGTGAGCCGCGAGCGCTTCGAGGGATTCATGCGTGAGGTGCCCTGTCCGGCGTGCAGCGGGAGCCGGCTCAAGCCGGTCTCGCTGGCGGTCAGTCTCGGCGACCGGGCAGCCGGCGGACTCAACATCGCCGAGGTCTGTGCGCTCTCCATCGACGAGACGGCCGACTATCTCCGCAGCGTCGAGCTCAGCCCCCGTGAGCGGCAGATCGCCGAGCGGGTGCTCAAGGAGATCCTCGAGCGCCTCAACTTCCTCCTCGACGTCGGCCTCGACTACCTCTCCCTCGACCGGCCCTCCGGCTCGCTGAGCGGCGGCGAGGCCCAGCGGATCCGGCTGGCGACCCAGATCGGGGCGGGGCTGGTGGGCGTGCTCTACGTCCTCGACGAGCCCTCGATCGGCCTCCACCAGCGCGACAACCAGCGCCTGATCGAGACCCTCGTGCGGCTCAAGGACCTCGGCAACACCCTCATCGTGGTCGAGCACGACGAGGACACCATCCGCACCGCCGACTGGGTGGTCGACATCGGTCCAGGGGCCGGCGAGCACGGTGGCCAGGTCGTGCACTCCGGGTCGGTGGAGGGGCTGCTCCGCCACCGCGACTCGCTGACGGGGCACTACCTCTCCGGCCGTCGCGAGATCCCCGTGCCCGCCGTTCGGCGCCCGCGCACGCCCGGCCGCGAGCTCACGGTCAAGGGCGCCAAGGAGCACAACCTGCGCGGCATCGACGTGACGTTCCCGCTCGGTCTGTTCGTGTCGATCACCGGCGTCTCCGGCTCGGGCAAGTCGACCCTGGTCAACGACATCCTCTACACCTCCCTCGCCAAGCAGATCTACCGCGCCCGCGCGGTGCCCGGCCGCCACCAGACCATCACCGGGCTGTCCCACGTCGACAAGGTGATCCACGTCGACCAGTCGCCGATCGGCCGCACCCCGCGGTCCAACCCCGCGACGTACACCGGGGTCTTCGACCACATCCGCAAGCTCTTCGCCGCGACCCCCGAGGCCAAGATGCGCGGCTACCAGCAGGGCCGCTTCTCGTTCAACGTCAAGGGCGGCCGCTGCGAGGCGTGCTCGGGCGACGGCACGATCAAGATCGAGATGAACTTCCTCCCCGACGTCTACGTCCCGTGCGAGGTCTGCCACGGCGCCCGCTACAACCGCGAGACGCTCGAGGTCCACTACAAGGGCAAGACCATCGCCGAGATCCTCGACATGCCCATCGAGGAGGCCGCCGACTTCTTCGCCGCTGTGCCGGCGATCAGTCGGCACATGAAGACGCTGTGCGAGGTCGGCCTGGGCTACGTGCGCCTCGGCCAGCCGGCCACCACGCTGTCGGGTGGCGAGGCCCAGCGGGTCAAGCTCTCCTCCGAGCTCCAGAAGCGCTCCACCGGTCGCACCGTCTACGTGCTCGACGAGCCCACCACTGGACTGCACTTCGAGGACATCCGCAAGCTCCTGCTGGTGCTCGGCCGGCTCGTCGACCAGGGCAACTCCGTGCTGGTCATCGAGCACAACCTCGACGTGATCAAGACCTCCGACTGGGTCGTCGACATGGGGCCTGAGGGCGGCTCGCGGGGCGGCATGGTGGTGGCCGAGGGCACGCCCGAGGACATCGCGGCGCACGCCGACTCCTACACCGGCGCCTTCCTGCGACCGCTGCTCGAGGGTCGCGAGGCCGAGCAGTCCGCGCCGGCCAAGCGCGCACGCAAGGCGCCGGCCAAGCGCGCACGCAAGGCGCCGGCCAAGCGTGTGCCCGCGAAGCGTGCTCCCGCCAAGCGGGGCACCTCGCGGCGAACCGCCTGAGCAACCGCGTCGAAAACCTGTCGACCGCTTCCTGTGTAGACCTCTACACTCCTCGAGTCAGGACCTCCGGGTCGGCGGGCCGGAGACGGTCGGTTACCTCCACGAACGACAAGGTTGCGGGTTCGAGTCCCGCCGTCACCCACGGGTGACGTAGCTCAAGCGGAAGAGCGTGTCGCTCCGGTCGTCAACAACACGCCCGCCGCGCCTCCCGGTCCTGACGGGTGACGTCGGCGGAGGCGGGCCGGAGCAGATCGGTTACCTCTCCCTGTAAGGAGCCTCGGTGAGACGAGGCAGCCCGGCTTGCCGGGCCCACCCGGTCCGCACAACACGTCCGCCTCCGCCGAGGTCACCCGCACCATCCGACAGGTCCCGGGTCCGCCGGGCCCGTCGTCGACCGAGAGGGGATCCCGATGGACGTGCTGCGCAAGCTCAACCTGCGCCGCACCGACCAGCGCGACCGCGCCGACGCCCGCCAGGCGGTCAACTCCGCCGGTGGCTACGCCTTCGTGCTCGACGACGCCGCGCGGCTGCGTCGCTTCCTCGTCCTGGGCGTCGACGGCGGCACCTACTACGCCGCTCCGCTCGCGCTGGCCCGCGAGAGCGCCGAGGTCGTCGGCCGGATGGCCGTCGAGGACCCGGAGGCGCTGGTCGCGACCATCGTGGACGTCTCCACGCGGGGTGCCGCGCCCCGGCAGAACCCGGTCCTCTTCGCACTGGCGTACGCCGCGTCCGTGCCCGAGTCCTCGGCCCTGGCGCTCGCCGCGCTGCCCCAGGTGGCCCGCACGGGCACCCACCTCTTCCTGTTCGCGACGTACGTCGAGCAGTTCCGCGGGTGGGGCCGCGCGCTGCGCCGCGCGGTCGGCGACTGGTACCTGACCAAGGATGCCGCTGCGGTCGCCCACCAGGCGGTCAAGTACCGCCAGCGCGAGGGTTGGTCGCACCGCGACCTGCTCCGACTGGCGCACCCTGCGACGGACTCCGCGGCGATGCGCGACACCTTCGAGTGGATCGTCCGGGGCGCCGTGGGCGAGCACCTCCCGGCTCTGGTCGAGGGGTTCGTCCGGGCGCAGGAGGCGACCCGTGCGGAGGACTGGGCCGGGCTCGTCCGTGACTACGGGCTGACCTGGGAGATGCTCCCGGACGCCGCGCTCGCGGAGCGCCCGGTGTGGGACGCCCTGCTCGACGTGGGGATGCCGCAGACGGCGCTGATGCGCCAACTGCCGCGCCTGACCCGTCTCGGGCTGCTGCCGGAGATCGGCGGCCGCACGGCCGAGGTCACCGCCCAGCTCACCGACGGCGCGCGTCTGCGTGCGGCCCGGGTGCACCCGGTCAGCGTCCTGGTGGCGCAGCGCACCTACGCGCGCGGCCGCTCGGCTCGGGGTGCGGGGGAGTGGGTGCCGACCCGACAGGTGGCGGACGCGTTGGACGCCGCGTTCTACCGCGCCTTCGACGCGGTGGAGCCTTCGGGGCGGCGCACCCTGCTCGCGGTCGACGTGTCGGGCTCGATGGCCGCACCGATCGCCGGGCTGCCGGTGACCGCGCGCGAGGCCTCGGCCGCCCTGGCCCTGGTCCAGCTCGCGACCGAGCCGGCTGCCGCGGCGGTGGGCTTCACCTCGGTGGGTCCGGGCTGGCACGACACGGGTCTCGCGCCGTTGCGGATCTCGCCTCGGCAGCGGCTCGACGACGCGCTGCGCGTGGTCGACGAGCTGCCGATGTCGGGCACCGACTGCGCGCTGCCGATGGTGCATGCCGCTCGGGAGCGGCTCGAGGTGGACACCTTCGTGGTCTACACCGACAACGAGACCTGGGCCGGGCAGATCCACCCGCACCAGGCGCTGCGCGACTACCGGCAGTCCTCGGGAATCGACGCCAGGCTGGTCGTGGTCGGCATGACCGCGACACAGTTCTCGATCGCCGACCCGACGGATCCGGGGATGCTCGACGTGGTCGGCTTCGACGCGGCGGTCCCCGGCCTGATCGCGGAGTTCGCCCGTGGGCTGTGACGCGGGAGGCAACGGCGGGAGGGGCGACACCCTGAGGGGTGTCGCCCCTTCGCGCGCTCCTGCGAAGCAGTCGCGAGGCACCTCCGACGCGCGGGCCTCCCGGGCCCGCGAGCTGCACCGGCAGGCGGCCGAGGCGGACGCGGTGGCGACCCGCCACCGCGCCGAACGGGACCGGCTCGTGCTCCAGCTGAGGGCCGAGGACCCCGAGCGGTGGAGCTATGCGGCCCTGGCCGATGCCCTGGGCTGCAGTCGCGAGCTCGTGGCGCTGATCGTGCGCCGGGGCCTCGCTTGAGCCGCCGGGGACGCGTCGGCACGGCCGCGTGAGTCGAACCCGGCTCACAGGCAACTCGTACCAACGGGCAATGGGAGCCACAGTGAGCGCCCCGTACGGTTGAAAGCACAACGGCCCTCCGACGAAGGGAACACCCTCGCCATGACCGCCTCGTTGAACCGTCGCCGCGCCCTGTCCGGTGCGGCCACCGTCGGGATCGGGATCCCGCTGCTCGTCGCGTGCGGCGGTGAGGACACCACCTCGGTGACCGACTCGACCGGCAGCACCAGCTCGCCGTCCTCCGGTGGGACGACCTCGTCGCCTTCCGAGAGCTCCACGGGCGGCGGCGATGGAGGCGGTACGCCGGCCGACGCACTGGCCTCGACCTCCGACATCGAGGTGGGGGGCGGCACGATCTTCGCCGACGAGGGCGTGGTCGTCACCCAGCCGGCCGCGGGCGAGTTCAAGTGCTTCTCGGCGGCCTGCACCCACCAGGGCTGTCTGGTCAGCTCGGTCTCCGACGGGCAGATCCACTGCAAGTGCCACAACAGCTCGTTCTCCATCACCGACGGCTCGGTGATCAACCCACCGGCCACGGCTCCGCTGCCCGAGCAGGCGATCACCGTGGAGGGCGATTCCCTGGTCCTGGGCTGACGCTGAGGGCTGTGGGAGCCGTCGGGGCTGTCGGGGCTCGACCGTAGGCTGATCGGGTGCCCCGACCCGCGCTCGACTACCGGCCTGCTCCGGGGTCGATCCCGACGCAGCCGGGCGTCTACCGCTTCCGCGACGCGCGCGGGCGGGTGATCTATGTCGGCAAGGCCAAGAACCTCCGTGCGCGGCTGTCGTCGTACTTCCAGGACCCGCTCAACCTCCACGTCCGCACCGCGACCATGGTGGCCAGCGGCGCCAGTGTCGAGTGGACCGTGGTCCGCACCGAAGTCGAGGCGCTCCAGCTCGAGTACTCCTGGATCAAGGAGTTCGACCCCCGCTTCAACGTCAAGTACCGCGACGACAAGTCCTACCCGTGGCTGGCCGTCACCCTCGGCGAGGAGTTCCCCCGGGTGATGGTGGGCCGCGGCGCGAAGCGCAAGGGCACCAAGTACTTCGGCCCCTACAGCCACGCCTGGGCGATCCGCGAGACGGTCGACCAACTGCTCCGCGTGTTCCCGATGCGCTCGTGCAGCAACGGAGTGTTCAAGCGGTCCAGCCAGATCGGCAGGCCGTGCCTGCTGGGCTACATCGACAAGTGCTCGGCACCGTGCGTCGGCAACATCAGCGCCGAGGACCACCGGGCGATCGTCGACGACTTCTGCGACTTCATCGGGGGCAACACCGCCGCCTTCCTGCGCCGGGTCCGTGCGGAGATGTACGCCGCATCGGAGGAGCTCGACTTCGAGCGGGCGGCCCGCCTGCGCGACGACCTGGGCGCCATGGAGAAGTCGCTCGAGAAGCAGGCCGTGGTGTTCGGCGACGGCACGTCGGCTGACGTGATCGCCCTCGCCGAGGATCCCCTGGAGGTCGCCGTCCAGATCTTCTACGTCCGCGGGGGGCGGGTGCGCGGCCAGCGTGGCTGGGTCGCCGATCGTGTAGAGGAGGGCGGCACCTCCGAGCTCATCGAGGACTTCCTCCTGCAGCTCTACGGAGGCGCCGGTGAGGACGCGAAGGACGAGATCCCCCGGGAGATCCTCGTCCCGCACCTGCCGCCCGAGCCGGGGACGATCGAGGCGCTCCTCGGTGAGCTCCGCGGGAGCCGGGTGCGGATCCGCGTGCCGCATCGAGGGGACAAGCGGCGCCTGCAGGAGACGGTCGCGCGCAACGCCGCGCAGGCCCTCGTGATGCACAAGACCAAGCGGGCCAGCGACCTGACGGCCCGCAACCAGGCGCTGGAGGAGATCCAGACGGCGCTCGGACTCGACGAGGTGCCGCTGCGCATCGAGTGCTTCGACGTCTCCAACCTCCAAGGCACCGAGGTGGTGGCCTCGATGGTGGTCTTCGAGGACGGCCTGGCCCGCAAGAGCGAGTACCGCCGTTTCGTCATCCGCGGCGTCGAGGGTCAAAACGACGTGGCCGCCATGGACGAGGTGATCACCCGCCGCTTCCGCAGGCTCCTCGACGAGCAGGCCCGGTCCACCGAGGTGACGACCGAGAGCGGTCCGATGCTGGTCGATCCCGACACCGGGCGGCCGCGGAAGTTCGCCTACGCCCCCGGCCTCGTCGTCGTCGACGGCGGCCCACCCCAGGTCGCGGCAGCCCACCAGGCTCTGGTCCGGCTGGGCATCGACGACATCCCCGTGTGCGGCCTGGCCAAGCGGCTGGAGGAGGTCTGGCTGCCGGACCGCGAGGATCCGGTCATCCTGCCACGCACCAGCGAGGGGCTCTATCTCCTCCAGCGGGTCCGCGACGAGGCCCACCGGTTCGCGATCACCCACCACCGGTCCCGACGCAGCAGGTCGATGGTCGAGAGCCTGCTCGATGACGTCCCGGGCCTGGGCGAGGTGCGGCGCAAGACGCTCCTGCGGCACTTCGGCTCCCTGCGCAAGCTGCGGGCCGCCACGGTCGCGGAGATCGCCCAGGTGCCCGGCATCGGCGAGCGCACGGCGATCGCCATCAAAGGTGCGGTCGACCAGCCGGCCCGCAAGACTGTCTCCGTCAACACGGCGACAGGCGAGATCACGGAGGACTAGACGGTGGCCGACAACGATCCTGGTGAGCTCGTGGTGGTCACCGGGATGACCGGGGCGGGCCGCAGTACCGCCGCCAAGGAGCTCGAGGATCTCGGCTTCTTCGTCATCGACAACCTGCCGCCGGGTCTGCTGCGCGACGTGGTGGGCCTGGTCGACGAGAGCAGCGGCCCGGAGCAGCCGATCGCCGTCGTCGTCGACGTCCGGTCCGGCTCGTTCTTCCAGACACTGCGCACCAACCTCGCCCACGGCGTCACCGGTCGGCACACGACCCTGATCTTCCTCGACGCCAACGACGACGTGCTCGTCCGTCGGCAGGAGGCCGCGCGCCGCCCGCACCCGCTCCAGGGAGCCGGTCGGCTGCTCGACGGTCTCCAGCGGGAGCGGGAGGTGCTCGGCGACCTCCGCAGTGACGCCGACCTGGTCATCGACACCTCCAACCTCAACGTCCACCAGCTGACCGCACGGATCCGCGAGGGCTTCGGACACCCCGACTCGACCCGGCTGCAGATCAACGTGATCAGCTTCGGCTTCAAGTACGGCATCCCCGTGGACGCCGACTACGTCGCCGACATGCGCTTCCTGCCCAATCCCTACTGGCAGCCCGCGCTGCGCGCCAAGAGCGGCCTCGACCCCGACGTGGCGGAGTACGTCGTCGATCAGCCCGAGGCGGCCCGGTTCCTGGACGGCTACCTGCCGGTGCTCGAAGGTGTCGCGGCGGGCTATCTGTCGGAGGGCAAGCGCTTCATGACGGTGGCGATCGGCTGCACGGGAGGGCGACACCGTAGCGTGGCCATGGCCCAGGAGGTCACGCGCCGGTTGGCGGACGCGGGCTACCACGTGGCGGCCATCCATCGCGATCTCGGACGGGAGTGACGTGTCGCCCGGCGCTGCGGTCGTGGCGCTCGGCGGCGGCCACGGGCTGCACGCCTCCCTCTCGGCGTTGCGCCTGGTCGCCGGCGAGGTCACCGCGATCGTCACCGTCGCCGACGACGGTGGCTCCTCGGGGCGGCTCCGGCAGGAGTTCGGAGTCCTCCCACCGGGCGACCTGCGGATGGCGCTGGCTGCTCTGTGCGGGGACGACGACTGGGGGCAGACGTGGGCGCGGGTGCTCCAGCACCGCTTCGCCGGCGAGGGCGAGATGCGCGGGCACGTGGTCGGCAACCTCCTGATCGTCTCGCTCTGGGAGCTGTTCGGCGACCACGTGCGCGCACTCGACTGGGTCGGCCGCCTGCTGGGTGCTTCGGGCCGGGTGCTGCCGATGGCGCTGACCCCGCTGGTCATGACGGCCCGCATCCGGGGAGCCGACCCGACCCGGCCCGAGGAGGTGCGCACCGTGCGCGGCCAGGTCGAGGTGGCGAGCAGCCCCGGCGTGATCCTCTCCGTCGCCCTGGACCCCGCGGACCCTGCCCCGTGCCCGGAAGCGGTGGCCGCGGTCGAGCAGGCCGACTGGGTCGTGCTGGGCCCGGGCTCCTGGTTCACCTCGGTCGTCCCGCACCTGCTCGTACCCGCGCTGCGGGAAGCCGTGGTGTCCACCAACGCCCGGGTGCTCGTCGTGCTGAACCTCGACCCGCAGGCCGGGGAGAGCCGGGGCCGCGCCCCGGCTGACCACCTGGCCGCCCTGGTCGAGCACGCGCCCGGGCTGCGCGTCGACACGGTGCTCGCCGACCCCGCCGGCGTGGCCGACCTGGCGGCCCTCAGGACCGGGGTCGAGTCGCTGGGCGCCCGCCTGGTGGTGGCCGACGTCGGCGCCGACGACGGGTCGGCGCGTCACGACCCGGACAAGCTCGCGGCGGCGTACCGACGGATCCTCGACGACTAGACGGTTGCCGCCGGAAGTTCGTCGGGGGTGGCCCGTGCTCGAGGTGCGTGCATCGCAAGGCGCCGGCGTGAAGCCATACGGGGTCGTCTTGCGAGCGACGGCAACGCCGCGAGGTGTGTGACTGGGGCGCGGGACACCCGAAGGACTTCCGGTGGTGACCGCTAGGGACACCACGAGGGTCGTTGACGCGCGTGGCAGGATTCGCCGCATGGCCATGACGGGACAGGTGAAGGCGGAGCTCGCCAACACCCAGATCACCAAGACCTGCTGCCGCAAGGCCGAGGTGGCCACCATGCTGCGGTTCGCCGGGGGGCTGCACATCGTCGCCGGGCGGATCGTCGTCGAGGCAGAGCTCGACACCGGTGCCGCGGCCCGCCGGCTGCGCAAGGACATCGCCGAGGTCTACGGCCACCAGGCCGAGTTCGCGATGGTCCAGGCCAACGGCATCCGCAAGGGCTCGCGCTATCTCGTCCGGGTCGTCCGGGACGGCGAGGCCTTGGCCCGCCAGACCGGCCTCCTCGACCCGCGCGGCCGCCCGGTCCGCGGCCTGCCCCCGGCAGTCGTCTCGGGAGGCGGCTGTGACGCCGTGGCGGCCTGGCGTGGCGCGTTCCTGGCCCACGGCTCGCTCACCGAGCCGGGTCGGTCGTCCTCGCTCGAGGTCACCTGCCCCGGTCCGGAGGCGGCCCTCGCGCTGGTCGGGGTCGCCCGTCGCCTCGGCATCCAGGCGAAGGCCCGCGAGGTGCGCGGGGTCGACCGGGTCGTGATCCGTGACGGTGACGCGATCGGTGAGATCCTCACCCGTCTGGGCGCCCACGAGTCGCTGATGGCCTGGGAGGAGCGGCGGATGCGCCGCGAGGTGCGCGCGACGGCCAACCGACTGGCGAACTTCGACGACGCCAACCTGCGCCGGTCGGCCCGCGCCGCCGTCGCGGCTGGCGCCCGGGTGGAGCGAGCCCTGGAGATCCTCGGCGACGACGTCCCTGACCACCTCCGGCTCGCCGGCGACCTCCGGCTCGAGCACAAGCAGGCCTCGCTCGAGGAGCTCGGCGCGCTGCACGACCCGGCGCTCACCAAGGACGCGATCGCGGGGCGGATCAGGCGGCTGCTCGCCATGGCCGACAAGCGGGCGGAGGAGCTCGGCATCCCCGACACCGAGGCCTCGCTGACCCCCGAGATGCTGGCCGAAGAGGCCTGATCCGGGACCCTCCGCACCAGGGCCGGGAGTCCCGAGTACGCACGCCGGACGCCCGTCGATCGGCCCCGAGGGTTTCGGTAGGGTCGAACGCGATACGTCCCTGCAACCAGGAGCACCATCGTGACCGTACGTGTTGGCATCAACGGCTTCGGCCGCATCGGCCGCAACTTCTACCGCGCCGTGCGAGCCTCCGGCGCCGATATCGAGATCGTCGGGGTCAACGACCTCACCGACAACCAGGCTCTCGCCCACCTGCTCAAGTACGACACGATCCTCGGTCGCCTCGACGCCGACGTGACGGCCACCGCCACCGCGATCAAGGTCGGCGACCAGGAGTTCGCGGCGTTCGAGGAGCGCGACCCCGCCAACCTCAAGTGGGGCGACATCGGTGCCGACGTGATCGTGGAGTCGACCGGCTTCTTCACCGACGCGACCAAGGCGCGCGCCCACGTCGACGCTGGAGCCAAGAAGGTCGTCATCTCGGCGCCGGCCTCCAACGAGGACGTCACCATCGTGATGGGGGTCAACGACAACCTCTACGACCCGGCCCAGCACACGGTCATCTCCAACGCGTCGTGCACCACCAACTGCCTCGCGCCGATGGCGAAGGCCCTCAACGACGAGTTCGGCATCGTCAAGGGCCTGATGACGACGGTGCACGCCTACACCTCGGACCAGAACCTCCTCGACAACATCCACCGCGATCCCCGGCGGGCCCGGGCGGCGGCGCTCAACATCGTGCCGACCTCCACGGGCGCCGCGAAGGCCATCGGGTTGGTGCTGCCGGAGCTGAAGGGCAAGCTCGACGGCTACGCCCTGCGCGTGCCCACGCCGACCGGCTCCGCGACCGACCTCACCTTCGAGGCCGGCCGCGAGACCAGCGTCGCCGAGGTCAACGCCGCGGTCGAGAAGGCAGCGGACGGCAAGTACCTCAAGTACTCCACCGACCCGA
>CAZIVD010000047.1:0-34071 GCA_964542635.1 uncultured Nocardioides sp. | reverse complement strand
CCTCACCACCCACACAGACCCAAGCCGCTTGACATAGGAGCTTCGGGCTCGACCAACGGGGATGCAGGGGTCGGTGGACTAGGCCGGGACCCCCGCAGAAGCGGGTTTCCTTGTTCGCCTCGCGGCCCCGGGCCGACGATGGGGTCTTGCCATCGAGCCCGGGGGGAACTCGTGAGGAAGACGTACGCCGTCGGAGTGGCGCTCGCCTGCGTGCTGGCGCTGACCAGTGCGCTGACTGGAGCACCGTCCCAGGCCGCCGACCGGGCGGCCGCCCCGGCCGGACCGACGGCGGCCCGGTCGGCGACTCCCGCCCCGGCCCCGCTCGACCTGCGCGGACAGCTGGTCGACGACACGGTGCCGCCGGGCGCCGTGCCGGGGGTGCCGGCGTACTCGGCCCGCCTCGGCGTGCCGCGGCACGTGCGCGTGCTGGTGTTGCGGATGTACTGGTCCGGCAAGGCCCCCAAGCACCCCGACACCGGCGAGATGCGCACGCTGATGAAGCAGACCTCGTCCTGGTTCGCCAAGACCTCCCGTGGGCGGCACCACCTGAGCTCCAAGGTGACTCCGTGGCTGAAGGTCGGCGGGGGCTCGTCGAACTGCGGAAGCCGTGCGGCGGTCGGGCGCGCGCTCGCTGCCGCGCGCGGCCGCGGCATCGGGTCCGGCGGCTTCAACAGGTTCATGCTGGTGATGCCCCAGTGCGGCACGAACTCGCTGGGTGAGATGCCCGGGCGCGTCACCTGGATCATGGAGCAGAACCCGACCCTGAACATCCTGGTCCACGAGCTCGGCCACAACCTGGGCCTCAACCACGCGAACTCGCTGATCTGCCAGAAGGGCAAGTTCCGCGTCACCCAGGCCGGCACGTGCTACACCCAGGAGTACGGCGACATGTGGGACGCCATGGGCCTCAGCGACCGGCAGTACTCCGTGGGCATCCTCAAGCGCCTCGGCTGGGCCGGCCGGACCGCCACGGCGAGCAAGGACGGCACCTGGACGCTGACGGACGCCGAGAAGTCGGGCTCGGGTCTCCAGGGTCTCCGCGTGCGGTCGGGGGGTGCGACGTACTGGCTCGAGTACCGGACCAACCCGGTGGCGCTCGAGCAGGGCAACTTCACCCTCGAGGGCAGCACCGGGATCCAGGTGCGGCTCGACAGCGGGCGGTCGATGCGCATCCTGGACACGCTACCCAACAGCCCGAACACGAGTGGTCTGGTCTTCCCGGATCCCGATCTCGTGAGCGCGACGCTCCCCTCGGGCAGCAGCTTCACCACGCCCCAGCGCGTCCGCATCACCGTGGTGTCGCAGACCGCCACCACCGCGACCGTGCGGGTCACGCGAGGCAAGAAGGCGACCGCGCCCGCGGCCCCGACCCTGCTGTCGGTGCTGCGCTCGCAGTCGGGCTCCATGATCAGGATGAAGGTGAAGCCGCCTGAGTCCGACGGTGGACAGATCGTGCTGGGCTACCAGGCGACGCGCTCGCCGGGGAACAAGTCGTTCTTCGTCCCCGCGCCCGGAGGGGCGGTGGACGCAGGAGGGTTCATCGACCTCTACGAGTACTTCTCGGGCGGGGGATCCTGGACCCTACGCGCGGTCAACCAGGTGGGCACCTCACCGGCCTCCAACAAGGTCGACGACGCCCTGGCGAGCCCGTCGGTGACGATCACCTCGCCCGTGGCAGGCACCCAGGTCTATGCGGGCACCCAGCTCGCCGTCACCGCCACCGCCACGCCCGACCCTGCCAGCGGCGCGGACATCGACTACGTGCAGGTGTGCCTCTCCGGCGGCGGCTGTCAGACGGACCAGTCGGCGCCGTGGCAGTTCTCGCTCGAGACGTTCGACCCGGGCAGCCAGCAGCTCGTCGCCACGGCGTACGACGAGCTCAGCGGGAAGGGCACGAGTGCGCCCGTGCCCATCACCGTCGTCGCCACCCCACCCAGCGTCCAGATCACCTCGCCGGCCAGCGGAGCGACGGTGTCGGCCGTCGACCCGTTCGTCGTGCAGGTGGCGGCCACGCCGAACCCGGTGACCCACGCCGCGATCTTCGAGGTGACCTACGAGGTCTACACCTCGCCGGGCGGGCAGTTCGTCACCTCGGACTTCGCGTCCGCGGCGCCGTTCTCGGGGGAGCTGTGGCTGGGCAGTGCCGGGGGGTATGAGATCCGCGCCGTCGCCACCGACGCCAACGGGTTCACCTCGGGGGTCTCCTCGATCCTGGTCACCGCCGTCGAGTAGCGCGTGAGCCGCCCGGGTGGGTCCGGTCCGCGCCACGGGATACTCCTGGCGTGACCGCTCGTGACTGGTGGAAGTCCGCCGTCGTCTACCAGGTGTACCCGCGCAGCTTCGCCGACGGCGACGGCGACGGGGTCGGGGACCTGGGTGGGGTGATCGCGCATCTCGACCACCTCGAACGGCTCGGCGTGGACGTCGTCTGGCTGAGCCCCGTCTACCGGTCGCCGATGGTCGACAACGGCTACGACATCAGCGACTACCGGGACATCGACCCGCTCTTCGGCTCCCTCGCCCAGCTGGACACGCTGATCGCCGGGCTTCATGCGCGAGGGATGAAGCTGGTGATGGACCTGGTGGTCAACCACACGAGCTCCGCGCACGCGTGGTTCCAGGAGTCCCGCTCGTCAGCGGACAACCCCCTGCGCGACTGGTACTGGTGGCGCCCGCCGCGGCCGGGCCTCGAGCCGGGTACGCCGGGAGCGGAGCCGACCAACTGGGGCTCGGCGTTCTCCGGCCCGGCCTGGACCTACGACGACACGACGGGTGAGTACTACCTGCACCTGTTCGCCCCCGAGCAGCCCGACCTCAACTGGGAGAACCCCGAGGTCCGCCAGGCCGTCTACTCGATGATGCGCTGGTGGCTCGACCGTGGGGTCGACGGCTTCCGGATGGACGTCATCTGCCTGATCTCCAAGGTGCTCGTGCCCTCGCCCGACGGTGACCCGCCCGGCCTCCCCGACGGGACGATCGGCTCCCGGGACCCCCTGGGCGGCGGGGTCATCGACACCACGACGTACGCCGACACCACGCCGTTCGTGGTCAACGGGCCGCGCGTCCACGAGTTCCTGCAGGAGATGCACCGCGAGGTCTTCGCCGCCCGCCCGGCCGGACTGATCACGGTCGGGGAGACGCCCGCGACGACCATCGAGCACGCGCGGCTCTACACCGACCCGGAGCGGGCGGAGCTGGACATGGTGTTCCAGTTCGAGCACGTGGACCTCGACAGCGGGCCGGGCGGCAAGTGGGACCTCGCGCCGATGACCATGCTCGACCTCAAGCGGTCGCTGGGCCGATGGCAGGACGGCCTCGCCGACGTCGGATGGAACAGCCTCTACCTCGGCAACCACGACCAGCCGCGCTGTGTGAGCCGGTTCGGCAACGACGACCCGGCTCACCGCGAGCCGTCGGCCAAGGCCCTCGCGACGGTGCTGCACCTGCATCGGGGCACGCCGTACGTCTATCAGGGCGACGAGCTCGGCCTCCCCAACGCGCGCTTCACCCGCCTCGACCAGCTGCGGGACCTGGAGTCGCTCAACCACTACGCCACCGCGGTCGCCGGCGGGCAGCCGCCGGAGCGGGTGCTGGCCGCCCTGAGGGCGAAGTCGCGCGACAACGCCCGCACCCCGATGCCCTGGGACGCGTCGGCGACGGGTGGCTTCACCAGCGGTACGCCGTGGATCGACGTCCACCCCGACGTCGCGACGATCAACGCGGCGGCCCAGGTGGACGACCCCGACTCGGTGTTCGCGCACTATCAGCGGCTGATCGCGCTGCGTCACGCCGAGCCCGTCGTCGCGCACGGCTCGTTCCGGATGCTGCTGCCCGACGACCCCCGGGTCTACGCGTTCGTGCGCGAGCTCGCCGGCGACCGCCTGCTCGTGCTCGCCAACCTGTCCGACGAGGCCGACGTGACCGCAGACCTCGCGGAGCTGGGCCCGCCCGAGTCGTCCGCCGGCGCCGAGCTGCTCCTCGGCTCGGGGAGTGCCGACTCCTCGTCACCTCCCGACCCGACGACGCCGATGGCTCCCTGGGAGTCCCGCATCTTCCGCCTCACCTAGTGACCAACAAGGTGGACGTCTTGACGTACCCGGTACGTCGAAACGTCCACCTCGTTGGTTGCAAGCCGCCGCGGTCTTGCCGCACGCTCATCCACAGGGCCGACTGCCCTCCGTGGTGGCGCCGTGCCTCGATCACGACCATTGCTGGATGGACGAGGTGGCCCGACTGCTGCGCGACCAGGCGGGCGTGATCGCCCGTCGTCAGGTGCTGGCCGCCGGTGGCAGCCCGGCCACCCTCGAGCGGGCACTGCGCCGGCGTGAGTGGGTGCGGCTGCTGCCCGGAGTGTTCGTCGACCACACCGGACCCCCGACCTGGCTGCAACGCGCGTGGGCCGGGGCCCTGTACTACGGGCCGGGCGCCGCCTTGGGTGGTCGGTCCGCGCTGCGCGCCGTGGCCGGGCCGGGTTGGCGACGGCACCCGGACCACCTGGCGATCGAGGTCGTCATCGACACGCGGCGACGCCCACCGCGACCAGTCCCTGGCTACCGGCCTACTCGCCGCACCGGTCTCGACTCCCTGGTGCAGTGGACTGCGGGTCCGCCGCGGATGCGCCTCGAACCTGCCGCCCTCGACGTCGCCGCCGAGACGTCGTCGGAGGTCGAGGTGGTCGCCCTCCTGGCCGATCTGTGCCAGGGGCGCTGGACCACCGCGGAGCGTCTCCTGGCTGCGCTCGACGCCCGGGCGCGGTTGCCCCGCCGGGCGTGGATCGCCGACGTGCTGCACGACATCGCGAACGGCACCTGCTCGGCACTCGAGCACGGCTACCTGCACCGGGTCGAGCGCGCCCACCGGTTGCCGCCGTCGGTGCGCCAGGACCAGGAGATCCCCGGCACCTACCGCGATGTGCGCTACCACGACTTCGCACTCGACGTGGAGCTCGACGGACGGCTGTTCCACGACTCCGCGGCCGCGCGTGACCTCGACCTGGACCGAGACCTCCAGGCTGCCGTCGCCGGCCGGAGCACGGTCCGCCTGGGCTGGGGCCAGGTCTTCGGCCGCCCCTGCCGCACCGCCGGCCAGGTCGCCGCGCTGCTCCATCAGCGCGGTTGGGACGGCGCCATGCATCCCTGCGGACCGGACTGCCGGGCCGGGAACGCCGCAAGGTGGACGTCCTGACGTACCTGGTACGTCGAAACGTCCAGCATGTGCACCTTGGTCCCCGGCCCCCCGAGAGCTCGCGCCGACTGGGCGCTAGCGGCGGGCGTGGGCGACCGCTTCCTCCTCCTCGGGGGAGAGCTGCTGCTCGCACCGCCAGCCGACGAGGGTGCGGGCGTAGGTGCGGGCATCGGAGCGGCCGTGAATGGACGTGACCACGACGCCGTCGCCCGCGTCGTCGGCCAGGGCGACACACCAGCTGAGCTGACCGCCCATGTCGTCGAAGGCGTCGAAGCGCACGACAGCCAGGTGGCGCAGCGCCGTGCGAGCCTCGGACCGGAGCGCCGCGACCTCCTGCCGCAGGCCCAGGACGTCCTCGGGCACTGCCTCCACCCCGGTACGGCGCGCGGTCGCCCGCCGCCGCGACCACTCGGCCACCACGAGGCCGAGGCCGAGCCCGAGGGCGACCAGGCTGACGACGAGCGCGAGCGTCGACGTGGTCATTGACCCGACGCTAGCCGCCCGGGTGCTGGGAACCGGACCGGCGCGACGGACGGCGGTGCGAAACTACGCACCGTGCCCGACCCCACGACCCACCGCATCGCCTACCAGGGCGAGCCCGGCTCCAACTCCCACCTCGTGTGCCGCCGCGACTACCCCGACTGGGAGGCGGTCGCCTGCCCGAGCTTCGAGGACGTCTTCGCCGCGGTGGAGGGCGTCGAGGCCGACCTGGCGATGATCCCGATCGACAACTCCCTGGCCGGTCGCGTCGCCGACATCCACCACTTCCTGCCCTCCAGCAGCCTTCACATCGTGGCCGAGCACTTCCTGCGCATCCAGTTCGCGCTGCTCGGACTGCCCGGCACGTCCCTCGACGACGTGCGCACCGTGCACAGCCACGTCCATGCTCTGGGTCAGTGCCGCCGGATCATCCGCGAGCACGGCCTGGTGCCGGTGATCTCGGGCGACACCGCCGGCGCCGCCCGCGAGATCAAGGAGGCGGCCGACCCGACCCAGGCTGCCCTGTCCCCGCCGCTCGCCGCCGAGATCTACGGCCTCGACGTGCTCGTCCCCGATGTCGAGGACGAGGACCACAACACCACACGGTTCGTGGTGCTCTCGCGGGAGCTCGTCGAGGCCGCACCCGACAACGGACCGGTGGTCACGTCGTTCATCTTCAACGTGCGCAACCTGCCGGCGGCGCTCTACAAGGCGCTCGGCGGGTTCGCGACCAACGGGGTGAACATGACCAAGCTGGAGAGCTACATGGTCGGTGGCGAGTTCACCGCGACCCAGTTCCTCGCCGAGGTCGACGGACATCCGGAGCACGTGGCGGTCCGCAACGCGCTCGAGGAGCTGCGCTTCTTCACCACCGACGTCAAGATCCTCGGCGTCTATCCCGCGGACCCGTTCCGGACCACCGTCTCCTGAGCCTCCACCGATCGAGGCCGAGGCTCAGCGCGAGGCGCGGAGGGCGAACAGCGCTCCCTGCGGGTCGGTCAGGACAGCCACGCGGGCACCGTCGTCGGCGTCGAACGGCGGGGTGACCACCGTCGCACCGAGCGCGTCCGCCTGGGCCACCGCCGCGTCGAGGTCGGCGACGTGGAAGTGCACGTTCCAGTCCGGTGGGGCTTCCTCGAGAGGCTCCGTGGGCGCAGACCCCTCCGGTCCGTGGGCGGCAAGTCCCGCGAACCCGGCCGGTACGGCGGCCGCGGCGGGCGCCAGCCCGAGCACGTCGGCGTAGAACGGCGACGCGCGGCCGGGGGCCAGCGGGTCGGACCACACCGGCGTCCCGGGCTGTCCGGCCGCGACCGTGCCCACCCAGGTCCGGCGCTGCCAGAGGGTGAGCCGCACGCCGTACGGGTCGGTCAGCGTGGCTGTCCGTGCCAGGTCGAGCACGTCGACCGGACCCGCCTCGACCGCTCCACCCGCGGTCTCGGCCCGGGCGGTCACCGCATCGACGTCGTCGGCGGAGAGGTAGACGTTCCAGAACGCCGGCTGACCGGCCAGCCCCTGCGGCTGGGCCGCGATGCCGGCCACCGCGTCCCCGTCGAGGCTGCCGACGATGTAGAAGCCGCCCTCGGTGAGGGGGTTCTCCACGGTCTGCCAGCCGAGCAGCGCCGCGTAGAAGGCGGCCGCCGCGCGTTGGTCCGGCGTGACCAGCTCGACCCAGTCCGGCGTGCCCTGGGTATGAGAGTCGTAGACGGGCATCGCGACCTCCCTCGTCGGCCCGTGGCTCCTGCCCACCAGGAAACACCCGCCCGCTCCCGGATACAACGGCCCGGATAGTTTCGTCGGGTGGACCCCGTGACCGTGGCACTCACCTTCGGGGCCATCTTCATCGTCGAGCTGCCGGACAAGACCTTCCTGGCGACCCTCGTGCTGGCCACGCGGTACCGGCCGCTGCTCGTGTGGATCGGCGTCAGCGCGGCGTTCGCCATCCAGACCCTCGTCGCGGTGGCGCTGGGTCATGCCGCGTCGTTCCTCCCCGACGACGTGGTGCACGCGGTCGCGGCCGCGATGTTCCTGATCGGCGCGGTGCTGCTCTTCCGGGAGGGGCGGGCGCACCATCAGGCGAGCGGTGAGGAGTTCGCCGCCAAGACCAAGGACGTGCATGGCTTCAAGGCGGTGTTGGCGAGCTTCCTGGTGCTCTTCGCCGCCGAGTGGGGCGACCTGAGCCAACTGCTCACGATCACGCTGGTGGCGCGCTACCAGGACCCGCTCGCAGTCTTCGTCGGCGCCCTGGGCGCCCTGATGACGGTGAGCGGCCTGGCCGTCGTCGCCGGTCGGAGCCTGATGCGCTTCATCTCGCTGCACGTGCTGCACTACATCGGCGCCGCCGTCTGCCTCGTGCTCGGCCTGCTGACGCTGGTAGAGTTGCTCGCGTAGCGCGCCTCCGCGGGCTGAACGGCGGACGCCGGCGGGGATAGGGTTCCCGCCATGAGCGAGCACGCCGCGTCTCCCGCCCCGCACGGAGCCGACTCCGAGGTCGGCGCCCTCCGGACCGTGATGCTGCACCGGCCCGGGCCCGAGCTCAAACGGCTGACGCCACGCAACAATGACCGGCTGCTGTTCGATGGGATCCCCTGGGTGGCCCGGGCCCAGGAGGAGCACGACGCGTTCGCCGCCGCGCTGCGCACCCGGGGGGTGGAGGTCGTCTACCTGACCGACCTGCTGACCGAGACGTTCGCCGACGCCGAGGCACGCGAGGCGGCCATCGAGACCGCCCTCATCCAGCTGCGCCTGGGCGACACGATGCGCCACTACCTGCGGCCTCTCCTCACGGAGGCCTCGCCCCAGCAGCTCACGACCTACCTCACGTCGGGGATCCGCAACGACGAGGTGCGCGGCGGGTTCGGCCTGGTCACCTCGCTGCTCGCCAGCGACGACTTCCTCATCGACCCGCTGCCCAACCTGCTCTTCACCCGCGACTCCAGCGTCTGGATCGCCGACCGGGTCGCGATCACGTCCTTGGCGATGCCGGCCCGCAGCCGCGAGACGCAGCTGACCGAGCTGATCTACAGCCGGCACCCGAGGTTCGTGGGCACCGGCCAGCTGCACGGCTGGCGCGACGACCACGTCGAGGGCGGCGACGTCCTGCTCCTCGCGCCCGGCGTCGCGGCCATCGGGGTGGGTGAGCGGACGACGCCCGCCGGGGCCGAGCAGCTCGCCCGCGAGATCCTGCACAAGGGCCTCGTGCACACCGTGCTCGCCGTGCCGATCGCGCAGGAGCGCGCGACCATGCATCTCGACACCGTCTGCACGATGGTCGACGTCGACAAAGTGGTCATGTATCCCAACGTCGCCGGCACCCTCACGGCCTACGCCGTCACGGTCGCCGAGCCCGGCGAGACCGACGCCGACCTCGTGCTCGATGTGGCCGCCGCCGAGCCGTTCCTCGTCGCCGCGGCGAAGGCGATGCAGATCGACACGCTGCACCAGATCGACACCGGCCTCGACCCGGTCACCGCCGAGCGGGAGCAGTGGGACGACGGCAACAACACCCTGGCGCTCGCTCCGCGCGTCGCCGTGGCCTACGAGCGCAACGACGAGACCAACGAGCGCCTCGAGGCGGCCGGCATCGAGGTCGTGCGGATCGCGGGCTCCGAGCTGGGCTCGGGTCGTGGCGGGCCGCGCTGCATGAGCTGCCCGATCAGCCGCGCGCCGCTGGCCGCCTAACGCAAGGTGACCTGACGGTTGGCCAGGCCGGCGCGGGCGGCGCGCTCCTCGGCCGACAGCGGCGACTCGTCGGCGAGCGCCTCGGTGAGATCGACGTGGAACCGCTCGGCCGGCTCCTCCAGGGCCTCCACGCCCGTGCCGACCGGCAGGTCCCAGACCGGCGCGAGGAGACCGTGGGCGCGGAACATCCCGACGAACCGCGAGTCGGGGGTGACCCGGTCGCGGTCGGCCGCGTGCAGCCGGGCGAGCGCGTCGAGCAGTGGTCCCTCCGGCTCGGGCATCACCCAGCGCAGGTGCTCCTTGGCGCCGATCCTGGTCCAGTACGCCGCCTCGACGGTGGTCAGTCGCGCTGTCGGCGACGCGGCGTCGTTCGCCTGCTCGAGGGCGGCCGCCGTCGCCGGGTCCTCGGCGGCGTCCGCCAGCCAGTAGCCGAACCCGTCGTGCACGGTGACGGCGAGGGTCTCGTCGGCGACCAGGTCCTGCAGGCGGGGCCCGGGGCCGGGCGGCTCCAACAGGCCGACGATGCCGGTGCCGGCTTCGTCCGCCTTGCCGAGAGCATTGGCCAACACCGCCGCGAGGTCGCGCGAGGGATCCCCGAAGTTGTGCAGCACCTGGAGGCCGAGCCACACCTCGCCGTCGGCCCGGACCATGGCCGGCGCCGCCATCGGCAGGAGGCTGCAGAGCGTCACCGCTCGGTCGGTGTCCCGCACGGAGAGCGGCGCCGTGGCCGCGGGCACGAGCTCGCGCAGGGCGACCACGTCGCACTCGGAGGGGAGCCCCTCGAACGGTCGCGCGACGTAGACGTCGGCGGCGTCCCCGGACCCGTGACAGTGCTTGTAGCGCCGCCCCGAGCCGCACGGGCAGGGCTGCCGGGGGCCGACCTCGCCGCCCGTCGTACCGCCAGACTGCGCGCGGGCCTTCGTGCGCGATCGCTTCGCCATGACAGGTCAGGCTAGTGGTTGCCCCCGGAGGTTCGTCGGGGGTCCGCCTCGGGTGGGAACCGCGCGTCCAAGAGGTCGAGGAGGTGCCGGGGCCGGTCCGTGATGACCGCCCGGACCCCGAGGTCGAGGCAGGTCTGCAGCTGCGCCTCGGAGTTGACCGTCCAGACGTGGATCTCCTTGCCGCTCGCGGCAAGGCGGGAGGCGAAGCCCGGGTGCTTGGTGAGCACCGAGATGCCCGGGCCCACGATCCAGTCCTCGGCTACGAGCGGCTTGAGGACCGGCCAGTGCCTGGCCTTCTCCACCAGGATGACCAGAGGCAGGTCAGGTGCCAGCCGCTGGACCCGTTGCAGCGCGACGTAGGAGAAGCTCATCACCCGCGCGGGCGAGCCGGCGCCCGCCCAGCCGAACTCGCGCAGCATCTCGACCAACCGGCGCTCCACGAGGCCGGCGTAGCGCGTCGGGTGCTTGGTCTCGATGGCGAGCTCGACCCTCCGCGGATAGGCCGCGACGGTCTCCAGGAGGCGACGCAGCGTGAGCACGCCGTCGTGCGTCGGGTCGCGGTCGGGAGCCTCGTCGTCGAGGTCGGCCCACGGGTTCTTCCACGCGGCGAAGTCGAGCTGGTCGAGGTCGGCGAGCTCCATCGTCGACACCACGGAGCGGTTGCTGGCCGTACGTCGCAGGTCGCGGTCGTGGACACACACCAGATGACCGTCGGCCGTGAGGCGGACGTCGCACTCCAGTGCTCCAGCCCCCTGCTCGAGTGCCCGGACGTACGCGCCGAGCGTGTGCTCGGCGTTCTCGTGGCTGGCCCCGCGGTGCGCGACGACCTGCGGCCGGACGAGCGGTGGCCCCATGGATGGCATTGTGGCGGGTGGCAGGCCTCGCGGGTGGGACGCGCGAGGAACTGCCACCCGACGAAAGGGCGAACAGATGGCGGACGACCCTCCCCCGCTCGGACCCGTGATCCCGGTGCTGCGGATCTTCGACCTAGCCCTGGCCCGGGACTTCTACCAGGGGTTCCTCGGGTTCACCGTCGACTGGGAGCACACCTTCCACGCCGATGCGCCCGTCTATCTCCAGGTCTCCCGCGACGGGGCTGTGCTGCACCTCAGTGAGCACTTCGGCGACGCGACGCCCGGCGCCACCGTGCGGATCCTCACCCCCGACGTCGGCACCCTGCATCGCGAGCTGAGGGAGCGCGACTATCGCTATGCCCGACCCGGGCTCGAGCGGATGCCGTGGGGACTCGAGGTGACCGTCGGCGACCCCTTCGGCAACCGCCTCGTGTTCCACCAGCTCGTCGATGGCGACGGCTCGCAGGCGGAGGCAGCGCCGATCGAGCACCAGCTCGACGTGACCTGTCCGCCCGCTGATGCCTTTGCGGCGTTCACCGAGGGCATCGACGCCTGGTGGCCTCGTGACTACGCGCCTCCCGGCCTCGTGCGGGTCGCTGTCGAGCCCGGGGTCGGCGGCTCGTGCACGATGCAGACCGACGACGGCTCGACCCAGACCTGGGGCACCGTCGTCGCGTGGGACCCGCCGCAGCACCTCGCGCTGGACTTCACCCTGGCGCAGGACCCGGCCCACGCGACGCGGCTGGACGTGTGGTTCGACCCCTCCGAGGACAGCACGCGCGTGCGCTTCTCGCACGGTGGCTGGACGTCCGACTCGCTGCCCCTGCGCGCGAAGTTCACCGACTGGCCGGTGCTGCTCGGCCGCTTCGTGGAGTACGCCGAGCGCTGAACCCCGCCGGGGGTTGGGTCGAGCGTGCGTCGGAGCGGATCAAGACGCGGGGCGCTGCTCGACGAGTCCGACGAGGTTCCCGTCCGGGTCGCGCACGAACGCCTGCCACTCGTCGGTCCCGGCCGGGCCGAGGGTGGCGTCGGCATGGCTGAAGATCACGTGCGGCTCGCTGACCACCTCGGCCCCGGCCTCACGCAGCCTCGCCAGGGCGGCGTCGATGTCGCTCACCTCGTGGTAGAGCGTGGCCGGCGGTGCTCCGCCCTCCAGCAGCAGGCGGACCCCGTCGAGGTCGAAGAAGACCAGCCCCGGAGGGTCGTACGTGGCCGCCGGCCCAGTACCCAGCAGGTCGGAGTAGAACGCCGTCGCCCGGCCGAGGTCCTCGGCCCGCAATGCCACCTGGATCAGCCGCATGCCCGCAGTCTGCCCGTGCCTCCACCGCCGGTCGAGAACGTCGTACCGGTCACCGTCACCCCCGGTGGTCGAGGACGTCGCGCAGCGACCGTCACGAGACCCCGCAACACAGGAAGCCACACCGGTCACCGGGTCTCGCGACAGGCCCCGGGGGACCCTCCTCGACCACCGAGGTCTCGGTGGTCGAGCCGCCGCGAGGGACGAGCGGCGTGTCGAGACCATGGTGAGTGTCGCGGGGTCTCGACATGGGCTGGCCTGGCGGCTCGCCCGGTGGTTCGTGAGGAGCGAGCGCAGGGAGCGTCTCGAGGGGCCCGACCAACGAGGTCTCGCCGCTCGATCCACGGCGGTGCTCTACGGTGCCCCCATGGCCAGCCCGCACCTGACGCCGGAGGAGTTCCGCGAGGCGGGGCACGCGATGGTCGACTGGATCGCCGACTACTGGGAGCGGGTCGACGAGCTCCCCGTGCTGGCCCAGGTGAAGCCCGGCGAGGTCGCCGCAGGACTGCCCCGCGCCGCGTCCGAGCAACCCGAGTCACCGGACTCGGTGCTCGCCGACCTCGACCTGCTGCTGCCCGGGATCACCCACTGGCAGCACCCCCGCTTCTTCGCCTACTTCCCGGCGAACTCCTCCCCCGCGGCGATCCTCGGCGACCTGCTCTCCAGCGGCCTCGGCGCGCAGGGCATGCTCTGGGCCACCAGTCCCGCGGTCACCGAGCTCGAGCAGGTCGTCCTCGACCAGCTCCGGCAGGCCCTCGGGCTGCCGGACGCCTTCGCGCCGACCGGTCCCGGCGGCGGGGTCATCCAGGACACGGCGTCGACGGCGACGTTCACCGCTCTGCTCGCCGCCCTCCACCGGGCGACCGGCGGGTCCGCACGCACTGACGGCGTACGGCCTGGCACCCACACCGTCTACGGCTCCACCCAGGCGCACTCCTCGCTGCTCAAGGCCGTCATCATGAGCGGCCTCGGCGAGCACGCGCTGCGGACCATCCCTGTCGACCCGGCCACCCAGGCCATGGACCCCGGTGCGCTGGCCGCCGCCCTGGCCGACGACCGCGACGCCGGTCGGATCCCGGTCATGGTGCAGGCAGCCGTCGGTACGACGGGCACGGGCGCCATCGACCCCGTCCCCGCGATCGCGGCGCTCGCCCGCGAGCACGGCGCCTGGCTGCACATCGACGCCGCGTGGGCGGGAGTGGCGGCGGTGTGCCCCGAGCATCGGTGGATCAACGCCGGCGTCGACGGGGCCGACTCCTACGTCACGAACCCGCACAAGTGGCTGCTCACGACGTTCGACTGCAGCGCCTTCTGGGTGCGCGACCGCTCCGCGCTGGTGGGTGCGCTCTCGATCCTCCCGGAGTACCTCCGCAATCCCGCCACCGAGTCAGGGGCGGTCGTCGACTACCGCGACTGGCACCCGCAGCTAGGGCGCCGGTTCCGGGCGCTCAAGCTCTGGACGGTGCTGCGCAGCTACGGCCTCACCGGGCTGCGCGAGCACATCCGGGCAGGGGTGGCGCAGGCCGGGCGATTCGCCGAGCTGCTGCGTGCCGACGAGCGGTTCGAGCTCGTCACCGAGCCGGTCCTCGGGCTGGTCGTCTTCCGCGCGGTCGGGCCTGACGAGCGCAGCACGGCGCTGATGGAGGCCGTCAATGCCGCCGGCACGGCGTACCTGAGTCACACCAAGGTCGAGGGCCGCACGGCGCTGCGTCTCGCGACGGGCTCGTGGCGCACGACGGAGGCCGACGTCGACCTGACCTGGCAGGCGCTCGTGGACCACCTGCCGGACTGAGTCCGCAGGTGTCTCAGCGCAGGCGGACCAGGAGCTGACCGTTGTCGTGGACCTGGCTGTCGACCAGCTCGTGCCGCGACTCGACGAACGCACGGAACGACGAGTAGCCCAACGCCTTCTCCTTGAACCCGGGGTCCATCCGCTGCATCTGGCTCTTCACGCTCGAGCTGTGGATCCACTCGTCGTCGGCGCTCTCGAGTCGCACGCGCATCGCTCGCACGAGCAGCGCGGTCGCCTGGGCCTGCTCGGGGGGCTCCACGGCTGCGGCCTTCTTGGTGGCCGCCTTCTTGACGGTCTTCTTGGCCGCCGTCTTCGCAGCCGGAGCGTTCTCCGTCGCGGCGGTCTGGGCCGCGGCCGCCTTCTTCGTCACGCTCTTCGCGGCGGCCTTCTTGGCGCTTGCTTGCACCGGGACCGACGTCACCACCGGCGGCACTCCGGGCAGCCTGGCGTAGTCGGTGAACTCGTCGCAGGCCGCCACCAGCGCCGTGCTGGTCGAGCCGGCGACGCCGATGCCCACGACGTAGCGCCCCAGCCGCTTGCACCGCTGGGCCAACGGCACGTAGTCGGAGTCCCCGGCGACCACCACGACGTGACTGAGGTCCTGGTGGGCGATCAGGTCCTCGACGGCGTCCACGGCGAGCCGGATGTCGGCGCCGTTCTTGACCCCCGACGTCGTGAACAGCTGCACCAGGTCGACTGCCTTGTCGATCAGCTGCCGCTTGTAGGCGGCGTTCGCGGCGACCGACCAGTCGGCGTACGCCCGTGTCAGCGCCACCGTCCCGAAGGACGAGGCGTAGTCGATGACCGCGCCGAGATCGACCTGCGCCTCCGCGAGGCGTACGTCGATCGGGTCGGCCGAGTTGGCGGAGGCCTGGTGGTGCCGGGCGTTGTCCTGGCGCCATGCCCCGTCGCCGTGCACGTTGTCGTAACGGGAGATGACCACGTTGTCGAAGTCGATGTAGACCGCGACGCGCGGTTCGTCGTTCATGCTCATGACCCTAGGGCGTCCCTGGTCCAGCGGACGCTGTGGTAGGCAGGAGGCATGGACCGGGTCGACCGCCGTACCGTGCTCACCGTCGTCGTGGCCGTGCAGGTGGTGCTGGCCATCCTCGGGTGGCGCGACCTCAGCAAGCGCACCGACGAGCAGGTCCGTGGACCCAAGCTCTTGTGGCGGATCCTGATGGCGATCAACCCCGGCAACTCGATGGCCTACTGGGTCTTCGGCCGCAGGCGCGTCGCCGCCGCGGACTGAGGATCCACGTCAGGCGAGCGTGAGGTCCACGACCGTCATCCCGCCGGTCGCCGACGCCTCACCTCCGGCGACGAGGGCGGCGCCCGCCTCGGTCAGGGGGATGGTGCGGCCGACGAGGAGCTCGGGACACAGCCGACCGGCGGCCACCATCTCCAGCATCACCGGGTAGTCGGCTGCGGCCATGCCGTGCGAGCCGTAGATCTCCAGCTCGAAGGCGAGGACGCGGGCCATCGGCACCCGCGGGGTCGCGGCATCACCGCCCAGCAGTCCGACCTGCACGTGCCGGCCGCGCGGACGCAGCGAGCGCACCGACGCCGCGGCCGTGTCGGGATGGCCGACCGCGTCGATCGACACGTGGGCACCGCCGTCCGTCAGGTCGCGCACCGTGCGCTCGACGCGGATGTCCGAACCCACCTCCAGGCAGTGCTCGGCACCGAGATCGGCGGCCCGCCTCCGGGCGGCGCCGCTCGGGTCCACGGCCACCACGCGAGCCCCGAACGCCCGCGCGATCATCACCGCCGCGAGCCCGACGCCGCCGCACCCGTGGACGGCCACCCAGTCGCCCTCCCCGACGCGCCCGTGTCGGGTCAGCGCCCGGAAGGCCGTGGCGAACCTGCACCCGAGCGAGGCCGCCACGACGAAGTCCATCCCCTCCGGCAGGAGCACCAGGTTGGCCTCCGCCCGCGGCACCGCCACCTGCTCGGCGTATGAGCCCGGCACCGTGAAGCCCAACTGCTCCTGCCGCGGGCACACCTGCCCCTCGCCCGCGCGGCAGTAGTCGCAGGCGCCGCAGCCCAGCACGAACGGCGCGGTCACGCGGTCGCCCGGGCGCCACGTGGTCACCTCGGCCCCGACCTCTCGAACGGTGCCGGCGAACTCGTGGCCAGGCACGTGCGGGAGCGGGACCTGCTCGTACCCGCGCCAGGCGTGCCAGTCGGAGCGACAGACGCCGGTGGCCCCCACGTCGAGCACCACGCCGTCCGGTGGACAGGCGGGCGCCGGCAGGTCGGCCAGGACGGGCTCGGCATTCGGGGCGTCATAGGTGATCGCGCGCACGACTCACCGCTCTCTGAGGAACTGACCGAAGTGGGGCACCGTGAAGGCGACGCTCCCGCGCTCGGCAGCGTAGACCAGGCCCTTCTTGATCAGTCCGTCACGTGCGGGGGAGAGGGACTGCGGCCGCCGGCCGAGGTGGCGGGCGATGTCGGCGGTGCCCAGCGGGACGTCACCGGAGCCGGCTCCCAGGTCGGCCATCGCCGTCATGTAGGCACGCTCTGCGGGCGTGGCCCGCTCGTATCGGGCGCCGAAGAACCCCAACGCGAGCTCGGCCTCCGCGTCGGGAGCGGCGGTCCGGACGTCGGCGGCGTCGATCGGTGACGCGGAGGCGACGTCCCAGGTGGCCTTGCCATAGGCCTGGACGAAGTAGGGGTAGCCGTCGGTGAGGTCCTGGAGCGCGTCGAGGGCGGCCTCGGTGAAGCCGACCCCCTCTTCCCCCGCCGGCACCGTGAGCGCACGGCGGCAGTCCTCGGGCGCGAGCCGGTCCACCGACACGTAGCGAAACAGCCGCTCGGCGTAGGACTTGGCGGAGGCGAGCGCGACCGGTAGGTGCGGCAGCCCGGCGCCGACCACAAGGACCGGCGCGGACTGCTGGCTGAGCTCGTGGCAGGCCCCGCAGACGGCGGCGAGCTCGGCGGACGCGAGGTCCTGCATCTCGTCGACGAACAGCGCGATGCCGACGCCGAGGTCGCCGGCCAGCTCGCCGACGTCGAGCAGCAGCTCGGTCAGGTCGAGCTCGAGATCACCGCTGTCCGCCCGACCGGTCGCGGCCGGCACGTCGAGCGGAGGCGTCCACCGGGACCCCTTGCGGTCGGGCAGCGAGGTGCGCAGCGCGAACGCCTTGACGACTCCCGTCACGGCCACGACCCGGTCCGGGTCACGGTGCCGGTGCCCGACCTCGCGTACGGCGGCCGTCACCGCCTGCGCCAACGGGATCCGGACGCTCTGGTCGGGTCGGGCCTCCACCTTGCCGGTGCCCCACGCCCGCCGGACCGCCGCGGAGCGCAGAGCGTTGAGCAGCACTGTCTTGCCCACGCCACGCAGCCCGGACAGCACCATGCTCCGCTCCGGGCGCCCGGCAGCAACGCGCTCCAACGTCACCGCGAACTGCTGGAGCTCACGGTCCCGACCAGCGAGCTCCGGAGGCCGTTGCCCGGCCCCGGGGGCGTACGGGTTGCGGATCGGGTCCATGCTCGGACTGTATCCGCGCGTCTAGCAGAATCCGTAGAGACGGGGCCGTGGTCTTCAGGACGAGGCGGACAAGCGCTCCGCACGGCGGCCGCCGCGCGCCAGGTAGGCGCGGTCGAGACCCGCGCGAAGGGTCTCGATCATCTCGGGCACCTCGTCGACCGCCAGGCGGAACGAACCCGCGCACACGTTGTCGCGCCACAGCGACAGCACCACCACGTCGGCCTCGGTGTGCCACGAGACGCGCAGCGCCCGGTCGCCCCCACGGGCGTCCAGGAAGACCGCCCCGGTCTGGGGCAGCGGTCGGGCGCGAGCCATGGTCCATTCTCTGCCGCCCGTCAAGACCCGCCGGCTGAGATTCGGCTCGCTCGGCTAGCCGCCTCCGGTTCGTTGGTCGAGCCGGGCGAGCCGCCAGGCGAGTCCGTGTCGAGACCCCGCGACACTCACCGGGTCTCGCGACGGTCGTCCCTCGCGGCGGCTCGACCACCGAGCAGGCCCGTCCCTCGCAGCGGCTCGACCACCGAGACGGGTCTCGCGACGGTCGCTGCGACCTCCTCGACCAACAGAAGGAGTGGCGCTCGACCTAGACTCGGATCGTGCCCGAGCTGCCCGAGGTGGAGGCGCTGGCCCTCGACCTCGAGAGCCGGCTGGTGGGGCGTGCGATCGCCAAGGTGCACGTCGTCGCGATCAGTGCGCTGAAGACGTTCGACCCTCCGGTGCATTCCCTCGAGGGCACGCTCGTCGATGGGGTGACCCGGCACGGCAAGTTCCTCGACATCGAGGCGTCCGGCCTTCATCTGGTCCTGCACCTGGCCCGCGGCGGCTGGGTGCGGTGGCGCGAGGAGCTGCCGACGATCCCGCCTCGGCCGAGCACGAAGTCCCCCCTGGCGGTGCGCGTCGTCCTCGACGACGACTCCGGCCTCGACATCACCGAGGCCGGCACCAAGAAGCGCCTGGCCCTGTACGTCGTGCGGCAACCACTCGACGTACCCGGCATCGCAAGCCTGGGGCCAGACCCCCTCGAGGACACCTTCACCATCGATGCGCTCGGCGCGATCCTCGAGCGGGCAGGACGTTCCCAGCTCAAGGGGGTGCTGCGCCACCAGGGGACGATCGCCGGGATCGGCAACGCCTACTCCGACGAGCTGCTCCACGCCGCGCGGATGTCGCCGTTCAAGCCAGCCAACAGCCTGAGCGACGAGGAGCTCCAGACCTTGTACAACGCGATCCGCGGCGTCCTCGGCGAGGCCGTCGAGCGGTCCCGCGGGCTGGCGGCCAGCGAGCTCAAGGGCGAGAAGAAGACCAACCTCGCGGTGCACGGCCGCACCGGCGAGGCGTGCCCCGTCTGCGGCGACACCGTGCGTGAGGTGTCCTTCGCCGACTCGAGCCTGCAGTACTGCCCGACCTGCCAGACGGGCGGCAAGCCGCTCGCCGACCGGCGGATGTCGCGCCTGCTGAAGTAGCGGCCGCGAGGTCAGCTCGAGGGCGAGGCGCTCGGCATCAGCTGGCTCATGCACTTCTCCGAGATGTAGGTGCTGAGGGCCTCCTGATTGGCCTGCTCCTCCTCGGTGAGGTCCTCGTTGGCCTGCTCCATCTCCTCCGGAGTGGCGTCCTCGTCGAGGTCGTTGATGAGTTGCAGGGCCTTCTCGAACCCCTCCCGGGCGTCCTCGGGCATGTCCTCGGGCGTGCCGACCTTCTGGAGCTTGGCGGCGAGGTCCTTGGCCAGCGCGACCTGCTCGGCATCGGTCATGTCCCCGGCGGCCGACGCCTGCTGGATCAGGTCCAGAAACGCACCACAGAAGTCCTCCACGCTCGCGTTCTTGGGCGCGTCGGCGACGCCTCCACCGCCGTCCGCGGCGCTGTCATCCCCGCCACCCCCACAGCCGGCGGCCACGAGGCCGAGCAGCAGGAGCAGGACGGCCACCAACGAGATGCGCTTCATGATCTTCCTCAGGGAACGACGGCAGGGAGGACCGCGTGACACCGGGTCCGGCCGGGACAGCCTACGGACCCATCCCAGGAACCCCGAGTCGGCGTGAACTCTCACCCCGGCGCGAGAGCTCACGCCGGGTCGGCGAGGTTTGCGCGAGCGTTCACGCCGACTCGGGGTCAGGCGAAAGCCGGGGGCACGGCGGCGTCCAGCACATCGCCCAGCTGCGCGAGGTAGGACGCGCGGGAGATCTCCTCGACTCCCAGCGACGCCAGGTGCGGGGTGCGCCACTGCACGTCGACCAGCCGGACCGCCGGCGGCCCGGCCGCCATCAGCTCCACCAGCCGGACCAGCGCGACCTTGGACGCGTCGGTCTCGCGGTGGAACATCGACTCGCCGGCGAAGAGCCCGCCGATCGACACGCCGTACAGGCCGCCGACCAGGCGACCCGCCCGCCAGGTCTCCACCGAGTGCACCCAGCCGAGGCGGTGCAGCTCGAGGTACGCCGCGCGGATCTCCTCGTCGATCCAGCCGGCGGGCCGGCGCGGGTCGGCGCAGCCGTCGATGACCTCGGCGCAGGCGGTGTCCACCCGGAGCTCGAACCGGCCGAGGGACCGCCGCAGCGACCGGGACACGTGCAGCCGCTCGAGAGGGAGTACGCCGCGGCGCACCGGCGAGAACCACAGCATCGGGTCGCCCGGCCGCCCCGACGGCATCGGGAAGAGTCCGCGACGGTAGGCAGCCAGCACGGTGCCCGGAGCCAGGTCGGCTCCAGCGGCGACCAGATCGTCGTCGGGGTCGAACCGCTCGGGACCGGGCAGCTCCCAGGCGCTCGGCGGCGGCTCGATCCGCATAGGGCCCACGGTAGGGGTCCGCCCCGTACCATCGATGGCATGTCGGTCAAGGGCACGGTCGGGCGTCAGGTGGCGCCGCGGCTCGCCGCGCTGGCACCCGGGGTCACCTCGACCTTCGTCAAGGAGGCGCTCCACCGCGCCATCCACGGCATCGGCCCGCTGCCACCGGCGGCGGCTGCGGCAGAGAAGCAGCTCACCGAGCAACGCGGCGATGTCGACCGCGCGATCCACGAGGTCGTCGAGAACCACGTGAGGCTGGCCGGCGGCCAGGGCTTCCTGACCAACCTGGGCGGCCTGGCGACCGCGAGCGTCGCCGTACCGGCGAACATCACCGGCCTCGCGCTGATCCAGTGCCGCATGATCGCCGGCATCGCGCACCTGAGGGGCTACGACCTCCACGACCCGCGCACCGGCAACGCCATCCTGGTCACGATGCTGGGCGAGGACGTCGTCGACGAGCTGGTCAAGCGAGCCGCGATCCCTGCGCCGCCGATGGCGCTGGCCACCGCCCCACACCACGACCCCATGCTCGAGCAGCTGGTCGCCGGCGCTGTTGCCAAGGACCTGATCACCCGGGTCGCGGGCAAGCGTGTGGCCACGAGCGTCGCGCGCCGCGTGCCGATCGTGGGTGGGCTGGTCGGCGCCGGTGCCGACGGGGTCGCGACGTGGCGGGTCGGCCGCTACGCCGAGCGTGAGTTCCTGCCGCGCGCGCGGCGGTAGGCGCCCAGCACGGCCCTCCCCGCGGGGTTCTGCCCCAACCCGCGCACGACCTTCTCCCGGGCCCGGTAGCTGGGCCGCAGGTAGGCGTGGTCCAACGCCCTGCGCGTCTCGTCGAGCTCCTCCTGGAGCCGGGCCTCCTCCGCTCGCAGCCGCGCGGTCTCCAGCAGCAGCGCCTTGATGGCGTCCACGGCGGCGGAGGCGACCGCGCGCTCGCGCGGCCGGTCGGGGTCCACGAAGTGGTGCAGCCCGGGGCTGCCCCGCAGGTCGTGCAGGTCGCCGATCACGTCGTACCCGCGCTCCTCCACGTGCGCCACCCAGGCGGCCTCGCGCTCCTGCACCCACGGCACGAGGTCGGGGGGCAGGGCCAGCCGCGGCGAGCGAGTGCGCCGGGAGAGGGTCTGGTGGGCCAGCAGCTCGCGGACCAGCGGGCGATAGTCGGCCGGTTCGAGCACCCGGTTGGCCGAGCGGTTGATCCGCCTGATCAGCGCCGTCTCGGGCACCCCGAGAGACGGGTTGGCCCGATCGGCCTGCAGGTCCAGGTCGATGCCCTCGAGTCCGAAGGCCTGGCTGAACCGCTTCCACAGGAGATCCGGGGCGCCTCCAGCCGAGGGCACCGTCACCAGGTGTACCCGCTCAGGCGGGAGGTCGGCACCCCAGCGGTCGAGGATGTCGGGGATCTCCTGGACGCTCCAGAACCACGAGGCGATCCGGCTGTCGCGGGCGGGGTCGGTGATCCGCGCCAGGAACCGGGCGTAGCTCATGCCGCTGCGGTGCTTGACGTTCTCCTGCCACTCGGCGGGGATCTGGCGCACCAGGTCGCGCACCGAGAGAACGACGTGCACCTCGACTCCGCCCGACGAGCCCCTCCGCTGCCCGAGCGACTCCAGGGCCCGGCCCACCTGCGAGCGCGACGCCGCGGCGAGGATCTCGTGGCTGATGATCGCGGTGTGGCCGGACCAGTCCCGGACCTGCTTGGCCAGGTGGTCCCACGACCCGACGGCCTCGGCCTCGAGCCCGCCCCAGGGCAGCCGCATCAGGTCGAGCGCCGCGAGGAAGTGCGCGTCGAAGCGATCGGCGGCGTAGCCGATGCCCCGGTCGGCGAGCACCTTGCGATTGCGGAACAGCACGTCCTGGAGATACGACGTGCCGGTCTTCGGAGTGCCGACGTGCAACAGGACCCGCTGGGTCACGCCGTCCTCCGTTCGTCGTCGGCTCCCCCAGGGCTGTCCAGGAGCGCCCGCACCGCCAGCTCGAGCGTGACGCCCGGCACCGGGCCTCCCGGGCCCGCGCCCGAGTCCTCCCAGCGTGGGGCCAGCGCGTCGAGACTGCCCTGAACAGGGTAGCCAGCGCGGGCGAGCCCCCGGCGCATCCGCTCGGCAGCGGCCTCCACCCACTCGCGCTGTGATTCCGGCACGTCGAGGGGTCGACCGCCCCCGACCTGGTGAGCGGCTGCAGCCACCCAGGACCGCAGCCGGGTCGACAGCAGGGCAGCGCGCACCGGCGGGAGCACCAACAGGCCCAGCACCGAGCCGACCTGGCGGGCCAGCTCGCCCGCCTCGCCCGAGGGTACGGCGGGCCGCGCGAGGCGGCGCACGCCGACGGCGGAGGCCACGTGCCCGGGGTCCAACGTGACGAGGATGCGGTCGCGGCCCACCCGCTTCTCCCAGGCCCGCGCGGTCGCCAGCAGGTCCACCCGCGCCGGCGTCTCGCGCCGGTCGCGCAACAGGGCCAGCCAGGGCCGCCAGCCGGGACCGCCGTCGGTGAAGGCTCGGTTGACCCAGGCGTGCCCCAGCATCGAGGCCAGGTCGGTGCCGACGACGACCACTTGCGGGTCGCGACCTCCCGGGGGACGGCCGCGCGCGACGAGCTCCGCGCGCAGCGGGTCGGCGAGCTCGGGGTCGCCGACGAGGCGGTAGCCGCGACGCCACCACGAGGGCCGTCCCGGTTCGGCCACGGGCGCCGAGCCCGCGGCGACGAGCCGGTCGGCGAGGACGCTGGCCGCGACCCTGGTCAGCTCGGCGGGCGGCAGGTCGCCCGGGTCGACGGGTTCCGGCCCGAACGCCGAGACCGGTCCGGCTCCGGTCAGCTCCAGGTCGGGTCTCCCCCTGCCGGCCGCGCTGGCGGCCAGGACCTCCTCGGCCAGGGCGGAATCCGGCCGGCCCGCCACGTTGAGCCGGCGCAGGAGCTCGAGCTGCTGGGCACCGGGCAGGTAGCGACCTCGAGACTCGTCCAGACCCGACCAGTCCTGCCACGGCGTGGTGCCGCCTTCGCGCAGATGTCGGACCCAGCCCCAGGCGCGACGCTCCCCCAGGTCGTCCGGCGTCCGTGACCCGGCGTCGGGAGGGGAGGTGGCGGACCCGGTCACCGGACGCCGCGGAAGCGCTGGACGCGGCCTCGCAGCGTGCGTCTCGGATCCGGGCGGGACGCGGCCTCCTTGGTCATCGCCGCCAGGGCGTCGACAGCCGCAGCGAGCACCAGCTTGGCCGGCACCTTGTCCGGGTTGACGTAGGGCTCGTCCGCCGCGGCCGGCAGCGGGCGCAGGTCGTCGAGGTCCCCGACCACCTGGATCCCGCTGGCCTTGACCCACTCGATCCACCGCTCGGCCTGCTCGGCCGCCCACTCGAAGCGGCCCGGCGGGAGCCGGACCGGTGCCGAGATCCGTCGGACGAGCTGGTCTTGGGCGAGGAGCTCACGGATGAGCTCGTCGTACTCGGCCTCGCGACGGGTGGCGCGGTCCATCCTCCGGTTCAGCTGACGGATCACCTGCGTCTCGGCCACTCCCAGCGAGGTGTTGAGGCGGGTGCTGTCGACCGGCGCCCACGCCGGGTCGATCCCGAATGCTCGGCAGAAGCGGTCGAAGAGCTCCCCGGGCTGAGCACCCCGTTGTGGCACGGTGACGAGGTGGATCCGATCGGGCGACACGCCCGCGCTCCAGTTGCCCAGCACGCTGGGCAGGTCGAAGGCTCGGAAGAACCACGGCCGGCCGTACTCGACCCGGTTGAGGAACCGGCGATAGGCCCACCGGCGGCCCTGCTTGATGCTCTCCTGCCAGGCGGCCGGCAGCGCGCGGCCCAGGTCTCGGGCGGAGTAGACGACGTGTACTTCGCACCCCGCGAGGTCGCGCATCGCCTTCGTGATCACTCCCGGCTCCGCCGGCGCGAGGATCTCGTGGCTCACGATCGAGATGCCGCTCCTCGAGTGGATCCGGCGCAACAACTGGCCCCAGGCGCCGTCCGCATGGCCCGGTTGGCCGCCCCAGTCCTCGCCGAGCAGGTCGAGCGCGGCGCGGAAGTGGAACAGCTCCGGGGAGACCAGGGGCGAGCGGGTCGGGAAGTGGACGTCGTGGCGGGCCAGCGACTTGGCGTTGAGGGCGAGCCGGTGCTGCAGGTAGGTCGTCCCCGTCTTCGGCGCACCGATGTGCAGGTGGACGACCGTGCTCATGGCCCGATTGTGACAGCCGCCGGCCCGAGCCTGCGAAGGCCGGGGACGGCTGTCCGGTTGAGGAGGCTCGACGCGAACCCGAGGTTCGCTGGTCGAGCCGCGGAGCCGCTGGGCGAGGCGTGTCGAGACCCCTCAACCCTCACCGGGTCTCGACACCGCTCGCTGACGCTCGCGGGCTCGACCACCGAATTCTCGCTGGTCGAGCCGCCGAGCCGCTGGTCGCTGCTCGACCACCGAAGGCCGGCCTGCGGTCAACCTCCGAGCGCGCGGACGACAGCTGACGGGCTCTGGCGGCCGAGGTGTCCGGCCAGCCAGGTGCTGGTCTCGACGAGGGTGGCGAGGTCGACGCCGTGCTCGATGCCCAGGCCGGTGAGCAGCCAGACGAGATCCTCGGTGGCGAGGTTGCCGGTCGCGCTGCCGGCGTACGGGCAACCACCCAGCCCGCCCGCACTCGCGTCGAAGGTGGTGATGCCGGCCCGCAGCGCCGCGAGCGTGTTGGCGAGGGCCTGGCCGTAGGTGTCGTGGAAGTGCATCGCCAGGCTGCCGACGCCGAGGCCTGCCGCACCGAAGGCGTCGACCAGGGCGGTGACGTGGCCGGCCGTCCCGACGCCGATCGTGTCGCCGATGCTGAGCTGGCCCGCGCCGAGGTCGAAGAGCCGCTTGCCGACGGTGACCACCTGCTCGACCGGTACGGCGCCCTCCCAGGGGTCGCCGAAGCACATCGACACGTAGGCCCGCACGTCGACCCCGGCGTCCCGCGCACGCCGGACCACCGGCTCGAACATCGCGAACTGGCCGTCGAGGGTGCTGTTGAGGTTGCGGGACGCGAAGGACTCGGTGGCGCTGCCGAAGATCGCGACGTGCCGACAGCCCAGCTCCAGGGCGCGGTCCAGCCCCCGCTCGTTGGGCACCAGCACGGGCAGGTCGCGGCCCGCCTTGCCCAGCAGCCCCATCAGCTCGGCGGCATCGGCGAGCTGCGGCACCCATCGCGGGTGCACGAACGACGTCGCCTCGACGATGGGCAGCCCGGCGGCGAGGAGTCGTCGCACCAGCTCGGCCTTCACCTCGGTCGGTACCAACGCGGACTCGTTCTGCAGCCCGTCGCGGGCCCCGACCTCGTAGATCGTGACGCGCTCGGGGAGTCCCGGCATCGGGACGAGCATCGGCAGGCTCACAGGCCCTCACCCTCCTCGGCAGACGCGCCACCGGCCTCGACCACGAACAGCACGTCCCCCAGCGCGACCTGGTCGCCCACGCCCGCGGCGACGTGGGCCACCGTGCCGGAGAACGGCGCCGCGAGCGCGAGCTCCATCTTCATCGCCTCCACCACGCCCAACACGTCGCCCTCGTCCACGGCCTGGCCGGCGGTGACCCGGACGTCGAGCACGGTGCCTGGCATGGGGGCCAGCACCGAGCCGTCGCCGGCAGCAGGCCCGTGGTCGGCGAAGACGTCGGGTCGCTCGAAGACGAACCGCTGGCCGCGGTAGGCCACCTCCGCGGTGTGCTCCTCGACGTCGACCACCGCGCGCTCACGCACGCCGTCGACCGACAGCAGGGCGACATGGTCGGCCGCGAGGATCTCGCGGATCTCACGGTCGCCCACGCGGCCCGCGGCACGGTCGACCAGCAGCGTCTCGTCGAGCTCGACGACGGTCGGCGCGGGAGGACCTCCGAGGCGCCACCCGTCGGCCTGGAAGGGGTGCCCGCGGTCCTGGGCAACGAGCATCCCCTGGATCCAGGCGGCGAACAGCCGCGGCAGGTCCGGCGCGGGCGGCTGCACTCCGGCGGCGGCCAGGTCGGCCCGGTCCAGCCACGCCGTGTCGATCTCGGCGAGCCGGAACGCGTCGCTGGCCACCAGCGCCCGCAGGAAGCCGGTGTTGGTGGTCAGCCCGAGGATCCCGGTCGCGTCGAGGGCCTCGACCAGCGCCCTCCGTGCACTCTCGCGGTCGGGTCCGTGCGCGATCACCTTGCCGAGCATCGGGTCATAAGACGTGCTCACGACCTGGCCGCTCTCGAGCGCGTGGTCGACCCGCACCGCGGTCGGCCATCGCACGAGGGTCGCCGTGCCGGCCTGCGGCAGGAACCCGCCGAAGGAGTCCTCGGCGTAGACGCGCGCCTCGATCGCGTGCCCGGTGACCTGCACGTCGTCCTGGCGGAAGGGCAGCGGCTCCCCGGCGGCGACGTCGAGTTGGAGGTGCACGAGGTCGAGGCCGGTGACCGCCTCGGTTACCGGGTGCTCGACCTGGAGCCGGGTGTTCATCTCCAGGAAGTACGCCTGCTCTGCGTCGGCGTCGTAGAGGAACTCCACCGTTCCCGCGTTGGTGTAGCCCACCTCGCGGGCCAGCGCGACGGCGGCGGTGGTGACCGCGCGCCGTACGTCGTCGTCGATGGTCGGTGCCGGCGCCTCTTCGAGCACCTTCTGGTGCCGCCGCTGGGTCGAGCAGTCGCGCTCGTAGAGGTGCACCACGTTGCCGTAGCCGTCGGCGAGGATCTGCACCTCGATGTGCCGCCCCTGCTCGACATAGGTCTCGACCAGCAGGGTGTCGTCGCCGAACGCCGAGGCGGCCTCTCGCCGCGCGGCCGCCATCGCGTCGTCGAGATCCTCCGGTCGGCGCACAATGCGCATGCCCTTGCCGCCGCCCCCGGCGGCGGCCTTGACGAGCACCGGGAACCGCATGTCGGCGCCGACGTGGCCCGCCCGGTCCTGGCGAGCCGCGACCTCGAGGGCCGTGACCTCGAAGGACGGTACGACGGGCACGCCGGCCGCCACAGCGATCTCGCGTGCCGCGTCCTTCCGGCCCATCGCCGCCATCACCGCCGCGGAGGGACCGACCAGCCGGATCTCGGCCTCCTCCAGTGCGGCCGCGAACTCGGAGCGCTCCGAGAGGAAGCCGTATCCCGGGTGGACGGCATCCGCCCCGCTCTGCCGCGCCGCTGCGACCACGGCCTCGATGTCGAGGTAGCCGGGCACCGGCAGCGCGTCGTCGGCGGCCCGCACGTGGGGGGCCGCTGCGTCCAGGGCGGTGTAGATCGCGACGCCGCGTCGCCCCGTCTCCCGGCAGGCCTTGAGGACGCGGACCGCGATCTCGCCTCGGTTGGCGACGAGCACCGTGCGGATGGGTCGCCTCAGGGCGCCGGTCGATCCAGGGTGCGAGTAGGTCATGGGTGCCCTACATCCTGAAGACGCCGTAGGAGGGAGCAGCGATCGGCGCTTGGGCGGTGGCAGCGAGACCCATGCCGAGCACGCGTCGGGTGTCGGCCGGGTCGATGATGCCGTCGTCCCACAGGCGTGCGGTGGAGTAGTAGGGCGAGCCCTGGGTCTCGTACTGGTCGCGGATCGGCGCCTTGAAGGCCTCCTCGTCGTCGGCCGACCAGCTGCCGCCACTCGCCTCGATCCCGTCGCGCCGCACCGTCGCGAGCACCGAGGCCGCCTGCTCCCCGCCCATCACCGAGATCCGCGCGTTGGGCCACATCCACAAGAACCGCGGGTCGTAGGCCCGGCCGCACATGCCGTAGTTGCCGGCTCCGAACGAGCCGCCGATCACGACCGTGAACTTCGGCACCACCGAGCACGCCACCGCGGTGACCAGCTTGGCGCCGTCGCGGGCGATGCCGCGATTCTCGTACTCGCGGCCGACCATGAAGCCGGTGATGTTCTGCAGGAACACCAGCGGGATCCCCCGCTGGTTGCACAGCTCGATGAAGTGCGCGCCCTTCAGGGCCGACTCGCTGAACAGGATGCCGTTGTTCGCGACGATCCCCACCTGGTGGCCCCACACGTGGGCGAAGCCGGTGACCAGCGTCTCGGCGTAGAGCTGCTTGAACTCGTGGAACCGGCTCCCGTCGACGATGCGGCGGATCACCTCGCGCACGTCGTAGGGCGTCCGGGTGTCGGCCGGCACCACGTCGGCGAGGGTGCCGGGGTCCTCGTGCGGCTCCTCGACCCCCTCGATCGGTGGTCGAGCCGGGCGAGCGCCAGCGACGCCGTGTCGAGACCCCGTGACCGGCAGGGTCCCCACGATCGACCGCACGATCGCCAGCGCATGCGCGTCGTCCTCGGCGAGATGGTCGACCACGCCCGAACGCCGCGCGTGCACGTCGCCGCCACCGAGCTCCTCGGCGGTGACCACCTCGCCCGTCGCCGCCTTCACCAGGGGCGGACCCCCGAGGAAGATCGTGCCCTGGTCCTTGACGATCACGGTCTCGTCCGACATCGCCGGCACGTAGGCCCCACCCGCCGTGCAGGAGCCCATGACCGACGCGATCTGGGGGATGCCGCGGGCCGAGAGGTTCGCCTGGTTGAAGAAGATCCGGCCGAAGTGCTCGCGATCGGGGAACACCTCGTCCTGCATCGGCAGGAACGCGCCCCCGGAGTCGACGAGGTAGACGCACGGCAGCAGGTTCTCCGCCGCGACCGCTTGGGCGCGGAGGTGCTTCTTCACCGTCATCGGGTAGTAGGTGCCGCCCTTGACGGTGGCGTCGTTGGCCACCACGACACACTCGCGCCCGGCGATCCGGCCGATGCCGGTGACCAGGCTCGCCGCGGGCACGGCGTAGTCGTCGCCGTCCTGGCCGTACATCCCGAACGCCGCCAAGGGGCTCAGCTCGAGGAACGGGCTCCCGGGGTCCAGGAGCCGGTCGACCCGGTCACGGACCAGCAGCTTGCCCCGCTCGAGATGCTTGCGACGGGCGCCCTCCGAGCCGCCCTGGCGGACGACGGCGAGTCGCTCGTGCAGCTCCGCGACCAGGTCCGCGAGTGCGGTCAACACCCCTCCTCAGTCGTTCCGTCTCCGAGCCTGCTGCTCGGCGGCCGGCCTGTCGAGCCCAGGTTAACGGTCATTAACCTGCTCCGCTACCCTGAGCGGGTGGACCGCCGTGAGCAGATCCTCGACACCGCCGCCACGCTGTTCGCCGAGCGCGGCTTCCACGGCGTCTCCGTCGGCGACCTCGGCCGCGCGGTCGGGATCAGCGGGCCGGCGCTCTACAAGCACTTCGAGTCCAAGGACGCCGTGCTGGCCCAGATGCTCGTCGGGATCAGCGAACGCCTCCTCGCTGAAGGCCGGGCCCGGGTTGCCCAGGCGGGCGATCCCGAGGCTGCGCTGGCCGCTCTGGTGGCCTGGCACGTCGACTTCGCACTCGAGCACCGGGCCCTCATCGTGGTGCAGGACCGGGACTGGAAATCGCTGCCCGACGAGGCCCGGGACCGGGTGCGCACGCTGCAACGGGCCTACGTCGACGTCTGGGCCGACCAGCTCGTCCGGCGTCGTCCGGGGACCGGGCGGGACCGCGCGCGGGCGATGGCGCACGCGACGTTCGGACTGATCAACTCCACCCCCCACAGCAGCCTGCTCCCGCCCGCGGCCATGCGCGAGCTGCTCACCACGATGGCCCTGCGCAGCCTGCGCGAGTGACCGTCCGGGCCATCGGGCCCGGGCTACCCTGACCGCATGCAATGGGGTGCTCGGGGGACGGTGGCACTCGTCCTGTCCGCGCTCCTGGGCCTCGTCGGCGGCACCGCCGTCGCCCTGCACAGCTCCGGCCCGGACGACTCCCACGTGGCCGACCCGGCGTCCGGATCGTCCCCCAGCGGGTCCCCGGAGCCGACCCCGGCTCCCAACGACCCCCTGGGCCTCGGCGTCCCGCTCGAGAACCTCCCCACCTGCACCGGGCAGACGATCCTCGTCGTCGGGTACGGCGAGACGCGCGGCGCGCTGTCCGAGGCGGTCTCCGCGAACAAGCCCGACGTGCGCTACCTCGACACGACCCAGTCGTGCAACACCCTGTTCCAGCACAACCCCGACGCGCCGGTGCCGCCGTACGTCGCCTATCTGGGTCCGTTCGACACCCTCACCGAGCCGTGCCAGCTGCGGATGAGCGTGGAGCACAAGGGCGACTCCGTCACGAGCCTCAAGCCCGGGGTGAAGGCGCACGTGCAGTGCTTGTGCGTGCTGGAGCCGCAGACCTTCCCCGACCTCTTCGTGGGCATGAACGCCGACACCCGCGACGGCCTCTACGTGCGCGCGCTCCAGCAACTGCTGGTGGACATCGGTCGCAACCCCGGCCACCACGTCACCGGGATCTACGACCAGCGCACCGCCGATCTGGTCACGCCGCTGCAGGAGCTCAACGCCCTCGATCCCGACCTCTACGGGATCGTCGAGGAGCTCACGTGGCGGCTGCTGCGCGACCGGGCCTGCATCAACTACGACTTCTGACCCACCCCGCCCTCCGGGGACTGAAACAATTTCGTGCCTGGGGGTGGCCCTCCCTACTCTGGAAGGCGTGACTCAGCCCAGCACGCCGACCGCCGGCGCACCCGAGTACCCCGACAACATCGACGGCACCGTCCTCAAGGTCGCCGGTGTCGTGGTCCTCGGCGCGATCATGTCCATCCTCGACATCACCGTCGTCAACGTCGCCCTGCCCACCTTCCAGGTCGCGTTCACCGGTCCCGAGGACCCGCTGCCCTACTCGACGGTCGCCTGGACGGTCACCGCCTACACGCTGGCGCTGGCCACCGTCATCCCGATGACCGGCTGGGCGGCCGACCGGTTCGGCACCAAGCGGCTCTACCTCCTGGCGATCGGGCTGTTCACCCTGGGCTCGGCCCTCTGCGCGACCGCGACCTCGATCGAGATGCTGATCCTGTTCCGGGTGCTCCAGGGCCTGGGCGGCGGCATGCTGATGCCGCTGGGCATGACGATCATGACCAAGGCGGCCGGCCCGCACCGGATGGGCCGACTGATGGCGATCCTCGGCATCCCGATGCTCCTGGGCCCGATCCTCGGCCCCATCATCGGCGGCTGGCTGATCGAGAACGCCAGCTGGCACTGGATCTTCCTGATCAACCTCCCGCTCGGGATCGCCGCGGTCATCTACGCCTGGATGGTGCTCGAGAAGGACACCCCGCACCCCTCGGAGTCCTTCGACTTCCTCGGCATGGCGCTGATGTCGCCGGGCCTGGCGCTGTTCCTCTACGGCGTGTCGTCCATCCCGGGCGCCGCCAACGACCAGTACTCCTACACGCGCGTCTGGGTGACGATGATCGTCGGCCTGGTGCTCGTCGTGCTCTTCGTCTTCCACACCTTCCGACCCGAGCACCCGCTCCTGGATCTGCGGCTCTTCAAGAACCGCAACCTGACGGTCGCCAACATCACCATGTTCCTGTTCGCCGCCGCGTTCTTCGGCGGCCTGCTGCTGGTGCCCACCTACTTCCAGCAGATCCGTGGCGAGTCCACGCTCGCCGCCGGCCTGCTCGTGGCTCCCCAGGGCATCGGCGCGATGCTGACCATGCCGATCGCCGGGAACCTGTCCGACCGGGTCCCGGTCGGAAGGATCGTGCCGGTGGGCATCATCCTCATCGTCATCGGCATGTTCGAGCTAACCCAGGTCACCGAGGACACGTCGTACGCCGTGCTGATCGGCGCCCTGTTCGTGATGGGTCTCGGGATGGGCGGCACGATGATGCCGCTGTTCACCTCGGCCCTGAAGACGCTCAAGCAGCACGAGGTGGCCCGCGGGTCGACGCTCCTCAACATCATCCAGCAGGTCGCCAGCTCCGTCGGCGTGGCGGTGATCTCGGTGATCCTGACCGCTCACCTCAACGCCTCCGAGCTGGCCAAGCCAGCCATGGCCGCGACCATGGACCCCGACCTCGTCGACGTCGTCGGCGGGGCCGAGGCCGTCGCCGCCGGACTCAAGGACGCCGCAGAGGCCTTCGCGGACACCTTCTGGGTCGCCTGGGTGCTGGTGCTGCTGACGCTGATCCCGGCGTTCTTCCTGCCCCGCAAGCACGAGGAGTCCCACCTGCTCGACCCCGAGACCGGTGCCCCTCCCGTCGTCATGCACTGATCGCCCCTTCTCCTCTGGAGTCCCTCCCCGGCTCCTCCGTCCTGCGTCACCCCGGGGCGCCGGGGCGGCGTAGTCCCTGACGTTCGGGTCGTGCCGCGCCAGGAATCCGAGCCCAAACGTCAGGGACTAGGCGAGATCGCCGCTCACCCGGGGGCGGCGTGATCGGGCTCAGCCGGAGGTGGCGAGCACGAGCGGGTACGCCGCGTCGGCGCCGGCATCGCGCAGGGCCCGGGCCGCGAGCGTCAGTGTCCAGCCGGTGACCGACAGGTCGTCGACCAGCAGCACGGCGGAGCCCGCAACGTCCCCGGGAGCGGTCGGCTGCCAGGCGAAGCGGCGCCGGACGGCCGCGACGCGCTGGGCGGAGTTGGCGGCGCCACGGCCCGGCCCGACGGAGTCGTCGACGATCGCGAAGCTGCCGACCACCGGCAGCCTGAGGTGACGGGCCAGGCCCCCGGCCAGGTCGCGCACCAGCAGCGGTCGCCTCTCGGAGTCGACCACGGCGACGGCCGTGACGGGCGGTCGCCACTCGCCCAGCACCTCGAGCATCGCGCGCACCAGGGGCACCGGCACCGGACCGTCGGGCGTGCCCTCTCGGAACAGCTCACGCAGCGCCGCGCCGTGCCCGAGGTCGGTGAGGCGGGCCACGGCGCGGCCCTCCTCGGCGCCCAGGATGCGTCCGGACAGGTCGAGCCCCAGGGCCGACAGCCCCGTGGGCCAGAGCTTGCGCGGGGCCAGCGGAACGCCCGGCCTGGACAGCCGACGGGCGGCCTCATCGAGGGCGGACTCCGAGACGCGTCCTGACAGCTCCATCCCGCCGCAGTTGTCGCAGCGCCCGCACGGCTGCGGGTCGGGGTCGTCGAGCTGGGCGCGGAGGAACGCCATCCGGCAGCCGTCGGTGTCGAGGTAGTCGAGCATCGCCTGCTGCTCGCGCGCACGCGCCTCGGCCACCCGCGCGTAGCGGTCGGCGTCGTAGGCCCACGGCAGGCCGGTGGCGGTCCAGCCGCCGGCCACGCGGCGTACGGCGCCGTCGACATCGAGCACCTTGAGCATCGTCTCGAGGCGGGTCCGGCTCAGCTCGACCCGCGTCTCGAGCCCGGCCGTGCTCAGCGGTCGGTCCGCCTCGGCCAATGCCGCCAAGGTCTCGCGCACCAACGACTCGCGAGGGAACGCGAGCGAGGCGAAGTAGGCCCAGATGTCGCGGTCCTCGCTGGCGGGCAGCAACACCACGGGTGCCTCCGCGACCCCTCGCCCGGCCCGCCCGACCTGTTGGTAGTAGGCCACGGGCGAGGCCGGGGCGCCGAGGTTCACCACGAACCCCAGCGTCGCGTCGAAGCCCATCCCCAGGGCGCTCGTCGCCACCAGAGCCTTGACCCGCCCGGCCGCGAGGTCCGCCTCGAGCGTGGCGCGCTCCGTGGCCTCCGTCTGGCCTGAGTAGGCATGGACGTCGTGCCCGCGGGAGCGCAGGTAGTCGGCGACCTCCTGGGTCGCCGCGACCGTGAGGCAGTAGACGATGCCGGAGCCGGGCTGCTCGGCGAGGTGGTCGGCCAGCCACG
>CAZIVD010000046.1:0-36549 GCA_964542635.1 uncultured Nocardioides sp. | reverse complement strand
ATGCAACGATGTCCCGCAACACCTGTCAACGGTGTCGCGGGACATCACACAGGGTCGGGCTGACAGGATTTGAACCTGCGACCCCTTGACCCCCAGTCAAGTGCGCTACCAAACTGCGCCACAGCCCGATGCCCCCCGACGTGGGCCGGGCAGCCTGCAGAACCTTACCGGACCCGAGCAGACGTTCAGGAATCGACCGGGTCCCGCCGGCTACTTCACCTCGGCGGAGTCGGGATCCACCATCAGGGACGCGGTGTCCACGGCCACGAAGGCCGACGCCGGGATGCGCTTGAGGTCCTCGACCAGCTTCGTCGGCCAGTGCTTGTTCTGCTCGCCCTGGAAGTACCACGGCGACCCGTTGTCTGCGAGCACGAGGCCGTAGGTCTTCATCGCCTTCACGACCACCTTGGCCTTCGCCCCGAAGCCCTGGGCCTTGAACGACGGGTCGAGGCGGAAGCGGGCGCCCATCGGCGGGTAGGACCACGAGGAGGTCGAGCCGGCGTCGTGGCGGGCCGGCCAGAGGTGGTGGCTGCTCGTCTCGTCGGTGGTGAACCGGATGGCGTGGTCGACGTGTCCGTCGCGCACCTCGCTCCAGCGCAGGAGCCCGGGCATGATCGGCAGCCCGGCGGCGTCGGCGGAGGTCCAGCCGTCGGGACGAAGCTGGTTGGAGCGCAACGACCACACGGCCCCCGATCCGGCTCGCCAGGTGGTGCCTGACACGCGGGTGTTCCACGTCTCGTAGAGCTTGCAGGCGCTCCGATCGACCACAATCGCGTGCATGTCCCCACCGGAGTTGCGGCCACCCTCGATGCGGGTGTCGGCGCCGAAGGGATAGCGGACCTTGTCGCTCTCGGAGGCGTAGTCGAAGGAGACCTTCACCTTGGGGTGCCCGGCCTTCACATAGGTGATCGGGATCCCGTAGTTCGGGCCCGCTCCGTAGGACGGCCCGAAGTCCGGGTGGAGGTCCACGTCGGTCGACATGTGCGACAGCCACTCGGCGGACCGTGCGTGCACCGGCAGCTTTGAGATGTCGGCGTGCCAGTAGTTGTCCGCCGGGAACCTCGGGCACGAGGCGCGCGAGGACTCGCTGGAGGTGGTGCCGTCCGGCCCGGCACTCGCCCCGTCGGCGGTCACCGATCCGGAGGCGGACAGCAGGAGGCCCGTCAGGGCAAGCGCCAGGACTGCGCGGGGGGAACGCATCCCGCGACGCTACCGCTTGCGCTTCTCCCGCGGGCGCTGGTTGAGCACGATCGGCGTGCCCACGAAGCCGAACTGCTCGCGCAGCCGTCGTTCGATGAACCGCTCGTACGACGCCTCGAGGCGGCCGCTGGTGAACAGCACGAACGTCGGGGGCGCGACCGACGACTGGGTGCCGAAGAGGATCTTCGGCTGCTTGCCGCCACGGACCGGGTGCGGGTGCTCGGCGACGAGCCGGCCGAGGAAGGTGTTGAGCGCGCCTGTTGGCACCCGGGTCTCCCAGCCCTCGAGGGCCTTGTCGAGGGCGGGCACGAGGCGGTCGATGTGCCAGCCGGTCCGGGCGGTGACGTTGATCCGCGGCGCCCACTGCACCTGCACCAGGTCGCGCTCGATCTCGCGGTCGAGGTAGTAGCGGCGCTCCTCGTCGACCAGGTCCCACTTGTTGAAGGCGATCACGAGTGCCCGGCCGGCCTCGCGCACGGTCTGCACGATCCGCAGGTCCTGCTCCGAGAGCGACTGGCTCGCGTCGACGACGAGCACGGCGACCTCGGCGCGGTCGATCGCCGTGGACGTACGCAACGAGGCGTAGAACTCGTGGCCGGAGGCCTCCTTGACGCGCTTGCGGATGCCCGCGGTGTCGATGAAGCGCCAGGCGCGTCCGCCGAGCTCGACGAGCTCGTCGACCGGGTCGACCGTGGTGCCCGCGACGTTGTCCACGACCGCGCGCTCCTCCCCCGCCAGCTTGTTGAGGAGCGAGGACTTGCCGACGTTGGGCTTGCCCACGATCGCCACGCGCCGCGGACCCCCGACCTCGTCGAACGTCTCCTCCGGCGCGTCCGGCAGGGCGGCCAGCACCGCGTCGAGCAGGTCGCCGGATCCGCGTCCGTGGAGAGCGGACACGGGGTAGGGCTCGCCCAGACCGAGGTTCCACAAGGAGTAGGCCTCGGCCTCGGACCGGGCGTCGTCAGCCTTGTTGGCGGCCAGGAGGACGGGCTTCTTGGCCCTTCGCAGCACCTTGACGACGGCCTCGTCGGCGTCGGTGATCCCGACCGTGGCGTCGACGACGAACAGCACCGCGTCGGCCAGGCTGACGGCGATCTCGGCCTGGGCCTTGATCCGCTCAGCCAGCCCGCGGGCGTCGGGATCCCAGCCGCCGGTGTCCACGACGGTGAAGGTGCGTCCGTTCCACTGCGCGTCGTAGGAGATCCGGTCACGGGTGACTCCCGGGACGTCTTCGACGACCGCCTCACGACGGCCGATGATCCGGTTGACCAGCGTTGACTTGCCGACATTGGGCCGGCCGACGACGGCCAGCACGGGACCGGCGGACTGCTCGCTCATGACACCCCTCCGGGGACGACGCTGGTGGCGGGATCGGCCTCGCCCTGCCCGGGTGGCAGAGGGCCGGGGAGGCCCAAGCCGGTCGCGGCCACGGCCGCGTCCTGGGCGGCGAGCATGTGGTCGCGCAGCGCCAGGGAGGCGTGCTCGACCGCGGTGCTCGTCCGCGGCCATGGGATCGCCGCCAGCCGGTACGGCGCGCCGTACGTGATCTCCACGCGTGCGCCCCGGGGTGGGATCGAGCTGCGCGAGCCTCCGGGCAGTCGGGTCCCCAGGAAGGTCACCGGCACGACGGGTGCCCCCGACACGAGCGCCAGGTACGCCGCGCCCCGGTGGAAGCGGGCCAGGTCACCCGCACCGCGCGTGCCCTCGGGGAAGATCCCCACCGCGTGGCCGTCCGCGAGCACCCGCAGACACGTCTTCACCGCTCCCGGGTCGGGGTGGAACCGGTCGAGCCGGATCTGTCCGCTGGCCCGGAGCAGCCACCCGGCGCGACCATCGAACATCTCCTGCTTGGTCAGTGCGTGGACCGGGCGGGGCCCGTAGACGCCCAGGAGCGGACCGTCCACCAGCCCGATGTGGTTGGCGGCGAGGACGACCGGCCCGGACGCGGGCACTCGGTCCGCGCCGTGGACGGTGATCGCGAGCCGCCGCCGCAGCAGCCATCGCGCGAGACCCTGCCCCGAGGTCAGGAGGCGGGTGCGCGGGTGCGCGACGCCGGAGAGGTCCGGCAGGGCCGTCCTCATGGGCCGACGGCCCCGCATCCGGGCTCGCCGGCAGCCGACCCGGTGACGAGCGCCACGATCTGGTCGACCACCTCGTCGAGGGTGGCGAAGGTCCCGTCGACGTGCACCGCGCCCTCGGCCATGACCAGGGGCGCCGTCTCACGACCAGAGTCGATCGCGTCGCGGGCGAGCAGGGACTCCTGGGTGGCCGCCACGTCCCCGTGACCGGCCTCGGCCGCCCGGCGCGCGGCGCGCGCAGCGGGGTCGGCCGTGAGGTAGACCTTGACCTCGGCGTCCGGTGCCACCACCGAGCCGATGTCGCGACCCTCGACCACGATGCCCCCCGCGCCGATGACGTTGCGCTGCAGCTCCAGCAGCCGCGCACGCACCTCGGGCACGGCACTGACCGGAGAGACCGCAGCGTTCACCGCGCCCGAGCGGATCTCCTCGGCTACGTCCAGGCCGTCGACGACGATCGTCGGTGCCTCGGGGTCGGTCCCGGAGTCGATGCGCGGCTCTCCGACGCGGGCCGCGACGGCCTCCCGGTCGTCGACGTCGACCCCGTGCTGCAGCAGCCACCAGGTCATCGCCCGGAACATCGCACCGGTGTCGAGGTAGCGCATCCCGAGGCGCTGGGCGACCCCGCGCGAGGTGCTCGACTTGCCCGATCCGGAGGGGCCGTCGATCGCGATCACCCACTGGTCGACACCCCGGCTGCTCACGTGGGCGAAGCCTACCGGTGTGTCACCCATCCGTTGACTTCCAGCGAGGCCTGGAGATAGCCCGCGCGGTCCTCGGCGACCATGAGCTCCACGAGGCCGGTCGGCCGTCCTGGGTCGTGGTCGATGTGGACGTCCTCGATGTTGACCCCGCTCTCACCCGCGTCGGCGAACAGCCTCGCGAGCTCTCCGGGGTGGTCGGGCACCGAGACGAAGACCGACGCGGTGGTGCGGGCGGGTCCGCCGTGCTTGCCGGGGATGGCAGCGGTGCCGGCCACGCCTCGCGACAGGATCTCGACCAGGTCGTCGCGCTGTCCCTGGGAGACCGCGGAGATCAGGGCGTCGAGCTGGTCGCGCACCTCGCCGAGCAGGTGGACGACTGCGGGCGCGTTGCCGGTCACGATCTGCTGCCACAGGTCCGGGTCGCCGGCGGCCACCCGGGTCACGTCGCGCACGCCCTGTCCGGACAACGCGAGGTGGCCCTCGGGGGCCTCGGCGAGCCGACCGGCCACCAGGCTCGCCATCAGGTGCGGGAGGTGTGAGGTCCGGGCGACCGCGCGGTCGTGCTCGTCGGGGCTGAGTCGCACGGGCGTCGCGCCCGCCAGCCGGACGAGCTCCATCACGAGTGCGACCGCGGACGGCGAGGAGTCCTGGTGCGGGGTGACCGCCCACGGCCGGCCCTCGAAGAGGGCAGCGCTGGCGGCGAGCGGACCGGACCGCTCGCTGCCCGCCATCGGGTGTCCGCCGACGTAGCGGACCAGGCCGACGTTGCCCCGGGCCCGGAGCTGCTCGAGCGGGCCGGTCTTAATGCTGCCCACGTCGGTGACCACGGCCTCCGCGTAGTGCGTGAGCGCCCAGTGCAGGGTCTCGCCGAGGGCGTCGGGAGGCACCGCGACCACGATCAGCTGGGGCACCGGCCCGATGTCGGGCGCGGGCTTGCCCGCCCCGAGGCCGGTAGCGGTGCGGAGGTTCTCCGGCGACCGGTCGCGCAGCCACACCTGCACGTCGTACCGCGAGAGGGCCAGGCCGATCGATGTCCCCAGCAGACCGGCGCCGACGATCAGCACGGGGCCGCGCAGCTCAGCCATCGCCGGATCCCGATTCGTCCGGCACGGAGCGCACGCGGGTCAGGTCGGTGCGTAACGCAGCCGCTCCGTGCAGGTAGACGTGGGTGACGTCCGCCCGGGGCAGGTCGGTCTCCACGTGCGCCAGCATCCGCACGACGCGCGGCATCGACCCCTCGATCTCCAGCTCACGGGCACACAGCAGCGGCACCTCGCCGAAGCCCAGCCGCCGCGCGGCGTAGGCGGGGAACTCCGACACCACGTCGGAGGTGGCGGTGAAGATGACCGAGATGAAGTCGTCGACCCGCAGACCGTTGGCCGCCATCACGTCGAGCACCATCTCCTCGACCCGGCCCAGCAGGTGGTCGCGCTCGTCGGCGTCGAGCTGGGTCGCGCCCCGCACCGCTCGCACTGCCACTGCGCCCATCCCTCCCACTCCGGCCGGCGCAGACCGCCGTTCGGGGGTTACCGTAGCCGCCGCCGGTCGGGAGCCGGGCCCGAACCCGGATGCTGGGCCGCCCGCGAGGGGTTCAGAGCTCGGCCCGGTCGAGCAGCTGACCGAGCTCGTCGCGCTGCAGCGGCCGCAGCTCGCCGCTCCCCAGGCTCTGCAGGTGCACCGGCCCGATGGCCGTGCGGGTCAGCCGTCGGACCGGATGGCCCACGTGGTCGAGGAGCCTGCGGACGATGCGGTTGCGCCCCTCGTGGATGACCACTTCCACGATCGACCGCTCCCCCTCCACCGACACCACACGCGCCGACGACACGGCGACCGGACCGTCGTCCAACGTGACGCCCTCGCGCAACCGGCGCAGGACGGGCTTGCCCACCCGGCCCTCCACCTCCGCCACGTAGGTCTTGTCCACCTCGTACGACGGATGCGCGAGGCGCTGGGCGAAGTCGCCGTCGTTGGTGAGCAGGATCAGCCCCGAGGTGTCGGTGTCGAGCCGGCCCACGTGGAAGAGCCGCTCGGGGCGGTCGGCGACCAGGTCGGCCAGGGAGCGGCGACCCTCGGGATCCGACATCGTGGAGACCACGCCACGGGGCTTGTTGAGGGCGAGGTAGACGTACGGCGAGATCGGGGGCAGGCGCTTCCCGGCGACGCGGATCACCGCCGTGCGTGGATCCACCTTGGTGCCCAGGCGGGTGACCACCGCACCGTCGACCTCTACCTGCCCGTCGAGCATCAGCTCCTCGCACCGCCGTCGCGAGGCCACGCCCGAACGCGCCAGCAGCTTCTGCAGGCGGACCAGTCCGTCCGGGTCCTCGCCCAGGCCGGTCGACCCGGCGTCGGGCCCCTGCTCGGTCACGCCGACGCGGCCGAGTCCTCGACGAGCTCCTCGGTGAGGTCGTCCATCTCCGGCAGGTAGGGGGCCAGCTCGGGCAGCTCGTCGAGCGAGGTGACGCCGATCCGCTCGAGGAAGTAGCCCGTCGTGCGATAGAGGTGGGCACCGGTGCTGTGGTCCTGGCCGGCCTCCTCCACCAGCCCGCGGGCGACGAGGGTGCGCATCACGCCGTCCACGTTGACGCCGCGGATCGCCGACACCCGGGCCCGGGACACCGGCTGCCGGTAGGCCACCACGGCGAGCGTCTCCAGGGCCGCCTGAGTGAGACGGGCCTGCTGGCCGTCGAGGACGAACGCCTCCACCACGGCAGCGTGCTCCTCACGGGTGTAGTAGCGCCAGCCGCCGGCGACATTGCGCAGCTCGAATCCCCTGCCCTGGGCGTCGTACTCCTCGGTGAGTCGGTGCAGGGCTGCGACCACCGCGTCGACGGGATGCCCGACCGCCGTGGCCAGCGTGACAGTGTCGAGCGGCTCGTCCGCCACCATCAGGAGGGCCTCCAGCGCCGGCTCGAGGGCGCCGACGCCGACGTCCAGGACGTCTTGGCCGGACTCGTCGTGGCCGGACTCGTTCAGGTCGGTCATGGCTGGTCCTCGGTCTCGGTCTCGGGGTTGGGCGGCAGCTCCGCCGGCGGCTCGGGCGTGCCGTCGAACTCGTCGATGACGAACTCGTCAGGGTGGTCGGCCCCGGTCCACCGCACGGTCAGCTCGCCGAGAGGCGTGACCTGGTCGAAGCCGACGGCGCCCTCGCGGAAGAGCTCGAGCAGCGCCAGGAACCGCGCCACCCGGGTCAGGGTGTCGGGCGCGTCGCCGCACAGAGCGCGGAAAGTCATCGCCCCGGACCGTCGCAGCCGTTCGACGATCACCTCGGCCTGCTCGCGGACGCTCACGCGCGGCGCGTGGATGTGGTGGAGTGACAGCTCCGGCTCGGGCTTGGGCTCGAGCGCCCGCGCGGCCACTCCGGCGAACTCGTCGAGGCCGATGCCGATCAGCACCTCGGGCAGCAGGGTGGCGAACCGCTCCTCGAGGCCGACGGCCCGGGGATGGCGTCGGGCCTCCCCCGCCAGTCTGCGCTCCAGGACGGCCGCGACCTGCTTGAACGCGCGGTACTGCAGGAGGCGCGCGAACAGGAGGTCCCGCGCCTCGAGCAGGGCGAGATCCTCCTCGTCCTCGACGTCGCCCTGCGGGAGCAGGCGGGCGGCCTTCAGGTCGAGCAGGGTCGCGGCGACGACGAGGAACGACGTGGTCTGCTCGAGGTCCCACACGGGGCCGCCGGCCTTGACGTGCGCGATGAACTCGTCGGTGACCTGCGAGAGCGACACCTCGGTGATGTCGAGCTTGTGCTTGGCGATCAGGCTGAGCAGGAGGTCGAAGGGACCCTCGAAGTTGTCGAGGGTGACCTCGAACGCTGGCGCCTCCTCGGGCGCGTGGACGGTGGCCGTCACGAGCGGCTCAACGCTCCGTCAGCCGGCCGACGAGCATGCTGTCGAGCCCGTTGGCCTCCAGATCCGCCAGCACCAGCGAGACCGCCTCGCGCACCAGGCGCCCACGATCGACCGCCAGGCCGTGGTCGCGGCGCAGCGCCAAGCGCGCGTGCTCGATGTCGAGCAGCTCGTCGGCGGTGACGTAGACGGTCATCTTCTCGTCGTGGCGCACGCGTCCGCTCGGTCGCTTGCGTGCCGGCGTACCGGTGGGCTCCTCGACCTCCTCCGGCGCGTCGGGGACCGCTCGGACCCTCCCCGGCGGGGCCTCCTCCGCCAGCTCCTGGGCGGTGGGCTCGGTCGGCCGGAAGAGGTCGTCGGCGGCCGGCAGGCTCACCCGTCGTGGCGAGGTTCGGGCCATCGGGCGAGCACCTCCTTGGCGAGCTGGCGGTAGGCCTCGGCACCGGTCGAGTCGGAGGCGTAGGACGTGATCGGCTCGCCCGCGACCGTGGAGTCGGAGAACTTGACGGTGCGCCGGATCACGGTGTGGAAGACCTGGTCGCCCCAGGCCTCGACGAGGCGCTGCATCACCTCGCGGCCGTGCAGCGTGCGGCCGTCGAACATGGTGCCCAGGACGCCGTCGACCTCCAGGCGCGGGTTCAGCCGCTCGCGGACCTTGTCGATGGTCGTCTTGAGCAGCGCCACCCCGCGGAGCGCGAAGTACTCGCACTCGAGCGGCACGATCACGCCGTCGGAGGCGGTCAGCGCGTTGACCGTGAGGAGTCCCAGCGACGGCTGGCAGTCGATCAGCACCACGTCGTACTGGTCGATCGCCGGCGCCAGCACCCGGGCGAGCGTCTGCTCGCGAGCCACCTCGTGCACCAACTGCACCTCGGCGGCCGACAGGTCGATGTTGGAGGGCAGCAGGTCCATGCCAGGGACTCCGCTGGGCACGACGACGTCCTCGAGTCGCACGTCGCGCTCCATCAGGAGGTTGTAGATCGTCAACTCCATGTCATGGGGGTTCAGACCGAGCCCGACAGAAAGCGACCCCTGGGGGTCGAAGTCCACGAGCAGCACCTTGCGGCCGTACTCCGCGAGCGAGGCGCCCAGGTTGATCGTCGTCGTGGTCTTGCCCACGCCGCCCTTCTGATTGCACATCGACACCACCCGGGCGTGGCCGTGGGCAGCCAGAGGTCGCGGCTCCGGCAGATCGGGCAGCGGTCGTCCGGTCGGCCCCAGGACGGGCTCGATGACGGGCTCGGCGACAGGCTCAGCGGCGGGCGCGACGAGTGCCTCGGTGGCGGGCGCGACGAGTGCCTCGGTGGCGGGATCGAGCTCGGAACGCTCCGGCGCGACATCGGGCGTGACGGGGACCGACGGTCGCGGGAACGGGACCGGGTCGCTCACGGCTTCTCCAGACTGATCCGCCGGGCGGATCGGTTGCGGGGGTACGGCCGGCGGCATCTCCGGTGCACCGGTCCCGCTGTGGGGAGAGATACCCCCGAAGGGGCCGCCTCCACTCATCGTGCGCTCCTCGTCTGAGAGGGAACGGGCGACGCGCCGCACCCCACCCGAATTTGTCGACACACCGACTTTGGCGTCGGCATCGCGCGCGACTCTAGGCCCGTCTCCCGGGGCCCTCAACCGGTTGGCGGGATACCCCCAGGCCATCTCGAAATCTGTTGAGGGGATGTGCACCCCACCCGCTGCGGCTACACAGCCCGACGCCCACCTGTGGACATCCCTGTGGACCCGCGAGGAGCCCTACTGGTCGAGGAGCGGGCGCCAGCCCCGCTGGTTGAGGAGCGGGCGCCAGCCCCGCTGGTTGAGGAGCGGGCGCAGCGAGCGTCACGAAGCCAGCCGCACCGACGCGGCCTGCCGGCCTAGCGGGCGGAGACGGCCGCGGTCTGGGTGAGCCGCTCGAGGGCGAACTCGGTAATCCGCACGAGCGCGGCCTTGGCGGACTCCCGCTCGCGGGCATCGACCGCGATGATCGGCACCTCGCCGGGGATGGCGAGCGCCTCCCGGATCTCGGAGAGCGGGTAGCGCTGGCCACCCTCGAACTCGTTGACCGCGACGATGAAGGGGATCCCCTTGGCCTCGAAGTAGTCGAGCGGCGAGAACGCCTCGTTCAGCCGGGCGGTGTCCACGAGCACGATGGCGCCGATGGCGCCGCGGCACAGGTCGTCCCACATGAACCAGAATCGCCGCTGACCGGGGGTGCCGAAGAGGTACAGGACCAGATCCTCGGCCAGGGTGATGCGGCCGAAGTCCATGGCGACCGTCGTGGTCGCCTTGGTAGGCACCGCGTTGAGGTCGTCGACGCCTTCGGACTCGTTGGTGACGAGGGCCTCGGTGCGCAGCGGCTTGATCTCGGAGACGGACCCGACGAGGGTCGTCTTGCCGACTCCGAACCCGCCCGCGACCACGATCTTGGTCGAGGCGGCGGAGCGGGAGCTAGAACGCGCGAAGTCCACGGAGGGTCCTTTCGATGAGGTCGAGTCGCTCGTCGTGCGACGAGCTGTCGTTCAAGGTGGCCTGGACCCTCACGAAGCCCTGTTCCACCAGATCCCCCAACAGGACCCTGACGACGCCGATCGGCATCTGCACCAGGGCCGAGACTTCTGCGACCGAGCTGTAGTCGCACACTTCGATGATCCGGCCCTGAAGGTCCGGCCCCCACTCACGCTCGTGTGCCGTCGGGAGCAGTCGCAACGTGGCCTCCATCGGGAGGTCGACCGTCGAGCGGGTGCGACCCGCGGTGATGGTGTACGGACGCACGATCCGAGCCGACGGCTCGTCCGAGTAGCGTCCCCAGGGGTCCGGCTCAGGCTGTGTCATCCCGGGTCACCTCACACGCCCGTGAGGTTGACGCGGGCCTGGGCCTGGATCATCCGGCCGACCCGCTCGACCAGGAGCGCCATCTCGTAGCCCACCTGGCCGATGTCAGCGCTGTCCTGGGTCAGGACGGCGAGGTGGGAGCCGTCCCCGACGCTCATCAGGAGCAGGTAGCCGCGCTCCATCTCGACGACCGTCTGCATGACCGCCCCGCCCTCGAACAGGCGGGCGGCCCCGACCGCGAGGCTGGCCAGGCCACTCGAGACGGCCGCCACCTGCTCGGCGCGCTCGCTCGGGAGCCGGGCACTACCCGCCATCAGGAGGCCGTCGGCGGAGACCAGCACCGCGTGCGCGGCGCCTGGCGCGTCGTCGACGAACTTGGTGACCACCCAGTCGAGCTCGCGCTCGGCATCGGCGGCATTGGGTGCGAAGCGGAACTCGGTCATGCGGGGTCTGCTTCCTGTGTGGTGGTGTCGGTTGTGGACCCGTGTGCCGCAGAGCGGCCGCGGGACACGCCGGCCGCGTGGGCGGCCAACCGGGCCCGGATCGCCTCCGGGTCGCGGACGGTGGGGGCGGTCGCCGGGGTCAGCCCGCCCGGGATCAACCGGTTGCCCGGTCGGCGCATCGGCAGGCCCGTCTCGGTCTGGGGCGGGGGCTCGGTGGACTCGACCCTCGTCACGGCCTCCCATCCGGCGGCGACCTCGGAGTCCGTCCAGCCACGGACGGTCCCGCCCGAGCTGAGCCAGTTGGAGCGCAGCGCACGGAAGATCGGGGTCTCGTCCTCCTCCATGCTCGCGGGGGTCGGCGTCACGTGGCCGTTGCTTCCCGGCCCACCAGGACGGCTCTGGGGCCGGGTCTTGCCGTTCGCGCCGTTGAGCCGGCTCTTGCCCGCCTTGCCGTTCTTTCCTGCCTTGTTGACCTTGCCCTGGGGGGCCGCCTCGTCCAGGGCGCCGTCCAGGGACGCCGCGGGGGCGCCCAGGTCCGTGACAGCGGGAGCGAACTCGAAGGGGACGCTGGGCACCGGGACCAGCCCGGGCTCCTCGGCGGTCGTCGGGTCGGCCTCCCCCGTGGCGGCCGTTCCGGCGTCAGGGCTCCTCGTGGGTGCCGGGCCGAGCGCGATCACGCGACCACCGTCGCCGTCCTCGATGACGGTTCCCGCCTCGATCCGCTCACCCTCCTCGAGGTGGGTCTCCTCGACCGGGCTGCCGTCCGTGCCGACCGGCACCTCGGCGGGCGTCTCCGGAGTCTCGTCCGCGGCCTCGTCGTTGGGGACACCGGCGGCCTCGATGGCCGGTGTCGGCCGCGGCTCCAGGGGACGCCGTACCTGGGTGTGTCCCTCGTCGTCCCGATCGAAGAAGCCCCCGGCCGGAGCATCCGCGGACTGGCCGGCACCGCTGGCGCCGGGCCGGCGCTGCGGCAGGCCGTAGGCGTTGATCGCCGCGGTGATCTTGTCTTCGGGCTCGCGCTCTCCGGCGAACGCGGAGATGTCGAACGGCGAGCCGTCGAGCTCTGACGCGTCCTCCGGCGCCGGCCCGAGGGCGAAGACCGACTCGGCCTCCGGCTCCTCCGGTGCGGCCTCGATCCGTGCGCTGTCGGTGAGGATGGCACTCGGCAGGAAGACGCTCGCGGTGATGCCCTGACGGTCGTTCTGGTCGAGGCTGACCTTGAGGCCGTGCCGCTCGGCGAGCCGGCTGACCACGAACAGGCCCATGCGACGTGCGGTCTCGGCCGTCACCTCACCACCGGCGCGCAGCCGCTCGTTGACCTCGCGCAGGGTGTCGTCGGCGATCCCCAGGCCCGCGTCGGTGACCTGCAGCAGCACACCGCCACGCGTGAACGAGGACGTGACCAGCACCGGCGAGCTGGGCGGCGAGTAGGACAGCGCGTTGTCGACGAGCTCCGCGAGCAGGTGCACGATGTCGTTGGCTGCCTTGCCGACGATCCGGCGGGCAGGTGCTGGGTCGACCTGGACCCGGTGGTAGTCCTGAACACCCGCGATGGAGGCCTGCAGGGCGTCGGTGAGGCTCAGGTCGTCCTGGTCGGCGCTGCGGTTCGGGGCGCCCGACAAGATGACGAGGCTCTCGGCGTTGCGACGCATCCGCGCGGCGAGGTGGTCGAGCCGGAACAGGCTCTCCAGCCGCTGCGGGTCCTCCTCGTCGTTCTCCAGCGTCTCGATCAGGCCCAGCTGCTGGTTGATCAGCGAGGTGTTGCGCCGCGACAGGGTCACGAACATGTCGCTGACCTGAGACCTCAGCGAGGCCTCTCCTGCGGCCAGCTTGACCGCTGTCCGGTGCATGTCGTCCACGGCGCGGGCCAGCTGGCCCATCTCCTCGTGGGTGGTGACACCGATGGGCACGATCTCGCCTGGGTCGCGACCGGCGCGGATCCTCTCCACCGCCTCGGGGAGCCGCTCGTGGGCGACGTCGAGGGCACCCTCCTGCACCCGGCGAATCGGCTTGATCAGCAGGCGGGACACCAGCAGCGCCAGTGCGAGGGCGGCGAGGATCGCGCTGATGATGATCGTGGAGTCCACGATGGTCAAGGTCCGGGCCTCGCCGGCGGCGGCGTTGAGGTTGGTGTGGATGGTCTGGTTGAGGTCCTCGATCAGCTCGTCGTAGGACTCGTACGCCGAGGGCGAGATCTTGACCTCGCTACCGTCCGTTCCGGACACGGCCCGGTCGAGGGCCTCCACCCGCTGGGCGTTGTCCTGGCGGATCTGCAGCACGCGCGGGTCGGTCTGGCCGAGGGCGACTGCCAGGCGGTCGATGACCCCGAGCTCGACGCCGAACTCGGTGTACAGCTCGATGGGGTTCTCCGACACCGACGAGGAGTTGGCGACCTGGATGTCTTGGAGGGTGAGCGAGAGGCGACCGTCGTTCGCCTGGGCCAGCACGACCAGTGCAGGCTCCGGGTCGATCTGCTCGTCCACGATCTCGGTGATCAGGGCGTTCACGCCGCGCTCGAGCTGGCGGACCTGGGTGACGGCCTGGGAGATGCTGACGTAGGCCATGCCGGTACGCAGCTGCTCACTGAGCGCCATGATGTCCTCGGCCTGCTGGGCCTGCGCGGGGGTCAGGTCGGCGTTGCCGACCGCCTCGACGAAGGCCGCGGCCGCGTTGACGACCTCCTGCTGGGCCTTCTCCAGTTTGGGGCTGTCGATTCCCTCTTCGCGCGAGACCACGGCGGCGTGCTCGGCCGCCGCCACGTAGTCGCCCGCAGGCTGGAGGACCCTGACCTGGGACGCGGCTGCGGTGAAGTTGTCGGCCCGCTCCATCTCGGCGCGCACGCGCATGCCGCCGAACACCGCGGCCAGGAGGATCGGAAGGGTGACGACCAGCGCGAGCTTGCGCCGCAGCGACCACTCGGACAAGTCGAAGAAGTGCGGCTTGCGGGGGCGCTCGTCCGACACGACGTCGGCGGGCGCTGCGGCCGGCGCGAGGGGCGGCTCGGCCGCCTCGGCCTCGGCCGTCAGGGGGCTGTCCACCGGCGCGGAAGCCTTGGGCTTCTTGACCTTCTTCGGCTTCTTGACCTTCTCCGCCGGAGCGGGCAGGTCGTTCGCGGGCAGGTCGGCGCCGACCGAGACCGGGGTCAGGTCATCGGGTTCGGGCGACTGCTCGGCCGACTTGGTGCGACGCAAGGAGAACATCTGGCCCCCGTGGTGGACGCGAGATTCGGGCATCGTCGGCACGGTGGCCGGCGATGTACGGGTGGAGGGGACCCGCGCGGGCAACGCTAGGCACAGGGCACCCCCGCTGTTCACGGAACGAGGGATCTGACCCGTTCGGTGGGCCCGGTCTAGTCCTTTGTGACTACCTCAAGGCGCGAGCGTGTCGCTCATGCCCCGACGGGGTCGGTCAGCGAGCGCATCGCCACCGCGGCGAGCACCAGGTCTCCGGCGTCGTCGGTGGCGTCGAGGTCGAGCACGGCCTCGATCACCCAGTCCCTGTCCCCCCGCGGGTCGGCGATCGTCTGGCGCACCCGCCGCACCCGCGCCAGGGTGCCCTCAGGAGCTCCGGCAGGCTCTCCCAGCTCCTCGCCACCGATCCAGAAGTACGACGGGCCGCGCGCATCCGCGCCGGTCGCGAGGGAGGCGTGCGCGGCGTAGTACTGCTCAAGCGCCGAGTCCCACCGACTCCGCGTCATCACCACCTCCCGAGCGGGCTGCAGACGGTCCGCGGCCGCGCGCTCGAGCCGTAGCAGGGCATCCAGGTCGTCGCGGGCGCAGGCGGCGACACGGGCGAACATCGCGTTGCGGACCATGGCGTTCAGCACGCGCTCCTGGGCCGAGAGCGGGCGCGGCGGGGGCGGCGGGTCGTCGTGGTGCCCGGCCGAGGCATCCGGGTCGACCAACGCCTCCCACTCGTCGAGCAGGGAGGAGTCGGTCTGACGGATGGTCTCGCCCAGCCACTCGACCACCACCTCGAGCTCGGGAGAGCGGTGCGCGGCGGGCACGGTCTGACGCAGCGTCCGGTACGCGTCGCTCAGGTAGCGCAGGACCAGTCCCTCGGACCGGGCGAGCTGATAGCGGGAGACGACGTCGGTGAAGGACATCGCCTCCTCCCACATCTGGCGCACCACCGACTTGGGGGTCAGCGCGTCCTCGGGCAGCCACGGGTGGGTCGTGCGGTAGAGCGCGTACGTCGCCTCCAGGATCTCGGCGAGCGGCTGCGGCCAGGTGATCTCGTCGAGCAGGGCCATCCGCTCGTCGTACTCGATCCCGTCGGCCTTCATCTCCGCCACCGCAGCCCCGCGGGCGGCGTACTGCTGCGCGAGCAGGACCTGTCTCGGCGGCTCCAGCACCGCCTCGACCACCGAGACCACGTCGAGGGTATAGGTCGGCGCCTCGGGATCCAGGACGTCGAACGCGGCCAGCGCGAAGTGCGCCAGTGGCTGGTTGAGCGCGAAGTCGTCGGGGAGATCAACGGTGAGCACGTACCGGCGACCGTGCTCGTCGGGCTCCGGCAGGCGGACCACCACGCCCGAGCGCACCAACGACCGAGCGAGCCGCAGGGCCCGACGGGCCAGGCGCTGCTGGGCCCGTCGCGGCTCGTGGTTCTCGGTCAGGAGTCGTCGGAGCACCGGGAAGGCGTCCTCCTGGCGGGACAGGACGTTGATCAGCATCGCGTTGTCGACGCGCATCCGCGAGGTGAGCCGCTCGGGCTGGCCGGCGACGAGCTTGTCGAAGGTTTGCTCCGTCCAGACCACGGTGCCTTCGGGTGGCTTCTTGAGCTGGGCCTTCGAGCCGCGCTTGGCCCGCTTCTCCGGGCTGAGGCCGGCGTTCCTGGCTTCGGCCTTCGCCTTGGCCCGCTCGTTCTCGATCACGTGCTCGGGGGCCTGCACGACGACGTACCCGGCGGTGTCGAACCCGGCTCGCCCGGCACGCCCGGCGATCTGCTGGAACTCGCGGGTGCGCAACACTCGCTGGCGGCTGCCGTCGAACTTCGCCAGGCCGGTGAAGACGACCGTGCGGATCGGCACGTTGATCCCAACCCCGAGGGTGTCGGTCCCGCAGACCACGGTGAGCAGTCCGGCCTGGGCGAGGTGCTCGACCAGGCGCCGGTACTTCGGCAGCATGCCGGCGTGATGCACGCCGATGCCGGCGCGGACCAGCAGGGAGAGCGTCTTCCCGAAGCCGGCGCCGAACCTGAACGCGCCCACCTGCGCAGCGATGGCGTCGCGGCGCTGGCGGTCCGCGGCGACGGCATTTCCCTTGGCGAGCAGCGACGTGGCGTGCTCGACGGCAGCAGCCTGCGTGAAGTGCACGACGTACGCCGGGGCCTGGCCGGTGCCGACCAGCTCCTCGACGGTCTCCGACAGCGGCACCAGTGACCACGAGAAGCTGAGCGGCACCGGACGGACCGCGTCGGCGACCACCGCTGTGCGGCGGCCGGTCCGCCGTGTCAGGTCTGCGGCGAGGTCGGTCACGTCGCCCAGCGTCGCGGACATCAGCAGGAACTGCGCCTGTGGGAGCTCCAGCAGCGGCACCTGCCAGGCCCACCCCCGGTCCGGCTCTCCGTAGTAGTGGAACTCGTCCATCACGACCAGGCCGATCTCGGCGAGGCGACCCTCGCGCAACGCGATGTTGGCCAACACCTCGGCGGTGCACGCGACGATCGGGGCGTCGGCGTTCACCGCGGCGTCGCCGGTCAGCATCCCCACCTGGTCGGCGCCGAACGCCTCGCACAGGGCGAAGAACTTCTCGCTGACCAGTGCCTTGATCGGAGCGGTGTAGAAGCTCACCCGTCCGGCGGCGAGCGCCGCCAGATGGGCGCCGAGGGCCACCAGTGACTTCCCCGACCCGGTCGGCGTCGCCAGCACGACGTTGTTGTCGTCGAGAAGCTCCAGCAGCGCCTCGTCCTGGTGCGGGTAGAACGCCTGACCCTGCTCCTCCGCCCACTCCGCCAGGGTCAGGTACACCGTGTCCGCATCCGCGCCCGATGGGACGACCAGCCGGGGCAGCACGCGGGACACCGCCCCATTCAACCCAACCGCTGCCGAGTTGCGGGTAGCAGGCGGTCGTCAGGTCAGTGCGGGTCGCGCGGACCGGCGATCCTGCGGTGACGCATGGCGAGCACCACCGCAGCGACGACCAGGAAGAACGCCGGGAGGATCCAGAACTCCGCCGGGCCAAGGCCGATGATGCTGGCGAGAGGCATCGAGACCACGATGATCACGAAGAGGACGATCAGACCCACCAGTGCTGTCCTGAGCATGCTCACGTCTACCCCGTCGATCCGGTGAACGACGACGACCCATTCCCGTGGACGGTCACCTTCGACCAGGGGTGGTGATTCTCCACGCGATCGAGCGCCGCCGCGACCTGTGGATCCACCGCCGCCGCGTTGGGTTGGGTGTCTTCTTGTGCTTGGGCCGGCGTCACGACTCCCAGCGCGCCGACCAAGCCTGCGGCGGCGAGCCCTGCCATCCGAGCTCTGATGCTACGTGCCATCTGTTCTTGTCCCCCGTCCCGAGATACGGGCGTCAGGAACCGCGGCGCCTGGTCACATCCACGATCATGGATGCCTCTGCGTCAAGGGCTCGGCGGTACCCGCCGTCAGGCGCGCGCCCGCGGGTGAGCGGTGGCGAACACCTCGCGGAGGTTGTCGACGGTGACGAGGGTGTAGACCTGCGTCGTCGTCACCGAGGCGTGCCCGAGCAGCTCCTGGACGACCCGGACGTCGGCACCGCCGTCGAGCAGGTGGGTGGCGAAGGAGTGCCGCAGCGTGTGCGGCGAGACGTCGGCGGTCACCCCGGCCCGCTCGGCCGCGCGGACCAGCACCGTCCAGGCGCTCTGGCGCGAGAGCCGACCGCCACGAGCATTGAGGAACAGCGCCGGCGTGCCCCGGCCGACGGCGACGAGCCCGGCGCGGGAGCGCACGAGATAGTCCGACACCGCGTCGACGGCGTACGAGCCGATGGGCACCAGCCGGTCCTTGCCGCCCTTCCCGCGCAGGAGCACCGTGCGGTCGACGGTGTCGAGGTCGTCGACGTCGAGGCCGACGGCCTCGGAGATCCGCGCTCCGGTGCCGTAGAGCAGCTCGAGCAGCGCCCGGTCGCGCAGTGCCAGGGCGGTCCCGGGGGCACCCGCAGCGGTCAGGATCGCCTCGATGTCCGCCAACGGCAGTGCCTTGGGCAGCCGCTTCGCCGGGGTGGGCGGCTTGACCGCGGCTGCGGGGTCCGCCGTAGCGAGCCCGTCCCCCACGGCGAACCGGTGGAACCCGCGCACGGCGACCACCGTGCGCGCCGCCGATGTCGAGCTCAGCGGCGGATGGTCCGCGTCGCCCTCGCGGAGCGCGACGAGGAACCCGGTGACCGTCGCCTCGTCGATGCCGTCCAGGTCCTCGATCCCCCTGCCCTCGAGGAAAGCCTGGTAGCGCCGCAGGTCGCGGCGGTACGACGACAGGGTGTTGGCCGCCAGGCCCCGCTCGATCGCGAGGTGGTCGAGGTAGGTGCGTACCGCCCCCGCGACGGGGACGCGGTCAGCCAAGGGCCCTCAACCGATCGCCTCGGCCACGTCGATGGCCTCGATGCCGACGGCCTCCCCCACCGGCGCGTTGGTCAGCCGGCCGGCGTGCGTGTTGAGGCCGAGGGCCAGACTGTGGTCAGCCCGGCACGCGGCCTGCCAGCCCTTGTCGGCCAGCGCCACGGCGTACGGCATGGTCGCGTTGGTGAGCGCGTACGTCGAGGTGTTCGGCACCGCGCCTGGCATGTTCGCCACGCAGTAGAAGATCGAGTTGTGGACCGGGAACGTCGGCTCGGCATGGGTCGTCGGGTGGGTGTCCTCGAAGCAGCCCCCCTGGTCGACCGCGATGTCGACCAGCACCGAGCCCGGCTTCATCCGGGACACCAGGTCGTTGCTGACGAGCTTGGGCGCCGCCGCACCGGGGATCAGCACGGCCCCGATCACCATGTCGGCCTCCATCACCTGCTGTTCGATCGCAAGACGCGAGGACGCCAGCCCATGCACTCGGTTGTTGTAGCGCCAGAAGGACATCCGCAGCTTGTCGAGGTCGGTGTCGAGCAGGGTCACGTCGGCGCCCATCCCGAGCGCGATGTTGGCGGCGTTCTGTCCGGAGACGCCCGCGCCGATGATCACGACCTTGGCGTTGGCGACTCCGCCGACGCCGCCCATCAGCACGCCGCGACCCCCTTGGGCCTTGAGCAGCGCGTGCGCCCCCACCTGTGGCGCCAGGCATCCGGCGACCTCCGACATGGGGTAAAGCAGCGGCAGCCCGCCGGAGGGCAGCTGCACCGTCTCGTAGGCGATGCCGGTGACGCCGCGGTCGAGCAGCTCCTGGGTGAGCGGCTTGTCGGCAGCCAGGTGCAGGTAGGTGAACAGCGTGAGTCCCTCACGCATCCGGTGGTACTCCTCGGCGATCGGCTCCTTGACCTTCAGCACCATGTCGATCGACCCGTCGGTTCCCCAGGCGGCGTCGGCATCGGGCACGATCCGAGCACCCGCGGCTACGAACTCCTCGTCGCTGATGGAGGACCCGACCCCCGCCTTGGTCTCCACGAAGACCTCGTGACCATGGGCGGTCAGCTCGTGTACGCCGATCGGCGTGATGGCGACGCGGTACTCGTGGTTCTTGACTTCCTTGGGGACTCCGACCTTCACCTGCGGTCACTCTCCTCCTGAAGGCCCGGACGGCGGGGTTCGACGGCGGGCAGCCGCACGACCTTGTGCGGCCGACACGACCATATCCACGCCGCGCCTCGACGTCTGCTGCCCCTGGGGTGGACCGAGGCGCCGCGGTCGGACAGCTCCGCATCCGGTCCCACACTACGATCGCGAGCGTGGCGGAGTACCTGCGCATCGGTGAGGTCGCCCAGGCGCTCGGTGTCAGCGTCGACACCCTGCGGCGATGGGAGGCCAACGGCATCGTGGAGTTCGAGCGCCGCGGCAACCAACGTGTCCTGCGGGCCGACCGGCTGGCCGCACTGACGGCCTCCGCGAGCGGACCGGACCGCGTGTCGAGCGCCCGCAACCGGCTGTCCGGCATCGTCGTCGACGTCAAGCGCGACACCGTGATGGCCCAGGTCGAGATGATCTGCGGCGAGTTCAGGGTCGTGTCGCTGATGAGTCGCGAAGCAGCGGACGAGCTCGGGCTGGAGGTCGGCAAGCACGCCACTGCGGTGATCAAGTCCACCAACGTGATCGTCGAGGTGTGACTCGGCGGGCCACACCTAGGTAATACCTAGGCTATGTGCTTCGATGAGCGCATGAACCGGCCCATGCTCCGCGCGCTGACCGCATCCCTCCTGCTTCTCCTACCCCTGACTGCCTGCGGGGACTCCGACAGCGAAGCGGCGGGCTCGGACGACGGCACCACCCTCACCGTGTTCGCCGCCGCCTCGCTCACAACGACCTTCGAGGAGCTCGGTGAGCAGTTCGAGGCCGACCACGAGGGTGTGGAGGTGACCTTCAACTTCGGCGGCTCGTCCGACCTGGTCGCCCAGCTCCAGCAGGGTGCCCCTGCTGACGTCTTCGCATCGGCCGACACCGCCAACATGGACAAGCTGACGGCCGACGACCTCCAGGCGGGCGACCCGCAGATCTTCGCCACCAACACGCTCGAGATCGCCGTGCCCCCGGGCAACCCCGCAGGCATCACGTCGTTCGCCGATCTCGCCGAGCCCGGCGTCAACGTCGTAGTCTGCGCTCCCGAGGTGCCCTGCGGCGCGGCCGCGGCCAAGGTGGAGGAGTCGAGCGGGGTGACCCTGAGTCCCGTCAGCGAGGAGCAGTCGGTCACCGACGTCCTCGCCAAGGTCACGTCCGGGGAGGCGGACGCCGGACTGGTCTACGTCACCGACGTGAAGGCCGCCGGCGACGAGGTCGAGGGCGTCCCCTTCCCGGAGTCCGCCGAGGCCGTCAACAGCTATCCCATCGTCGCCCTCGCCGACTCCGAGCACGCCGATCTGGCCCAGGAGTTCTGCGACCTCGTCCTCGGCGACGACGGACAGGCCGTTCTCGAGGAGGCCGGCTTCGCCCAGCCCTGACCGTACGACGACGCGGCGCCCCGTCGACCTGCCGCGGTGGGCTTACCTCCCCGCGCTCGTCGGGGCGCTCTTCGTGCTGCTCCCGCTCGTCGCGATCGTCGCCAAGGTCGACTGGCCCGCGTTCGGGACGCTGATCACGTCCGAGAGCTCCCGCGCGGCCTTCTGGCTCAGCCTGCGCACCTCGGCCGCTGCCACGGCCGCCTGCATCGTCCTCGGCGTGCCGATGGCGCTGGTCTTGGCCCGCCAGGACTTCCCGCTCCAAGGCGTGGTGCGCTCCCTGGTGCTGATCCCCTTGGTGCTCCCTCCGGTCGTCGGCGGGCTCGCCCTGCTCTACACCTTCGGGCGGCGCGGGCTCCTCGGCGAGGCACTCGACGTGCTCGGCGTGCAGATCGCGTTCTCGACGATCGCGGTCGTGATGGCCCAGACGTTCGTGGCGCTGCCGTTCCTCGTGATCAGCCTCGAGGGCGCCTTGCGCACCGCCGGTGACCGCTACGAGGTGGTCGCCGCCTCGCTCGGGGCGCCGCCCACCACGGTCTTCCGCAGGATCACCCTGCCGCTCGTCCTGCCGGGGCTCATCTCGGGGTCCGTCCTGGCCTTCGCGCGCGCTCTCGGGGAGTTCGGCGCGACGATCACCTTCGCCGGCAGTCTCCAGGGCCGCACCCGCACCCTGCCGCTCGAGATCTACCTGCAGCGCGAGACCGACCCCGACGCGGCCGTCGCGCTGGCCCTGGTGCTCCTCGTGGTGGCGGTGCTGATCATCGGGTTCGCCCGTCAGGGTCGGGGCGCACTGTGAGCCTCGATCTCCGGGCGGCCGTCGACGTGCGCGGGCTCGACGTCGCGCTCCGCGTCGAGGACGGCGAGACGCTCGCACTGCTCGGACCGAACGGGTCGGGGAAGTCCTCCGTGCTCGCCATCGTCGCCGGACTCCTGCGCCCCGACCGCGGCCGCGTCACCCTCGACGATGCCCTGCTCACGGACGTCGACCGCGGGGTCGAGGTCCCCCCGCATGCCCGCCGTACGGCGCTGCTCGGCCAGGACCCGCTCCTCTTTCCCCACCTCGACGCCGTCGAGAACGTCGCGTTCGGCCCCCGCAGCCGAGGTGTGAACCGGACGGAGGCGCGCCGGGAGGCGCACGACTGGCTCGACCGGGTCGGTGTCGGCGAGCTCGCACGGCGCCGCCCCTCGCAGCTCTCCGGAGGGCAGGCCCAGCGGGTCGCGGTCGCCCGTGCGCTGGCAGCGGATCCCCGGCTGCTCCTCCTCGACGAGCCGATGGCGGCCCTCGACGTCGCCGTCCTCCCCGCCCTGCGGCAGACGCTCCGGTCGGTGCTCGCCCCACGCACCGCGGTCCTGGTCACCCACGACCCTCTCGACGCCCTCCTGCTGGCCGACCGGGTGGTCGTGCTCGAGGACGGGCGGGTCGCCGAGGAAGGTCCGACCGAGGCCGTGCTCACACGGCCCCGCAGTGCGTTCGCCGCTCGCCTCGCGGGGCTGAATCTCCTGACGGGGACCTGGGACGGCGTGGACGAGTGCCTCGTCTCCCCCGACGGCCTGCTGGTGCACGGGCTCGCGGAAGGCACTCCTCCGGTCGCCGGAGCCGCGACCGTCGCGGCGTTCCGCCCACAGGCGGTCGCCGTCTATCGGGACGCGCCGCACGGGAGCCCGCGCAACGCCCTCGCGGTCACGGTGACGGAGGTGGAGCCCCACGGCGACCTGGTCCGCGTCAAGGCCGGCGGTCTGGCCGCCGACGTCACCCTGCGGGCGGCCGCCGACCTGGCGCTCGCCCCCGGCGACCCGGTGACGTTCGTCGTGAAGGCGACCGAGGTGGCGGTCTACGCCGTCTGAGCCCCTCGACGTCCCCTTGCCTTTCAGAGGCGGCCCCGCCGCCGCAGGGCTTCGTAGGCCAGCACGGCGACCGAGATGGGCTCCTCGGTCACGCGGCCGTCGAGCACGGCCTCGACCAGCAGGTCCACAGGCACCCACATCGTCTCCATCTCACTCTCCTCGTGCTCGAGCAGGAAGTCGCCGCGGTCGCGATGCGTGAGCCCGCGCGCCAGGAAGAACTCGTGCTGCTCGGAGGTGATGCCCGCCGAAGGCCACAGGGCGAAGAGACGTCGCCACTCCGTGGCCTCGAGCTCGACCTCCTCCCGCAGCTCGCGCCGCGCGGTCTCCAGGGGATCCTCGTCACCCGCGTCGCGCAACCCTGCGGGCAGCTCGAGGAAGGTGCCTCCGGCGGGGTGCCGGTACTGGCGCACGCACGCCACCCGCTCGTCGTCGTCGACGGCGAGCACGATCACCGCGCCGGGGTGCTCGAGCACCCAGCGGTCGAACGGCTCGTCCTCCGCGCCTGGCACGTGCACCGTGTCCCGTCGCAGCGCCACCAGCCAGTGGTCGCGGTGCAGGTCCAGGCTGCCGGTGACCGGCCAGGTGCCGCGCTCGTCGGCAGGCGGCTCGGTCATGGTCGGTGACGCTACCGTGACGTGCGTGATCGAGACCGCAGCCCCCGCCAGCCTCACCCGCGAGGAAGCCGTCGAACGTGAGGCGCTGCTGGAGGTGCAGCGGTACGACGTCGCCGTCGACCTCAGGGGCCTGCTGGAGGGCGACGTCCTCGAAGCCACCTCCACGATCACCTTCCGCTGCCGCCGACCCGGGGCGAGCACCTTCGTGGACTGCTGCGCCGAGGTCCGGCACGCGACCCTCAACGGGGTCGCCCTCGACTCCAGCACCGTCGAGCGGGGTCGCCTCCCACTGCCCGACGTGCAGGCCGACAACGTCCTCGTCGTCGCGTCGGCGCAGACCGACACCGCCACCGCCCACGGCATCAAGCGCAACGTGGACCCGAGCGACAAGCAGGTCTACGTCTGGACCAGCTTCGAGCCGGACATGGCGCGGCGTGCCTGGGCGAACTTCGACCAGCCCGACCTCAAGGCCGTGCACGGGTTCACGGTGAGTGCGCCCGACACCTGGACGGTGCTCAGCAACTCGCCCAGCACCTCGGTGGCAGACCTGCCCGACGGCGGACGGCTCTGGACGTTCGCCGACACGCCCCGGCTCTCGACGTACGTGACGGTGGTGAACGCCGGCCCGTTCTACGAGCGCCGGGCGCTCCGGGGCGGCTACGACCTGGGCCTCTCTTGCCGACAGTCGCTCAAGGAGATGCTCGACCGCGACGCCGACGAGCTCTTCGAGCTGACCGAGCAGGGCCTGGGCTGGTTCGGCGAGCAGTTCGGCGTGCCCTTCGGGCAGGAGAAGTACGACCAGGTCTTCGTGCCGGACATGGGCGGCGCGATGGAGAACTGGGGCTGTGTCACCTGGGGCGACGGGGTGCTGTTCCGCAGCACGCCGACCCACGACCAGCGACGGATGGTCGCCGAGATCCTCCTCCACGAGATGGCCCACATGTGGTTCGGCGACCTGGTCACCATGCGCTGGTGGAACGACCTGTGGCTCAACGAGGCGTTCGCCTCGTGGGCGGCCTGCTGGGCGGCTGCCGGCGCGACCCGCTACTCCGACAGCTGGGCCGGGTTCCTGGCCGGCGGCGAGCTGGAGGGCTACCGGGTGGACATGGGGCCGGCCAGCCACCCGATCCGCGGCGAGGTGCCCGACGTCTCCCAGGCGATGGCCAACTTCGACGCGATCGCCTACCAGAAGGGCCAGGCGGTGCTGCGCCAGCTCAGCGCGTACGCCGGGGAGGAGGCGTTCCTCGAAGGGCTGCGCGCCTACTTCCGCGACCACGCCTGGGGCAACACCGAGCTCGAGGACCTCACCCGGGCCATCGGCGCGGCCGCGGGCCGCGACCTCGGCGCCTGGGAGACCGCGTGGCTCGACCGGGCCGGCACCGACACCCTGCGCCTCGAGGGCGACCAGCTGGTGGCGGAGGGGCCCGATGGGTCGACCCCCCGTCCGCACCGCCTGGACATCGGCTGCTACTCCCTCGAGGGCGAGGATCTTCGGTGGGTGGCGGACGTTGCGGTCACGACGGCCGGCTCGCACACCCCCGTGGATCTCCCCGAGAGCGACCTGCGCCTGGTCAACGACCACGACCTGACGTTCGCCGCGGTCCGCACCGACCCCGGGTCTCTGCGCCTCATGTTGGAGGGGGGCGGGCGCCTGCCGGACCCCGTCTCCCGGGCGTTGGCGGTCACGACGGCCCACGACATGCTCGTCAAGGGCGAGCTGGGCTCCGACGAGGCGCTCACCTGCGTGCTCGGCGTCCTGGAGACCGAGAAGGTCCCGGGTGTGGCCGAGCCGTTCCTCCGGCTGGCCGGGGTGATCGCCCGGCGGTTCACTCCGCTCGACCGGATCGACGGGCAGCGCAGCCGGGTGGCCGACCGCGCTGCGGTCCTCGCCCAACGTCCCGACCTGCGCCAAGGAGCCCTGGTCTCGCTCGCCGCGAACGCGACGACCCCGGAGCACTTCGAGATCCTCGACGATGCGGCCGCCGACGACCTCGGCCTGGCCTGGAGGGTGGCCGCCACCCGCGCCGCGAAGGGCGACTTCGACGAGGAGCGCATCGCGCGGCTCCTCGAGCGCGACCCCGACCCCGATGCCGAGTTCAGCGCCCTCGTCGTGCGCGCCTCACGGCCGCTCCCGGAGGCCAAGGAGGAGGCCTGGCACGCGCTCTACGACGAGCAGTCGGTCCCCGGCGGCCCGATCCTCGGTCAGATGGTGTCGTCGTTCTGGCGGGCCGACCAGCGCGACATCCTGCTCCCCTTCACCGACCGCTACCTGGAGGCGATCCCGGCGCTCGCCGGCGGCGGGATGCTGAAGGTCTTCGGACTGGTCCAGGGGATGTTCCCCGAAGTCGGCGACCAGCGGTTCCTCGACCAGGCCACCGCCATGGCCCGCCAGCCCGAGACCGACCCCACCATCCGAGCCGCCCTCCTCGGGGGCGTCGACTCCCTCACCCGCCAGCTCCGGGCTCGCGGCGAGCTCGCCTGACGCGCCGCCCTCGGTCAGTCGTCGTCCGGCTCCCGGTGCAGCCCGGACTCGTCGATCGGGAACCGCTCGGCCTTCTGCCGGGCCAGCGCCGCGCCAACGAGGCCGGCGAAGAGCGGGTGCGGCCGGGTCGGGCGCGAGCGCAGCTCGGGGTGGGCCTGGGTCGCCACGTAGTAGGGGTGCACGCTGCGAGGCAGCTCGATGAACTCCACGAGGTCGAGGTCGGTGTTGGTGCCGGAGAAGACCAGGCCGGCGGCGCCCAGCTGCTCGCGGTAGTGGTTGTTGACCTCGTAGCGGTGCCGGTGCCGCTCCTCGATCCGGCTCTCTCCGTAGACCTCCCGGACGATGGACCCCGGCGTGAGGTCGGCGGGGTAGAGCCCGAGGCGCATCGTCCCGCCGAGGTCGCCCGCACCCTCGACGTACGCCTTCTGCTCCTCCATGGTCGCGATCACCGGCTCGGGGCAGTCGGGGTCGAACTCCGTCGAGTCGGCCTTCTCGAGCCCGGCGACGTTGCGGGCGTACTCGATGACCATGCACTGGAGGCCGAGGCACAGCCCGAGGCTCGGGATGCCGTTGGTGCGCGCGTAGGTCAGGGCGCCGAGCTTGCCCTCCAGTCCACGCACCCCGAAGCCACCCGGCACGCAGATGCCGTCGACGTCGTGCAGCTGCCGGTGTGCGCCAGCGGAGTCGGCGCACTCGTCCGAGGGCACCCAGCGGATCTCGACGCGCGTCTCGTGGGCGAAGCCCCCGGCGCGCAGCGCTTCCGCCACGGACAGATAGGCGTCGTGGAGGTCGATGTACTTGCCGACCAGCGCGATCGTGACCTCCTCCTTGGGATGGTGCACCTTCCGCAGGAGGTCGTCCCAGATCGCCCAGTCCACGTCACGGAACGGCAGGTCGAGTCGTCGGACGACGTAGGCATCGAGTCCCTCGCGGTGCAGCACCTTCGGGATGTCGTAGATGGACGGCGCGTCCGCGGCCGTCACGACCGCCTCCTCGTCCACGTCGCACATCAGCGAGATCTTGCGCTTGATGGCCTCGGGGATCTCGCGGTCCGCGCGGCACACGATGGCGTCGGGCTGGATGCCGATCGAGCGCAGGGCCGCCACGGAGTGCTGGGTCGGCTTGGTCTTCAGCTCGCCACTGGGGCCGATGTAGGGCACCAGCGAGACGTGGAGGAAGAAGCAGTGGTCGCGCCCGATGTCGTGGCGGACCTGGCGGGCCGCCTCGAGGAAGGGCAGGGACTCGATGTCGCCGACGGTCCCGCCGATCTCGGTGATCACCACGTCGACGCCGGTGCCGCCCATCGCCCGGATCCGGTCCTTGATCTCGTTGGTGATGTGCGGGATCACCTGCACGGTGTCACCCAGGTAGTCGCCGCGGCGCTCCTTGGCGATCACGCTGGAGTACACCTGCCCCGTCGTGACGTTGGCCGACTGCCCGAGGTCGGTGTCGAGGAACCGCTCGTAGTGCCCGATGTCGAGGTCGGTCTCGGCGCCGTCGTTGGTGACGAAGACCTCGCCGTGCTGGAACGGGTTCATCGTGCCCGGGTCCACGTTGAGGTAGGGGTCGAGCTTCTGCATGGTGACCCGCAGACCGCGGGAGCGGAGCAGCCGCCCGAGCGAGGAGGCCGTGAGCCCCTTGCCGAGCGAGGAGGCGACGCCTCCGGTCACGAACACGTGCTTGGTGGCCGTTGGCTTCACGGGGTTCCATCCTACCCGAGGGGGACCGGCCCGTCCGCGCCGGACGCACCGAAGGATCCGCCCGGAGTCCGCCAGGACCGGATCAGGGCCAGCACTGCGCTCACCTGCCCGGACGGGGTCTCCGTCCCGTCCACGGTCGTCACCGGGCGCTCGGGAGGCGAGGTGCGCAGCCCCTCGATCGACGCCGCGGACGCGGGTCCGGCGACGACGACGGCCTTGCTCGTCGCGGCGAGCCCCGACATCAGGCCGGCGAGCACGACCGGCTCGACGACGTCATCGGCGCCACCGGTGACGACGAGCACGAGTCGAGCGGGTGGTACGGCGGTCGCCTCGGCGTCCTCGGCGTCCTCCGCAGGGATCCCGAGGAGCCGGGCGCCGTTCAGGCTCGCCCGCAGGGAAGCCGCGACGCCGGGATCCACCGGGTCGGAACGACGCGCGCTCGCAACAGCCCGGCCGATCAGCTGGCCGATCCGGTCGTAGGTCGTCGCACCGTCGGTGACGAGGCCGGTCCCGCCGGCCCCGTCGACCTCATCTTGTGCGAGCAACTGCTCGCCGAGAGTGTCGACGAGGGTCTTCTCCCCGGGGTCGAGCAGGGTGCGCTTGAGGGCATAGGTGGCGGTGACCTGGCCACCGGCCTGGCCCACCTGTTCGGCGAGGGCCGACACGATGTCCGGGTCGGCCCCGGGCAACGTGAGCACCACCACAGGGCGGCCGCTCAGCCCACCTGCGTAGAGGGTCGTCGCGGCCGCCGCGGCGAAGGCATCGCCGACGGCCGGTACGGCGGCGGGCGACGGCTCCGCCGACGCCGTCGGGGTGGCGGCATCCGCGCCGGGCGCGCGCGAGCCGAGGTCGCTGAGCGGTCCGGCACCGAGCGCGATACCGACCGCCAGCGCCGTACACACCAGGAGCAGGCCGACGAGCCGGGAGCGCTGCCAGCTCATCCGACGCGCTGCCGGACGTCGTCGACCACTGCCTCGAGCCAGGACCGCGCGTCCTGCAACCACTCCTGCCCCACCGGGGTGGTCGCGACCGCGACGGCGAGCGCCAGCGCACAGAACAGGAGGACGAGCAGGACATGCCGTGGCCGGACCCGTCCGGAGTACAGCAGCGGGACCGCCGACGGGTCGACGAGCCGCGCGCCGACCTTGAGCCGCGTGAGGTAGCTGGCGGCCAGGCCGGCGCGGCTGCGGTCGAGGAACTCCTCCAAGCCTGTCTGCAGGCCCACCGACACCACCACGAGGGCCTCTCCTGCGTCGGCGAGGAGAAGGGCGGCGTCACCGGCCGACGCGGCGGTCTCCACTCGCCGGGGTCGAACGCCGAGCCGCTCGAGCCGCTCGACGGGTGCTCGCGACGATCCCGGCGCCACGGTCAGGACCACGTCGCTCGCCGCCTTGAGCACCTTCGCCGACGGCGGCTCGGCGTCGGCACTCACGACCACCACGTCGGGCTGCAGCCCGCCCGCGAGCAGCGCGTCGGCACCGGCGTCGACGCCCACCAGGACCGGGCGCTGCTCGCGCAGGAAGACCTTGAGCGAACGACGCACCGCAGCCCACTCATGCGAGTCAGCCACCACGACGACCGGGCGGCCGCCCAGGGTGGTCTCCAGGGCGGGGAGGCCGAGGCCGTGGAGGAGGAGGTCCTGCTCCCTCTTGAGGAAGGCACTGCTGGTGTGCGTGAAGGTCTCGAGCTGGGCCAGCATCCCCTCGCGGGCGGCCGACATCTCGGCCTCGATCGCTGGAGCATCCAGCACGCGCCCGGACGCGAGGACCTGATCGGCCACCACCACGGAGCCGTCGTGCACGCGCACCGCCGCCCCCTCCTTGATCGCGGCAAGCGCGTCCGTGCCGACCTGGTCGACGAGCAGGACGCCCGCCTCGTCCAGCAACCGGGGGCCGAGGTTGGGGAAGCGGCCGGAGATCAGCGCGGAGGCGTCGACCACGGCGACGACACCCGTCTCCGCGAGAGCACGGGCGGCACCCTGGTCCAGGTCGAGCACGTCGACGACCGCGACGTCCCCCGGCCGGAGCCGTGGGAGCAGGCTGGCGAGGCGCCGGTCGACCCTGGCGGTGCCGTGGACTCCGGGGAGGGCTTCGGATGGACGTCGGCGGGATGGGCGGAGGGAGGTCTTCATGACCTGGCCATGCTGTCAGCCGAGCCCGGGCGGTCTCGGCAGCCCGAGCGGCGTGTCAGGCGAGCGCGCGACCCGGAGCGGCCGTGGCGAGCAGCTCACGGGCGTGGGCGAGCGCGGTCTCGGACTCCTCCAGACCCGCGAACATCCGGGACAGCTCGCGCTCTCGGGACGAGTCGTCGAGGACGGTGAGCCCCGACGACGTCACGGAGCCGTCGTCGGATTTGGCCACGAGCACGTGGTGGTCCGCGAACGCCGCCACCTGCGGCAGGTGCGTCACGACGAGGACCTGGGCGGTCCTGGCTAACACCGCGAGCCGACGACCGACCTCGCCCGCAGCGCGGCCGCCGACACCGGCGTCGACCTCGTCGAAGACGAGCGTGGGCACCGGGCTGGTGCCGGCGAGGGCCACCTCGAGGCTCAGCATGACCCGCGACAGTTCGCCGCCGGATGCCGCTTTGGCGATCGGCCGGGCGGGAGCCCCTCGGTTGGCGGCGAGCCGGAGCTCCACCTGGTCCACGCCGCTCGCGGTGTGCCGGAGCCAGCGCTCGCCGACGCGGAGGCCCTCAGGGGACCCCGCCTCGACCTCCACCTGACGGACGTCGACGGTCAAACTGCCCTCCGGCATGGCGAGCAGGTGCAGCTCCTCGGTGACCTGGGTCTCGAGCCTCGTGGCGGCCTGCGTGCGGGCGGCGCTGAGCGTGTCAGCGGCCGCGCCCAGCTCGGAGCGCAGCCGCGCCGACTCGCTCGTGAGATGCCCGATCCGGCCGTCGGTGTCGTCGAGGTCCCGCAGACGACCGGCCGCCTGCTCGGCCCAGGCCAGCACGGCGTCCACGGTCTCGCCGTACTTGCGGGTCAGGGCGATGAGTGCCGCCCGGCGCTCCGAGACCGCCGCGAGGCGGACGGGGTCGGTGTCCAGTGCCGCGGCGTACGACGCGACGTCCGCCGCCAGGTCGGACAGGAGATAGCTGAGCTCGGCGGCCCGATCGGCAAGCTCGCCGACTCCCTCGTCGTGATCGCGCACGGACTCCAAGGCCGTCCGGGCGGCGGCCACCGCACCGAGGGCGTCGGGATGCTCGAGCTCGCTCGACAGTGCCTCGCGGGCCTGTTCGGCCGCCAGTCGAAGCGAGTCGGCGTGGCCCAGCCGCGTCTCCTCGGCAGCCAGGCGAGCGTCCTCGCCCACCTCCGGGGCGACCGCGGCGACCTCGTCGAGCCCGAAGCGGAGGAGGTCCGCCTCCCGGGCTCGCTCGCGCACCGAAGCCGACACCTCGGCCAGCTCGGTCTCGACGTCGACCAGCTGCGAGCGCAGCAGCGTGTAGCGCTCGCGGGCCGCATTGACGTCGGCACCTCCGAAGCGATCCAACGCCTCGCGCTGGGCGCTTGCGGAGAGCAACCGATGCTGGTCGGACTGCCCGTGGACCACGACCAAGGGCTCCGTCAGACTCGCCAGCACGCTCACAGGCACGGCGGCGCCACCGGCGAAGGCACGCGAGCGCCCTTCGGCGGAGACGTGGCGGGCGAGCACGACGCGGTCGTCCTCGACCTCGCCGCCGGCCCCGTCGACGGCCGAGGCGAAGCCGGGAAGGTCCGCGACGTGCACGGTGCCCTCCACCCGTGCGGTCCGCGCCCCGGTCCGGACCGACCCGCTGTCCGCACGGCCACCCAGCAGCAGACCGAGAGCGGTGACGAGCATGGTCTTGCCCGCCCCCGTCTCGCCGGTGACGACCGTCAACCCCGGCCCCAGCTCGAGCGTCGTCGTGTCGATGACTCCGAGCGAGGTGATCCGGAGCTCCTCAAGCACGGGGGCCCCCGCGGTGTCGCTCGCCCGCGCCGCGCCACCCACTGACCGGGAGGCCGAACTTGGCCACCAGCCGGTCGGTGAACGGCGCCTGGTGCAGTCGCGCGAACCGCACGGGGAACGCCCCCCGACGGACCTCGATGCGGGCACCGGGGGGCAGGTCGACCGTGCGCCGTCCGTCGCACCAGAGCACCCCGGAGCCCTCCGTGCGCGCCAGCACCTCCACCGCCAGCACCGAGGAGGGCGCCACCACGAGAGGCCGCGCGAACAGGGCGTGGGCACTGATGGGCACCATCAGGAGCGCCTCGACGCCGGGCCAGACGACGGGACCACCGGCACTGAAGTTGTACGCCGTCGAGCCGGTCGGCGTCGCGCACACGACGCCGTCGCAGCCGAATCGGGAGAGCGGGCGCCCGTCGATCTCGACGACGACCTCGAGCATCCGCTCGCGGGCGGCCTTCTCGACACTGGCCTCGTTGAGAGCCCACGTGGAGGTGACGAGCTCGCCGTCCCTGAGCACGGCCACGTCGAGGGTCAACCGCTCCTCGGCGGTGTAGCGGCGCTCGACGATCGCGTTGATCGTCGAGTCGACGTCCTCGACCTCGGCTTCGGCCAGGAAGCCCACGTGCCCGAGGTTGACGCCGAGCAAGGGAGTACCGCTGCCGTGGGTGAGCTCCGCAGCGCGCAGGATCGTGCCGTCGCCGCCGATCACGACCGCCAGCTCGCACTCCGCGCTGGACCCGGTCGCCGCGGGTCCCTCGGGCAGCACCTCGACCTCGGCGGGGTCGAGCCCGATCTCGGCGGCGTCCGCGGCCGGCACGACCACGGCGATCCCGTGACCGCCCAGCTCCTTGGCGAAGGCCCTGGCCACGTCCCGCGCATCCTCGCGGCCGGTGTGGGCCAGGAGGAGCATCCGGCGGGTGCCGGACGGGTCGGGCGAGGGGGTGGTCACCGCCCCACCTTCTCACCCTCGCCCCCCGGATCGGTGGGGTCCTCGCCGCCCGCGCCCGAGTTGCTGGCGCCGCGGACCACGTGCTCGATCCGGTCGGCCTCCAGGGTGCTCGGGCCCCGGCGCAGCCAGACGAAGAACTCCACGTTGCCGCTCGGCCCGGGCAACGGACTGACCGCCACCTCTCTGGTCCCCCAGCCGCGCTCCAGCGCCGCCTCCGACACCCCGACAACCGCCTCAGCGCGCAGGGCGGCCTCGCGCACGACGCCACCCTTGCCGACCCGCCCCTTCCCGACCTCGAACTGCGGCTTGACCATCAGGGCGAGATCACCCTCGGGAACGGTCACGCCGGTCAGCGCGTCGAGCACGAGGGTGAGGCTGATGAACGACAGGTCGCCGACCACCAGGTCGACCGGGCCGCCGATCATCTCCTGCGTCAGGTCGCGGATGTTGGTGCGATCGTGCACCTGCACGCGGTCGTCGGCCCGCAGCTGCCACGCGAGCTGGCCGTAGCCGACGTCCACCGCCACGACTTGGCGTGCCCCGTGCCGCAGGAGGACGTCGGTGAAGCCACCGGTCGAGGCCCCGGCGTCGAGGCAGCGCCTCCCGGCGACCACCAGGCCGGCCGGCTCGAAGACGGCCAGCGCGCCCGCCAGCTTGTGGCCCCCCCGGGAGACATAGTCCGGGCGGTCGACGTCCTCGCGGACCACGATGGCCACCTCGGTGCTCACCGTGGTGGCGGGCTTGGTCGCCCTGGCTCCGCCGACGCTGACCCGGCCCGCTGCGATCAGGTCGCCGGCCTGCTCGCGGGAGCGGGCGAGTCCGCGACGCACGAGCTCGGCGTCCAGGCGCAGCCGGCGGGGCACCGCCCGGCTCCCCGCGTGCTAGGCGGTCTCGCGGTCGGGATCCAGCGCCGCCCTCAGCGAGTCGTGGACCCGGCCGAGAATCGCGGGGTGCTCCTCGAGGTCGCGTCCGGCCAGGTCGTCGTCGAGGCCGACGAGCACCTGGTCCACCGGCGGGTACCCGGTGTGCGGGACCGCTCCCGCCGACGGCGTGGCGTGGTCGTCGTCCGGATGCGTCATGCCCGAACCCTACCCGCCGGTGGCGCCTGAACCGTCCTCCGGCACCACCACGGCACTGGTGTCGAGGACCCGACCGGTGTGGTCCAGGTGCGCCCACGCGGCGGTCGCCGCGACCCGCCACCAGTCGGCCTCGGAACCCGCGCCTTCGACGACCAGCGCACCCTCGATGGAGCGCGCCGACCAGCCCCCGAGGGCGACCTGATCACCGTGCTCCTCGGGAGCGGGATGAGGCGTGGACAGCCCGGCCAGATCGGGCGACACGTACGTCGGCCGGCGGCCTGCGGCGGTCGCCACCAGGTCGGTCAGCCCGGTCACCCCCGTGAGCACGAGGAGGCTGTCGCACCCCGCCGCGAGAGCTCCATCGATGTCGGTGTCCAGGCGGTCGCCCACCATGAGCGGCCTGGAGCCGCCGAGCCTACGCACGGTCTCGTCGAGCAAGGGCCGAGCCGGCTTGCCCGCGACCGTCGGCCGGACTCCGGCGAACTCGCTGATCGTGCGGACGAGCACGCCGTGGCCGGGCGCCGTCCCGTAGGCCGTCGGGATGGTCAGGTCGGTGTTGCTGGCCACCCACGGTAGTCCGTCGCGCACCAGCACAGCAGCACGCATCACATCGCGCCACGCCACGTCCGGCCCGTACCCCGACACCAAGGCGACCGCGGACCGCCCGACGGGTACCGGCTCGAGCCCGGCTGCCCCCAGGGCGGCCTCCAACCCCTCGCCACCCAGGAGCGCCACGCGTGCGCCCGGGCCGAAGCGGTCCAGGAGCACCCGGGCCGCCGCCTGCGCCGAGGTGACGACGTCAGCTTCGTCAGCCGGCACACCGAGCTCTCGCAGGTGGGCCGCGACGCGTGCGGGAGGACGGGAGGCGTTGTTGGTCACGAACGCGATCCGCAGGCCCTCGCTCCGCGCCTCGGCCAACCGCGCGGCGGCCCCGGGCACGGCTTCGGCGCCGATGTACACCACGCCGTCCAGGTCGAGCATGGCCAGGTCGTACGCCGCCGCGAGGGGCTCCTCGGAGGAACCCAGCCCGCGGCCGTCGCTGCTGGTCCCGACCACCCGACCCTCCCCTACGATGAATCGATGGAGTCGCTCGCCGAGGTCGGCCCGCCCCCTGTGGACCGGCCGTTGCGGCTGGCGCCCTTCCTCGGCTGGCGCCTCGTCCCGGGACGGGTGGGCGACCCGGCGACCGCCCGTCTGTTCGCGCGACCCTACCGGTCGGCCGCCCAGCGGCTGGACCAGTGGCGCAGCCGTGGTCAACTGATCGCCGACAGCGCGCCCGCGGTCTACGTGCACGAGTACACCGCCGGTGGGCTCACCGTGCGGGGGCTCGTGGGCGCGCTGGATCTCACGCCGCATCCCGCTCCGGACGGCCTGGGCGTGGTCCCCCACGAGGGGATCCACGCTCGTCAGGTCGACGAACTGGCCCAGCGCATGACCGCCGGCGGCATCAATCCCGCGCCGATCTTGTTGGTGCACCGAGGACCCGCGGCGATCCGCGAGCTCGTGGGGCAAGCGGTCGCCTCGGCACCGGAGCAGGAGTACGTCGACCGCGCGGATCAGCGGCACCGCATCTGGGCGCTCCGCGACGCCCGCTCGCTCGCGGCCCTCGATCATGCCCTCGCGGGGGCCCGCACCCTCATCGCAGACGGGCACCACCGCTACGCGGCCTACCTCGCCATGCAGCGCGACCGCCCGGGCACCGCCACCGACCGGGGGCTGGCCATGCTGGTCGACCAGACCGACACCCAACTCTTCCTCGGCGCGATCCACCGCGTGCTGGGGGGCCGGACCCTGGACGACCTCAGGCGAGCCTGCGCTGACCTGGGACCCAGCGGTCCGGCATACGAGGGGCGACCGCCGGCCGACGGACTCGCTGCGCTCAGCGCCGACACCCTCGTAGCGACCGATGGCGCCGAGTGGGCGACCATCGCCCTCCCCCCGGCGCCGGGTCGGGCCGCCGTCGAGGTGCTGCACCAGGACCTCCTGCCGGCGGTGCGCGCTCGGCGTCCACCGCGCGCCGCCAGACGCTCCGCTCGTGGCGGCGGGCGTGGCAGCGGTCGGGTCAGCTACCACCATTCGGTGGACGAGGCGCTCAAGAAGGTCCGCCAAGCCCGCGGGGTCGCCGTCCTCATGCCGGCCCCTGACTATGACCTGGTCGCCGACATCGCCTTCGCCGGACGCCTGTTGCCGGAGAAGGCGACGTCCTTCCAGCCCAAGCCGAGTGTCGGGACGCTCATCCGCTTCCTCGCCGACGAGGAATGACCCGTCCGGAGGTCACCTCGATCTCCACCCGCGAGGCAGGTCGGCCACCCGCGTTGAAGAACCGTCGGCGCATGGCGCCCGCGATCTCGACCAGGTCCTCGTCGGCCCACGACGTCACGGACCGACGTACCCGACCGCCCCAGACCGCGCATTCCAGCGCGTCGACGCGCTGCCGGCTGGTCCCGCCTGGGGGTCGGGGCACCACGACCCGGAACGTCCAGACAGTGTCGCCGCTCGGCAACACCCGCTCGACAGGGGCGCCGGACAAGCGGCCCACCAATCGCACCTCGTTGACGGCCGCAGACTCGATCGCGTCGGCCGTCGCCTTCCCCTTGCTCCTCGCACTCACGAGATCACCTCCGACGCCCACGCTCCGGCCGGGCGCCGACAGCGGCATCGGACGTGCACACGGCTCTGTGGAGATACGCGGCTCCCAGACGGCCTGTGCGATCGACGTGGGCCCACGGAGGGCTCTCGCGCCATCACGGGGGGGAAATGGGGCAGAGGCCACCGGGTGGGTGGCCTCTGCTGTGGTGTGTGTTCGGCGG
>CAZIVD010000045.1:0-37783 GCA_964542635.1 uncultured Nocardioides sp. | reverse complement strand
AGCTGGCTCCCGGGATCAGCACCGAGGAGCTCCGCGACAAGACCGAACCCGAGGTTGGGCGATGAAGATGACCGGGCGCCCGAACAGTGGCATGCGTGGGTCGGCGGGGCGAACCGGCCCGTGGTTCGTCGTCAGCAATGCCACCCGGTTCGAGTTCCGCGGCGGCCGCATGGATGAGGTACCCGCGGGCCTTCGCCATGCCAAACGAACGGGCACGGTCACGGCGGCTTGTGGGCTGTCCAGCCTGTCGTGGACGAAGTTCTTCGACCTCCCCTTCTCACCGCGTGAACGGGCGGCATGTCCAGCGTGTGCGCTCGCTGTGCGGCGGCCGGAGACCTGACAGCGGGACGTCTCGATGTCGAGCCGGATTCACCAGGGGCTCGCAGCACGCGGAAAGAAAGGATGCACTCGTGGAGGAGCAAGATCGACGCGACGACCTGCTCGCCAGCCTGGAGAGCGAACTCGGCGCGTGGGTGAGTCGACTCAAGCCCATGATCAACTGGTTCCTGTCGAATCCTGGGCTTGATGGCACCGAACCGTCGTATCAGGTCTTGGCTCTCTTGGCGCAGAGAGGAGCCCTCCGCGCGTCTGACCTCGCGCTCGAGATGAGCATCGATCGGGGGGAGACCAACCGCGCGGTTGGTGCATTGATCAGCGGCGGCTACGTGGTCCGCATCCCGGACCCAGAGGACGGCCGCGCCAGCCTCCTGTGCCAGACGCCAGAGGGATCGAGGCTGATGGTGGACCTGGCCCGCGCGCGGTTGGCGGCATCGGATCTGCGCTTCGGTGACTGGAGCCAGGAAGAGATGGGCGATTTCGTTGCTGATCTGCGCCGCTTCAATGCCGCCCTCGGAGGCGAGTCTTCTTAGCCGTGTTGTTCGAGGTCAGTCGAGTACCAGGCACCTGACAGGAGAGGGATAGCGCATGGGTGGTGGAGATGCTGCCTTCGAAGAGGCGCTCAGCACGCGCCGCGAAGTGCTGGGAAGCGATTACGTAGACGCGGCGTTGGCGAACGACTCACCAGGCGAGGCCGAGTTCCAACGATTCGTCACTCAATTCGCGTGGGGAACGTGGGCGCGCCCGGGCCTGAAGCGGCGCGACCGCAGCCTCCTTGTCCTGGCCATGACCGGTGCGCTGGGCCGCATCGATGAGTTCTCACTGCATCTGGGCGCGGCCGATCGCAACGGCGTGACCGACAGCGAAGTGGACGAGCTGGTGCTACAGGTCGTGGCCTACGCCGGAGCCCCCGCCGGCGTGACCGCGCGACGCGCCGTCAGGGCCTTTCGACGCGAACGAGAGACACATCCATCACCATGACTCACCATCACTTCGCACCTACGCCGACCGTTGGCTTCGTGGGCCTGGGGAACATGGGTCGCCCACTGGCCGCCAACCTCGTCGAATTCGGGCTTCGAACTGTGGCCTTTGACCTCGCGGGCACAGCGCAGCGTGCTCCGGCTGGTGCGATCGCAGCCGAGTCGCTACGCGATCTGGTGTCGGAGTCACAAGTCGTCGTCCTCAGCCTGCCTGACGCGGCAGCAGTGCTCGAAGTCGCCCGAGACCTGGTTGCGGCACGGGGCCGCACCGCCCTCGTCCTGGACACCTCCACGATCGGACCGGCCGCCGCTCGCGCTGCGGCGGCCGAACTCGGCAAGCATGGAATCCAGTACTGCGATGCGCCTGTCTCGGGGGGAGTGGCCGGAGCGAAGGCACGAACGATCACCGTTCTCTTCTCAGGACCTGACGACGCCTATGGAGCATCGCTGGTCGTCCTGAACGGGCTGAGCGACAGACATGTGCGCATCGGCGAAGAACCAGGCGCGGGCCAGGTCGTGAAGCTGGCCAACAACTTCCTGTCTGCCGCCGCGCTTGCCGCAACAAGCGAGGCCATCGCCTTCGGAGCCGAGATGGGCGTTGCAATGGACGTCATGCTCCAGGCGATCAACGCTTCGAGTGGGCGCAGTCAAGCCACGGCGGACAAGTTTGTCAACCACGTGGCGACCGGTACGTATGACTCAGGATTCGCCAGCGGTCTGATGGACAAGGACGTCGGCCTCTACCTGCAATCGGTGCAGAGCTGCGGATCCCCGTCCGCACTCGGTCAAGTGACAGCGGACTATTGGCACGCCTTTGCGGCGGCGGCACCCGGTGTCGACTTTACGAGGATCTATCAGTTCGTTACCGGTGCCCTTCAAGACGACTAACCGAAAACTACAATGGGAGAACGAGATGGCAAATGAACCGAGTCCACAGAACCCCTGGCCACACCAGGCCCTGGGCAAGGAGTTGAGCAACTGGGGACGTTGGGGCGAGGACGACGAGATCGGCACTCTCAACTTCGTGACGCCCCAGAAGCTGATCGACTCGATGAAGGTGGTGCGCACGGGAAAGAGGTTCGACCTCGGAATGGCCTTCGATAAGAATGGGCCCTTCCAAGAGCCGGGTCCTGTGGCGCACCGAGTGAATCCGCTCCACGTGATGACGTTGACCCCGCTCGACAGTGCGCCGCCCGACGGCTCGTTCTTCGCCGATGACATGGTGATCTTGCCCCTTCAGGCAGCGACGCAGTGGGACGGGTTGTGCCACGTGGGATACGGGGGCCACTTCTACAACGGAGTGCCGAGGAGTGAGCTCAACACGATCAGTGGAGCACAGCGGAACGACTTCCCCAAGGTCAATGAACGCCTCGTCTCACGGGCAGTTCTGCTGGACATCGCCCGATTCAAGGAGATGGACCGCCTGCCGGATTCGTACGAGATCACGGAGGCTGACTTTCTGGGGGCCGAAGATAGGCAGGGTGTCAGAGTCGAGTCCGGAGACATCCTCCTGGTCCGCACCGGCGCCTACCAGTGGTTCCTCGAGGGCGACCGGCAACACTTCCTGCGCGATGCCCCCGGCCCGAGTCTCGACACCTGTCGCTTCCTCCACGATCGAGAAGTTGCCGCAATCGCCGTCGACAACTATTCGGGAGAAAGCATGCCAAGCCCCATCCCGGGCGCCGCTATCCCTTGGCACCAAGTCATCATGCGGGACATGGGAATGACTCTGGGTGAGATGTTCAACTTCGAGGAGCTGGCGGCAGACTGCGAAGAAGATGGTGTCTGGGAGTGCCTCTTCATCGGGACCGGGATCAAGGTCACTGGCGGGGTCGGGTCGCCCGTGAGTCCCATCGCCATCAAGTAGGCAAACGACCCTGCTGTAGCGCCAGGAAATCGGCGGACCCACTGACCGGATGCCGGACAGTGGGTCGCCACTCCACACGTCTAGAGCGTGAGGACCAGAGTTCCGTCGGTCTGCGCGCTGAGGCGTTGGCCTGGTGCCACCGCTACGGAGGTGTGGACGAGTTCGATGATTGCCGGTCCCTCAATATCGGCCCCGAGTTCGATCGACCCCATGTAGATGTCGGTCGCCTGGCGTCCATGGCCTGGCCAGTAGACGTCACGGATCGACACGCTCGTAGCCGTGTTGCTCGCGATGGCCGTGGCCGACGCGGCTTGCGCGCGAACCCGCGCGGTCACCCGGATGCCGAACGTCTCGATGCTCTGGAAGAGTGCCACCGCCGCCTCGCTGTAGAGGCGCCCGTATTCACGGGTGAACTGTCCCTCCATGTAGGCACAGAACTCAGCATCGACCTCGCCGTCGGGCAGGCGGAGGATCAGCTCCTGCAACTTCTGACCGGCATAGCGCATGCTGGCCGCACGCTCGATGACGATGTCGTCGGCGCCGACACCGGCGTCGATCATCTCCTGTCGGGCCCGCTGATCGAGTGCCTCGAGGACCGGGCCTAGGCTGATCGGGTCGTAGGGGGACGCGAGGCTCACCTGCTGTTCGAAGGCTCGCACCATGTCGCCGACCGCACTCCCGAAAGCGGACAACGTGGAAGCGCCGTTGCCGAGGGGTACGAGAACCCTCTCGACGCCGAGTTCCTTCGCGAAGGCGAAGGCATGGAGCGGGCCGGCTCCGCCATAGGCATAGACCGTGAAGTCTCGTGGGTCGAGTCCCTGCTCGATCGTCCTCTGGCGGATCAGGGTTGCCGCGGCATGAGCGTTGATCTGGACGATTCCCGCTGCGGCCTCTTCGATCGAAAGACCGACCTGCCCGCCGACTGCTGCCACCGCCCTGCGGGCGGCCTCGACGTCGAGCTGCATCCGGCCGCCCAGGAATCGGTCAGGATCCAGCAGTCCGAGCACGACGTCGGCGTCCGTCACCGTGGGTTCCGTACCCCGCCCGTAGCACGCCGGCCCAGGGTTCGAGCCCGCGGACCTTGGTCCGACCCTGAGACCGCCGGTTTCGGAGTCGACGTAAGCGATGGAACCGCCACCACACGCGATCGAACGAAGGTCGAGGTGGGTGGAGTAGAACGTGTACTTGTCGATGACCTGTTGACTCGCCAGGGTGGCCGCGCCATCGACGATGAGTCCGACTTCGAAGGACGTCCCGCCCATGTCGGTGGCGATCACGTGCTGGTGACCTGCTGCCTCCGCCACCGCCACCACGCCGGCCAAGCCGCCTGCTGGGCCTGAGCCGATCGTGCGCAGTGGCCGCCTCATCGCATCCTGCACCGGCACCACACCACCGTTGGCCTGCGTGACATACAAAGGCGTCTTCAGGCCACTACGGGCCAGCCTTCGCGATAGGTCCTGCAGATAGCGGACGGAGTCCGGCCCGACGTAGCTGTCGATCACGGCCCCAACCGTTCTCTCGAACTCACCTTGCCGCGGAGACACTTCACTGGAAAGGCTGACGAACGTGTCAGGAGACAGTTCGTGGATGAGCTCCCGGATCATCAGTTCGTGGACCGGGTTGGCCACCGACCACAGGAGTGCGACCGCGACAGCCTCGATCGAACCATCGGCAAGCAGTTCCTCGAGCTGCCGTCGCGCGACGACCTCGTCCAGGGGAGCGACGATCTTGCCCTCGTAGTCGACACGCTCGGCGACCTCGATGATGCGTTGGCGCGGCACTAGTGGCTCGGGCGTCAGCTCGTGATGCCCGTCGAAGATCCGGTCGGCCGGCAGGCCAGCCGTGCGTCCGGCACCACGCATCATCAAGAAGGCGTCTCCATGCCCTCGCGTGGCGACCAACGCAACCTTCGCTCCATTGCGCTCTACCACGAGATTGGTGCCGATAGTGGCTCCGTGGCTCAACCTCTCGGTCTGCTCCAGCAACTCCTCGAGCGTCAACCGGCCCTCTGAGGCCAGGAGTTCCAAGCCCGACATCACACCGTCAGCCGGAGTGGTGGCATGCGTGGACAGGGTCTTCGACGTCGTGATGTGGCCGTCATCGCGGATGGCCACGCAGTCGGTGAAGGTCCCGCCGATGTCGACCCCGATGAAGTAGGAGCTCACTAGTTGACCACCATGAAGTCGTGAAGGGGAGGTTGATGACGCAGTGCGATCTCGGTGTCGATGCGATAGCCGGTCACCGGGCAGATGAACTCACGGAACACGACCTGATCGGCGATGTCCTCGAACGGTGACTCGTACTCGGGGCCGACAGCTCGCATCGCCACCTCCAGCTTGATCGCGGAATCCTTGTAGTTGCCCTCGCTGCTACCGAGGTCGGCGCCGTTGCACCACCAACGGCCGTCGACGACATGCAGGAGCTCGCCGACGGGCTTAGCGCCTGCCGGCGGCGCCACCAGGGCCTCTGGAACGCGGCCGCTCAAGCGCTCGGTGCGAACACGGAGTCTCTCGGCAGCCGTCGCTCCCTCATCGACAGTGCCATCGCTGACGATGACGCCATAGACGCGCCTGGCGATCGCGGGGTCGAGGAGGCCGACGACGACGTCATCGAGCACGGCAGCCGGCTTGCGGCGCAAGGGATCGCCGTAGCCAGGCATGTTCGGGTAGAGGCCTTCCACGACGTCGCCTGCGTGCAGCGCATGCCGCGTGGTCTTCCAGGGGAGTTCCGAGTGCTGGCCATTGACGTCAGCAGAATCCAGGGGGATCTGCGAGGCCGCGAGCTGTTCACCCGCGTCGCTGCCGGCAACCACCCTCACGTGGGCGCGTGACCCCGGCTGAGAACCCATCATCCCGGCGCCACTCGGGATGGACTCGCCGGTCGCGTATTGAATCATGCCGTCCTCACGCAACAAGACGGCTGACACGACGCCGAGTCCGCCCCGATTGCGACCAGCGCCATCGAGGCCGGGCGACACGCACCGGCGATAGAGCATGAGAGCCGGCGTACCTTCCTCATCGTCTTCGACGTTGACACCCATCCCACCGGGCATCCACCACTGGCCACCGAAGTCGACTCCGTCCCGGATCGGGGTTGCACCGAAAGAACCGACCGAGACGTTGCCAGTCCCCGCCTGCCAGAACTGACCTTCGGTGAAGCCGGTGATCACACATGTGCCACCCGGCTGTGAGTAGGTGCCACCCAGCACCTGCTCACGCGTCGCTCCATCACCGCAGGACAGCATCTTCGCCACCGCGTTGGCCGAGCCGTTGACCAGCATCGTAATTGAAAACACCGCACAGGTGACCGCAGCGGGGGAGTCGGCACAGATGATCAGACCCGGCTCGGGACGGAATTCCACCCGACGGTAGGGACCTCCGAACGCTCCAGCGAGGTCGGGGGCAAGATTGCTCATGACCGCGGCGAGCACGGCGCCCGTGAACCCGGCGTAGGTCATGCTGATGGATCCCACTTGGGCGTCGGTCCCGAGGTTGTCGACGATCAGCCGGTCGTCGGACTTGGTGATGTTGACCTGAAGCGTGTAGATGTTCGGGTCACCTGGGGAAGCACCCTCAGAGTAGAAACGTTGTGACCAGCGCCCGTCCGGGATCGACCTAAGCCGCTCCACGAACAATCGCTCGTTGGCGTCCTGCGTCCCGCGCATCACGCCCTTCACGACATCGGCGCCGTACCGCTCCACCAGCTCGACGATCTTGCCGCGTGCGAACTCGTTGGAAGCGATCGCAGCACGCAGGTCCATTCCCACGACGACGGGGAATCGACTCTGGCGTGTCCACAACCGTTCGATGTCCTCGCGCAGCTCACCGCCCTCAACGATCTTGATCGGAGGCCAGCGCATCGGCTCATCCCAGGCATCGATCGCGTCGTGACAGAAGCTGCCGATCGCGTTGCCCCCGAGGTCCTGATGGTGGAGCGTGTTGGTCACCCAGCAGAACAGCTCGTCGCCGATGAAGACCGGCGCCAGCAAGCTCGTGTCCATCTGATGCGAGGCGCCGACGTACGGGTCGTTGTTCAAGAACATGTCGCCCTGTCGGATCCCTGGGTTCTTCGACCGGTGCTCCAAGGTGTACTGGGCTCCCAGGGAGGCACATCTCGCGAAGAATTGGACGCACGGACCGACCAGGAGGATCTCGGCATCCTCAGTCAGGATCGCGGACTGGTAGTCGCGGTTCATGATGACCAGCTGGGACACCGCGAGCTTCGAGAGCAGAGCGGTGTGCTCCAGGTTGATATTCAAGAGGGAGTAGCGGATGAGCTCGGCGGTGACGGGATCGATGTCGGTTGCCGACGTGCGATGCAGAGTCAGCGAAGGATCTATGCCCAGCTCACGCCCAGGGATATAGCTGCGATGCGTCCCGTCCCAGAAAGAGCCGTCCCGGGTCTCGGGTAGACGAGCAAGGAGGGGGGACTCTGTCCGTGCGGTACCGGTTGCCGTCAAGATTCCAGCCTCCTGAGTGAAACGAGCCAGCACCGGCTGTGGGCACGAGCCAAAGCCGCGCAACATTTGCGATATCATATCGTGGACGGTGGAGGTGGGGAAGCCCCTGACTCACTCACCACGAGGAGTTCCTATACGTGCCCTGCTCGTCGACGAGGTTCTCCAGGAGTTTCGCAACCGGATCCTGACCGGCATCCACAAGCCGGGTGAGACCCTGCGGCAGGAGCGGCTGGCTCAGGACCTGGAGGAGAGTCGCACCCCCGTCCGAGAGGACCCGTGAGCGAACGGAGCGCTCGGCTCGCCGACGGGGCTCGCTGGTGAGGCTGACGCCGCCCGCGATCAGCCCTGATCTAGACCCGTTGAGGGCTTCCAAAGGTTGGCCAGGAACCCGACGCGTTCAGAGCCACTCGGGTACGCGACAGATGGGGTGAGGCCTCGGAGGGGTGCGTCCGGTCAGCGCGTGCGCTGTGGACGGTTGCTCCACGGCTGGGAAGTGCCCCCGAGGAGCGCTGGTGGATGTCCCGGGAGCCTGCCTGGCTCACGAGGAGACTCGTGTGCTCCCTAGACTCAGCGTGTGTGCTTCCCGCCCGAGGCTGTGCCACCCCCGGTTCCCGCATCACTCCTAGTGGGGGACGCCTATCCCGACGCTCGGGACATCGACCTCACCTCCAGCGACGGCACGGTCTTCAGTGCGACCTACTCGGTGCCAACCGAGGCGCGTGGCGCCGCCGCCGTGCTGGTGCTGCCCGACGTACGTGGGCTCTTCGACTATTACCGCAATCTGACCCGGGCATTCGCGGCGGCCGGCTACCCGGCGATCGCCATCGACTACTTCGGCAGGACCGCTGGGACAGGAACCCGAGGCGCGGACTTCGATTGGATGCCGCACCTCCGCCAGACCGACCCCACCCACGTGCAGGCGGATCTCGCGAGTGCCCAGGATCACCTGGCCCAACTCTGCGGTGCCTCCTCGTTCGTGACCGTGGGGTTCTGCTTCGGCGGCACCCAGTCCTACCTGGCCACCACCCATGCCGGCCTGGGACTCGCCGGCGCAGTCGCCTTCTACGGTGGCTTGGACGAGACCCGGCTCGGCGTCTTCCCGCATCCGGCCGGCGAGGCCGCCAAGATGTCTGGTCGACTGCTGGCGCTCTACGGTGGCGCCGATCCCGGCATCCCCGACGAGCTCAGACTCGAGTTCGACCAGGCGCTGACCCAGGCCGGAGTTGAGCACGAGTTCGTGGTCTATCCCGGCGCCCCACACTCGTTCTTCGACCGCGCCCACGACGATTACAGCCAGGAGTGCGCCGACTCCTGGGCCCGGACGCTGAAGTTCCTCTCCGAAAGCCATTGATTCGGCTCGTGGCCGCGGAGGCTCTCCGCCGCACACGACTGGGGCTTGCACGAGCCCGGGGGCCGGAAGGAAGGGGCCGCGACTCCGAGGACGCGGCCGGACCGATCCGTCCCGGCGTCTCGTGCGACACGTTGATGCCCCGGCGGCGCAGCAGGCTGCGGGCACTCTTGAGCGAACGATGATCTTGGTCGACATCGGCGCAGAAAGGGAACGGCGCAGGCTCCGCGCCGGGCGCCGCCCCAGAGAGCCGGGACAGCGAGGACGCTGATGGACCGCCTCCCAGAGCGCACGCCCCTTCACATGCCGAGCACACCGACGTCTCCCCGGTCCCAGCGGGACCAGCCCCGGGCACCGGAGAACTCGGGCAGCCGAGTCGAGGTGACCTCAGTCACGTGCATCCGCGGGGGTCGATCGAGCCGACCTACCCCGTCGCGAACACGACCCGATCCTTGGCCGGACGTGTGCCGCTGAGGGCCGTTGACACCGGTTGACGGCGGCGTTCCGTGGGGAATGCGTGGGGACCTTTCGGCAGACACGCCCATGCCCGGTGTCGAGACCGCGTCTGCCGGCCCGCAGGTCAGCCTCTGTTTGTTCGGATCGTGACGCCCATTCGGTTGGGGTGCCCCAGGCCAGAGTCGAACTGGCGACCTTTCGCTTAGGAGGCGGCTGCTCTATCCACTGAGCTACTGGGGCGGGTGGTGCGTGCGCCGGACCATCCTCGCAGGCTGGACCGGAGGCGCGCGCAGGCGACCCTCGTGGCCCCCTCGCCGGCGTCCGACCCGACGTGACGAAACGCGCAGACTCGCCGGTTTGGACGACTCGGGCGACTCAGGTCACCATTTGGTCACGAAATGTAGGTTCGGCGTGCACGCCGTCGCTTCCCCGAGGTCTCCCGTTGTCCGAGAACGACGCCCGCGAGGGCGATCCGTCGGATCTCGGCGACCCCTCAGATCCGCAGTCCCATGTCGAGGACGCCGCCTCGAGTGGCGAGGCCAACGGCAAGCCCAAGCGACGCGCGAAGGTCAAGAAGCGGCATACCGTCGCTCGAGTACTGGTCGCCACGACCGTGGTGCTCGCGCTGGTCACGGGCTTGTCGACGCTCTATCTCTATCGGCACTACAACTCCAACCTCAACGTGATTGACGTCACGGCGCAGTTGGGCAACGACCGTCCGGAGAAGCGCAAGGTCGAGGGCCCCAAGGAGCCGCTCAACATCCTCGTGATGGGATCCGACGACCGCGACGCGCCGGGCAACAACATCGACAACCTCACCGGCGGAGGCAAGCGCTCGGACACCACGATCCTGCTGCACCTGTCGGCCGACCGGAAGCGCGCGTACGGGATCTCGATCCCGCGCGACTCGCTCGTCGACCGCCCCGACTGCAAGGACGCCGAGCTCGAGACGATTCCGGGCGCGTCCGACGCGATGTGGAACGAGGCGTTCTCGGTCGGCGGTCCCGCGTGCACGGTGCACCAGTTCGAGGAGCTGACCGGGGTCCGCATCGACCACTTCGTGGTGGTGGACTTCGCCGGGTTCCGCGGCATGGTCGACGCGATCGGCGGCGTCCAGGTCTGTATCCCCGAGCCCGGCATCATCGACCCCGCCCACGGCATCAACATCCCGGCGGGGACCCGCAAGATCCGCGGCTACCAGGCGCTCAACTACGTGCGGGAGCGCTACGTCCTCGGTGACGGCTCGGACATCGGCCGGATGAAGCGCCAACAGGCGTTCATCGCCGCGATGGCCCACCAGGTGGTCAGCGCGAACACGCTCGCCAACCCGGTGCGGCTCGTGCGCTTCCTCGAGTCGGCGACCCAGTCGCTGACGCTCGACAAGGACCTCGGCAACCTGGTGAAGATCGCCCAACTCGGTGTCGAGTTCAAGAGCATCGGGCTCGACAACATCAAGTTCATCACCGTGCCTTGGCAGTACGCCCCCGAGGATCCCAACCGGATCCGCTGGCTGCCGGGGGCGAACGAGGTGTGGAAGGCGATCATCAACGACAAGCCGATCCCGCCGCGCTTCCTGGGTGACGCGATCAACGCCGAGCACCTGCCCGGCAGCCAGTCGCCGTCGCCGAGCGGATCTCCGAGCGGCTCGCCGTCGGGCTCACCCAGCGGGTCGCCCTCAGGCTCGCCGTCCCCCAGTGAGACGCCCACCGACGGTGCGGCACCCGAGGCCGACGAGAACGGCCTCTGCGCATGAACGCCCCACAACGTTCTTCTCCTCCGCTTCGCTCCCCCGAACAACGCTGCGGGGACCCCGCATGAACGCCCCACAACGTTCTTCTCCTCCGCTTCGCTCCCCCGAACAACGCTGCGGGGACCCCGCATGAGCACCACCGCATGAGCGACGACCACCGCCCCGAGCGTGACCGTGCGGAGCAAGCGGCGCGGCGCAAGCGGATCGCCGAGGTGTTCGGCGACGTACTCCCCGACACGACCTCAGACGAGCGTGACGCGGGTACGTCGGGTGCCGAGGCAGCAGACGAGGCCGCGCGGGACGCGTGGTTCCGCGACCAGGTCCCGCCGCACCACGGCTGACCCCTGAGAGCTCACGCCGACTCGGGGTGCTTGGCGCGAGAGCTCACGCCCAGTCGGGGTCAGGGGCGCTGCTGCGCCTGGAGCAGGTCGCGGATCTCCTGGAGCAGGGCGATGTCCTCGGGGGTGCCCTCCTCCTCGGTCGGGAAGAACTTCTCCTTGGCCGTGATGTAGGGCAGCACCACGAAGAAGTACACGACCGTCGCCATGATCACGAAGGCGATCAGGGCGTTGAGGAACGCACCGAACGACTGCGCCTCGGTCGAGAAGATGTTGTCGAGGCTCTCGGGCATCAGGCCCGTCAGCCACTCGGTGAACCGGGTGACCACGGCGGCGAAGGACGTGCCGATGATCACGGCCACCGCGAGGTCGATGAGGTTGCCTCGCAGGAGGAAGTTCTTGAATCCGGTCATGTGCTCTCCCCTGATACGACTCGCCCGAGACTCCCGGGCCACGGCGATCGGACAGGCCGCACGCTAGCGCGTGTAGGTGAAGGTGAGGAACTTCGCGACCGCAGCCTGGGCGATCCGGGTGCGCAGCGGCGCGGGCACGGCGAGCAGGACCAGGCGTCCTGGAAGCACCCCTGAGACGGTCTCCTCGGCCGCGTCGGGCAGGGCCATCACGACCAGGTCGCGCGCCACCTCGACGGCGGCGCCGCCCTGAGGGTCGGCCGCCACGAGGTCGATCCGGTCGCCGACGCGGAGCAGGTCGACCATGCCCGGGTCGGGGAGGCGGAGCGGCACCGCGACCCGCCCCGGGTACGCCGCCACGAGCGGCGCGCCCACCAGCCGGACGTCGGTCACCGGCTCGCCCGCGCGGATCGGCGCCGCCAGCGTTCGGCCGGCAGCCTCGCGGACCGACCCGGACGGGACGGCGCCGGAGGGGAGCGCGACGGAGGTCAGGTCTGTGGCGGCGAGCACCGTCCCGGCGGGGAGGTCGCGGGCGGCCGCGACCACGGTGCGCGTCTCCGGCTGCACCGGACGCAGCGAATGGAGAGCCGTCGCCACGGCCGCGGCGGCGCACAGCGCGGCAAGACCGCGGCGGCGGGCGAGTACCTGCCGGCGTACGGCCCGCCAGCGGAGGCGTGCCTGGTCACGGCGGGTGGGCATCCACCGAACCTAGGTGTCACCCCACCACGCGTGCCGTCGCCCTCCACAAGGGGGGAACGACCCTCAGCTCAGCCTGCGGTCGCGGGAGCCTTGCTCGACGAGCCACCCGATGAGGTGCCGCTCGAGGAGCCCGAGTCGCTCGAAGGGCTCGAGGAGCCGCTGCCGGCGCCGGACGAGGGCTTCGCGTCGCCCGAGGTGCTCGCCGCCGCGGTCGAGTCGCCCGAGCCGTTGCTGCTCGCCGACGATCCCGCCTTCTCGCGACTGTCGGTGCGGTAGAAGCCCGACCCCTTGAAGACGACGCCGACGGCGTTGAACACCTTGCGCAGGCGGCCACCGCACTCCGGGCACTCGGTGAGCGCGTCGTCAGAGAAGCTCTGGAACTGCTCGAAGGCGTGACCGCACTCGGTGCACGCGTACTGATAGGTCGGCACGGGCTCCCCTTCCGGTCTCGCAAACACGGCGCGTCGGCTGGCACTCGGCGGCCAGGACTGCCAAATCGTACGGCACAATCGGGAACCACCATGACCGAGACCGCATTCCCCGACGAGACCGGGCGTCCGACGCTCCGCAGGCAGTTCCGGAACTGGCCCCGGGCGGCGCGGTGGGCGACGTACGCCGTGATCGCGCTCGTGCTGCTGCTCGTCCTCGCGTCGGTGGCCGGTGCCTGGCTGGTCAGGCGACCGCTGCCCCAGGTGGAGGGCACGATCGAGGTGCCCGGGCTGACCGGCGAGGTCGTCGTGATCCGGGATGCCCAGGGCATCCCGCAGCTGTATGCCGACTCGATGAGCGACCTGATGATGGCGCAGGGCTTCGTGCACGCCCAGGAGCGCTTCTACGAGATGGACGTCCGGCGGCACATCACGGCCGGCCGGCTGTCGGAGCTGTTCGGCGCCGACACGGTGGAGACCGACCGCTTCGTGCGCACGCTCGGCTGGCGGCGCGTCGCGGAAGAGGAGCTCCCGCTGCTCCAACCCCAGACACGTGCCGCGCTCGACGCCTACGCCGACGGCGTGAACGCCTACCTCGAGGGACGGGGCAACTCGCAGCTGGCGGTGGAGTACGCCGTGCTCGGGCTGGGCGGGCTCGACTACGAGCCGGAGCCGTGGACGGCGGTCGACTCACTGGCTTGGCTCAAGGCGATGGCGTGGGACCTCAAGGGCAACATCGACGAGGAGATCGAGCGGGCTCTCGTGTCGGCCGATCACACGCCGGAGCAGGTCGCCGAGCTCTTCCCGCCGTACGACGAGGAGGCGCACGCGCCGATCGTGCGGCAGGGCGCCGTCGTCGACGGCGTCTTCGAGCAGGACGCGACGTCGGGCGGGACCCGCAACCCCGAGAGGCCGGCGTACACGGCCGACCAGCGCGCCCAGCTCGCCTCACTGCGGGACACGCTCGACGCCCTGCCGGAGCTCGTCGGCCACGGCGACGGCCTGGGCAGCAACAGCTGGGTGGTCGACGGCGCGCACTCCGACACCGGAGCGCCGCTGCTGGCCAACGACCCGCACCTGGGGGTGAGCATCCCGGGGATCTGGGTGCAGATGGGCCTGCACTGCCGCACCGTCAGCGACGCCTGTCCCCTCGACGTCGCCGGCTTCACCTTCTCGGGAGTGCCGGGTGTCGTGATCGGGCACAACGCCGACATCGCGTGGGGGTTCACCAACCTCGGCCCGGACGTCACCGACCTCTACCTCGAGCGGGTCACGGGCGACGCCTGGGAGCAGGACGGCGTCCTGCGCCCGCTGACGGTGCGCAGCGAGACGATCGAGGTGCGGGGGGACGACGACGTGACGTTCACGATGCGCTCGACCGCGCACGGTCCGATTCTCAGCGACGCGCTGGACTTCTACGCCGACCTGGCCGACGACGCTCCAGACGACCCGTCCGGTGCCGGGCCGGACGCCCTCCCGGGCACCCGCCCGGCGATCTCCCTGGCCTGGACGGCGCTCACCCCGTCGACGACCGCCGATGCGATCTTGGCCATCGACACCGCGACCGACTGGGAGAGCTTCCGCGCCGCGGCCTCGGCCTTCGCCGTGCCGGCGCAGAACCTCGTCTACGCCGACCGCGACGGCCACATCGGCTACCAGGCGCCGGGGCAGGTGCCGATCCGCAAGTCGGGCAGCGACGGGCTCCAGCCACAGGCCGGTTGGCTCAGCGAGAACGACTGGACCGGTGACTACGTGCCGTTCGCCGGGCTGCCGAGCGTGCTCGATCCGGACGAGGGCTTCGTGGTCACCGCCAACCAGGCGGTCATCGGCGCGGACTACCCCTACTACCTCACGCAGGACTGGGACCAGGGCTACCGGTCGCAGCGGATCCGGGACCTGCTGGCCGAGCAGACGACCCTGGGCATCGACGACATGGCCGGGATCCAGCTCGACGACCGCAACCCGGTCGCCCCGACGCTCGTGCCGGCGCTGCTCGCCGTCGACCTGCCGCGGGGCTACTACTCGCAGGGCCAGGCCCTGCTGCGGGACTGGGATCTGGGCCAGGGCGCCGACAGCGCGGCGGCGGCGTACTTCAACGTCGTGTGGCAGCGGCTCCTCGCGCTGACCTTCCAGGACGAGATGCTCGAGGACGTCTGGCCCTCGGGCGGCGACCGCTGGATGGCGGTGGTGACGGAGCTCCTCGACGACCCCACCTCGTCCTGGTGGGACGACCGGGACACGCTCGACGTGGTCGAGACGCGGGACGACATCCTGCGCGAGGCCCTGGTCGAGGCGCGGGACGAGCTGACCCGGCTCGACGCCAAGCTCACGACCGAGTGGGCGTGGGGCGACCTCCACCAGCTGAACCTGCGCAACTCCACGCTGGGCGAGTCGGGCATCGGGCCGGTCGAGCGGCTGGTGAACCGGGGCGGCTGGGCCGTCGGCGGCGGCGCGGCGGCGGTGAACGCCAACGCATGGAACGCCTCCCTGTCCGGCCGGGACGCCTACGTCGTGGAGTCGGGTCCCTCGATGCGGATGGTGGTCTCCCTGGCCGACTTCGACGACTCGCGCTGGGTCAACCTCACGGGTGTGTCGGGGCACCCGTTCTCCGACCACTACACCGACCAGACCGACCTCTGGACCGCGGGGGAGACCCTGCCCTGGGCGTTCTCTCGGTCCGCCGTCGAGGCCGCCGGCGAGCACACGCTCACCCTGCTCCCCGCCGAGATGGCGTGAAAACTCGACCATGTGCGCCCGAGTCGGCGTGAAATCTCAGCCACCGCGGCGACGTTGGAGTGAGAGCTGGCGCCGACTCGGGCTAGAAGCGCACCAGGCCGGACGGGGTGAGGGCACCGGTGACCGTGCGGTCGTGCGGCTCGGCCGGTACGTCGAGACCGACCTCGCCGTCGTAGAGCAGCACCCAGACGGGCGTGCCGACCGGGACCCGCGCCAGCGCCCGGTCATAGGACCCCCCGCCGCGGCCCATCCGCAGCCCGGTCGGCGAGACCGCGAGGCCGGGCACCAGCACGAGGTCGGCGGTTGCGACCGCGTCGACCCCCAAGGAGGGTCCGGCAGGCTCGAGGAGGCCGCGCCCGGCAGGGACCAGCGACTCCGCCCCTCGGTAGACCGCCCAGTCGAGGTCGTTGTCGGGCAGCAGCACCGGAAGCACCACCCGCTTCCCGGCTGCCGTCAGGGCGCTCAGGAGCGCGGAGGTGCCGGGCTCCGCGCCGATCGAGACGTACGCCGCCACGGTGGCCGCCCGACGTACCTCCGGCTGGGAGAGGGCCTGCTCGGCGAGCGCCCGACCGGCCTCGCCCACCTCGACCAGCGACCGACGCCGTCGCGTGGCGAGCAACTGGTCGCGCAGTGCGACCTTCGCGGGCAGCGGACCCCGTCCGGAGGCTGAGGGGGATTGCGGGTCTGGCACCGGGCAAGCCTACGATCGAAGCATGGGTAGTCCCGGTTTGAACCAAGCCCGCCAGAAGATGCTGGACGCGGGTGTGGACGAGGTCGCGGTGGAGACCTTCGCCCACTACTACCGGCTGCTCGAGCACGGTGAGACGGGGATGATCCCGGAGGCTGCGATCGAGCCGCTGGACATGGAGGCGCTGGCCGACGTCGACGTCTCCGACGAGCAGGCCGCTGCGGCGATCAGGACCACGGTCGTGATCAAGCTCAACGGCGGCCTGGGCACCTCGATGGGCATGGATCGCGCCAAGTCGCTGCTGTGCGTGCGGCGCGGCTTGTCGTTCCTCGACGTCATCGCCCGGCAGGTGCTGGCGCTGCGCAAGGAGCACGACGCGCCGCTCCCACTGATCTTCATGAACAGCTTCCGGACCTCCGGCGACACCCTCGCCGCGCTGGCGCGCTACGACGACCTCCCGGTGGACGGGCTCCCTCTGGAGTTCCTGCAGAACAAGGAGCCCAAGCTCCTCGCCAAGGGCCTGAGCCCCGCGTCCTACCCCAAGGACCCGGACCTGGAGTGGTGTCCGCCCGGGCACGGCGACCTCTATACGGCCCTGCGCAGCACCGGTCTGCTCGCCCAGCTGATCGCCCAGGGCTACGAGCGCGTCTTCGTGTCCAACTCCGACAACCTCGGCGCCACGCCGGACGCCAAGGTCGCGGGCTGGTTCGCCGCGAGCGGCGCTCCGTTCGCGATCGAGGCCGTGCGACGTACCGCCTCCGACCGCAAAGGCGGGCACTTCGCCCGGCGCAGGATCGACGGTCGGATCATCCTGCGCGAGACGGCGCAGACCCTGCCGCAGGACGCGGAGGCGCTGGCCGACCTCGACCGGCACCGGTTCGCCTCGACCAACAACCTGTGGTTCGACCTCGTCGCGATGGAACGCGAGCTCGACCGCCGCGGCGGGATCCTCGGCCTGCCCCTCATCCGCAACGTCAAGCATCTCGACCCGAGCGACAGCTCGACGCCCGAGGTGATCCAGGTCGAGACCGCCATGGGCGCGGCCATCGAGATCTTCGAGGGCGCCCGCACGATCGAGGTCGGCCGCGACCGGTTCATCCCCGTCAAGACCACCAACGACCTGCTGGTGCTGCGTTCCGACGTCTACGACCTCGGCCAGGACTTCGGTCTCGACCAGCTCGCCGACGTGCCGTTCGTGGAGCTCGACCCCGAGTTCTACAAGCTGGTGGGCGAGTTCGACCGCCGGTTCCCCGAAGGTGCGCCCTCGCTCCGCAAGGCCCACTCGCTGCGCGTCGACGGTGACTTCACCTTCGGTCATGGGGTGGAGGTCGTCGGCGACGTCTCGCTCGAGGCCGACTCGGCCCAGCGCATCCCGGCGGACACCGTGCTCGATGGCTGACGGCGGGATGCGGTCGGTCGAGGAGCACCGGCGGCTGGTCCTCGACGCGCTCGGCCCCCTGCCGCCGTACGACCAGCCTCTGCTCGACGCCCTCGGGCTCGTGGCCGCCGAGGACGTCACCTCGCCCGTGGCGCTCCCCGGCTTCGACAACTCGGCGATGGACGGGTACGCCGTCGCGCGGGAGGACGTCGCCGAGGCCAGCGAGGACCGTCCGGTCCACCTGCCGGTCGTCGGGGAGATCGGCGCCGGACAAGGCGGCCTGCTCGCCGTGTCGCCCGGCACGGCGGCGAAGATCATGACGGGAGCGCCGTTGCCCGCGGGCACGGACGCGGTGGTGCCCTACGAGTGGACCGACCGCGGGGTGGCGCGGGTCGTCATCTCCCGAGCGCCCGAGCGCGGCCAGCATGTGCGTACGGCGGGTGAGGACGTCCGCGAGGGCGACCTCCTGATCGAGGCGGGCACCCTCCTCGGCCCCCGGCAGCTCGGCCTGCTGGCCAACGTCGGCCGGGCGAGTGTCGTGGTGCGACCCCGGCCTCGGGTGGTGATCTTGTCGACGGGCTCGGAGCTCCGCGAGCCCGGGAGCCCGCTCGGACACGACTCGATCTACGACGGCAACTCCTTCCTCTTGGCGGCGGCGGTGCGTCAGACCGGGGCGATCGCCTACCGCGTCGGGATCGTGCCCGACGAGCCGAGAGCGTTCCTCGCGGCGCTCAACGACCAGCTGGTGCGCGCCGACCTCGTGATCACCAGCGGTGGCGTGTCGATGGGGGACTACGACGTGGTGAAGGAGGCGCTCGCCCCGCTCGGCTCGGTGTGGTTCGGAGGGGTTGCCATGCAGCCCGGCAAGCCGCAGGGTTTCGGTGTGGTGGGCGAGGACGCGACTCCGATCTTCACCCTCCCGGGCAACCCGGTCTCGTCGTTCGTCTCGTTCGAGGCGTTCGTCCTGCCCGCCCTGCGCCTGATGATGGGCCGCACCCCGCTCGCGCGCCCCACCCGCACCGCCACCCTGACCCACGCCGTCAGCTCCCCGCCTGGCCGAGAGCAGTACCTCCGCGGGGAGCTCAGCGGCGACGCCGTCCATCCCGTCGTGTCTCCGGTCGGGGGTTCGGGTTCCCACCTGGTGGGCGACCTAGCGCACGCCAACGCCCTGATCGTCCTGCCCGCCGAGACCACCGCGGTCGCCGAGGGCGAGACCGTCGACGTGCTGGCCCTCGAGGAGGAGTTCTGATGGCCGACGACGGGCGCGCGCCCGGGCTGACTCATCTGGACGAGACCGGGGCCGCGCGCATGGTCGACGTGTCGGACAAGGAGGTGACGGCGCGCACCGCCGTGGCCTCGGGGCGTGTCCTCGTCGCCCCGGAGGTGGTCGGCCTGCTCCGCGGAGCCGGAGTCCCGAAGGGCGACACCCTCGCTGTCGCGCGGCTCGCGGGGATCATGGCGGCCAAGCAGACGCCGGCGCTGATCCCGCTCTGCCACCCGCTCGCGCTGTCCTCGGTCACCGTGGACCTCGCCGTCACCGACATCTCGGTCGACATCGTGGCCCGCGTCTCGACGACCGACCGCACCGGTGTGGAGATGGAGGCGCTGACCGCCGTGTCCGTCGCGGCTCTGACGGTCATCGACATGGTGAAGTCCGTCGACAAGGGCGCGGTCATCAGCGACGTGCGCCTGGAGACCAAGTCCGGCGGGAAGTCCGGGGACTGGATCCGATGAACGACGAGGTCACCCACGTCCCGGCCGCCGTCGTCGTGGCCTCCAACCGCGCCGCCGCCGGGGTGTACGCCGACGAGACGGGCCCGCTGCTCGTGGAGTTCCTGCGGTCGCTCGACTTCTCGGTCGGCTCTCCTGTCGTCGTACCCGACGGGCCTCCGGTGGGCGAGGCGATCGCCGCCGCCGTCGCGGATGGGGCCCGTCTCGTGCTCACCACCGGCGGCACGGGACTGACGCCCACCGACCGGACGCCGGAGCAGACCCGGGCGCTCCTCGACTTCGAGGTGCCGGGGATCGGCGAGGCGATCCGTGCCTACGGGGCCCGCAAGGGGATCCCGGCGTCGGCACTCTCCCGGGGCCTGGCCGGGGTCATCGGATCGTGTCTGGTGGTGAACCTGCCCGGCTCCCGCGGCGGGGTGAAGGACGGGCTCGAGGTGCTCGCCCCGATCCTCGAGCACGCCATCGAGCAGGTCGTGGGGAGCGATCATTGACGCTGCCCGCGGTCAGTTGGCCGGCCACCCTGCGTCACGGCGACCTCGTCGTCCGGCCACTGCGTCGCTCCGACGCCAAGCAGTGGCGGGCCGCGCGCCAGGCCAGTGCCGACTGGCTGCGGCCGTGGGACGCGACCGTCCCACCCGGAGGCACTGAGCGGCCGGCGAGCTTCGGCTCCCTCGTACGCCGCCTCGACCGGCTGGCGAAGCAAGGCCTGTGCCTGCCGTTCGCGCTGGAGGTGGACGGTCGCTTCGCGGGCCAGGTCACCGTCAACAACATCGTGCGAGGGTCGGCGCAGTTCGCCTCGATCGGCTACTGGCTGGATCGCTCGTACGCCGGACGCGGACTCATGCCGCTGGCCGTCGCGCTCGTCATCGACCACTGCTTCGGGGTGGTCGGGCTGCACCGGATCGAGATCGCCATCCGCCCGGAGAACTCCAACTCCCTGCGGGTGGTGGAGAAGCTCGGCCTGCGGGAGTACGGCTACGCGCCCCGCTTCCTCCATATCGACGGGTCCTGGCGTGACCACCGACTGTTCGCCGTCACGGTCGAGGAGGTCGAGACCACGCTGGTCGACCGACTCCTCACCGCACCAGGCTGAGAACCACAAGTCCCACGAGTCTCATCGCGACACACCTATGGACATCCGCCCCACGGTGCGCGAGCAAACCTAGGCTCGGATCCGTGGACTTGAGCGGACTGATCTTCGTCGCCCTGGCGATCGCCTGGGCCGCCTACCTCATCCCCAAAGCGCTCAAGCACCACGAGGAGGCGACCCGCACCCGCACGGTGGACAAGTTCTCCGACCGGATGCGCGTGCTCGCCAGCCGGGAGCCGGTGAGCAAGCGCGACGCCCGCCTCGTGATGAACCGACCGCGGAGTGCGGTGCCCGGATCCGCGACCCCGGTCGCAGAGGCGCCCCCAGCCGCCGCCCCGAGTCGCCGCGAGACGACCAACCGCGCCGCGCGCCGGCGCCGTCGCGTGCTGGCCCTCCTCCTGCTCGCGGTCGCGGCAGTGGCCGGAGTCGCCGCAGCCGGCTACATCGGGTGGGTCTGGGTCGCCGCGCCCGCCGGACTGCTGGCCGCCTGGCTCGTGGCCTGCCGCCTGATGGTCAGGCGCGAGCGCGCCTGGCGACCCGCTCCCGCCGTGCAGCCTGCGGACGACGTCGCCGAGACCGCCGAGCGTCCCGCCGTCCTCGTCGACGACGCGGAGACCGACTCCTTCGCGACCGTCGAGTCGGACCCGGCCCTGTGGGACCCGGTGCCGGTGACCCTCCCGACGTACGTCTCGAAGTCGGCCGCACCCCGCTCCGTGCGCACCATCGACCTCGACAGCACCGGCGTGTGGACCTCCGGTCGCAGCGAGTCCGACAGTCAGCTCGCGCGCGACGCCGAGGAGGCCGACCGCGCGGACCGGGCCGAGCGTGCCCAGCGCGACGACCGCGCCGTCGGCTCCTGAGCCATCCCGTCGATCCTCGGTCGTTGCCCGGCTGATTCGGTCCGGCTCGCACCGCGGTGCTAGCCTTCCTCTCGCGCTTTCGGGCGTGTCACTGGGGCTGTGGCGCAGTTGGTAGCGCGTCTCGTTCGCAATGAGAAGGCCAGGGGTTCGAATCCCCTCAGCTCCACCGAATTCCCTCTGCGTTCCGCCCTGCGGAGGGCGCCGGGGCTGGCTACTTGGATGCCCGGGGGCTCTGGTGGCTTCCTGAGAGTGGTTGACCGGCGGGTCCCTCTCTGATGCTCGCGGCTGCGCGCCAAGGGCGGAGGCTGACATAGCTGATTCCCGAGACAGGGATCGGCAGCCAGAATTCGCAGGCGCGCCAGGTGAGAACCCCCAGCACGACCGAGCCGACCGAAACCCCACCCAGCGTGGTGATCGAGGGGATCAGGATCCCCTCGACGACGCCTAGCCCTCCGGGGGTGACCGGCAGGAGGCCGATGAGGTTCGCCGCACCATACGCGGCGAGCAACGGCCCGGGGGGGACGATCGCGCCGTAGGCGTAGAGGCACAGCCACAAGCACGCCGCATCGAGGAGCCAGTTCCCGGCGGCCCACCCGAAGAGCGCCGCCCGACGACCAGGTTGCCGCGCGAGGTCGACAGCACGCACTCCGATGTCGCGGACCACGGCAACGAGTGCTGTGACCGTTCCCCGTATCCGACGGGCTCGTTGTGCAGTGGACGTCGACGCACCACCCTCCAGGGACTTCATCGCTCGACTCGTCCTGCCTGGCGGTCGCCGGGCGGCCGCGACCACGCCGATGCCAACGATCGTCAGCAGGAGCAGTCCTGTCGCGGCGGCGGCGAGGTAGACCGGGTGAGTAGAGATACCAGGCAGAGCGAGGGTGACTCCACCGATGAACGTGGCGGTCAGGCCGATCAGGGCGATCGCTCCCTGGACGGCCGCCGTCGAGGCGGCGTCGGCTCCTGATACCCCGCGGTCGACCATCAGCCGGAAGCGCAAGGCGGCGGCGCTGGCGCCTCCTCCGGGCACGACGTGACTGGCTCCAAGGCCGATGAGGTCGATCCGGAACTGGTCGACGAAGCGCGAACGTGCTCGCGACGGCAGCACGGCCAGAGTGAGCATGGTGTAGGAGGCGACCGAGCCGGTCTCGAGGGCGAGAGCCGACCCCAACATCCACGGCGAAGCGTCCGAGAAGAGTCGGAGTTCACTGCGTCCCTGCACGAGCTGGGGCACGGCGAGGTACTCCAGCGCGGCCACCGTCAGGACGAACAGCCCGACCCGCCGCAGCCAGTTCCACCAGGCCCGGCGGTGCTGGGCCCCGTGGGCGTGCGGTGCGAGAGGAGAGCTTCGGGACTTCGCGGGTGGGCCCGCACGGACGGTCGGTGTGCTGTGTTCGTGTCTGCTCATGGTCGTGACCCCGTGCCTCGATGGCCGACGAGAAGCGCTCGCAACCTGGCTCTCGCGGGCTTCCTCGTGGTTCCGATCCGCGCGCTGAAGAACTGCGCACGCCGACGAACCCCGCGAGGCCCGTGTGTGGCGACGGGTCGCCACGGTTGCGGCGAGGACCGGTAGAACCAGTGCTTGCCGAACTCGATCAGCCCCAAGTAGGTCGCCACCAGCGTCGCGAGGGCCGCAAAGAACGCCCCGGGAAGTGGCTGGAATCCAACGGCACCCGCTAGCGGGCTGGCAGGCAGAAGCGCACCGACGGTCACTACTGCCAGTGCCGCCAAGGTCAGGGGGAGGCTGGGGCGGCTGCGGAAGAACGGGACAGTGCGAGTCCGGATCGCGAAGACGACCAGGGTCTGGGTGGCAAGGGACTCGACGAACCAGCCGGTACGGAACTGGGCTGGACCTGACTGGAACACCCACAGCATGACCGCGAACGTTGCGAAGTCGAACAGTGAGCTGAGAGGGCCGAAGACCATCATGAACCGGCGGACGAAGCCGAGGTCCCAATGCGACGGACGCAGCAGTTGTTCCTCATCGACGTTGTCGGTGGGGATGGCGAGCTGGCTGGTGTCGTAGAGGAGGTTGTTGAGCAGGATCTGCGAAGGCAGCATCGGCAGGAACGGCAGGAACAGGGAGGCGCCGGCGGCGGAGAACATGTTCCCGAAGTTGCTCGAGGTGCCCATCAGCACGTACTTGATGGTGTTGGAGAAGGTCCGTCGACCTTCGGTGACGCCGTCGGCGAGTACGTCGAGATCCTTCTCGAGCAGGATCACGTCGGCAGCATCCTTGGCGACGTCAGTGCCGGAGTCCACCGAGATCCCGACATCCGCGGCGTGCAAGGCCAAGGCGTCATTCACGCCGTCACCGAGGAAGGCGACCCCACGCCCGCACTTGCGCTGGGTGCGAACGATGAGAGCCTTCTGCTCGGGTGAGACTCGTGCGAACACGTTGGTTGCGGCGATGGCGGCATCGAGTCGACCGGCGGGGAGGGCATCGAGCTCTGGACCGCTCATCACCGTCGTGCCGGCAAGTCCCAGGTCGCCACATGTCTTGATGGCCACACTCGCGTTGTCTCCGGTGACCACCTTGATCGTGACCCCGAGCCTGGCGAGGCGCTCCAGGGCTCGTTCGGCATCGGGTTTGGGCGGATCGAGGAACACCAAGAATCCGGCCAGGCTTAGCCCCCTCTCGGCGATGGTCATCTGCGGACCAGGGGTGGCATCGAGGACGCGGCGGGTCGCTACGGCGACGACGCGGTTCCCGGCGGCGAACTCGGTTGCCAGTGCCCTTCTCGCCGACTCGGGCACATCGACGCACCGCCCCAGGACGCTCTCCGGTGCCCCCTTGGTCACCTGCATCAGATCGTGGCTGGGGTCGCGGACGAGGACTGAGACCATGCGGCGCTCGTGGTCGAACGGACACACCGCGACCCTCACGAACGCGGCCACGCGCTCGTGGAGATGGTCTGCGGCGGGCGAGTCCCACAGTGACTGATCCAGCGTGTTCCCGCCGACGGCCTGGCCCGCGGTGACGGCGGTCTCGGTAGCGAGCAGACCCCAGGTCAGCACGTCATCTGATGCAGCAGACCCGCACGGAACCGTGCGCGCGAAGGTGATGCTGCCCAAGGTCAAGGTGCCGGTCTTGTCGGTGAAGAGTGTCTCAACGTCACCGAGGTCCTCGATGCAGACAAGCCGCTTGACCAGAACCTTGCGGTGCAGCATCCGTCGTGAGCCAGCGGCAAGGCTGATCGACACCACGGCGGGCAGCAACTGCGGGGTGATGCCGACCGCGATCGCCAAGGAGAACAAGACTGCGTCGAGGATCGGCCGCTGCAGGGCCACGTTGGCGACGAAGATGAGGGTGGTCAGCGCGGCGCTCACGTAGACCAGGAGCATGGAGAACCGGCGCAGACCCTGCTGGAACGCCGTGTCGAGCGGACGCGTGGCCAATCCAGAGGTGACGGCCCCGAACGTGGTTCGCGCACCGGTGGCGACCACCACTCCTCGGGCACTGCCCGCGTGAACGAGGGTGCCCATCAACGCTGAGTTGCACAGTTCGGCCAGCGGGGTGCCGGGGGCCACCGTCCCGGCGCACTTCTCCACGGGCTGTGACTCGCCGGTGATCAGCGACTCATCGCAGAGGAGCCCGTTGACGTCCAGCAGGCGGAGGTCGGCCGGCACCACATCGCCCAACGCCAGCTGGACAATGTCGCCCGGGACCAAGCCGACGATGTCGACGGCGCCCGCTCTCCCGTCGCGAATGACCACGCTGTGGTGGCTGATCTGGGAGTGCAGGGCCTCGGCCGCCCGCTCGGCTCGATACTCGTTGAGGAACCCCAGGCCGACCGAGAGCGCGAGGATCACGCCGATGATGACCGCGTCACCGCGCTCATCCAGGAAAGCTGAGACCACGGCGGCGCCCAGCAACAGACCCAGGAGCGGCGAACGCAGTTGGTGCCACAGCACGGATAGGGCTCGTGCCTGGTGCGAGGCAACCGCGTTTGGACCGACCCGCAGCATCCGGGCCTGAACCTCTGCCGAGGACAATCCCGAGTCGGCTGAGACGCCGAGATCACTGAGGACACGTGGTATGTCGCGGCTCGCGGCAGACTCGAGACCGTAGTCCCTCGCCGGTGCGATCTGCACAGTGCTGTGCGGGTCCTTCTTCGCGAGTGCCGCATGGAGGGAGCCGACGGCGATGGCAAGAGCGATGATCCGAGTGGTGTTGAAGACCGTGCCGATGACCAGGTAGGGCAGGGTCTCGTCGGGGCCGGTGATCACCTTGGCCGGAACCTCGATCAGCAGGGTCACGATCACCAGCGCAAGGAAGCTCAGGTTGAGCGACTTCAGCAGGGAGCTGCGGCCCGGGATGCTTTCGTGGAAGCGCATCAGGACCCCGCTGACGCCGAGGGAGATGACCAAGCCGCCGACCAGGGCCTCGATGAGCATCGGGACATAGGCGATCGAAAGTGCGTCGCGGTAGTCGGCGGCGAGGGCGGTCCACGAGATCGCGAAGTTGGCAAGCCAGAATGCCGCACCACCTGCCAGCGTCAAGGCGGTCAGCATCTGATATCGGGATGGCTTGGGGGAGACCCTTCGGTCGTGGGGTCCCCCACTCATCAACGCATGCTCGGGTGCATCCCCGCGGGGCGGCGCAAGGTCGCCAGCGGCGCGTTGCCGAACGCCCCGTGATCGCGACCGCCGGGAGTTGCTCGCGGCCTCGGCGAACGACTCAGATACTGCTGGAGGAGTGTCAGACCCGCTCGGTGTCCGGCGCATGAGAGTCAACCGCGATAGTGGTGGGTCCTCGCATGTCGAAGCCATTCCAGATCAGCCAGACGGCGAAGACGAGCTCCTGCAGTCCGATCGGAACGCTCAGTGCGACCTGCACACTCGACAATGTGTCGATGATTCGGAAGAGGACCAGCAGGCCGCCGGCGGCGCAGAGCGTCGTTCCGGCCAGGCCCCAAGCGGACAGCCAGCGGGGAATCAACCTGGACCGGTAGAAGATCGCGTAGTAGAGGGTTCCGCCGATGCAGAAGGCCAGCACGCCCGCGACTGCCGCGGCCTCGCGCAGGTCTCGGAACAGCTCACCCGACGCTTGTGTGGCAGCGGCGGTCTCGGGCACCAACTGGTCGGAAAGGGCCACCAGCACCAGCGTGCCCACCGCGGACAGCGCGTAGAAGGTGCCCTCGATCAGTCGCAAGCCCACCGAACCGAGGGCGAGGCTGGCCGCGTATTGCCGAAGCACGGGGTAGAGGGCGATCGCGATGGAGGCACTGGTGAACGCCGCCAGCAGTTGAAAGAGGCCCGCAGTGAGCACCCGCCCTTGATGCTGGGCCACCTCGGTCAAGAAGCCGGCACCGTCGAGCAGCGAACCCAACAAACTGGTGGACACCAGACTCACGACTGTCGCCGAGATGAGCAGCCATCCGGCGGTAGCGGCATGCAGGTCGCGCCCCGTCGCGGCGATGACCTCGCTCCTAGGCATCATGGCACCTCCCACGTCCTTGGCCCCCTACGGTCAGCGTGCCTACCTCGTGTGCAGCGCTGTAGGTGCGAAGGGCCCCGACCGGGGTTACCTAGGACCTGTGCTGCGCGGCCGGTGCTGCTACTCCACAGCGAGCACCCCGGCAATTGACCAGGACCGGGGCACCGAGACGGCTGGCATGGAGGCGGACCTGCGCCGTGACTCGGGGACCCCAGCGCGAGGCCGAAGGTCTCTGTCCTGGGCGCTCGAATGGGACCTTGGCTGGGATCGAACAGGAGGGCAGCTGCCATCCGGCGGCCACGTCCGGGCACCACGAGTGGACAGAGAGGCAACACGAGGTGAGCAAGTACGACCCGCTATGGGACCTGGTCGGTCAGTCGGATGCTGAGTCGCTGCAGTTGTCGTTCCAGCAGGTGAACGACGTCCTGGGGTTTGCGATCGACCATTCATTCCTGACGTTCAAGAAGGAGTTGCTCGACTACGGGTATCAGGTGGCGAAGGTGTCGCTCAAGCACCGAGTCGTGTCGTTCGAGAGAGTGCACTGAGCGCGGACCACCTCGTGCCCTGGCGTGCCGGATGCTCGCCCGCCGACGACTCTCCGAAGACTGCCTGAGGTCGCGGAATCCTCAGCGGCCCAGCCGAAACCGGGCGGACTCGCCGGGTGGGCTACGGGGTGGGCGTGTTCAGGAGGCGCATCAAGCCTGACACGAGGGTCTCGACCTGTTGCTCCCCGTCGAGGTCGACCTCGAGGCGCGGCGCCATGAGGCCGGCGACTGCCATCAGGCACCCCATGACGAGCAGCCGCTGCGGCATGTCGTCATCGAAGGCACGGCCTCCGATGAGGCGACCCGCCCGCTGGGTGAGCTCGCGCAACTCGTCACCCAGGTTGGCTGTGGTCACGTCGGGGCTCAGGCGGGTCAGCAGCCCGACAGCCGCGCGGTGGTCGATGTCGACGCCGATCAGGGCGCGCAAGACGAGCTCCTGCTGGCGCGGCGAGGGGTCGTCCTGGACGCGAAAGCTCTCCAACACTTCGCGGACGGCACACAGCGCGGGCTCGACGATCGAGAGCAGCAGCGCCTCCTTGGTGCCGAAGTGGTAGAGCACCGCTGGTCTAGACATGTGGCAGGCGTCAGCGATCTCGTCCAACGAGGTATCGCTGTAGCCCTGGGCCACGAATCTGTGCAGCGCTTGGTGCTGGATGGCGGCCCGAACCCCGGGAGTGCGCTGCGCCATGGTGACCTCCAACCCGAGCCGGTCCCCCTGCAGGTCAGGCTACCGCGGCCGCTGCTACTGACGGGTCAGTTGGGAAACCCGGGCCATCGCCGCTGGGAATGTGGAGGGAGACTGCTGCGATTCGCCACGGTTCGAGCAGGCATCCACGAGGACGGCTTCCGAGGCGGACTGCGCAACGAGCACCAGGGCGTGGAATCGCGCGCCGAGCCGAAATGCTCCAGCGATGGAGGCGAGGCGCTAGCATCTGCTCGCTGGCTGACATGTCAGTCAACGTCGTGGCCGTGGCTGGCCGCAGTGGAAGCCGCAGCACCGTCCGTGGGGTCGGAGCCGCCGCTGGCGGGTGGGTCGAGGACCACGACTCACCCGCTCCCCACTTCTCGACAGATCGCCTTTGCCATCGCGCTGGCACAGCCTTGTCAAACTCCGGACAAATCCGGTCGGGTGTCCTTACGGTCGAATCTCCGGCACTCCTGCGGCACCCGGAGAGCCACCTCAGACGAACGCCGTTCGTCACGGGTGTCGCAGCTGCCGACTGGTCCTGTCCACCCGAAGCGGTGTGAGCCGCTCCGCGACATCAAAGGCATGTCCCCTCCATGTCGAACCCCCCACATGGGCGAAAGCCTGCCCTCCATCAGAGTCTCAAGTCCGCGTCGGTCGCCCTGGCGATCCTGTTGCTCGCCGGTTTGCTCACCGTTGCCGGTCCAGCCCAGGGGTCCGCGGCGACCACGACGACACACCATTCGAAGGCTCAGAGCGTCACCGTGGACGTGCTGCCGACGATCCGGCAGCCAGGCACCCACCCGGCTCCACGGCGTCAGGCGCAGACACTCGTCAGAGTCAGCGTCGAACCGGGCGTCGCCGGTCGCAGGGTCCTGCTGGAACGACGGACCGGTGGCCGCTGGAAGTCGGCGGGATCCGGGATCACGAACCGCTCCGGCAGGGTCGACTTCTTCGTCAAGTCCGATCCGCCCGGGCGGACCTCCCAGTTCCGTGCGTTGGCCACGGCCTACCGCGGGTTGACCTCGCAGCGGAGTGCGGAGCCGGTGGTCGACACCTGGGGGAGGCCGGACTTCGTCGACGAGTTCAACGGCGACAGCCTTGGGCCGGCCTGGGAGCACCGGATCCAGTACTACAACCCCTGGGGTGGCCGGTCCTGCTCCAAAGCCGACCCGTCGGCGGTGTCCGTTGCAGGCGGCACCCTGCGGCTGAGCTCGATGATCGACCCCGCTGCCACCGAGTTGTGCACGCCCACCGATGCCCAGGGCCATCCCACCGGCGGTGGACCGTATCCCTACCGCCTCAACGCCAACATCTCCACCCAACACAGCGCCGACTTCCTGTACGGCGTCGCCGCCGCCAGGATGCGGTTCCCGAAGTCGATGGGTCAGCACGCTGCCTTCTGGCTGCAGCCGCGCGGACTGCTCGAGACGGGGCCGACGCCGTGGGGAGCCGAGATCGACGTGATCGAGTGGTTCGGGCAGTCCGGCAAGCGAGCACGAATGGCCAGCAGCGTGCACGAGCCGCTGCCGAACGGCGAGAAGCGCCAGATCGGCGGTCCGATCAGTCGGCCGGACCGGTTCTTGGCTTCCCGGAGTGACCGGTGGTGGACCGCCTTCCATGTCTTCTCGGTGGAGTGGACACCCTCAGAGACCGTCTTCCGGATCTCCGGCCACGAGGTCTGGCGCACCACCCGAGGTGTCTCGCACCACCCGCAGTTCCTCATCCTCAGCATGCTCTCCAGTGACTACGAGCTGCCGCTCGCGGGGACGGATCCGGGTCCGCGGACCGCGGAGGTCGACTGGGTCGCGTTCTGGCGGGCATGAGACGAGGCGGCGAATCAGCCCCTCGTCAGCTCCTCGGCGAGCATCACGATGATGCCGCTGGGGCCGCGGACGTAGGTGAGCTTGTAGATGTCCTCGTACGTGGCCACGCCACGCAGTGGGTAGCAGCCGTGCCGGGCCGCGATCGCGAGGGCCTCGTCGAGGTCGTCGACCGAGAAGGCCACGCGGTGCATGCCGATCTCGTTGGGCAGGGTCGGCTCGGTCTCGATCGCGACGGGGTGGAGGTACTCGAAGAGCTCGAGGCGACCGTGTCCGTCGGGCGTCTGGAGCATGGCGATCTTGGCGTGGTTGCCGTCCAGGCCGACCGCGGTGTCGGTCCACTCGCCGCTGACGGTGTCGCGGCCGAGGACGGTGAGCCCGAGGTCGGTGAAGAAGGCGATCGTCGCCTCGAGGTCGCGGACGGCGATGCCGACGTTCTCGAGCTTGATGGGCATGGGTCCGACGCTACCGAGTCGATGGCGAGCGGACGTCAGACGAGCAGGCGGCACGGCTCAGCCGTGCCGCCTGCTCGTGGAGGTCAGAGACTCACCCAGCCCGTGCCCGCCCGGCAGAGGAGGATGCGGCACTGGTAGTCGCCGTACTGGTTGAAGTTGATGTGGGTCACGCCGATGAGGGAGCCGTAGCTGTTGAACCAGCGGACGACGTACGAGACCCGGAAGGTGCCAGACCCGAGCTGCTCGTAGCGGTCTGCGAACCGCACCGAGGTCTGCCATGGCTGGAGGGTGGCGGTGGGCACGTAGACGTTGTCGACCACCCTGTTCACCCAGCTGTTGGTGCTGGGCCAGTACTGCTCGATGAGCAGGTTGTACTTCACGGTCTGAGCGCCAGCGTACGGGGCGCGGCTGACGACGGGACCAGGGATGTAGACGCCGGGGATCGTCGAGTACGACCCGGGGGAGGACTTCGCCACGTTCTGGCCGAAGACCGTGTACGGCGTGACGGACCCGTAGACGCCCCCGGCCGACCAGGTCCACGCGGATGCCTCGGTCGCGGGGAGTGCCGCGATGCCCGCCACCGCGATGACCAGGCCGACGAGTGCTCGCCGGGCGTGGCGGACCATGGTGCTGATGAGGGTGGAGGTGTTCGCGTTCATCAGAGTGCTCCTTCGACGTGGTCGTCAGTTCGTGCTCGAACTGTGGACGTCGCCGCTTATCGCACGCTTAACGATCCCTGCCGCGTCCGATTCGAATGACCATGTTCGGCCCGGCTAGAGCCAGCGGCGCACCCGGCGGGTGTAGTCGGTGTACGTCGACCCGAATTTCGCGGTCAGGTAGCGCTCCTCCGGGAGCACGGCGCCCCACCGCAGGAGCGCCCACTCGACGGGGAGCGCGAGAAGCGCCCACGTCGACCCCGCCAGGAGGCCGATGCCGGCCGAGGCGGCCAGAAGCCCGAGGTAGAGCGGGTTGCGGGACCGCGCGAACGGTCCGTGGTCGATCACGGTCGTGGTCTCCTCGCCGGGCAACAGTGCGGTCCGGTGCCGAACGATGGTCACGAGGGCCCAGCCGTTCCACACCGCGAAGGCGGCGACGAGCAGCCACCCCAGCAGCACCGTCACCGGCGAGGGGGTCAGTGGATCGCCCCAGACCCACGTGACGACGAGCCCGAGCACCAAGGGAGTGCCGACGGCCACGGGCGGCCAGAGCCGGAAGGCCGGTCCGCGGTCAGAGGTCATGGTGGTGCCGATCAGCGTCAGGGCGCACCGAGGCGCTCAGGGAAAGTGCGTCCAGGTCCCCTCGGAGACGACCTCGACGGTGCCGTCGGCGACCTGGATCGCGGTCTGGTCGTCGATGGCGTACGCGGGACCCGCGAGGTCGGCGGCCCACCGCTCCGCCTCGGCCAGGGTGTTCTCCGGCATCATCTCGTGCCCCAGATGCGGGAAGATCGAGAAGTCGACCACGCCCAGGGTGCGGTCGTCCCCCGAGGGCGGGGTCCACTCGACGAAGTCCGCGCCGATCCGCGGAGTCATCACCATGCTCCCCGCGCTGACGCCCACCCAGACGGTCTCGGTCAGCGACGCCAGGAGAGCGGCCAGCCCGGACTCGCGCATCCAGTGGCACAGGTACGTCGCGTCCCCGCCGTCCACGAGGAGGACGTCAGCCTCCCGCACCCAGGGCACCCAGCGCTCCGGGGCGATGCTCGGCAGCGTGGTGAGCTCGAGGAGGCCCACCGACCTCCACCCCAGGTCCGTCATCGGCGCCGGGGTCCGACCGGAGACGAAGCGCCAGGCCGAGGCCGGCGTGCACATCGGGTGGCCCCACTGGGCGGTCGGGATGCACAGCGCGTCGCAGTCGGCGATCGGCCTGCCCAGCAGGTCGACCAAGGCCTCGCGGATGCTCGCGTTCGTGACGCCGCCGGAGGTGAGGAGCAGCTTCACGACGCCTCCCGACGGTCCGGTGACCTGACCCCGTGACATGGGCCGATGACATGCCGAAGGGACGAACGCGCCGTCCCTTCCCTTCAACGTATACCGCCACGGGGGTCTTGCCACAAGCCCATGACGGTGATCGAGAATCGGCGACCGTGACCGTGCGATTCGACCTTCCCGAGCACAAGTCCGACCCCGGTCTCGTGGCCGCGGACCTCCGGCATCTGACCCGTGTCGAGGGGCGTCTGGCCCAGCAGATCGAGGGATGGGAGGAGCAGCTCCGGGTCGCGCTCGCCCTCCCCGCGGGGCACGGGCAGAAGGCGCTGGACCGCGACCAGGAGATCCACCGGGTCGAGTCACGCCTCCGCGCGCTGCGACGGTTCGCCCGCGACCTGTGCCTGGGGCGGTTCGTCCCGGTCCACGGCGCCCCGGTGTACGTCGGACGCCTGGGGCTCGCCGACGCCGACGGGTCGCGGCTGCTCGTCGACTGGCGCTCGCCCGCCGCCGAGCCGTTCTTCGCCGCGACCCTGGCCGAGCCGGAGGGGCTGGCGAGCCGTCGCCGCTACCGCTGGACCGACGGACGGGTCACCGACTACTGGGACGAGGCCTTCACCGACGCGACGGCGGGCCTGGTGCTCGACGACGACTCCGCCCTGCTGGCCTCTCTCGACGCCGGGCGGTCGGCCCGCATGCGCGACGTCCTCGGGACCATCGCCGCCGACCAGGACGCGATCATCCGGGCCGACTCGCGAGGCACGCTGGTGGTCGACGGGGGACCGGGCACCGGCAAGACGGTGGTCGCGCTGCACCGGGTCGCCTACCTCCTCTACGCCGATGCGCGGCTCGGCGAAGGACGTGGCGGCGTGCTCGTGGTCGGGCCCCACCGCCCCTACCTCTCCTACGTCGCCGACGTGTTGCCGAGCCTCGGCGAGGAGGGCGTGCTGACCTGCACCGTGGCCGACCTCGTCCCCGAGGGCGACGGCGCGGGGCCCGAGGCCGACCCCGAGGTCGCGCGCCTCAAGTCGACGGCGGCGATGGTGGCGGCCGTCGAGCCGGCGGTCGCGCTCTACGAGGAGCCGCCGACGACCTCCACCACGGTGCAGACGCTCTGGGGCGAGGTCACGTTCGGCGCGGACGACTGGCGGGAGGTGTTCGCGGCGCCAGGCCCCGACCAGCCGCACAACGAGGCCCGAGGGGTCCTGTGGAGCGTGCTGACCGAGATCGCCGCCGACCGGCTCGCCGACGCCGGCCCCGGGCCAGAGCCGCTCGAACGAGCACTCAGGGCGGACCACGAGCTCGCCGAGGAGGTCAGTCGCGCCTGGACGATCATCGAGGCGGCGGACCTGGTCGCCGACCTCTGGTCGGTCCCGGCCTATCTCCGGCGGTGCGTCCCCTGGCTCGGGCCGCTCGAGGTCGCCGCCCTGCTGCGTCCGGATCCCTATGCCTGGACCGACGCCGACCTCCCCCTCCTCGACGCCGCCCGACGCAGGCTCGGCGACCCGGAGCACGAGCGACGCGAACGTCGTCGGCGCTCCGAGCTGGCGGCGCGGCGGGTCGAGATGGACCTGGTGGTCGACGCGTTGGTCGAGTCGGCGGCGTACGACGACGGCGAGGGTCTCGCGACGTCGCTGCGCCAAGAGGTTCTGCGGGATGCGCTCGTCGACGAGGCCGGCCTCGCACGGGCCGATCCGGACTCGCTCGCGGGACCGTTCGCCCACCTCGTCGTCGACGAGGCGCAGGAGCTGACCGAGGCCCAGTGGCAGATGCTGCTGGCGCGCTGCCCGGCGCGCAGTCTCACGGTGGTCGGGGACCGGGCCCAGGCGCGGCACGGGTTCCCGGAGGCCTGGCGCGAGCGGCTCGAGGCGGCCGGCCTCCCGGCCGTCTCGGTCGCCACGCTGACGGTCAACTACCGGACTCCCGAGGAGATCATGGCCGAGGCCGAGCCGGTGATCCGCGCGGCGTTGCCGGATGCGAACGTGCCCACGTCGATCCGGTCGTCGGGGCGACCGGTCCGGCACGGTTCGATCGCCGATCTCGACGCCGTCGTCGACGACTGGTTGGCCGCCCACGACGACGGCACCGCCTGCGTGATCGGGGCTGCGTCGTACGCCGACCGGCCGCGCGTGCGGTCCCTCTCCGCGTCCCTGGTGAAGGGGCTCGAGTTCGACCTCGTCGTCTTGGTCGACCCGGAGTCGTGGGGCCCGGACCTCACCGGCGCGGTGGACCGCTACGTCGCGATGACCCGGGCGACCTGGGAGCTCGTGGTCCTGACACCGTGACAGGCCGTGACCTGACCGACCGCGATGGTCACGACTGCTCGAACTGGGAGACGACGACGTCCTCGAGGATCGACACCAGGACGCCGAGGTCGACGCCACGACTCGTGGCGTCGTCGAAGCGGACCTCGGTCGACGCCACCACGACCAGGTCGCGGGGAGGGACCACCCAGATCAGCTGGCCGCCGAAGCCCATCGCCAAGAAGCCCACGTCCCCGTCGACCGTGCCGACCCACCACTGGTAGCCGTAGCCGTCGATCCCGTCGGCGGACCCGTCGGCTGGAACCTGCCAGCTCGTCGACTCCTTCACCCAGGACTCGGCCACCAGCTGCTCGCCGCCCCAGCGGCCCCCGGCCAGGTAGAGCTGGCCGAGCTTCAGCAGGTCTCGAGGCAGGAGCTTGAGCCCCCACCAGCCCGTGTTCACCCCCTGCGGGTCTGTCGGCCAGGCGAAGCCGGCGTTCTCGAAGGCCTGCAGGGCCTCCTCGGAGGCGATGACCCCGTCCATCGCTGGGGTGGTGTCGATGCCCAGCGGTGTGAAGAGACGCGTGCGGGCGTACTCGAGGGCGGTGGTGCCGGTGGCCCGCTGCAGGATCGCGGTCAGGAGATGCGAGGTGCCGTTGGAGTAGACGAAGCCACTCCCAGGCGGGGACTCGGGGTGACGCAGGATGTCGCGCACCCAGTGGTCAGTCGCCGTGAACGACGGCGCGGGCGCCTGCGCCCCGCTCGGGAGCCCGGCGGTCATGGTGAGCAGGTGCCGCAGGGTGGTGCCGGCCACCTCGGGGGACATCGCGCCCGCATCGTCCGGCAACAGCTCGCCGAGGGGCGCGTCGAGTGGGCCGGTCAGCCCTTCCTCGATGGCGATGCCGATCAGCATCGAGACCACGCTCTTGGTCACCGACTGCACGCCCCAGTGCCTGTCAGCGGTGCTGCCGAAGTAGCGCTCGTAGACGATCTCGTCACCCTGGGCGACCACGATCGCGCGCACTTGGTCGACATCGGCGACCAGGCCGGCGTACTCGGCGAGCGCCGCGTCCGCCTGCTCCGGATCGAAGCCGACGGCCGGTGGCCGGGTCGACGCACCGGTGCAGGCGGCCAGCAGGCACGTGATCGTGACGACGAGCGCTCCGAGCCGGGCGAAGGTGGCGTGGGGCATGCCGCACCGGCCTCTCCGGCTGCGCGCCGTCCGATCCGGCTGGGCGACCGGCACCGCGTGCCGGGGCCCGTGGCGGGCCAGGGTCAGTGGCGGGCCAGGGCGACCCGCAGCCGCTCTTCGGGGGTGATCAAATGGTCGGCGTCCTCGGCGTTCTTGTCGAGGTCGATCTGCACCCAGTTGACCGTCCCCGTGAAGATGCTGGTCTCGCCCGAGTAGTCGGTGCTGACGGGCGAGGCGGTGTCCCGGCCGATGTCGGTGGTCTCGTCGGCTGAGAAGAGCAGCGGCACCGTCCCCTCGACGCGGCCCGCACCGATCGAGGCTCCGTCGAGGTAGAGCTCCACGGCTCCGCCCTTGGCGAGCCCGCCGCCGTCGTAGCGGAACTCCATCCGCACCTGATGGGTCCCGGTGGGGATCGGCTTCTCGCCCTCGATGACGAAGCGCTGGAGACCGAGCAGGTTGTAGCAGTAGCGGAGCCGGCCGTCCTTGGCGTAGAGACTCCAGCCGGCGAAGGCGCCTCCCTGGGCGATGACCACCCCCTCGGCTCCGGACTCCGGGACGACGATCTCGGCGGTGATCGCGTGCGACCGGTTCTTGACGTTGAGCACGGAGGCCTCGGTGAGACGGCCCATGCCGCCGAACAGCACCTGCTGGTTGCCCCGCACGGCCAGAGGGCGGCCCGCGAGCTCAGCGTCGAACCGCTCGATGCGCCGGTCGTCGAGCGGCAACACGTTGTGGCGGCGCGCCTCGCTCAGCCACAGCTCCTTCAGCTCGGCGAGCTTCTCCGGATGCTCCTCGGCGAGGTCGCGGGCCTGGCTCCAGTCCGTGGTCGTGTCGTAGAGCTCCCACACGTCCTCCTCGAAGCTCGGCAGGGGGCCCATCACCCAGGGCGTGCTGTGACGGGTGACCGCGGTCCATCCCTCGTGGTAGATGCCGCGGTTGCAGAACATCTCGAAGTACTGCGTCTGGCGGCGGTCGGCCTGGTCGTCGCCGTCGAAGGAGTAGGTCATGCTCACGCCGTCCATCGGCCGCTGCGGGACGCCGTTCACGGCGGTCGGTTGGGGCAGCCCCGCGGCCTCGAGCACCGTCGGGGCCACGTCGATCACGTGGTGGAAGTGGGCTCGCACCTCGCCCTTCGCGCTGAACCCCTGCGGCCAGTGCACGATGGTGCCGTTGCGCGTGCCGCCCCAGTGCGAGGCGACCTGCTTGGTCCACTGGTACGGCGTGTCCATCGCGTGCGCCCAGCCCACCGCATAGTGGTTGTAGGCCGTCGGGGTGCCCAACTCGGCGATGCGCGACGCGACGTACTCCGGGGTCTCCAGCGCGTCGGCACCGTTGAAGAGGAACATCTCGTTGAAGGACCCGTTGATCGTGCCCTCGGCAGAGGCTCCGTTATCGCCGAGGATGTAGTAGACGAGCGTGTCGCCCAGCACGCCGAGATCCTCGATCGCGTCCACGAGCCGCCCCACGTGGTGGTCGGTGTGCTCGAGGAAGCCGGCGTAGACCTCCATCTGGCGGGCCAGCACCGGCCTCAGCTCCTGGGGCATCTCCTCCCAGGCCGGGATCTCGTCGGGTCGGGCCGTGAGGTCGGTGTCCGGCGGCACGACGCCGAGCTCCTTCTGGCGCTCGAGGGTCTCCGCCCTCAGCACGTCCCAGCCGGCGTCGAAGCGTCCGCGGTAGCGGTCCGACCACTCGGTGGGCACGTGGTGGGGAGCGTGCGTCGCGCCGGGCGCGTAGTAGACGAAGAACGGCCGGTCCGGGCTCAGCGACTTCTGCTGACGGATCCAGCCGATCGCGCGGTCCGTCATGTCCTCGGTGAAGTGGTAGCCCTGCTCGGGCGTCTTCGTGGGCTCGGTCGGCGTCGTGCCGTCGTAGATCGCCGGGTAGTACTGGTTGGTCTCGCCGCCGATGAAGCCGTAGAAGT
>CAZIVD010000044.1:0-37902 GCA_964542635.1 uncultured Nocardioides sp. | reverse complement strand
CCGGGGGCGACCATCCAGCGGCCGCCGACCCACTGCATGCGCTCGCAGTGCGCGAACGCGATCTGGGCCTCCTGCTTGTAGGTCGCGGTGACCTTCATCAACACGCAGACCGTGGTCCAGTCGGGGCCATCGGTCCCTTTGACCAGGGCGGCCGCCGGCTCGAGGGTGACCGAGGCGCTGGGGTCCTTGACCTCGCCCATGTCGGTGCTGGTGAGGAAGGCGCGGACGCTGGCGGTGATCCACCAGTCCTCGGCGCTGACTCCGCCGGGCAGCGCCCAGGTGCTGTAGACCTCCTGGGCGGTCTGCAGGCTCATCGACTGCAGCACCGCGGTGTCGATCTGGGCGAGCTGCCCGACCGCGCCCTCGGGGGTGTGGGGGAACCCGGCCATGACGAACCCGGGGCCGTTCACGCCGGTCCCAGCCGGGATCTTGATGGTGGGCGCGGTCTCGCTGGCCTTGTCGGCCGGGAAGGCGGCACTCTCCGGGACGGTCAGCATCGGCGCGGCCGAGATCTCGTCGCGATGGGCGGTGCCCTGGGCCACGGTCGCGCGGTTGATCTCGCCCGTGGCCACTCCCGGCGTGGCGTTGGCGTCGTCGCCGATGCCGGCGAGCGCCAGGTAGACCGCGTACCCGACGCCGCCGAGCAGGAGCGCAGCCACGACGCCGGCGGCCACCAGGATCCCGAGGAGACGGCCCCGGCCCCACTCGGTGGCGCCTCCGGACCTCTTCCTGGCTGCGCGCCGCATCAGATGCAGCCCTTGCCGAGGATGCCGTTGAGCATGCCGGGCAGGACCAGGTAGGCGATCGCGCAGGCGAACACGACCACCACCGAGATGACACCCACCTTGGAGGCGTGCGGCAGGGAGAACACGCGGCCGGCGATGATCGCGCCGATGGCGATGACGATGCCGAGGCCGAAGAGCACGATGACGCCCCACAGCACGTAGCCGGTGATCTCGTTGGTGGGTCCGACGGCGCCCGGTGGTGCCTTCGGGCAGACCTGGGCGGCCAGCACGGTGGTTGCGGTCATGACGTCCATGGGTGGACTTCCTTTCTGGTTGGCCTGAGGTCAGGCGGTTGTGTCGTCGACGAGGAGGTGGCCGGGCTCGAGCAGCTCGCGTGCTGCCGAGATCAGGGCGGCGGGAACGGGGCGGGAGTCCAGGCCGTTGACCGCGAGCTCGCGGTCCTCGGGGATCTCCACGCACCGGTCCGCGTCCAGGGCGCGCCGCACGGCCGGTCCGCCGGCGTGGTCGAGGCCGCGGGGCCACTTCTTGCGGCGGGGGCCGCGGACGGCGAGGGCGATCTGCTTGGGCTGCCAGTGGTTGGACAGCAGGTCGATGGCGACCCCGAGGCGACGCATCCCGGGGATGGTCGCCGTGGTGACCAGGACGACCTGGTCCGCGGCACGGACCGCCGTAGCGAGCCAGCAGTCGGTGGCCAGCAGTTGGCCGACCTCCCAGCCGACGTCGAGGATCGTCAGCTGGCCCTCGTGCTCCGCCTCGGTCGGCAGGGGTACTTCGTCGACGCCGGCCAGCACCTCGCTGGCGCGCTCGATCAGGACGTGGTCGCGCTTGCCCTGGCGCCAGTCGGCCGGGTGCAGCCCGAGCTCGGCGGTGCTCGCCACGGCGAGCCCGGACGCGGTGACCGAGCAGCACTCCACGACGCGGACCGGCGCAGCGGCGGCGAGGCCGGCGGCCAGGGCGACGGTGCTCGAGCCGACCGAGCCGGCGCATCCCAGCACCGCGATGGTGTGCTCGCCCGTCGCCTGGGACCAGGTGGTCTCAGCGGTGGATCCGTGGCCGCGCGGGCCCGCTCGGGTGCCGGCGCTGGTGCGAAAGTCGCCGGCGTTCACGGCGTGCCAGGCGCGCTTGAGCTCGTCGACGGCGACCGGCCGGGTAGTGGCTCCAACAATTGTCGGGGTGCTCACTGGGCCTCCCCGAGACCGGTGCGGCGGAACTCCAGGGCGGCCCGGACCTCGGCCGGGGTGAGGCTGGCCAGCTCCCGCTTGGCGGCCTGGACCTCGTGCAGCTGCTCGACGCAGCCGGTGAGCTGGTGGATCGCCTCGGTCTCGCGGCCGGCGATCGTGAACAGCTCGGCGATCTCCTGCGGCGTCCGGGGCCCGTCCTGGGTGTTTGTCATCGGCTTCACCACCTCCAGTCGCCTATGTGTCGCGGGGCGCCGGGAGCGATCACGTCTCATGGCCGAACTTCCTCGGTACGGCCTCGGCGAGCGCACGCATGCTGCGCGAGGCGTGGCGACGGACGGTGGCCTCGGAGACCCCGACGCGGGGTGCGACCCGGCTTGAGAGCTGGTTGCCGATCAGGCCGCCGTAGCCGCGGGTCAGGTTGCGGGTCTCGACCCGGTCGGCCTCCTCGACCAGGCACAGCAGCAGGTAGCGGTCGGCGGCGCTAATGACGCGGTGATCGCACGCCCACGCGAGCAGCTCCAGGAGCTCCTCGGCGGCCGACGGCTCCTCGTGGTTGGGGCCGGACTTGTCGGCGAGGATCTCGGGGCGGTGGAACAGCGCGCCGGCAACCCGTTCGGTCGGCATCGCGCCGGCACTCCACGCTCCCCCGTCGACGTCGACCAGGTCGCCGGAGGAGAAGGATTCGACGAGGGTGGTGTTGGCCCAGGTTCGGTCGACGCGGGAGACGTAGAAGAAGTCGCCGACCTCGCGGAGTACACCGACGCGGGTGTTCATCAAGATGTTCGCGGCGACCTTGCGCAGCCGCCGCCAGGGAAAGGTGCGGACCTCGATCCACAGCTGGGAGGCCACGAGCTCGTCGATCCGCTCGACCGCGGACCAGGTGCCGGCTACGACCGGTTGGCTGTCGCGGAAGACTTCCTTCGGGGGCAGCGTGCTCAACCAGCCGGCGAGCCGGCAGGCTCCCGGCAGCAGGCACTTGGCGAGCGCGGCGGCCGCCGCGATGTCGTCGCCGCCGTCCGTGGCGGCCAGCATCGCCAGCGCCAGGAGAACCTCGTCCGATGCGTCTCGGCCCACCGAGGGCAGCCAGGCGCGGAGGTCGTCGAACTCCGCGACGACGTCGAGCCGGGAGTCCGCCGCCACCCAGTCCGGCCACTTGCTGCGGGCCTGGTCAAGCAGTTCGCTGTTGTCGTCGAGACCGAGCTGGTCGCCCACACTCATCGCCCTCGCCCCTCTCGTCCCGTCGTTGAGCTACGGCAAGAAAGGTCGCGAGCGCGTGTCCCCGCATCCGTCCCCCCCAAGGCCCGATTTCGAGGGGGCCCGCGGAGGGGGGCGCGCGTTTGCGCAGGTCAGAGGGCGTCCCCCCGAAAGTCGAGAAGTTTCTGGCGGACCCTTGCGGGATCTATCTGTTGTCGAGATGCAGCGGACTTTGAAAATTCCTACGACTTGTTAAGAAGTGGCGTTACGTCAACCTCGGACGCGCATCCGCGCAGGTCACGGAGCAGCGTCGTTTCGTGGTCTCACGGTGTGACATTGACGCCCAGCACCAGCTGTGATGAGGCGCGCTCTTGCGATCCCGCGCGTCCCCCAGAGTCAGACTGAGCCCATGGCCCGTCACAGCACCGTCACACTCACCTATCCGTTCACCGGAGAGCTCGTCGACATCGATGAGATGCTGGTCGACCTCATCCAAGAGGTCTGGCGCGCAGGTATCGAAACGGTGTCGTGCTGCGAGGACGCCGGGGACATCAGCGAGCTGCTCAACACCGCCTTCCCGCATCTCGCCGCCAGGAAGGCATGCCTGGCGAATCGCTGCTACGTCGACTTTCCGAGCGACGGGGAGGCTGCAACGTTCCTCAGCGCTGTAGCCGACGCGGGGCCAAGGGATGAGTTCTATGTCCGCATGGTGCACTGGGCGGCGCCTGGAGCCTGGCTTAAGTCACTGTCGTTTGACGACGTGGGGATGAGCGATGACGACGTGATCGAGCACGCCTCCGACTTCGTACCGTCCATGGTGCAGGTGCTCTTTCCGCAGCCGGACGTACCTGAAGTCGTCGCTCGGCTGCAGCGGCACAATGCCGGCGTACCGCCAACGCTTGGTGAGATCGATTGGCGCTCGGTCGAGACTGATGTTGACGACTCTGAAGGGTTGGGGACCGACGAAACCCACCCGGGTCCGTAGGAGCTCGGCCCGTCCCAGCCGGAATGCGCGGTGAGGAACGCATCCCAGTGAGGGATCCGCATGCGGGACGCCTGCAAGCCTCTCCGGCATTCGATGCGGCACGAGCGTCGCTTGCGGCGTAAGACGCTGTCCAACCAATCTGCACCGACTGCAGTGGCTCGTGGCCGTGCGCTGCTCGCGGGGACGGACAAATCGCACCGCGCATGGACTCCTCCGGAGCCGCTAGTTGCGGTTCAGGCCGTGTCGCCGGGAGTCGAGCGCGTGCTTGAAGTGTCCTTCGGCAGCGTTGATCTCCAGGGTCGGCGTCGTTGGATCGAACACCCTGAGGACCGACAGACGAAAGGTCGCCGGGTCGAGGTTGCGTAGTTCGACATTGCCGCCGTGGCCGTTGGTCGCGTACGCCGCCCACCGTTGGAGAAGGTTCTCGGCGCCATCGGCCTTCCCGACGTAGTGCCGGCCGTCGCGGGTGTCGGTGATGAGGTAGATGCCGATGACCGAGGAGAGAGCCGTCCGCCAAGCTGCGTAGCGATGTTCGCGTAGGACAGCTTGTAGTTGCAGGTAATCGAGCGTGAGTGCGTCGAAGCCCGGGAAGCGGACGGGTTCCGAGTCGGCTATCTCCATGATTGGGTAGGCCGCCGCAGTGGTTCCCCAGATCCACCAGGTGCGCGGCGACCGCCACCCGATCACGAGTCGGTCCCGGAGGTCGTCCATCAGGTCGGTGACTTCGAGGTTGAAGACACGCTGAGTGGGATCGTCGCAGGCTTCCTCGCCCTGGTAGCTGAGGACCGCCCACAGCCTCGCCCGGTCACCGCCCTCGGGACGAAACACAACCCAGTGCGGCGGCGGCGCGGCGGGAAAGGTCCGCGGGTTGGACGACTGGACCCGCGTGTACTCGAGTATCTCGGCGTCGGTCGAGTCCGTGTGAAGGTTCCCGCTCTCCCGGACGTAGGCGTGCCGGATCACCATTGCGTCGGTCGGATCAAGCCCCGCGCTCGCGAAGATCGCCGCAGACGTGAGCGTCATGCGTTGAAGAGTAGAGCGGTGTTGCGTCGGCGATGGTCACTCTGGGCGGGACGTCCCTAACGCGTTCGGTTGGGCTGCACCTGCGTGCTGGCTCGGTACTCATCACGGACGTCTCGGAGCCGCCGACCGTCAGAGGTGCCCCAGAAGTACCAGCCGTTGGTTGCCTTCTGTCGCAGGTGATGGCCAGCCGCGGACGGGGAGGCGAAGGGCTTCCCCTCCATGAGCAATGTGCCGTCAGGCTGCACGACACACTCCGCGCCACGGTGGGCGCTGTGCTTGGACTCCAGACGTTGTCCGGGCTGCAGCAGTCCGGCGGCGAGTAGATGTTCGATTCCGATCCACGTCGGTTCTGCGACGACCGGATCGACCACGGCGCCCTGGTGACCCGCAGGGACGGGCCATGTGGCGAGGAGTGCATCGACGAGATCGTCGGTGCGGTGATTGATGAGTTCCTCGTTCCACCCATCACCGGAGACATCGAGGATGCGGCGATTCATCAAGAAGACGTCATGGGAATGCAGCTGCTGCCGCTTGCCCTTTTGTCCAAGCCACGCAGCGTTCGAGACCGACACGTTGAGCTTGGCGGTGAGCAGCGTGAGGTTGCCGAGGCGGTGCACGTGCGCGCTGCGGTCAAGCTCGGCGGCGAGGTCCGCTACGGGCCAATGCGTGCTCCACTTCTGTGGCAGCAGATGCTCGATGTGATATCCGACTCGAGCGATGCGCCCGCCTGCGGCAGGCGCACCGTTCCCGGTGTAGCCGCGGTAGTGGTCCTCAACGGCTTCCAGGAGCATCCTGAGCCGAGGACGTGAGAACCGGCGGTAGGCAGTCTCTTTGCGAAGCGCCTCCCGAATCTCGACGTCACCGGGCCAGTAGGTGCTGGCTACGTTCAGCCTGGACAGGTAGCCCTCAACACGGGCGCCCAGTGTGTCGTCACGATCCTTGTGCGCGTCGATGACCGAGGCGACCACACGACCCAGGTCCGCGCCAGGGAGCCGAAGAAGCATTCGTCGGAAGATCCAGCTCTCGATCGTCCTCACCACGTCAATCACGGTGCTTGAGGAGAGATCTACCCCCGGCTCGTGAAGCCAGATGAGGACGGGCTTGATGAGCTCCAGGCCGGCGGCTCCGCTGCGGTAGACGCACATCTCGACGGAATCGAGGTCCCGACCACTGTCCTGGGCTGCCCGGTGCCACTGCTCGTAGAGTTCTGCTTGGGTCTTGATCGTGGGAAGCAGGTCGGCCATCTTCTGGCCGGATTCGTGCTCGACGTAGTGCTTGAACCGGGTGAAGGTCTGTTTGGGGCCGACCTCCTCACCCGTGCGAGAGACCAACCACTGGTTGAGAAAAAGCGACCCGCGGCTCACCAGGTAACGGCCAACGCTGACTTCGTCCTCCCAGAACTTGGACTCGAAGGGCCAGTCCTGGGCGTAGGCCCGGCTCGTGTCGGCGCCCTCGGCCTGGAGAGTCTGGAACACGAAGTTCTTGATCAGGTCGGCAGCTGTCAGTGGCGTGCCTCGGGCGTTCAGCGTCTCGAAGATCTCCTGAGAGTTCTCGGTCACTCGTAGGTCGATAACCACTAGCTGCAGACCTCGTGTGAGCACGTCGACAAGGGCGTTCGCGCGCTCCGCAAAGTCAGCTGCGCCCGGGTTGCCAAGCCACTCTGTGATAGCTGAAGTGAAGTAGGCATGGGCGCGGGCGATGAGGCTGGTCCCGTGCGTCAGGCTGACGTACTCGACGGGTGGGTCGGCCCGCATGATCTCGGCGTAGGCAGCCCCGTCCCGGTTGGTATGACGAAGCTTGAGTAGGTCTTCCTCGGCTCTGACATGCCGGTCTGAGTTGTGGGTCAGGTCCTCAAGTTGGCCCGCCAGCTTGCCGAAGCCGGCTGGTTCAAGGGCGGCTCCCGTCGCGTCCATCAGGAGCGAGAGGGTGGTGATCCGCTGCTGACCGTCGATGACGTTGCGCGACTGCATGACTCCGGCGGCGTTCTCCTGTGCCTGGAGCACCACCGCGCCCAGAAAGTGGGCGGCCTGGTTGTAACGGTCGCTAAGGCGTAGTTCGGCGATCCGGCGGACGTCCTGCCAAAGCGGCACCCACTGGTCGGCCTCATCCCAGACGTAAGGCCGTTGAAAGATGGGCACGACCAGGTGCTGCGGAAGATGAAAGATGTCGAGCGGTGTCCGGACATTCGTCTCCACGTGATTCCTCACTGATCAGCGTCGCGCTTGTGCCAGGTCTCCGGCGGCCGTCAGGTTGCGACAGACAACCCTAGGCCTCGATGCGCCACACGGTGCGCGCTCTTGCGAACGAATCTGACCGCGCCGGGACGCGGCGCTGTTACGTGAGAGTTGAAGGGACGTGCGAGGCCATACCCTTCGATTCTGCGACGTCCGTTCGCCAAGTAATGAGCTGGAGGGAGTCGGCGTGGCCGACAGCGACTACACATCGATCGTCTACGACTACCTGAGGTCTCTAGGCGAGCCCGGCGACGAGGTCATGACCGCCATCCGTCCGTGGCTCGAGCGCGAATACGGACTCAGCTATGCCGAGGCTGCCAGGGCAAGGTCCGTAGCGATGAAGGAGTTGAAACAGCAAGGCAAGGCCGAGCGACTCAACACACGGAGCAGGTACGTCCGCATCCTCGCTTGACTGGACCCCCGGAAGTCCTTAGCGAACGCACGCCGCGCAGAGGCGGCGGAATGGGGCACCTTGGTGGCGAGCGGATCGCGCTAGATCCGGACGCCGCAGCGCACGTCGCAGGGCGTCGAAATTCCGACGCACCGGCCGAGTCGCCTGGGTCGGCGCCGGGCAGATGACTACGCGTCACGCGCGTCGTCAGTGGTCCTCGCCCCAGTTGGCGATGACCACGGCTATCAGTGGGAGCACAGCAGCGACGACCGACATGACCACGGCTGCCGTCGTCGACCACAACCGAACCAGGTTCCAGGCCAGCAGAATCAGCACCAGACAAACGCCCATTAGGGCGAAGTACCACCGCTGACGCCGGCGCAGCCGCTCGCTCTGCGGCCAGCGCACCCCGCTGGCTGTGACGCGCTGGCGTCGCCTCATCGGCTCCACGATCCCACGCTGACCGCCCGGAACGCGGGGCGAGCTCGCTCATCGGAGAATCCTGTGTCCAGCAAACGGCGGAAGGACGCGACGCGGTGCGCCAGCGATGCGCACGCTCATAGCCGATGTGCGAGCGGCGCGGCCCGGGCTCAATGACTAGTCGCCTCGACTAACTGCGCCACGGAAAGCCGTCCGGGTCGGCCGCCGCGCGGGCGGTCACGACCTCCTCATCGTGTCCGTTCACCTTCTCGAGGAACGGGAAGTCAACAGGCTCTACCCGAAGAGCCGCCAGCGGTCGCGCGGGATGCAAGCTCGCCCACTGCTGCGAGACGATGGGGTGTCCCTGGAAGTCGTCGTCTGGCTGGCGTTGAAAGGTCTCGCGCGGCAACACGTACACCCAGCCGGGACTGAAGCCACGCGGGTCTCTGAGCGCGTCAGCGTCGATCGAGAAGTAATAGCGGCTTTCGGGCTGACCATCCACGGCGAAACATGCATTGATAAGTCGCCCTGCGACCGATCGCTCGACAATCGCGAAGAACAACGCCCAGATTCCATCTGACGCACCGAACACCGCGTGCTGTCCGCCGAACTCCGAGGTGTCGCCGGGTCGGCGGGGTTCGAACTCCGCGATGTCTCCAACTGACGAACCGTGGAGCAGGACTGGTTTGGTGTCGGCCAGCCAGCAGAGGAACTGCCACTTCCGTGCCGTTAGGCGATAGTCGATCACTCGATGGCCAATCGGTTTGATCTGCTCGGCGTACACGCGCTCGAATTCGAACAGCACATCCCCGGCCGGCATCCTCGGGCGAGTGAGGTAGTAGTCGGGCAGGTCGGCCACCGCGTCATTGTGCATTCCGTTGCTGTTCGGGGGCGACCCCAACGCCAGCACGACAGGGCGCCTGACTTGAGTCCGTTGCTGTGCGCCTATTGCGCGACAAGCCGCTCCGCTCATGCCACGACGACGGTGACTCTTCCTAGCGGTCGCCCACGATGCGTTGCACGATCGACCCGGACGCCGGGATCGGCGCTATCGGCTCGTACGGCGGGGACAGCATTCATGACGGCTGCACCAGCCTTGTCCCGCTTGAGGGTCAGCGCGTAGACCTGCAGTACGCACGCATGCGCCAGCAGACCGTTCTCAAGGTGACGCTCACCCATCGAGGCAGCGTGAACATCTCGGACATCACCCTGGATTACGGCTACGGCTGGCAACGTGGCTCCCAGCGCACAGGCGGTCAGATCGTCATGTCGACCGAGGCGATCGAGACCTAGCCTCCGACCCCTCGCCCGACAGGGGCGCCAGGAGCGCACGATCTCATCACTCATCGCCAGATCCGGATTCGTTACCGGCGCCGACAGGCGGCGGAAAGACGCTGTGTCTGCGTCGATCCCTGCAACGAGCGCATTGCGCCAGGCCCGCAACGATTAGCTCGCGCCCCCGGGGACCCGGGTCGGGATCCCGGTCTCCTTCTGCCTGCGCATGACCTGGTTGCTGACTACTAACGGCATCCACAGGCAGTGCCGCAGGCCAATGGATCGCTAGCCTCGGTCCTGGGTGCCACCGCCGGCGAGCTCCGCCCTGCGGTCGGTGGTCCTCCAGTCGATTGCGAGCTGGGTCTGCACGGCCGCTCACACGGCTGCCGCTGTCTGCGTCATTCACTAGGGTTCAGAGCCCGCGGGTTGAACCCAACCTGTCGCGTGCCCGTGCGCGCACTGCACACAAACACGAGGGATGGCGATGGTCGACACTTCGGCGTTGGAGCCGTTCGCTCAGCGCGCCACCGAACTGCTGGTGCGGTTGGCCCAGGAGCACGACCCGCAACTAGCCCGTGCCTACGACGAACTCCTGTTTAAGGACCTTTACAACGTCGTGCGTCGACGCGGTGTCTCCCTCGCAATGCGGGCTGCCGAGACCGCCGTCAAGGGCGTTTGGCTGCCCCGGGTCCAGCCCGGCGACCTGGATGCCATCGCATTGGACGCGACCGTCGGCGCCCTGGAGCGCGCACGGCGAACCGCAGACAGGTTCGACCCCGACCGGGGGGACGGCGCAAGCTGGGCGCTTGGCGCCGCCGGGTTCGCCTACATCGACGCAGTCCGCGACTTCTACCTCACTCGTCGCAAAGGCCAGTCAGTCAGCGTCGACCCGGCAGATCTAGGCGTCCTGGCCGACCAGCGGGTCACAGGTGCGAGCACCGAGCAGATCGCGGAGACGCGTGCCGCGCTGATCGACGCCTTGGACCGGCTCACGGCGGACGAACGTTACGTCGTCCTCGGACAGGCTCAGTTCGGGATGTCGTACGCCGAGATGGCCACCTACCGCTTCGGGAGCCCGCTCGAAACCAAGAAGGTCGACCAGCTGCTGCAGAGCGCGCGACGCAAACTCACCGAGGCCGAACAAGCGTGGAACGCGGACTCGTGACCCGCAAGCACCATCACTCGTCCCGGCTTCGGCTCTGGGAGCGGCCCCGATGACGACGTGGGCCAGCCGCGACGAACTCGAAGCGGCGGTCGTCGACTACCAGCGCAACTGGTGGCGCACCGACGACGATGCGTTGGCCGTCATCAACGACCGCGCTGCCCACCCCGGCCTACGCTCCCAGGTCCACACCATCTCCTCCATGGGACAGATGGTGACAACCTCAGACGTCTACCGCCTGGATCCCTCCGGAACACATGGGGCCCGTGGCTATCTCCTAGCGCGTACTCCGGTGCACGAACTCATCGTCGCGGACTGCGTCCCCCCGGACGCCATTCCGCCTGACACCAGCACCGAGCAACCGGCGGCATACTTCACCATTGGCTGCCCGGGTGCAGGCAAGACCACTGTGCTGCGCCGCATCGTCAACCAGCACCGCTCGCTCCTCGCCAGCGGCACGGAACCAACTCGGTGCTCGATCATCGACGCCGATCGGGTGCGACAACTTCTGCCCGAGTACCGCGACGGTCTAGGAGCGTTCGTCGTCGAGGAGGAGTGCTACGCACTCACCTACGGAGAGGTGTTCGACCGAGCCGTCGCCCGGGGCGGCGACATCATCTACGACACCATCGGCCGGCTCCCATCGATTAAGGAGAACCTGGAGCTACTGGCTGCGGCCGGCTACGACATCCACGTCCTGCACGCCACTTCCGACCTTGACCTGTGTGCGGAACGCACGGAACAACGAGCGCTGCAGGTCGACGGACGCCTGGTCAACCCAGCCATGCTGGAACGCGCAGCCAGTGACGCCGCCGAGACGATCGGCGCACTCCTCGCGGAAGGCTTCGCCTTGGCCGGCTGGGCCCAGATCGCGACCGACGACATGGCCGTTCCGACACTGATCGAAGGGACGCCTCCCTGGACGGAACTGTTGTGAACACCCTCGAAGGTCGGTTGCTGCTCTCAACTCATTTAGTGACCGGAAACAAGAAGACATGTCAGTATGCGAGTTCACTCACATGGTGAGACACCGGCGCGTGACGCATACTCGGAAACATGAGGACCACGTGAACAAGATCAACACGCCTGTAGCTGGCGGCCCGGTCGAGGCTCAGCCGGCACTACGTGACGCTGTCGCGAACGCGTCCTACGACTACGACGAAGCGCTAATGGCGTACGAAGACGTGCTCGCTACCCGGGATACCTCAAAGCGTGCCGCGGCCGAGACCAGGCTGCACGAAGCCGCCCGACGCCTCTCGGGCGCCCAGAGCGCCTTAGTCGCGTCACGAACGACAGCCCCCTCATCGACGACGTTCGCCGACCTTTTGGGCGACCCCACCCAGCAGCTCGACACCACCGGTGAGGTCATGCGCAGTGTGCTCGCTTACCGGACAGCTGCACCCACAACCGCGTCGGCCAGCCCGACATGGATGGACCACGCACCCCACGAGGTGCGCGCGGCGACATACGTGCACGAGCGCGTGGTGGCCTCCACAGTCGTCGCCACCGCGTCATGACCGCTGGCTGAGCCGCTGCCTGCTCGGGCGCCGCTGTCCGAGGTGCCGATGGGCACTCGCAGCCGGTCGCGAGCGGGCCTGGCCCGCGGTCCGCCGAGCAGCACCCTTGCTACTGCCACGCCCTGAAGTCGACACAGACACTCGGCCTCAAGAAACTTCGGTCCAAGGCAGGGAGACCTTGCAACTCGGTGCCTACAACAGGTGAAGGCATCCAAGCGAAGGAGAGGCATCATGGCGAAGCCCGACAACCACGTAGACCTGGTGATCGTTGTCTCGGGTGCCCCTGAGGCGGTGAGAATAAACCGCAACGAGCGCCTAGAGCACGCTGTCCGCGAGGCGCTGCGAGAGTCCGGCAACAAGGGACAGCACCCCGAGGACTGGGAGTTGCGCAACGAGGCCGGCCAGATCCTTGCCCTCTCAATGACCGCCCACGAAGCCGGGCTGCACGACGGACAGACCCTGTTCCTGAGCCCCAAAGCGGGTGCAGGTGGATAGCCCAGAAGCCGGCGAGACGTCCACCGAAGCACATCAGGTCGTGGACCCGCGAGGTCCGCGGCTAGTCCCGGCACGCGTCACGGAGGCGAAGTTCGATGAACAGCTCCAGCGCTGGGACGCCAACACCGAATCGTACGCGCGCCGCGGTTGGCTTCTGCTTTCCAGCGGCGATCTGAGCGCCGATATCGGCTTCCTGCAGAACATCGCCATGGGTGGGCGCACCATCCCGGTCATGACGGCGTGCGTGCGCATCGACTACTGGAACTTCGACCTGTGGCCCCCTTCGGTCACATTCCTAGACCCGATGACCCGGCAGCCGGCCCCGCCCCCGGTACGTGCCCTGGAGAAGGTCAGCGACACGGAGGCCCGCGACACCCTCATCGACCAGCACCCAACAACTCTGCAGCCGTTCTTGTGCCTGCCCGGGATCCGGGAGTACCACTCTCACCCCCAGCACAGCGGAGACGACTGGCTGCTGCACCGTCACCTGCGCGAGGGAGACCTCGCCGTGGTGTGCGAACGCATCTGGCGGCGCATGGCCCGCAACGTGCTTGGTATGTCGGTCGCCATCCACTCCTTAGCCGGGTCGGCTGGTGTTGCCATCACTAACCAACTCGACATCAACCTGCTGCAAGGCGACGCCGACCTCGTCCAGCGCCAGCTAGCTGAGCAGCAGGCGGCCCAAGAGGCTTTCGCCCAGGCGGCCGCTGCCGCGCAGCAGGCACAGCCGGCGCCGCAAGAACCTGCCATTCGAAACGACGACTTTCCCCCCGATGGTCCCGACGCCAAGTCCACCGGGGCCCAGCCAGAAGCCGCCGAGGCCCCCGAAAAGTTGGCCGCCAGTGCCCACGTGCCGTCACGAAGCGAGTCCGGTCGTGGACCTCACCCCGGTAAGTGAGCTGCAGATCCCGAACTCTGTCCTGGAACCAACGCTGGAGTTCCTGGCGCAGAAGGGGCAAGAAGGCCACGAAGGTTTCGTGGTGTGGGGCGGTCGCCAACTCGACGAGCACACAATGCAGTTCACCAGTTGCTACGTGCCCGAACAGACAGCGCACACGACGCCCGATGGTCTACTCGTCGTCGTCGACGGCGAGGCGCTCTTCCGCATGAACCGCGCCTTTTACAACCGCGGCGAGATAGCAGCCGGACAGGTCCACACCCACCCCACCGACGCCTACCACTCCAGCACCGACGACCACTTTCCGCTCGTCACACTGTGCGGCGCCCTGAGCCTGGTCATCCCTGACTTCGCCAAGGACGGTCGCGATGCCATGGACCGTTGGGCGTGGTATCGGCTGCGCGAACACGGTTTGTGGGACCCGGCCGCAGACAGCGAGACCCGGATCGTCGTCGAAGTCGAAGGAGCCTGACCGTGGCCATGCCCGCTTTCTTCCCCCGTGTCGCGGATTCGCTGCGTCCAGTTGCAAATGTCGACCCGGAGGTCTTGGCCGACAAGCTCGTCCAGGTCCGCGTGCGAATTGAGCTCGCCACCGACGACCCCGCGGCCCAGGACGCGTTCATGTTGGCAGCTAACCTGGCCGCCCGGTTGTACCCACGCATCGCGCTTACGGTCTTAGGGTCGACACGGGCCGACGACGTGGCCGCACGAGCACGCGAACTCATCTTGCGTATCAACCCCGGAGCCGGTGTTGACCTGGTCACCGAGGCGCCAACGAGTGCCACGCCAACGGAGGTTGATGAGCCTGGCGAGAGCGATGGCGTCACCAGGGCTGTGCGCGACATCTACCTGTATCTCGGCACCCGGCGTGCGGAGCCGTACCTGACTGTCCCCGACGCGACCCCAAACCGCGTGAGCGTCGACGCCACCGGGTGGAACGTCGTCGTCGACCCGAGCGCCGGCTACACCGACCTTGCGCCCAACTCTGACCATGGCAGGCAGCCCGGGCATCCGTTGGCATGGCTGGCCGCAGCCACGATCGGGATAGCAGAAGTGTTTCGCAGTGTCTTCGCCGACGAGCTTGGCGAACGAGGTAGAACCAATGCCCAACCCGGCGGGTTCAATCTGCTAACAGCACAGCCCGTGGATCCGACATCACCACCCACCATCGACACCCCCAACCCAGGGGACGGGCCACCGGTCGACATCGGTGACGTCCATCTCGTCGGCGCCGGCGCCATCGGGCAGGCGGCCGCACTCGCCTTGAGGCACCTCAACGTCGCCGGCACGCTCCGCGTGACCGACCCAGAGACGGTCACCTTGTCCAACCTCCAGCGCTACCTGCTCACCGACGCGAACTCCGTTGGCGCCGTTAAGGTAAAACTCGTTGCGGATGCCCTAAGACCTCAAGACCCGGCCGAGACCACACTGGCGGCAGACAGGGCGAGTACGGGCGCCCTGGCGGTGCGTAGCCTCCAAGGCCGCTGGGGTGACTCCAAGGAGCACCTGCAGGCCGACCAGGTGCTGGTTGCACTCGACACCGCACGCGACCGCATCACCGTCGCCGCCACACTGCCCCGCCACGCCTACAACGCCTGGACCCAGGTTGCCGATCTGGGTTGGTCACGACACGAGGACTTCGGAATCCAGCCATGCCTCGCGTGCCTGTACTACCCCGACAGGGCCCGGCCCAGCGAACACGAACTCATCGCCATGGCACTGAACCAACCCCCGCTTCGTGTCCTCGCCTACCTGACCTTCAAGCTGCCCATCGGTTACCCGCTACCTGGGATCCCCGCCGTCGCCGAACTACCCGCTCCTCCGGAAGCAAGCGAATGGACCCAAGTAGCGCTGATCGAAGACCTCGTCACCGCGGGCGTCATCGGTGACGCAGAGCGAAACACGTGGGCAAATACAACAATCGGCGCCCTCTACCGCGACGGCATCTGTGCAGGGGGCCTACTCCCGGTCGGCGACCTTCCCGGCGATGTTCTCGTCCCCCTCGCCCACCAGTCCGCTCTCGCCGGGATCATGCTGGTCGCGGAGCTGCTGTGGTCGCGGCAACCGGAGCTGACAGCGCAACGCGACGCCCCGATCGAGCATCGCTACGACGTACTACGTGGCTTCCCCCAAGTGGTGGCTCGACCCCGGCAACGCACGCCCCACTGCTTGTGCAGCGACGCCATATATAGCCAGAACGCCGCGGAATCCGCTGTCGTTGGCCCTTCGTCGGTCTCAAGGTAGCCGACAGCGGTGAAGCCCCTCGCCGCCGATCAGTTCCGAGGCTTTAGTGTTCTTCGGCGAACGGAATCGACGACGCCTCCGTGGAGGCGCGTCTAACTGGGCTACTAGAGACTTTCCGCAGGATCGGTGTCTGGCCAGACTCGGTCCAGGTTCCCGGCGGGAAGCTCTCTTCTGGGCTGCCCACCCGCGTGCGGGTGTGGCTCACTTTCGGTCTGCGGCCCGCCGGGAACCGTGACGAGGCGTGGCTCAAGAGGGGACTGCCCAGCTCGTAGTAGCAATGCCCACCTCGCCGTCCACATCGGAACGAGCGCAGGCAGGAGCAGCGCATGAACCAGGTCATCATCGGGGTCGATCCCCACAAACTGTCCGCGACCATCGAGGTCGTCGACCATGACGAGCAGCTGTTGGGCTCGGGTCGGTTCAGCACCGACAAGGCCGGCTACGCAGCTATGCGCAGCTACGCCAAGACCTGGCCGGACCGGGTCTGGGCAGTCGAGGGCGCCAACGGCGCGGGCCGTCCACTTGCGCAGCGGCTCCTCGAGGCCGGCGAGTACGTCGTCGACGTCCCGGCCAAGCTCGCGGCCCGAGTCCGGCTCTTCGACACCGGCCACAACCGCAAGACCGACGCCCTCGACGCCCACTCGGTCGCCGTCGTGGCCGTTCGCACTGCCAACCTGCGGGTGCTGAAAGTTGACGGCGAACTCGAAGCGATGCGGATGCTGACCGACCGGCGCGAGGCACTGACCCGCCGCCGAGTCCAAACGGTGTGCCGACTCCAAGCGCTCCTGGCCGAGCTGCTTCCGGGCCAGGCCAAGCGCGACATCACCACCGGCCAGGCCAAGAGGATGCTCGCGTCGGTCCGGCCACGCGACATCGCCGGCAAGACCCGCCGCCGGATCGCCGCCGAAGAGCTGGCCGAGCTCATCGTGGTCGAGGAGAAGATCAAGAAGGCCACCGCCGAGCTGAAGGCCATGGTCCTGGCCCGCGGGTCACGGCTCATGGACATCCGCGGGGTGGGCGCCGTCGTGGCAGCCCGGATCCTCGCCGACGTCGGTGACGTCGCCCGGTTCGCCGACCGGAACCGGTTCGCGTCCTGGACCGGGACCGCGCCCCTGGACGCCTCCTCCGGGGAACAGAACCGACACCGCCTATCCCGGGCCGGGAACCGGCGGATCAACCACATGATCCACATCGCCGCCATCACCCAGCTGCGCCTGGACACCGAAGGCCGCGACTACTACCGGCGCAAGCGAGCGGCCGGGAAGAAGCCGAAGGAAGCGATCCGCTGCCTCAAGCGACGAATCTCCGACGCCATCTACAAGCAACTCGTCCAGGACGCACTGCGAGCCGAAGGCACGGGCCCGGGAGGGCACTGCGGGGCGTCTCAAGAATCCAGCGCGGTCGACCTGCCCCCGCACATCGACACTTCGGATCAGCCACTTCCCGGACCCGCAACCACGACGCTACGCCGCACGACTGCGTCTCGGAAGACCACGTCCTCGAGCCCCCTCCAGCACGCCGGTTGACAACAGAGGGGAGCCGGAAAGCAGCGGGGTCTCGGGTAGGTCGCCTGCGCCCAACCGTCCCGTATACCGAAGGACGTCCGGGATGAGCGATATCTACTGGTCAGCCATGACTGACCGCCCGTAATTTTCACGACGGTCCGCCCGCCCATTACTGCGTGAGCACCTGGGCCTCGCCGACCCGGATCGGCAAGGGTTCCGTGGTCAGGTCGAGCTCGATGGTCCCGGACTGGCCACCTCCGGCCCACTCGACAACCCAGTGACTCGTGGCCGTGACCTGGTAGGCCCCGTCGGGCTGGCCGGTCGACATCTTGTCGTAGCGGTGCCCGCAGGTCGGGGACTCCTGCTTGCCGTAGTGGTCGGCGTAGGGGGTACCCGGGCCGGTGCACGTCACCGTGGTGCCGTCACCCAAGTCCCAGATGACACTGGACACGCTGGCGGTGGCGGTGACCGAGACCGGGCCTTCGCTCGCGGACCGTGTGATGGGTCCCCACGTGTTCTCGGTTTGGTTGCCGACCCACATCCAAACCGGCAGCCCTACGAGCCCGACCCGGTTCGGGGCCGACTCCGGCACGATGCCGATCGTGATCGGGTCAAGGTTCATGGCGGCGATCGCGCGGTTCGCGAGCACGACCGGGTCGATCGTTACCGTGCCGTTCTGGATCCACACCGGGTCCCACGATGAGCCAGGCGGCGGCCAGTAGCAGATGTGCCACGCACCGTCCTCGTTCGTCTGCCCCGGTGGCGGCTGAGCGCCTGCCCCGCCGGGATCCCAAACGTCTCCCACATAGCACCCGTGGCTGCTGCTCCAGACCGACCCGGCCGGTCCGGTGCACGGGATCTCGTTGCCGTCATAGGTGCACGTCGACGAGCCTCCCCCGGGGTCGCCCGGATCGCCACCGTCGTCCTCACAGACAACCTTGATCTCGCCGGTCACGGGATCCGTCTCGGTCCAGCAGTTCTCGCCACCTTCCGCGTACGCAGGAGCCGACAGCGCGATGGAGATGACAACTGCGGCACCTGCGGTCGAGATCACTGCCAGCACTCGGGCTAGCACTTCTCGTCCCACTGGACGTCGGAGTTGCTGACCAGCCAGCGGCCCTTCTCCATGACCACCTCGTAGTCGATCGGGATCGGATTCCCGAGCGGGTTGCCCTCGGGGTCGTCTGGCGGCGGGACCGCATTGCCTTGCCGGCGCCGCTCGACACCGCTCCGGTCCTCGCAGTCAGTGATGATGAAGGTGGTGTCGGTCCGCCCACGAGGCTCATCGAGCGTGTGCACGTACTCCCCGGTGACCTTGGTACCGGAGCTCTTGAGTGCGCCCACGTTCTGCTGAATGTTGAGGAACTCACGGCCGGTGGCGACCTTGTTGAGGCGCTTGAAATCGATGGTGGCGGCCCGGAGTGCGTCATCTCGCACGTCGAGGTAGCTGGTCAGCGCGGCGGCGGCCTTCTCCTCGGGCGTCTTCGGTGCGGGCGGCGCGCTGGTCGCGGGCGTCGACACTGTCGCCGTGGGCGTGTCCTGGGCGTCGGGGTCGGTTCCGTCGTCCGAGCAGCCTGTCAGGGTCAGGGTCAGGGCGAGGGCCACCCCCCCGATTGCGGAGTGATGCTTCCTCATGCGGTCTCCTGTGCTGGTGGGCGGCGTTACGACTGATCTCTGGCTGACGTCGTGGCTGATGTGCTCGAGCTCGGCGGCGTCGGCGAGCCCGGCGAGGCTGCCGAGGTCGGCTGGGTCGATGCCGATGTCGGCGTCGTAGATGGTGCGGACGGTGTCGCGCACGAAGGCTGGGCGGGCGACTCGTCGGTCATCGAGGGATGCCCGGTCTTCGCCGGCGCTGACGGACCGCCCGGTGAGCGCTCGGTTGAACGTGGTCATTGGACTGTTGCTCCCTTCCCGAGATCAGCTCGCGAGCCAGCCGTGTGTACTGATGATGGTCTTCGTGCGCTCCGACAGTTCCATGGGCGCCTCGCCGTCGTCGGAGCGGTTGCAGACCTCTTCGCGCAGGATCCGCTCGGCCTCGAACTGGTCGCCCTCGGCCTTGGTGACGTGGGCCAGACACAACCGTGTGCTCTCGCCGTCGGGGTCGGCCTTGTTGGCAACGTAGGCAGCCGAGCGGGCCTTGATCAGGTCCCCGGTGGCGAGGGCCTCGGTGACGACGATCAGTGCGACGTCGGAGATCCAGCCGGGTGCCATTAGGTCGAACCGCTCACCTTCGGCGAGCCAGGACCATCCGTCGTCGCGCTTGTTGCTGAACGGGGGGCCGGTAACGAGCTCGAGGGCTGTACTCAAGTCGGCACGTCCCTCGGCGCCGCCGCGGGCCTGCCCACGGGCACGAAGTCGCAGGAAGAGGTCGAGGTCGATGAGGAGGCCGCCGTCGACCTGGTAGACGTTGACCCCGTTCACCTTGGTGGCCGGTGCCTGGTCGGCGTGGGGCAGGTGGGGCTCGCATGTACGTGGGTTGGTGCCGAGCCAGTCGCGCACGGTGTTGGTGTAGTCGCGTGCCTTGCCGGCCGAGATGCCGAACGCAGCACTGATCGCCTCCCTGGTGGCGCCGTGCTGGCGGCGCAGCGCGAGGAACGCCAGGAGTTCGGTGAAGTAGGGCTTGCGCCTGTCCAGCGCCTGGCCGTGGGCACGCACGGCCACCTGCCCCAGCAGGCTGAGACGGGGGCGGTCGCAGTCGGGCGAGAACCAATCGGCGATGTCCTGGTCGAGAGCCGGGTCGGAGCTCTCGACTTCTGTGCGGACGTGCGCGGGCACCTTCGGAGCCAGCGTCTCGAGGTCCTCCTGCACGATCGCGCTCTCGCGGATGTAGTCCTCGTCGTTGCCCTCGAGGAGGGACGACAGCGGTTCGTCGACGGCGTCCTCGGGGGTGTTGCGGGGCAGCGTGTGCTCGCGGCGCAGTGCGCCTGAGCGGTCCGTGTAGGCCTCCCAGCCTTCGGTGGCGGTCTCGTCGACCGGCACGGGGACGTCTTGTGGGGTGTCGCTCTGCGCGTAGACCAGGGCGCAGCCGAGGGCCTCGTCGCTGGTGAGGCCGACGGCGATGAGGTTGAGGCCGGCGTGCTCGAGGATGACGCGGCCGGTGTTTGTCGTGTGCAGGACGGCGCCGGGGGTGTTGGGTCGTTCGCCGGCGACGACGATGGAGGTTGCGGACTGACCGACGTGGTCGGTGACCAGCTGCAGCAGCTGCTCCAGGTCGTCCGGGTCGCCGGCCGTGGCGTCGAGGAGGAGCATCCGGGCCGGCCAGACGTCGTCGTCGACCCGGCCGGTGCGTGCGGTGGAGACGTCGGTGTCGTGCCGTGTGGCCCGGTCGACGGTGGTGACGGCGGCCGCGAAGATCTCGGCGGTTGCGGGCGTTCCGTCCGCGCCGGTGGGGTGGTAGGTGATGCGCTCGTCCATGGCGACGGTTTCCTCAGCGACACCGATGCAGTCGAGCTGGACGCGGCGTGACCACGGGTTGACGGCCAGCTGGGCGGCGAGGTGGCGGGCGAAGTCGCGGGCGTGGGTGGGGTCGCCGCTGATGGTGAGGGTGGAGAGCTCCTCGCAGTTGAGGAGCCAGGTCTCGCCGGTGTCGCTGGTGCCGATGGTCATCAGGAGCGGGTAGGGCGGCTCGACGTACCCGGTGTCAGGGCCGAGGTCCTCGGCGTCGACGTCGGTGCTGACGTGCCAGTGGGTTTGGTCGGGGCTGCCGGCCCAAGGGGCGGGGAGTTCGGCTGGTGCGCTGAGGTGCACGGTCAACTCGTCGTGGCCGAGCTCCACGGCCGCCATGGGCGGCATCGTCCCACCGACGGCTCCAATTGCTCCAGCGAGGCGACGGAGGGCCTCGTGGGTGAACTCCACGGTGGCGGCGGCCGCGGCGCCGGTGGCGTTGAGGGTCATCTCGACCGGGGCGAGCTCGGGTGGCGGGGCGGCGATCGCGCGGCCCGGGGGGCGGTTGCGGAAGCCGCCACGTCGACGCGCCTTGAGGGCCATGAGCAGTGCGCCGGAGAGGAGGACTCCCCCGCCGGTGAGACCGGCGAGGATCCACGGGGCGTCGAGGATGGAGTCGTCGGCCTCGTGGGCCTGGTCGACTTCGGCCGCCGGCGCCGTGGGCTGTTCGCCCTGCGGCTGCTGGACCTCGGGCGCAGCGGTCTCCGGTGCTTCGGTCTCCGCGATGACCGGCGTCTCGTTCTCCGTCGGCGGGTCGACCGGCTCGTCCCTCGGGTCCGCGGTCCTGTCGGGCTTGTCCTCGCGCGGCAGCTGCGTGTCGGGCTGCCCGGTGGGCTCTGCCTTGGCGCCGGGGATGTTGAGGGTCCACCCGACGTCGATGACGTCGGGGTCGGTGAGGTGGGCGCCGTCAGGCTGGGTGATGCCGGTGGAGGCGTCGTAGATCTCCATGTAGCGGTCGGCGTCGCCGAGCTGCTCCTGGGCGATGTCGCTGAGGGTGTCCGACGGTTTCACGGTGTAGGGATGAGCCTCGGTGGCGGTGCCCGGCAACGCGGGGAGCTTGAGCACCCAGCCGGGCATGAGAAGGCCGGGGCGGGCGCCGACCAGGTCGCGGTTGAGCTCGACGATCTCCTTGTACCGCGACCCGTCACCGAGGTGCTGGTCGGCGATCGCCCATAGGCTCTCATTCGGCTTGACCGTGTAGTTGATCGTCTTCTGCCGCGAGTGGTCCTGCTTCGTGGCGTCCGCGGCCGCCAGCTTGAACGGGGCGGCCTGCTCGGTGACGCCGTGGTTGATGTGCCCGACGGTCGAGTGCGTTACCGCCGCGTCCGCGGAAGCCACATTCACCTGCGTGGTGAGGGGTGCGGCGACGAAGAGGAGCGCCGCCAGCCCAATGAGACCCCGGGCACCGGCCTGCGGGACGCGCAGGCCGGGGAGCTTGGGCGCCTCGACTCTGCGGAGCCGGGCAACGGCCTCCAGGGAGAGGCTCAGCGCCATGAAGGCCCAGCCGACCCAGCCGACGACCTTGAACAGTCCCAGGACGAGCGTGCCGTCGTCGGGGGCCAGGAGCGCGTCCTTGATCCCGTCGAGGGTGGGAGGCTGGCCGGGGATCGGGCTGGCGCCGATCGCGAGGAACACGACGGGCAGGCCAATGACGATGCCGAGCACGGCCACCGCGGCGAGGAGCCCGGTGAGCCGCTGACGAAGCGTGGGGGTGTTCAACGCTCGATGCCTCCTTCGGCGCGGATGAGCCGCGCGGATGCCTCCCCGGTCACGGGCATCGAGTTCAGACCGATGATCCCGAGGAACTTGCTGTCATAGGTGTCGGTAGTGCGGACCACCAGGGTGTCGCCGCCGGTGACGGAGACGGTGCCCTCCACGCCGGCTGCTCGGAGGTAGTCCTGGGCCGCGGACTTCGCGGCCGTGATGTCGACCCGGAGATCCTCCCCGCGCACCGCTGTCGAGCCCTGGACCTCCTGGGCTCCGGTGCGGGCCGCCTGGGCGGCCACGCTGCGGGCGTGCTGCTGGGTGTGGACCTTGCCACCGAGGTCGACAGCCATGCCGACCAGGATGACCATCACCAGCGACGCGGTGGCGAACCAGACGCTGATCGCGCCACGCTCATCCCGCGGCCGCCGGCAGGATTGAAGGCGGGGCTGAGGGCGGTTCATCGGCGCTCCCGGTAGGCGTCGACGGGACTGGAGGCCGTGGCAGTGATGACCCGGTGTCCGGGCACGCCGGGCAGGGACAGGTCCGAGAGGTCGACGCGGCAGGTCACGGTGGCGGTGACCTGGGCGGTGGTGCCCAGTGGGGCGCTGAACGCCGCGGCGTTGACCGTGATGCCGGTGCTCGTGCAATGGACGTCCTGGTCGTGCAGGCTGCTGGCGGCCGCGGTCTTCCCGGAGGTGATCGCCTCTCCTTGGGTGCGTTCGATCGAGGCCGCTCGAGCCGCCTCGTAGGCCGCCGATTCGACCGACTGCTTGGCGATCTCGACCCGGCCGCCCATGATGATCATCGCCACGAGCAGCCCGAACGCCGGGATGCCGATCGCGGCCTCGATGGCCGCCGACCCGCGCTCGTCCCGGCGTCGACGTCGGGAATCGTGAATCCGCCAAATCATTCCGTCAGCCTCTCCACGGGGACGCTGGCGCTCTGGGTGACCGTGACGTGCCAACCGGGGATCACGCTGAGGCTCGTGCCGGTGACTGTGACCGTTGCGGTGGTCGTCGTACGGGATCCGGAAACGCCGGTCGAGGTCATCACGTCGGAGCCGCCGGCGTCCTGGATGAAGGTGTTCGCTGTCGCCACCCCTGAGTCGCGGGTGCCGGTCTCGCTGCCCGCCTCGCGTGCGCCCTCCTGTGCGGCCGCGAGCGCAACTTCGCGGGCGTAGTAGTACAAGGCGCCCTGGACGCCGAGGAACATCACCAGGAAGAGCGCGGGCATCAGGAAGACCATCTGGATGGTCACTGAGCCGCGCTCGTTGCGGCGGCGAGAGCTGGCGGACAATTGGGGCCTACTTGATCTTGCCGGACTCGCTGGTCACGAAGGCCTTGATCGCGGCGACGACGATGGCGACGATCACGATGACCGCGCCGGCCCAGATGACCTGCTCGATGGTGACCGAGCCGCGCTCGTCGCGGTGCTTGACGATGCGGTCCTCCATGCGGGCGATCACGGCGAGCGCCGCCACGTGCAGGGTGATGAAGAGCTTCAACATCGGGTTGGTTCCTTTCGAGGTGGTTGTGTGCGGTTGACCCGGGCTTGTTGTTGCGATCGGTGTTAGGTCGTGAGTCGGAGCATCGAGGGCGCGATGAGGATGGCCATGAAGACGACGCCGAGCAGGCTGGCGGGGATGTACATGCGCTCGGAGGCGGCGTTGGCCTTGCCGACCTCGGCGCTGAGCATCGCCGAGCGCAGGGCTGCGGCGCGGGCCCGGAGGTTGGTGTAGATCTGGGATCCGTCCTGGCCAGACTGCTGCATGATGTCGGCGAGGTCGTCGAGTTCGGGGACACCGAGCTCGTCGGCGAGGGCGTGCAGGGAGTCCCAGGGCGCGCGGGTCATGTAGCGGGCGCGGCGCAGCTCGCTCTCGATCCGCTTGAACACCCACTTGTCGCCGACCTCGGCCGCCGCGCGGAGAGCCTGCTGTCCGCTGGCACCGTCGCGGACGCCGGTGGCCACCATGTCGATGTAGGCGCCGAGCGCGCGGTTGAACTCGATGCGGGCCTTCTTCGCGTCGTCGGCTGCGTTGTAGTTCGGCATGAACCAGAACAGCGCAGCCAGGGCCACCGAGCCGAACGTGGGGATGACGAACGGGAGCGGCAGACCGATCAGGGTGAAAGCCGTGGCCAGCAGCGGCGGCATGACCAAGCCGAGGAACGCCCAGACCACCTTCTCGCCGTAGAACCGCGTTTCGCTGATCTGCAGGACCGCCAGGTCCTTGCGAGGGACGTTTCCCCAGGCACCGCCGGGCACGTTCTTGAGTGCCCAGACCCCGACCCGGTCCACCAGCGAGGCCGCCTCTCCGGCGTCATCGTCGACGGTGCTGGCACCGCGGCGAGGCACGACGTGGTCGGGTGAGAGGCGGTCCAGCGCGTCGACCAGGTCCGGGTCGGAGGGGGCCAGTCTCCAAACGAGGAGGGCGAGGCCCAGGCCGATGAGGGTGCCGCTGGCGAGTGCGAGCTGGAGTCCGGTCATGCGAGCGCTGCTTCCTTCTCGCGCTGCGCGTTGCGCGCCTGGAGGTCGAGGAACCGCGGGAGCGGTCGGGCGACCGCCATCCGCCGCATCATCAGCAGCGTCGCGACATAAGCGGTGAGGAGTACCGCGAGGATGACCTGACCCAGCGGGGTGCCATATGGATCGATGTAGTCACCGGTGAAGGCGAGCAGTCCGAGTACGCCGAGGGTGATCACCGTGACGGTGCGGGCGGTGGTGCGCGGCTTGGCCTGGTCGGCCTCGATCTGGCGGCGGGCACGGACGTCGGAGGCCACGGTTTCGGCGAGCGCGTCCAGGGCCTTGGCCAGGCCGGCCTGTCCACGGCCGCTGGCGGCGAGGATCAGCTGACTGGCGACGACGTCCCCGGTGGAGTCGTCGAGGTCCTCGGCGAAGGCCCGCAGCACGTCCTCGGTGGAGGCGGTGTTGTTCCACAGCCGCGACACCATCAGCCCGACCTCCCGCTCGATCGGGGCCGGGGCGGACTGCAGCGACTTGATGAGCGCCGAGCGCAGCGACTGGCCGGCGGTCAGCTTGCCCGACAGCGACCGCGTCCACTCCTCGAGCGCTTCCAGCTTCTCGATGCTGGCGGCCGCCGGCGGCGGTGAGAGCAGCACCGGGATGCCGACGATGGCTGCAGGGACGAGCACGATCGCGATCACCCAGCCGGTGACCAGCGCGACCAGGAGGCCGGCTGCAGCACCGGCGAGGATGAGGGTTCGGGTGCGCGGGCTGATCTGGGCGATGCGGATGCCGAACCGACCGAACGGGGTGACCGTGCGTGTGGGCCTGGGCGGCCTGGGCGGTGCCGGCCGCAGCGCGTAGACCATGCCGATCAGGCCGGCGACGACGAGAGCACCGCAGATGGCGGGCAGGAGCGGGTTCACGTCGTCGCCTCCCCGTCGTAGGCCTTGGCCTCGGTCGTGTAGGCCTCCTTGTCGAAGCCGTGGCGGGCCAGCTCGTGGCCCAGGCGGTGGTCCAGCTTGCCGGTGGCGACGACTTGTCCCAGGGAGTTGGGAGTGAAGACCGGGGAGGTTGCGTAGCCCCTGGCCGCGTCGACGCTCGGTTCGACGATCAGGACCTCCTCGACCCAGCGCCGCTTGAGGAAGGTGCCGTCGTGGTTGTCGGTGATGTCGGCGCGCAGGTAGACCACGACGTCGATGGCGGCCGCGAGCTTGCTGATCGCGAGCTCGCGGGTGACCTGGGGGCCCTTCTCCATGGCGCAAGAGACGAGCTTCTCGATGGTGTGCTCGGCGCTGCGGGCGTGGGTGGTGCTGATGGAGCCCGGCCCGGACTCCATGGCCTTGAGCATGTTCCACACCTCGGGGCCGCGGACCTCGCCGACGATCTGGCGGGCCAGGCTGAACCGGAAGGAGTGGTGGATGGCCTCTTCCAGGCTGAACTCGCCGGCCTGGCGTCCGTTGATGCCGACCTCGCCGGAACCGGGCCGGTGCTCCCAGGCGTGGACGATCTGGTGGCGGTCGACGAGCTCGTGCAGGTGCAGCTCGAACTCGGTCTCGAAGGTGCCGATCATCTCCCAGGGCGGGATGCACGAGCAGAGCGCGCGGACCCAGGTGGTCTTGCCGCTGCCCTGGACCCCGGAGACGACGATGCTCTTGCCAGCGCGGACGCAGGCGGCGAGGAAGTCGGCGAGCACGGGGCTGCAGGCCTTGCGGTCGTTGACCATGTCGTCCATGGAGACTTCGCGCAGTCCGTGACGGCGGATGACGACTGAGGTGTTGGCGGTGACCCACGAGGCGGCTGCCAGGCGGGCGCCTCCCGGCAGGCGCAGGTCCAGGTGGGGTCGGGCTTCGGTGAAGGGCCGGTTCTGTCGAGCGCCGAGGTCGGCGAGGAACTCGCGTAGCTCGTCTTCTGAGTCGGCGACGGGCGGGGCCGAGACCAGGGTGCCGTCGGTCTTCTCTAGCCACACCGAGCAGTCGGCGCCTCGGGCAATGATGATGATGTTCTCGATGTCGGTCTTCTCGACCAGCGGCTGGAGGCGGCCTAGCCCGAACAGGGCTGCGACGAGGGCGTTCTTGAGTGCCCTCTCCTCGTTCGGAGTCCAGGCCTCGCGGCCTGCCGAGACCAGGTTCTCGGCCTCGCTCTTGATCAGATCCTCGATGACCTCGATGCCGAGCTGCTCCCGGTCCTCGTCGGTGATCCGTCTGCCTTCCTTGTCCAGGCGGGCGGTCAGGCGGGAGGAGATCTCGGCGCGGTACTGGGCGACCAGCTCCCAGTCCAGGTCGACATCCCCGGGCCGGTTCTGGCCTGTGTCCACGACGTCCGTCCCGTTGACCGGGACGGTCTCGACGAGTGGGCGCAGGGAGAACGCCGAGCGCGTCCGGCCGGGCCGCTCCTCCTCGCTGACCCACGCTCCGGCGAAGATCGGCAGTGAGCTCGGGTCGTCGGCGGCGGGCAAGTTCGCGGCAGGCACCGGCGGCTCCACGCTGGGGGCGCGGTTACGCGCGAAGGGCGACCGTCGTTCGCGGGCGGCCTCGGCGTGCCGCGCCGCGAGCCACTCCTCGGCGTTGGGCGGCTCGCGGCCGGGCTGGTGTCCGTTGGTGCTCACGAGCGGCCTCCAATCGTGGGGGCGAGTGCGGCGTGGTTGGCGGCGAGGGTGGAGTGGATGGATGCTGCGCTCGCCCGGTAGCTGCGCAGCAAGCCGGAGGACTCGAACTTGCGGGGCTTGCGGGCGCCGTGGGAGTAGACCTCTGCGGCCTCGGGGTCCCATTCGACCGAGGCGACCACGGGGAACTGGAGCGCCTTGGCGATCTGTCGCGCGGTGTAGGGACGGACCCGGGGCACTACCGATGGCACCACCGGCCAGCGCCCGTCCTCGTCGACGATGAGGGCACCGAGCCGAGAAAGACCACCCACTGCGGAGAAATCGGCGCGCAGCTCCTTGGCCCAGGACCTGGCTCCGGCCAAGGCCGGTAGTGAGTTCCGGGTGACCAGCAGGGTCAGGTCAGACGCGGCGATCAGCTGCCGGGGCCAGCCGACAAGACCGAGCCGGCCCGCGTCGACGATGACGTCCTGGCCGTTGCGGTCCAGTACGCGCAGCTGCTCGGCGAGCGGCTCCCACAGCGCAAGCAAGCTGGGGGCCTGCTCATGGGAACGGATCCCGGGCAGGAACCACGCCGACTTCTCGGCCGGAGCGGACGGATCAAGGATGAGGGTCTCGCGCGGCAGTGCCTCGGCCAGGGTTCCGTCGCGCAGAGCGAGAGCGAGGTTGATCAGCCCGCCGGTGGGCTCCTGGGCGCCCCGGAAGTAGCCGGCGAAAACGGCCGACGCACCGTCCGGGGCAGCGTCGACCAGGAGGACAGGCCGGTGCCAGTTCAGGGTCAGCCCGAGCGCCGTGGTGGTGACACCCGGAGATCCACTCGCGGAGGCCAGGACGATGAGCACCTCTCAGCGCTCCCGGGCGTCGAGGACGAGCGCGACGCGGCCGGTAGCGGCGCGAGCCGCGAGGTCGGCCGAGTCCTCCTGCGGGACCGAGACATTGACGACGGTCTCCCCCGTCTCCTCGACGCGGCTAACACCAACCACGGTCGCCTCGATGGTGACCGGCTCCTGGTCGGTTACCTCGCCCTGGTCACCGGGGGTGGTCACGATCCGGACGCTGTCGCCGGCGTAGAGGGGCTCGGAGGGCATCTGTGCCGCAGTGAGGCTGATGCCCACCAGGGACTCCCCCTCCCCCGGCACCAGGCTCTCGGTGACCTGCTGCTCGGACAGCAACGTGCCCGCCCACAAGTCGACCGCCGCGCGGCTGCCCTCGATGCTCGACTTCTCGCTGCCACTGATCGGCGTGAGCGCCTGGTCGACGCTGACCCGGACGACCGAGAGATCCGCCGGCTCGATGGTCTCGCCACGTGCGATGTCCCTGTTCACGACGAGCACCTCCTGGGTGTCGCTGACCGACGTGAAGGCGAACGCGGCGCCCAGAGCGCCGCCAGCGACCAGGACGGCGCAGAGCGCAAGGACCAAGGGCCGACGGCGCTCCTTCGCCCGCGCGGTGGCCTTCGGGGCGGCCTGTGCCGGGCCCGTTGGCGGCGGTGGCGGGCCTCCCGCCGTGGTCTGTGCGGTGGTGTCCAGCGACATCAGTCCGAGTCCTCTCGTCTCTCGATCACCTATGTGTCAAGACGCTCCGGGGCGATCATCAGATCCCAACTCCATAGACACACACTAGTGCAGGCTTATCGCATAGTGGTTTCTCCACAGGTGGCGGAATCCGAGAAGTCATCGCCAGAGTCCCTCTGCACGAGTGGGTCGCGGCCCACTCCCCCGATGGAGCTGAGCGTCAGCGCGCCGACCGTGCGTGGGCCTATGGGACCACAAACGTCCGACTATCTCCCGTGGTCAACCATGCGCAGTTAGGAAAGCTCAGGTACTAGACGTGGTCCGACCCTGCCGCCGGCGGCGTAGGCGCTGCGCCTCGTTGAACGCCGCGCCGACCACGTCGGTCGGCTGGCCAACAGCGTGCCCGATCGCCTCGAGCGTCGCCGGCCCAGGCAGCCGAGCCCAGCGTCCCTGCTCCCAGGCGTAGTACGTCGGTGCAGTGAGGTTCGTCCGGGCCACGAGCTCAGGCACGGTCAAACCGGCCTGCAGGCGCAGGGCCCTCAGATCAGGGATCTCGCCGTCGAAGTGGATCAACCGGAGCGCCGGGATGTCGAGGGCGCTGGCGAGCTTCACCAGGAAGTCGGGACGCGGCACCGAGGTACCGAGTTCCCAGCGTGAGACGCGCTCTCCCCCAGCTGCGCCGACGAGTCGCGCCAACTCGTGCTGGGTCAGCCCCGCCTTCTCTCGGGCAGCCCGCAATGCTGAGGGATTGACTCCGGAAACCATCGCCGCCGAACACTATCTGCGTGCCGTGATCGATCTCCGACATGGTCCGCACACAAAGCACGGCCAGTTCGATCCAGCTGAACGGTTGTTCGCACGCACACCCGACCACCCAAGACACCACGGCTCGACACGGACTCCTCGGGGCTGCTGCTCGCTAAGGAGTTGGCTTGTTCGCGCTGTACGCCAAACCTGCACAAGGGAGCTTCGGCCGCTGTTGATCGCTCCCAACCTCTTGCCTGACTTAGGTGGCCAGGAAGCGAGGTGGACCATGAGCACAGCCCCAACTGAGAACCCGGGTCCCGGATTCGTCATTTTCACCGCGCGCGGCAACGCCGCGCTCGACCATCTGGCCGCCTCCCTGGCGGCCGAGTGCGACGGCTCCCCGACGAGCATCGCCGACCTCCTTGAGCGTGTTCTGGAGGCCGACGTCGAGGACCTGGCCGAATCTCTCAGCGAGGCCGCCCATCCGCCAGTGCGAGATAGCCGTCCCAGCCGCGACGTCGAAGAGGTCGGTCCCGCGGCCGAGAGTCCGGACGGCGCGGCCCGCCGTCGTCTCACGGCCCGTGCACTGCTCTCCGGCGGCGCGGCCGACGCGCCCGGCAACGGCATCGCCCCTTGAGCAGCGCGCCGCGGGCATACAGGTCGTTACACATGGCTGACGTGTAACAAGATGTATGGGAGATCCTGATGCTGCCGAACCCCTACTCCCCGGGCGAGCTGCCCCGGGTGCTGGCCGGCCGGGAGGAGCAGCAGAACCGCATTCGCGGCTACCTGAGCCGGATCGGAACCTACGGCGAGATGGGTGGTCCGCTCCTGGTCTTTCAGGGCCCGCGTGGTGTCGGGAAGACCTCGCTCCTGCGCGAGGCACAGCGCGACGCTGAGGGGCACGGATTCATCACCGCCTGGGTCTCCTGTCGCCGCAACGCCCCGTTCTTGCCGGACCTGGTCAGCCGGATCGCGAAGGCGATCGAGACTGCCGACATCCTGCCCCGCGCCGAGAAGGGACGGTGGGGTCTCCGCCTGGAGCGAATCGGCGTGGAGATCGGCGTGCCCAGCGTCGTGAAGGTGAGCGCCTCGGCGTCGGCGGACCGCTCTGAAAGCGAGCCGCCGCGAGGCGCCCGGATCTCAGCCCTCGAGGACCTCCTGCACGAGACGAGTAGGCAGGTGCGCGGCCGCGGCGGCGCGGGCCTGGTCGTCTTCGTCGACGAGCTGCACGCCGCTGCGCGCGATGACCTCGCGGTCCTACTCAACGCGATGCAGAACCTGGCCGGGAAACGGGAGGACAACCCCTTCGCCGTGATCGGCGCCGGGCTGCCCTCGGCGCCCGCTGCCCTGGTCGAGGCGGCCACGTTCGGGGAGCGCAGCACCTTCCTCACCCTCCCACGACTTCAACCCGCGGCCGCGGAGACGGCCGTGGCCGAGCCCGCGGACGACCTGGGAGTTCACTGGACCTCCCAGGCCCTGCAAGCGGTCGTGGCGGAGGCCCAGGGCTTTCCATACCTGCTGCAGGTTCTCGCACACGCCACCTGGGAGGCGGCGCGCCCATCACGTGAGGGCGTTGTGCTCGACATCGACGACGTGAACGCCGGGCTTCCGGTCGCCGGCGACCAGCTGACCACCATGTACTCCGCACGTTGGGCGGCCGCGAGCGATCTGGAGAAGAAGATCATGGCCGTCATGGCGGGCGCCGACAGTACGACGGTGACGCGCGCGGAGATCGCCGCGGCGCTCGAGCGACCCACCCAGGCGCTGGGTGTTCCCCGTGAACGCCTGATCGACAAAGGCATCATCGAGCCGGTCGGGCACGGCGAGCTCCGATTCACCATGCCCGGCTTCGACCGCTACATCCGGGAGACGCTGGCCACCGTAGTGCCCTCGGACGCCACGGACCCGGGGCCGGGCCGGCTCGGTGCCGGCCGCCGGCGCCGCGAACTCCCGCTCGCTTCCGACGGCGGTCAGGACACGCCGAGGCTGTAGAGCTCACGGCGAGCTTGGCGACGCAGAACCGCCTCGAGGTCGGCGATGCCATTCGCCGAGCGGCGTTGGTCGCGCCACTCCGGCGAGTTCGCCGAGCTGATCCCGCCCGACGACCCTGGAGGGAAGCACTTCCCGGTTTATCCACAGCCGTGCGCTAGCGCCAGGCGAAGGCCGGCGCGATCAGCGAGACTCGACGCATTGACCCCATCGGACCGAAGGAGCAGCTGGTGGACGACACTGACAGGCGCGAGGCAACGCGGCACGCGAATGCGGCCCGCGAACACGTCTACGGCTTCAACCGGATCACGATGTGGGTGCGGGACCAGATCCCGGCCGAGACGTCTGACCAGCTCGCCGAGTTCGCCGACATCGCGGCCGCGCTCCCCCAGGCGTTCTCGCAACTGTCCAACACGCTTGAGCAAGCACTGGCCAACCAGGTGCTCAGCATGGACTCGATGACCGACGAATCCGATCCGTCCATTGCGATCGGCGTCGCGCGACTCCATCTGGAGGAGGCGCGCGGCCTCGCGGTCGACCTCCACAAGCGCCTCAACGCCGCCCGCAACGCCACCGCCCACATCATCAGCCTGGGCGTCGCCGACGGCCGGGAGTCGATGACGTGGGACAAGCCCTGACCCTGCGACAGCGGTCGTAGGCCCGGCCGGATCCAGATTTCTTCCCGCCGGGTGATCGCCCGGGCGGAGCGGTCTTCCTTTGGTGACTGAGACATGTCCCCAGTCCACCAAGGAGCTGTCCGTGAGCAAGCCCACCGATGCACCCAGCGATGCACCCAGCGGTGCGCCCGACCGTGACCCTGTCCTGGAGGTCCGTGCCCACCTCGAGCAGGCCCTGGCCTCGCTCGACCGGCTGCACGTGGTCCTGCCACCAACGAGCTGCACGCCCCCCCGACGCGGAAGGCGGTGAATCGGCATGACCGCCGCCGACACCACGCTGCGCGCGGCCGACGCCGTCTTCGTCGCCGAGCGGGCCGTGGGCCGCGCCCGACGGGTGGTCGAGGAGCTCCAGACCACGGTCACCTCCGCGCTTCGCGTGCTCGACGACGCCGAGCTCGACTCAGCCAAGGCGAGACTCACTGGTCGCGGTGACTTCTACCTCGAGGCGGCTGGCGAGCACCTGGGTCGACTCCAGGCCCGCTGCAACGACATACCGGAGCTGACCCGCGAGCTGTTCGGGCACCTCAACCGCGCCTCGGAGTCGCTCAACGAGGCCCGCGGCTTCCTCGACCTGGCCGACACCTCCGATCCCGTCGTCACGGGCGACGTCGCGCAGCTCAAGCCACGCATCGCGGTCGTCGGCGAGATGGTCGCACTTGCCAAGCCAGTGGCGCAGCTCGCCGCCCAGCACGTCGACAGCGCGCGCCGAGCCAGCCAGGACGTCACTCCGCCGGCGCTGCTCGAACCGGTCACCCTGGACCGCAGCATCCGCACAGCCGGCAAGGAGCTCGGCCGCGCTGATGAGGACGTTCGCCTCCTCGGGGACGTCGTCGACCACGCTGCGACCAGCGCCCGGCAGTCGGCCGCCATCGCCGCCGAGATCTCCGACAACGCCCGCCGCCGGATGTCCGAGCACGGCCTGGACCCGGCTACCAGCGCCGCCGCCCCGGCCGCCGAGTCCCCGGCTCGGTAGGGCGGGAGGAGGACGCCATGGACCTCGACCAGGGCGGCCGGCACCGGTCGGCAGCACCGTCTTCCTCACCACCGACACCGGCCCAGCCCGACCGAGACCGCCACGGCCGGATGCTGCGCTAAGTCGACCACGCGGGCACCGACGCAGCCCGCGAGCTCCTGGCCGCCGGCGCAGCACGGGTCTACGACACCGACCAGCAGTTCGCCCGCGAGACCGACTACGCCGCGGCCGCACAGGACGCCCACAGCGCCGAGGCCGGCCTGTGGGGCAACTGCTGACCACTAAGTGATCGCCCCCACCCCTGGGCCGGACTTAGGAGACCAGGAGGACTGGCGCAGCCGGTGCTGGTCCGTGGGATCCACTGGGAGTCACCATGAGCGACTACGCCGCTCGCGAGGAAGCAGCACTTGAGGAAGAGGCCCGCCAGCGCGCCGAGGAGATCCGGGCCACCGAGGAAGCCGCCGCGCAGGCCGCCGACACCGGCCCCTCCCCCGACGCCGAGATCGCGCAGGTCCAACGATCGGGCCGACAGCACGACCACACCGACACCGCCGCCTGCCAGCGCCCCCAGCTCGGCCACCGCCGCGGCCCGCGCCGATAGGCCAGGAGGTGTCAGCGATGGTTGCCCCGATCACCCCGGCCGCCCCCAGCCAGTCGACCGTGCGATGGGTCGACTGCTCGCACAAGCTCGGCTCGCTGCCGTGCATGAACCACAAGCCGCACATAGGGGACGGCCGCGGCTGCGTCCACCACTCCACGTCCGGCTTCCAGGACGACGACTAGGCGCGTGGACTGCCCACGCGCCGCTCAGCCGGGGACCAGGTGCAGCCGCGGCCGCTGAGGCGGCTCCGCGGCCGCCTCGAGGCGCTGCAGCCGCTCGAGCGTCATTGGGTGCCCGTAGCGGCGCAGCAGCCCCGCCAACACCCCGCCCAGCCCGAGCTCGACCACCACCTGGTCCGCAGCAACCTCCCCGCGGACCTCGATCACGCGGCCAGCCGCCGGCACCAGGTAGGTCAGCGCGATGACCGCCCCACCCAGCAGCCCCGGCCAGGTCCGGCCCTCAGTGACCGACTGCACCACGCAGATCACGCCCACAACGCCGCGCAGCGTCCAGGCCACCCGCATGAACGGCAGCCAGGCAAACGCCCGACCCACACCGCGGAACGTGGCCACCACCATCCGCCAAGGCGTCGTGGCCGCCAGCACCGCAGCCTCCAGCCGCGGCCGGATCGCCCGGCGCCGACCGACAGCATGCGCAAGCACCGCCACAGCCTCCGCGCCGGTCACGCCGCCACGGTAGGTCCCCTCCACCAGGCCCGGCGTGATGACCACCGCCCGGTGCCCGATCGCCAACGCCACCGGCGTCTGCGGACGCTGCACACGACGCACGTACAGGGAACCGACGTCGACGCCACGACCACCCAGCTCAGCCAGGACCGGCGCCATCACCCGGAACTCGGCCCCCGTCGCAGGCCTCGACCGAGTCAGCAACCCGATCGCCACCACCTCGAGTTGGCCCAGCGCCAACACGCCCAGCACGGCCGCCGAGGCCAGGAACAACACCAGGCCCAGCGTCGGCGGGAGCAGCGCGAACACCACCACGGCGAGGACGAAGCTCACCAGCAGCGCAGGCCCGAGGGTCACGACCCTCAGCACCGTCATCGGCACCTTCATCTCGACCACCTCCATCGGTCAGCACTAGTCGAAATCTCTCGACTTTGCCGCGGGGTGATCGTCCGACGATCTCCGCGCGACCTAGGCGAACGAGACCAGTTTGTGCCCAGCCGCCGACACCCACGGAGTTATCCACAGCCCCAATCCACGCCAGAGCAGGGACCGGCCCCGCCATGGGTTCATGGACCAGACCCGATCCCGGACCACTCCGACCGAAAGGAATCACCCCGTGCACACCCTCACCGCCGATGACACCTGGGACCGCCTCGGCTCCATCGCCCAGCTGCTCCACCAGGCCGCCACCCGCGTCTGGGAAGGGGCTGAGCCCGACTCACCGCTGCACTCCCTCGGTCTCGGCGTCTACCTGGTGCAGGCGCAGGCCAGCTCGCTCCTCCCCGAGGACTACCAGCTGCCCGACGTCGACCAGGAGGACCTCGAGGGGCAGAGCGCGCTGCAGCTGCTCACGGCCGCGGAGGAGCTCACCCGGCCGCTCCCGGCCAACCGCCCCGACCTGGTCAACAGCTCCCAGCTGGTGGTCGACCTGTGCGACCTGATCCGGGAGGCACGCGACCTTGGATGCTGACCGCCGGCGCGGCTTCGCCGACGTCGACGACGCGCTCTTCGACACCACGCAGATCCCGCTCACCTCTCGGGACATCCGCACCGTCGGCGAGCTGCTGCACGACGTCGACCACACGGCGCGCCACCTGCTGATGGACGTCGCCGGCGACGACGCCGGCCGGCTCCTCCACGGCTGGCCCGACCTGGTCAGGGCCGCGGCGTCGCTGTGGAGCAGCCTGCCCGGGCAGGGATTCGGGGCAGGCGCGCACACCCGCGATGAACCCATCACCCGCCTGGTCTCGGTCGGGGACGCGATCGGCAGGAGTTTGCGCAGCAGCAGCTGGCCACGGGCCAGCCGGGCCGATCGGCGCATGACTCAGATGACCAGGACCCTCGGTCACGCCGGCGACCTGGTGCACCGCTACGGCGCCGACATCCCGGTCCAACGCGCCGAGGGCTTCCGCGACCTCGAGGCCGCTCGCGCCCGGATCATGCACGCCCTGTACGTCAGCGCCCACGCCGTCGGTGTCTCCCTGCACCAGCACGGCCACAGCCGGTACCAGGCCGCGCTCGGCACTAACCGGCCCATCGAGCTCAACCGGCGTCACTCCCCCTACGCAGTACCGCCGACCACCGAGTGGATCCGCCGCATGGCCGTCTCCGAGGCGGCCGCGGGCAGGTACCTCGACGGACGGTTCACCCAGGCGCTCCGGGGCGAAGCCAACCGACCGATCGAGGACGACACCCGGATCTCCCGCGCCCTCGCCGGGTGGGACATCCAGGCCCACCGCACCCTCGCCTCCGACGCATGGCCGACCAACATGGTCCTCGTCACCCGCACCCAGGGCCTCATCGCCGGCGCCGCCATGGTGCTCGTCGACGCCGCACAGCTGGCCGGCCACCTCGAGCCCACTGCCAGGCTCTCACCGGCGATCGCCGAGGCCGGCCGTGCCTGGAGCAACCTCGCCAGCCGCTGGGGCGACCTCACTGCCCCAGATGCTCGGCTTGACCCCGACCTGATGCGCACGGCCGCCGAAGTTCGTGCCGCCTACCGCGAGCTGACCCACGCCTCCACCACCATGGCCAGCCTCGACGGCATTGCCGCCAGGCCCGGCCTTCTGCCCGGCATCGACGCGACCCTCCACACACTCGAGTCAAGCTCGGAGTTGGCGTATGTCGTCGCGGAGAAGGCCGAGGCACCCGACCTGACCGGACCAGCTCGAGCGCTGTCCATCCGGGCGCACAACGACATCGAGGCCGGCGTGGCCACTCAGGCTCTCGACGGGGACGTCGTCTGGGTCTCCCCCCACGACATCCTTGCTCGCCGAATCGTTCCCGCACCCAGGCCCGTCGTGGACGGTTTGCGTCAGGCCAGCCTGAGGACCGTCGATGCCTGCCACAGCGCAGCATCGGCCTCCGCTGCTTACTGCAGGACCCCGAAGGCAAGCCTCGTGCAGCACGATGCTGGGGTCCTTGAGCAAAGGGCAGAGGAGTGGCAGCCGCGCGTGCACGTGCTTCCTGAGCGACACAGGGGTCGATGAGGCGATTCGTCGCGCCGGGTTTCTCCGGACACCCCCGGTTCGGTGCCTTTCCCGCGTGGTGGCCGGTCGTGCTGGCAGGCGCCAGCAGACGACCATCGAGGACGCGAGACTTCCAATCGCGGGGCCTGGGTTGCCGGGTTCCATGGCGCCGGGGTAGCCGGTCCCCAAGTCTCGTTGCCTGCCTGCCAACGAGGGGGCCGTGACTTCTGCATGACCCATTGGGCGGCATCGCTAGCCCCAGCCCGTCGTGTGCGGACGTCGGTGGACGCATCGCATCGGGCTGCAGATTCCGGGCCAATCCACGGCTATCCAGCCGCATCCACTCCCGTATCGAAGAGCACTCACGTGGCAGCGCTTGCGGACAAGTTGCGGACAAGGGCCCTCAGGAAAGCAAGAGGCGGTTCCCGGATCTCTCCGAAAACCGCCTCTGACCTGCACTTTTACTTTGTAGCGGGGGCAGGATTTGAACCTGCGACCTCTGGGTTATGAGCCCAGCGAGCTACCGAGCTGCTCCACCCCGCGTCGGTGACGATGAGGTTACCTCAGGGGGTCTGGGGACCCAAATCGGGAGGACGACGAACGCCTTCGCGAATCCCCGGCTCCCTCGCACGAAGGTGGACGTTCTGACGTACCTGGTACGTCAGAACGTCCAGGTTGTTCGACCAGCGGCGGCTGCATCGCTGCGGGGGTCTCGACACTCAATGTCAGGGTGGCGTTGAGCCCCTGGTGGGGTGGAGGCT
>CAZIVD010000043.1:0-38774 GCA_964542635.1 uncultured Nocardioides sp. | reverse complement strand
ACCGGCATCGGCTGGCACGAGGCCCGGATCCCGACGATCGCGACCGTGGTCCCCCGCGGCGCCTTCGCCTGGGTGACCAGGAAGCTGATGGGCTCGGTGTCCGTGCCGCTGGTCACCAGCAACCGGATCAACACCCCCGAGAAGGCCGAGGAGTTGTTGGCGGACGGATACGCCGACCTCGTCTCCCTTGCGCGGCCCTTCCTGGCCGATGCCGACTTCGTCGCCAAGGCCGCCGCGGGCACTCCCGAGGCGATCAACACGTGCATCGGCTGCAACCAGGCCTGCCTGGACCACACCTTCGCGCTCAAGCTCACCTCCTGCCTGGTGAACCCCCGCGCCTGTCACGAGACCGAGCTGGTGCTGAGCCCGACCCCGACCCGCAAGCACCTCGCCGTGGTCGGAGCCGGACCGGCCGGCCTGGCGTTCGCGGTCTCGGCCGCAGAGCGCGGGCACCGGGTCACCCTCTTCGACGCGGCCGACCGGATCGGCGGCCAGCTCAACGTCGCCCGCATGGTGCCCGGCAAGGAGGAGTTCGACGAGACCATGCGCTACTTCGGGCACCAGCTCGAGGCGTACGGCGTCGAGGTGCGGCTCGGCGTGCGGGTCGAGGCGGCCGACCTCGCGGCGTACGACGAGGTGGTCGTCGCCACCGGGGTCACCCCCCGCATCCCCGATCTCCCCGGCGTGGACCACCCGATGGTGCTCGGCTACCTCGACGTGCTGCGCGACCAGGCGCCCGTCGGCGAGCGGGTGGCCATCCTGGGGGCGGGCGGCATCGGCTTCGACGTCGCCGAGTTCCTCACCGACCCCGGCACGGACGCGACCCACGACGTCGCGGCGTTCCTGACCACCTGGGGTATCGACGCGGAGCACACCACCGAAGGAGGACTGGCCGCCCCCGAGAGGGCGCCCTCGCCCCGCAGGGTCACGCTGCTCCAGCGCAAGGACTCCAAGGTCGGCTCCGGCCTGGGCAAGACCACCGGCTGGATCCACCGGGCCGAGCTGGCTCATCGAGGCGTGCGGATGATCCCGGGCGTGGCCTACGACCGCATCGACGACGAGGGGCTCCACTTCCGGGTGGACGGCGAGCAGCACGTGCTCGGGGTCGACAACGTGGTCCTGTGCACCGGCCAGGACTCCGCGCGGGGCCTCTACGACGACCTGGTCGCGGCCGGGCACACCGCGCACCTGATCGGTGGGGCCGACGTGGCCGCCGAGCTCGACGCGAAGCGCGCGATCGACCAGGGCACCAGGCTCGCCGCCGTCGTCTGACGGCGGCGCCCGGGGGCACCAGGGCGAGTGACCGAGATCGACTTCTTGGCCTTCTCCGTCCGGACCCGCGCCACTCCTGACCGCCAAGGTGGCCCTGGTGCGGTCCTAGCCTCCGATGGAGAGGCGCAGACCGCAAGTCGGAAGGACTCGGGGACGACCCCGAGACCGGCTCAGGGTCGGCTCAGGACCCCGATCAGAGGCCTCCCCGAAGCGGAAGGCCGATCACCTCGGCCAGCCTGGCAGCCATGATCTCCGTTTCCCACCTGTCCAAGACCTACGGCGGCTTCCGTGCCGTCGACGACGTCACCTTCGACGCCCAGCCCGGCCGCGTCACCGGGTTCCTCGGGCCCAACGGCGCCGGCAAGTCCACGTCCATGCGGGTCATGGTCGGACTGACTCCCGCCACGAGTGGCGAGGTCACGATCCTCGGCCGCCACTACGCCGACCTGCCCAACCCCGGCCGCGAGGTCGGCGTTCTCCTCGACGCGTCCGCCCAGCACGCGGGCCGCAGCGGCCGCGAGATCCTCACCCTGGCCCAGCGCACGATGCGGGTGCCCCGGAGCCGCGTGGACGAGATGCTCGCGGTCGTCAGCCTCACCGACGAGGAGGCGAAGCGTCGGGTCCGTGACTACTCGCTCGGCATGCGCCAGCGGCTCGGCATCGCCGCCGCACTCCTCGGCGACCCGGAGGTGCTGATCCTCGACGAGCCCGCCAACGGCCTCGACCCGGCCGGCATCCGGTGGATGCGTGACCTGCTGCGCGGCTTCGCCGACCAGGGCGGCACCGTGCTGCTGTCGAGCCACCTGCTTCACGAGATCGAGGTGATCGCCGACGACCTCGTCGTGATCGGCCAGGGCCGCGTCGTCGCCCAGGGCACCAAGCACGAGCTGCTCGAGGCGGCGGGCACCTTCGTCCGCGCCACCGACGACCACCGCCTGCAGGTCGCCCTGACGACCGCCGGCCACCCGACCGAGCCGTCCCAGGGCGGGCTGCGCACCGAGGCCACCGCCGACGAGGTCGGCGCCGTGGCCCTGGCCGCCGGGATCGCCCTGCGCGAGCTCCGGTCGGCGGACGGTGCGGGCCTCGAGGAGATGTTCCTCGCCCTCACCGCCGACACCCAGCGCGACCTCGTCACTGATGGGGCGATCGAAGGAGCAGCAGCATGAGCGCCACCACCGTCACCACCACCTCGACCACCGCCGAGGTGGTCGACCCCCGGCCCGTCGCCCGCGAGCGCGCGTCGCACGAGCCGATCCCGTTCCACACCGTGATAGGGGTCGAGCTGCGCAAGATGTTCGACACGCGGTCGGGGTTCTGGCTGCTCGCCGGCATCGTCGGTCTCTCCGTGATCGCGACCGGCTCGGTCATCATCTGGGGCGGGGACTCCGCCCAGACCTACAACAACTTCGCGGCGGCGATCGGCATCCCGATGTCGATCATCCTCCCGATGATCGCCGTGCTCTCCGTGACCGGCGAGTGGAGCCAGCGCACCGGACTGGCGACGTTCACCCTGGTCCCCGGACGGACCCGCGTCATCTTGGCGAAGCTCGCCTGCGTGATCGCGGTCGGCGTCGTCTCGATGCTCACGGCGATGCTCGTCGGAGCGGGTGGCAACCTGCTCGGCAGCGCCATCGCCGGGGTGGACACCGTGTGGGACTTCGGCGCCACCGACCTGCTCTATGTGATCGCGGGCAACGTGCTCGGCATGCTGATGGGCTTCACCCTGGGGCTGCTGCTGCGCAACTCCGCGGGCGCGATCGTGGGGTACTTCGTCTACGCGATGGTGCTGCCGACCCTCTCGGCGGTCCTGGCCGGGGCGCAGGAGTGGTACCGCGACCTGCAGCAGTGGGTGGACTTCCAGTTCAACCAGACCAGCCTCTATGAGGGCGGCTTCACGTCCACCGACTGGGCCCAGCTCGCCGTGACGGGCACGCTGTGGCTGCTGATCCCGATGGCCTTCGGGCTGTGGCGGGTGTCGAGGGCCGAGGTGAAGTAGCCTGCGCGGCCCTGGGCGATAGCGTCGCGCCATGGCCGTTCCAGTGCAGTACCGAGATGAGGTCGTGGGCCTGGCCCGCGACCTCATCTCGCTCGACACCAGCAACGCGACCGGTCACCATCCGGGCAACGAGACGCTGGTAGCCCGCCACCTGGCGGACTACCTGGCCGACGTCGGAGTGGAGTGCGAGCTCGTCGCGCGCGAGGAGCACCGCGCCAACCTCGTCGCCCGTCTTCCGGGGACCGAGCCCGAGGCGCCCAGCCTGGCGTTCGTCGGCCACACCGACGTCGTCCCCGTCGACGCCCGCGACTGGACGCACCCGCCGTTCAGCGGGCTGGTCGACGACGACGGCTATCTCTGGGGGCGGGGTGCTCTCGACATGAAGGGCGAGCTGGCCGCACGGGCCGTCGCTCTCAAGGAGCTGGCCCGCTCGGGGTGGCGACCCCGCGGCGACCTGTGGCTGCTGGCGGTCGCGGACGAGGAGGACGGCGTGGCCGACGTCGGCATGCGCTGGCTCCTGGAGGCGCGCCCCGACATCCGGCCGTCGCTCAGCATCAACGAGGGCGGGGGCGAGCGCTTCGAGCTCACCGATGGTCGCACTCTCGTCACCGTCGGCGTCGGCGAGAAGGGCACCTTTCCGGCGCGGGTCACCGCAGTCGGGGAGGCCGGACACGGCAGCACCCCGACCGTCGGCGACAACGCCGTCCCGCACCTCGGCGAGGTGCTCGACCGCATCGGGCGTGGGTTGCCGACACCCGTGCGGCACCCCTTGGTGGACGCGATGCTCGGGGTGCTCCTCGGCCCGGCGTACGACGACCAGTCCGATCTCGCCGCCTCGCTCGCGGCCGCCGGGCGGCTGCACCCCGAGCTCGAGCACTACCTGCCGGCGCTGGCCGGCATCACGATGGCGCCGACGATGGTCGGTGCCTCCGACAAGCGCAACGTGATGCCGAGCCGCGCCTGGGTCGAGCTCGACTGCCGGATCCCGCCCGGCACGAGCGAGGCCGACGTCGAGGCGGCGGTACGCGAGCGGCTCGGATCCGGGCTCGACTACGAGCTGACCTGGCCCGAGCCGTTGATCGCAGGCAGCTCCTCGCCCCCCGAGGGGCCGGTGCCCGACGCGGTCCGGGCCTTCCTGGAGGCGGAGGGCGCCGAGGTGGGTCTGCTGCCCAGCCTGGGCACTGGTTTCACCGACTCGGTCTACCTGCGCGCAGCGGCCGGGACGGCGGCCTACGGCTTCTCGCCCTATCTCACGACCCCCCTGGACGTGCTTGTCGCGGGCTATCACAACGCCGACGAGCGGGTCCACACCGACGACCTCGCCGCCTCGGTGCGGTTCCACCTCCACCTCGCCAGGCGCCTGCTGTGAGGGCGCGCGACCTCGGCATCCGGATCGGCTCGCTCGAGCCAGGGCCGCACGATGCGATCACCGACGTGCCCGGGGTGCGGGTCGGCCACACGACCGTCGTCGAGGGCACCGACGTCCGCACCGGGGTGACGGTGGTCGTGCCGCACGACGGCAACGTCTGGAGCGACCCGGTCTACGCGGCGTACCACCGCCTCAACGGCAACGGCGAGATGACCGGCCTGCCGTGGCTCGACGAGGTCGGCCTGCTGCACTCCCCCGTCGCCATCACCAACACCCACAGCGTCGGTGTCGTGCGCGACGCCATGGTCGCGCTCGAGGTCGAGGAGCTGCCCACGGGCGTCGAGGCGTGGGCCCTGCCGGTCGTCGCCGAGACCTGGGACGGCACCCTCAACGACGTCGACGGCTTCCACGTCACCGCCGAGCACGCGACGGCCGCCTATCGCGGCGCGGCCTCGGGCCCCGTCTCGGAGGGGTCGGTCGGCGGCGGCACCGGGATGGTGTGCCACGACTTCAAGGGCGGCATCGGCACCGCGAGCCGCCAGGCGGGCGACTGGACCGTCGGCGTCCTGGTGCAGGCCAACCACGGGCGCCGCGAGCGGTTCGCCGTGAACGGCGTGCCGGTCGGCCTGGAGGTCGGCACCGACGTCGTGCCCGGGACCGACGGTCCGCTGCCCGAGGGCAGCGGCTCGATCATCGGGATCGTGGCCACCGACGCGCCGCTGCTGCCGCTGCAGTGCCGGCGCCTGGCCCAGCGCGCGTCGTTCGGCGTCGCTCGCACGGGTGGTGTCGGCGAGAACTCCAGCGGTGACCTGTTCCTCGCCTTCGCGACGGGGAACCGGGGCTTCGCCCGGATCGACGTCCCCGACGCTCCGGCCGTGGCCGACGTACGCACCGTCGCCAGCGCAGCGATGAACCCGCTCTTCGACGCCGTCATCGAGGCGACAGAGGAGGCGATCCTGAACGCCATCCTCGCGTCCCCGACGATGACCGCCCACGGCCACACCGCCCACGCCCTGCCCCCCGACCTCTTGCTGGCCGCCCTGGCGAAGTACGGGCGCCCCGTCAAGACCACGTAGCCAAACAGGCACAACCTCGCCTGAACCAGGCCGCTACGGGGAGCAGCGATGCGCGCAGCAAGGTTGTGCCTGTCGGTGTACGAGCGCCACCGCCGACACCAGCACCTGGCGCACGGACTCTTGGTCGAACATGACGTCCTCCCACGCAAAGCGGAGCACCAGCCACCCGTTGACGACCATCAGGTCGTAGCGGCGCGCGTCCTTGCGCAAGGCAGCCCGGCCGCCATGCCATTCGAAGGAGTCCGCCTCCAAGACGATGCCCAGGTCGACGTCGACGAGGTCGGAGCGCATGTTCAAGCCGGGCAGCCAGACCTGCGGCTCGACGGACAGTCCCGGGACTGTCGGCGCGATGGACCTCAGGCACGACTCGAACGGATTGGCGGCCTCCGCTCTGGCCTGACGCGTGACCTGACGCACCCGGGCACTGCCGGATCCGGAGACGCCCATCCCTACCCGTCGCAGCGTGGCCGGCGGCACACCCTCGCGCAGCGCCGAATCCGCGACAGCGAGGGCCTCGTCATGGGGGAGGCTGCGCAAGCACTGCGTGAGCGTGAGATCGATGCCGGTGGCCACGCCGCGGACTTGGTCCTCGACCGCGACGTCGGCGTAGTGCACTTGGGCCACCCGCCTGACCTGCTCGGAGACTCGGCGCTTGCGCGGCACCGTCACGTGTGGGAGGTCGGGCACGGTCTTGACGGCCCATCCATGGAAGAGGGCTGCACTGGTGTGGCTGAGAAGTCCACCCACTTGGTGGGCGACGACTTCCGCTCCGGCCACCTGCGGGAGGGCGTAACGGCCGCGGGCCACCGCGACGATCTGTCCCGAGCGCAGCGACCGATCCACGTCGGCCCGAGAGGAACGCTCGACCAGGACCGCACGGGTGGCCAGTCCCCCGAGTTGGGCCAACACCTCTGGCGCCCGCATCGACCCAGCCTGGCGGCCGACACACCAGCCCGTCGGGCCTGATCCACAGGATCGGTCAGGCGACGGGGTCGCCTACTCCCCCGTGAGCATGCGGCGGGGGTTGTCGACCGTGAGGGTGGCGATGTCGGCGTCGTCGAAGCCCACCGAGCGGAGGCGGTCGGCGAACGTCGTCACGACGTAGGCGTAGCCGGGCCCACCCATCGCGGCGTAGTCGCTGCGCAGGCAGACGTCCTGGCTGAGCAGGACCTGGCCAAGGTGACCCGCGTCGGCGAGACTGCGCAGCCACTCCAGGCGTTGGCGGGTGTCCCACTCATGCACGCCCTGGACGGTGTCGAACTGCACCCAGGCCCCGCGCCGGGCCAGGGCGAGGTGGTAGTCGTGGTCCGGGACCATGTCGCAGTGACCGATCACCACCCGCCTCGGATCCACGCCCTCCTCGACCAGCAGGTCGAGCTGGGCGGTGCCGACCGGCCAGCGGGCGGCGTGGGTCGAGACCGTCAGTCCGGTACGCCGTTGCGCGCGCGCCGCGGCCCGGAAGGACCTCTCCTCCACCGCGGTGAGCACCCGGTCGCAGCCGATCTCACCGATGATCCCGGCTCGGACGCCCTCGGTGCCCTCCTCGATCTCGGCCACGATGAGGTCCGCGAGCGCGTCGGTCGACAGCTCGTCGACGTACGCCGGGAAGTAGGCGCGCCGATAGAAGCCGCAGCCCCGGACGATGTGCAGGCCGGTGCGCTCGGACATCGCGCGCAGGCCCGCCGGGTCGCCGGACAGGCCGACGTTCGTGACGTCGACGAGGGTGCCCCCGCCCGCGTCCACGAAGCGACGCAGCTCGGACTCGGCGAGGGCGGGGTCGTTGAGCAGCCCCTCGCCGCGGTACTCGCGGGTGAGGTCGAGGAACACGTGCTCGTGGGGCAGGGTCACCCCGAGCTCGGCGGCCGACACCGGTCCGCGCACCGTCATCACGTCAGGCATGGCCGCCATCCTGCAACAATCCGGCGGTGGAGCCTGCCGAGATCCGGATCGCGATGTCCGACGGGGTGGAGCTGGCCGCCACCCTCTTCCTCCCCGACGCAGCGCTGGACGGCGAACCCCAGCCGTGCCTGGTCGAGGCGCTGCCCTACCGCAAGGACGACCTCACCTCGTCCTACGCCGAGACCTACCGGGCGCTCTGTGAGCGGCACGGGTACGCCGTGTGCCGGGTGGACCTGCGCGGCACCGGGTCGTCGGGTGGCGACGCGCTCGACGAGTACCAGCCGGCGGAGCAGCGCGACCTGGCCGAGGTGATCGCCTGGCTGGCCGCCCAGGAGTGGTGCGACGGGCAGATCGGCCTGTGGGGCACGTCGTACTCCGGCTTCAACTCGCTGCAGATGGCGTGCGAGCAGCCGCCTGCCCTCAAGGCGATCTGCGCCATCTACGCCACCGACGACCGCTGGACCGACGACGTGCACTGGCGCGGCGGGGCGCTCCGTCTGGTCGACCTGGTCGACTACGACCACTACATGACGGCCATGAACGTGCTCCCGCCCGTCCCCACACTGTGGGGCACCGACTGGGAGTCCGAGTGGCGGCGACGCCTAGACACCCACGAGCCGTGGCTGCTCACCTGGCTCCGCGAGTCGCGGCACGGCGCCTACTGGGATCACGGCTCGGTGCGTCTCGGGGGGACCCAGTCCGGCTACGAGCGGATCAGGATTCCGACCCTGATCGTGGCCGGATGGGCCGACGGCTACCGCAACAACAGCTTCCGGACCGTCGCGCACCTGGCCGCCCAGGGCACGCCACACCGACTGCTCGCAGGCCCCTGGGCGCACGCCGATCCCACGACGGCGATGCCCGGTCCGCGCATCGACTTCGAGGCGGAGCTGGCCGGGTGGTTCGACCACTGGCTGCGCGGCCGGGGCGCGCACCAGGACGGCTGCGACGTGTTCGTGCGCTCCTCCACGCGCCCCGAGCCCGACCTGGACCTGCACGAGGGACGGTGGCTGCGGCTGCCCTCGGTCCCGCCGACCTCCGGATCCCGCGTCGACCTGCCCGGCCCGCGATCCCTCCCCGTCCGGCCCGACACGGGGACCTCCGCGTGGATCGACTGCGCCGGCCACCTGCCCTGGGGCCTCTCGGGCGACCAGCGCATCGATGATGCCTGGTCGCTCACCTGGGACGTCCCGGCCCCCGACCGGCCGTTCGTCGGCCATCCGGTGGCGAGGCTCCGGGTCAGCGCCGACGCGCCCGCCGCCTCCTTGTCGGTGAAGCTGTGCGACGTCTTCCCCGACGGCACGTCGGCGCTCGTCACGCGCGGCAGCCTCGACCTGACGTTCCGCGACGGCGTGCACGGCCCGCCCGCTCCGCTCGAGCCCGGACGGGAGTACGACGTCACGGTCGAGCTCGACGCCTGTGCCTACGAGCTCTCGCCGGGCCACAGCCTCCGCGTCAGCGTCGCCGGGTCGGACTGGCCCAACACGGTGGCGCCCCCTGCCCCGGTCACCCTCACCGTGCACGGCGGTTCGGTCGACCTGCCGCTGCTCGAGGGCGACCACCCGACGTGCTCGTTCGAGGCGGGGGCCGAGCACAGCTCGGAGTCCCCCGAAGGGGTGACGTGGGAGGTCCGCGACGACGTGCTGGCGCGGCGTACGACGGCACGCACCCACTCGGTGTCCGACTACCCCACGCCGTACGACGGGAGAGCGGTCGAGGACTACCTCGGCGAGGTCTGGGTGGATCGCCGCACCTTCGCGCAGGGCGCCGACGCCACGACCAGGTATCTGCTGTCGTGGCCCGGCGTCGAGATCCAGGTGGTCTCCACCCTCGCCGTTTCCCTCATCGAGGGCGTCCTCACCGCGACGATCCGCACGATCGCCTCGCGCGACGGGTCCGTGGTCAGCGACCGCAGTTGGACCCATCCTCCCGCTGGTTGAGGAGCGAGCCAGCAGAGGTCTGCAGCCCCTCACGGGGGTGCGGGGTTCTCCTCGGTCGGGTGCAGCGCGACGACGGCGGCGAGGATCAGGCCACCGCCGAGAAGCGCGGGCCAGGTGAGCCGCTCGTCGAGCAGCAGCACCGCGAGCAGGGCCGCGGAGAGCGGCTCGACGAGGGTCGCCACCGTGGCGGCCGAGCCGGACGTGGTGCGCAGCCCGGCATACAGCAGTCCGTACGCGAGTGCCATCGTGGCCACGCCCAGGTACACCAGCAGGAGCACGGACTCGCCGCTCTGCGGCAGCATCGGCCACCCGGCCACGGCGGCGACGACGAGGAACGGCGCCAGTGCCACGGCGCCGGCTGCCGTCGCGCACGTCGTGAGCGCGACCGGGTCCACCCGCTGCGCCAGGGTGTGCCCCAGCACCGTGGTGGCGGCGTACGTCGCACCGGACAGCACGGCGAGGACCAGCCCCAACGTCGGGTTGTCGCCCGGCGCGGCGGAGCCGTGTCCGGCCGTCCAGGTGATCAGCACCAGGCCGGCCAGCGCCGCGGCCAGCACGCACACCTGACGTGCGGTCGGCCGGGTCCCGCTCCGGGCGTGCTCCCAGGTCGCGGCGATGATCGGGGCCAGGCCCAGGGACACCACCGTCGAGACGCTCACGCCCACGAGGAGCACGGACACGAAGTACAGCCCCTGGTAGAGCGCGGTCCCGCAGCCGACCAGGATCGCGGCGACGGGGTGGGCCCGCATCGTGGCCACCACGTGACCCGCACGGCGGGTCAGGACAGCGAAGCCGACGAGCGTCAACGCCGCCAGGAGCATCCGCCAGGCGCTCACCGTCAGCGCGCCCAGTCCGTCACGCTCGTGGAGCACCGTGACGACCAGGCCGCCGGTGCCCCAGAGCACGCCGGCCGCGCACACCTGCACGAGCCCCAGACGCGCGCCTCCGTGCGACGTCGCGGCCCTGGTCACCGGGCCAACCCTTTCAGACCAGCCAGTGCGGCTCGTAGTCAGGATCGGTGAGGGCCGCTCGGTCCAGCCGGAAGGGCTCGAGGTCCACGCCGGGAGCGACGCCGTCGCACAGGTCGGCGAGCAGCCGGCCGAACGTCGGGGCGAACTTGAAGCCGTGAGCGGCGCCGTGGCCCACGACCACCGACTCGTGCCCAGGCACGGGCGCGAGCACGAAGTCGCGGTCGGGCGTCAGGGTGTACTGGCAGCGGACGGAGCGCACCGGCGATCCCGAGTCGGGCAGCACCTCGGCCATGAAGGCGGCAAGGAGGTCGCGCATCGCGACGTTCTCCTCCGAGGTGCGCGACCAGGGGTCGGAGACGTCGATCCGCGGCCCGCCGCAGTCCTGGGCCGCCTTCACCGTGGGCTCGCCGTAGCACGGGAAGCCGTAGAAGGACGGGTCGTCCATCCAGATCCACAGCGGCAGGTGGTGAGGCGCGAAGCTGCCCGGCCGCTCCGGAGCGAAGTAGGTCACCTGCTCCAGGGTCGTCTCCAGGGGGATGGCCGGGGTGAGTCCCTCGAGCACCTCGTTGGTCCAGGCGTCGGCGCACACGACGACCCGCTCGGCCGTGAGCACGCCGGCGTCGGTGGCCACCTCGACGCCGGCCCGGCCTCGATCCCTGAGGGTCAGGACCCTGGTGGAGCCACGGAGCTCCGCGCCGGCTCCGACAGCCAGGCGCTGCATGAGGGTCGTGCCGCGTCCTGCGGGGACGATGGCTCCCCGCTCCTGGAACAGCCCGACCGTGCCGGACGGGAGCGCGAACTGCGGCCACCGCCGTCGGATCTCCGTTCCGTCGAGGACCTCGAACGGGATGCCGACCTCGGTCAGAGAGGCCGTGTAGTCGGCCATCGGGATGGCCGGGTCGCGCGGGAACAGGTCGAGCCCGCCGGTGACCGTCACCAGCTGCTCTCCGGACCAGCGCTCCAGGCCCGCCCAGTCGTCGTACGCGTCCTGGGTGAGCCGCACGTAGCCCGGGGTGTGATAGCTGTGCCGCAGGATCCGGCTGCTGTCGTGACTGGCGCCGCGGGAGTGGCCGAGCTCGAAGCGCTCCACCCCCAGCACCCGGCGGCCCCGCAGGGCGAGGTGCAGCGCTGCCGCGCTGCCGAGCGCCCCGAGACCGACGACCACCACGTCGAACCGCTCTGCCCCGGTCGACCGGACCTCAGCCATCGGCACCCGGCCGCACCTCGAGGCGCGGCAGCAGCCAGCGGCGGATGTCGGCACTCTCGTCCTCCATCGGCGCGAACCAGCCGTGCGTGTAGGCGCGCGACGACATCCCGCGCTGCACCGACTCGCAGATCGCCCAGTCCTGCCGGTTCACCAGGTCCCAGAAGTCGGCCGCGTCCGAGGGGTCGAACGACGCCGACTCGACCTCGGCGCGCGCGAACAGCAGGCGGCACTCGACGAGCGTGCGGTCCACGGCCGCCGGCCGGAGCACGAACGCCGCGACGTGGTCGGCCGAGCAGGACAGCATCAGATTGGGGTAGACGAGCTCGCCCTTGTGCCGGGTGCGCTCGGCCTCGGAGAGGCCCGGCAGCGGCGAGCGCGTCGTCGTGCCCGTCATCGTGAACGTCCACGCCCCTTCGCGGTGCGGGATGCCGTCGTCCCAAGCGAGCTCGGTCCCACCCCCGCCGAAGGCCGGGACCAGCCGCACCAGCTCGGGATGCACCGGGCCGCAGTGGTAGCACTCGTTGTAGTTCTCGGCGAGCACCTTCCAGTTGGCCGCCACGTCGTAGCTCAGCACGCGCCCGGTCACCAGGGAGCCCATGTCGTAGTTGGCGAGGTTGGCTGCCGCCTTGGCCAATCCGTCCTCGAACGGCTCCGCGGCTGCCGGCGTCAGATGGAGGAACACGAAGCCCGCCCACTCGCGCACGGCCACCGGGTGCAGTGAGAACTCGTCGGCGTCGATCTCGACGCCGTCAGTGTGCGGCGCCTTGAGCAGCCGGCCGTCGAGCGCGTAGGTCCAGGAGTGGTAGGGGCAGCGCAGCGCGCCCGCCGCAGAGCAGACCGGCTCCGCCCCGGGCTCGCGAGGCACGAGCTGGGAGCCGCGGTGGCGGCAGACGTTGTACGCCGCGTGCAGCCCCTCCTCGTCCCGCGTGACGACGACCGACTCCCCCACGAGGTCGACCACGGCGATCCGGCCCGTTCGGTCGAGCCCAAGGTCATCGACGCGCCCTACGCACGCCCACGATGCGTGCAGCACCCGCTCGCGCTCGCGCGCCCAGGACGCCTCGTCGACGTACAGCTCGCGTGGCAGGGCCGCCTGCAACCCGGTCACGTCCCGGCCCCCTCGCGCACGGCAGCGGCGAGGTGACAGGCCACGCGGTGGCCCGGGACCGCCGGCAGGATGTCCAGCGACACGGTCCGGCAAGCCTCGGCGAGCCCGGCCGCGGCGGCCGCACCGTCGGCCAGCGCCGGGCAGCGCGGGTGGAACCGGCAGCCGGCGGGGATCCGTGTCGGGTCGGGCACCTCGCCGGCCAGCACCACCGGCTCGAGGCGCTCGATCTCGGGCACGACGGACAGCAGCGCCTGCGTGTAGGGGTGCTGCGGGTCGCGCAGCACGTCCTCGGTCGGTCCGGCCTCGACGACGCGCCCGAGGTACATGACCGCGATCCGGTCGGCGATGTTCCAGGCAAGCCCGAGGTCGTGGGTGACCACGAGCACTCCCAGGCCCATCTGCTCGCGGAGGCTCAGCAGCAGCGCGAGGATCTCGCCGCGGATCGACGCGTCCAGCGAGGAGACCGGCTCGTCGGCGACGAGCAGCTGGGGAGACATGGCCAGCGCCCCCGCGATCAGCACCCGCTGGCGCTGCCCACCGGACAGCTCGTGGGGGTAGCGCAGGAAGAGCCGCTCGGGCGGACGCAGCCCGGCAGCGGCGAGCGAGGCGGCGACGAGCTCGGTCTCGGTCCGGCCCTCGGCGTCATGACGCACCAGGTCGTGCAGCCGGATGCCCTCGGCGACCGAGTCGTAGACCGTGTGGCGCGGGTTCAGGGCTCCCGCCGGATCCTGGAGCACGAGCTGGACCTTGCGGCGCAGGTCTCGCAGGCCACGCCTCGAATAGTCGAGCGTCGTGCCGTCGAGGCAGACCTCACCCGCGGCGGGCCGCTCGAGCCCGAGCAGGGTGCGCGCCAGGGTGGTCTTGCCAGACCCGGACTCCCCGACCAGGGCGACGATCTCGCCGGAGCCGATCCGCAGGTCGACACCGTCCACCGCCCGCGCGACCGCCTTGCCGGAGCCGCCGAAAGCTACCTGCAGCCCCCGTGCCTCCAGCACGAGCCCCGGGCTCACGACGCCCCCACCAGGAGGCAGGCCGCGGCACGGTCGGGCTCGGCGCCGTGGCGCAGCTCGGGGACGACGGAGTCGCACTGGTCGAACCGGCGGGGACACCGCGGATGGAAGGCACAGCCCGAGGGCAGGTGAGCAGGATCGGGCGGGTCACCGGGCAGACCCGCCGGGGCGAACCGCGCCGCCGGGTCGCCGATGCGCGGGAACGACGCCGACAGCGCGTGCGCGTAGGGATGCAGCGGCTCGTGGAAGACCCGGTCGGCGGGGCCCTCCTCGACCACCCGCCCGGCGTACATCACGACCACGCGGTCGCAGAGGTCCGCGAGCACGGAGAGGTCGTGGCTGATCATGAGGAGGCCGACGTCGAGCTCGCGCACCAGGTCACGCAGGACCCCCAGGACCTGGGCCTGCACCATCACGTCGAGTGCCGTGGTCGGCTCGTCGGCGACAATCAGGCGCGGCCGGCAGGCCAGGGCCATCGCGATCATCACGCGCTGCCGCTGACCGCCCGAGAGCTGGTGCGGGTAGGCCCGCGCCCGCGCTGGTGGCAGGCCGACCTGCGTGAGCAGCTCGGCGATCCGGGCCTCGACCTCGCCGTCGGACAGGCGCGGCTCGTGCAGGCGGATCGGCTCCGCGATCTGGGCGCCGATCCGGTGCACGGGGTTCAGCGAGTGCAGCGCCCCCTGGAACACCATCGACGCCCCCGCCCAGCGCAGCGCACGGAGCTTGCCCCAGCGCATCGTCTGCACGTCCTGACCCTCGACGAGCACGCGTCCGGTGACCCGCGCCGAGGGCGGCTGCAGGCGCAGGATCGTGGAGGCGAGCGTGGACTTGCCGCACCCGGACTCCCCGGCGACCCCGACCACCTGGCCGGACGACACCGTCAGGTCGACCCCGCGGACGGCGGGCACGTCGCCGCCGGCAGTCCGGTAGGTGACCGACACGTCGTCGAAGCGCAGCAGCTCGCTCACCGCGACCCCAGCCTCGGGTTGAGCACCTCTTCGAGGGCCTGGCCGATGAGCGTGAAGCTCAGCACGACGAGCACGACGCAGACGCCGGGCGGCACGATGAACCACCAGGCCCCGGTCGTGATGGCCCCGACGCCGAAGGCCGCGTCCAGCATCGACCCCCACGACACCCGCGTCGGGTCGCCCAGACCGAGGAAGCTCAGCGTCGTCTCCGTGAGGATGGCGATCGCCACTGTGAGCGTGGTGTTGGCGAAGACCATCGGCATCACGTTGGGGAGGATGTGGCGGCGGATCTGGTGGGCCGAGCCCGCTCCCAGGGCCCGGGCCCGCTCGAGGTAGGCCCGCTCCCGGATCGTTAGCGTCTGGCTGCGGATGAGGAGCGCGGTGCCCGGCCACGAGGTGATCCCGATCACGATCACGATGTTGAGCAGCGAGGCGCCCAGCACCGTCGCCATCACGATCGCCAGGGGCAGGAACGGGATGATCAGGAACCACTCGGTCAGGCGGAAGAGCAGCGCGCCGGTCCAGCCCCCGAAGTAGCCCGACGTGAGGCCGACCAGGGTCCCGATCACCATCGAGATCACCGTCGCGGACAGGCCCACGAACAACGAGATCCGCGAGCCCCAGATCAGCAGGGTCAGCACCGAGCGACCCTTGTCGTCGGTGCCGAGCCAGTACTCGCTCGAAGGGGGCTCGAGGACCCCGCCCGTCGCCTTGGTCACCTCCAGGCCCTCGGCAGGGGCCAGCAGTGGCGCGAGCAGCGCGACCAGGACGAAGACGAGGAGAACGGCGAGCCCCAGCATCCCGCTGCGGTGCGCGCGGAACCTCGCCCAGCCCCGCCTCCGGGCCTCACGCCGGCGCCGCCGGGCCAGCGACCGCGGTGAGACGGCGGCGTTCGTCGTCGTGGTCATCGCCTCACGTCCTGACGCGGGGGTCGAGGAGGCCGTAGAGCAGGTTGGCCGCCAGGTTGGCGAAGATCATGGCGGCCGAGGCCACCAGGAAGGTGCCCTGCAGGACCCAGAAGTCGGGGACGCTCAGCGCCTCGGTCGCCAGCAGACCGAGACCGGGGATCGAGAAGACCGTCTCCACCGTGATCGCGCCCGTCACGACGAAGCCGATGTTGATGGCCACCACCGTCGTCGTCGGCAGGAGGGCGTTGCGCACGGCGTGCCGGTTGCGGACCGTGACGTCGCGGAGTCCCTTCGCGCGTGCGGTCGTGAGGTAGTCCTCGCCGATCTCGTCGAGCAGCGAGCTGCGCATGATCAGCATGTAGTCGGCTAAGTACGCCAGGGTCAACGTGATCACCGGCAGGGTCAGGTGCCACAGGGTGTCGAGCACCCCCTCGATCGACGTCGGGTCGACCCCCACCGAGTGCAGCCCACCGGTGGGGAACGCGCCCGGGAAAGGCCCCATCCCCACCGCGAACACCGCGATCAGCAGGATCCCGAGCCACCACTCCGGCATGGAGTAGAGCGTCAGGGAGGTGCCGGTCGAGATGTTGTCGAAGGTGCCGCCGCGCTTCCAGGCGCCCCGGATGCCGAGCCAGATCCCGATCACCGCGGCCAGGATCGTCGAGGTGCCGACCAGCAGGATCGTGGGCCACATCCGGTCGACGATCAGGTCGCTGACGGGCACCCGGTAGCGCAGCGAGATGCCCAGATCGCCTGTCAGGGTGTTCTTGACGAACGTCACGAACTGTTGGGCCAGCGGCTGGTCGAGGCCATAGGTGCGGTTGAACTCCTCGAGCTGCTCGGGGGTGCTGAACCGGCCGCGCCCCAGGGTGCGGGCCGGGTCGCCCGGCAGGACGCGGAACAGGAAGAAGCTGAGCACCAGCATGAACACCAGGCTGCCGAGGGCGCCCAGGCACCGGCCCAGCACATAGCGGGCGTAGCTGCTCCTGCCACTCCGGGTGGTCCCGGCCACCGCCAGGTCGGACTGGTCCGCCTGGGCGAGGACGCTCATGGGGTCATTCCCGGTCGTCCACCGTGGCGCGCCGACGCATGACCAGCATCACGCCCAGGGCGACCCCCAGTCCCGCGACGAGCCCGGCCCCGACGAGCACGAGCGGGTTGGACCCGCCGCTCTCGTCGCCGTCGGTGCCGTCGCCCGTGCCGCCGGCGGAGCCGGGCTCGACCGCCCCGACCGCGTCGACCAGCCCGTCGCAGTCACCCGCCTCCGAGGCCGGCCGGACGTTGAGGTAGTTCTGCCCGCCGTACTGCTGGAGCCAGACGCCACCGGGGTCCGGCTGGGGCTGGAAGCAGGCGACCCGGTCGCTGCGGAACGCCTCACCGGTCGAGGAGTAGGCCGTGACGAGGTAGGGCGCGTCCTCGTAGAGGATCTCCTGCATCCGCTTGACCATGTCCTGCCGCGTCGCCTCGTCCATCTCGACGTGCTGCTGCTCGTAGAGCGTGTCGTACTCCTCGTCGCAGTACCAGGAGTCCGACCAGTTGCCGCGCTGGCCGCAGGTCAGGTAGCTCAACATGGAGTCGGGGTCGGGCTCGACGTACCAGCCCCACTCGAACGTGTCGAACTCACCGTCGAGGATGACGCTGGTGAGCTTGCTGGACTCGTAGGGGCGGACCTCGGCGTCGATGCCGACGTCGGCCAGCCACTCCTTGAAGTAGTCCATGACGTCCAGCGAGGTCTGCGAGTCCGACCGGGCCGCCAGGCGCAACGTGCCGATCGGGCTGCCGTCGGGCATCGTGCGCAGGCCGTCGGAGCCCATCGTGTAGCCCGCCTCGTCGAGCAGCTCGCCGGCCCGGTCCGGGTCGTAGGCGAACGCGTCCGGGTCGTCGGGCACCCACTGGTAGGCGGAGTACGCCGGGGGGATGATCGTGGCGCCCGGCTTGCCGCCCCCGCCGTACACCGTGCGGATCAGCTGCTCCCGGTCGATGGCGAAGTTGAGCGCGAACCTGAACTTCGGGTCGAGCACAGCGGGGTTCGGGTCGCCCAGGGGCTCGCCGGTCTCCAGGTCGACCGAGCCGGTGTTGAAGGCGATCTCGTCATAGCTGGGTGAGTCGCCGTTCTGGGCGATGATGTCCTCGCGTCCCTCGAGGGCCTTGACCTGCACCGCCTCGATCTCGTCGACGAAGTCGACCTCGCCCTTGATCAGTGCCTGGATCGCGGTGTCGTTGGACTTGAACACCCGGAAGACCACCTGCTCGAAGTGCGGCGTGCCGTTCCAGTAGTCCGGGTTGACCTCGAAGCGGTACGTCGAGCCGCCCGCGGTGCCCTCGACGAGCCGGAAGGCTCCGGACCCGACGACGGGCTGGCCGTCCGTGGGCTCGTTGGCGAAGCTCTTGACCTCTTTCTCGGAGACGTCCTTCCACACGTGCTCCGGGACGATCGGGATCGGCAGCAGCGGCATCACGGCGTTCGGCTTCTTGAGCGTCACCACCACCGTGGTGTCGTCGGGTGCCTCGATCGAGGTCACCCCCTTCAGGTACGACGACCAGGTCGCCGCCTCCGGCCCGCCGTCGATCACACGACCGTAGGTGTAGGTGACGTCGTTCGCCGTGAGTGGCTCACCGTCGGACCACTGCACGCCCTCGCGGAGGTGGAAGGTCCAGGTGAGGCCGTCGTCGGAGACCTCCCAGTCGGTCGCCAGCCCCGGTGCGGGCGACATGTCCTTCATCGAGTAGCCGACGAGGTAGTCGTACATCAGCGCCCACATCTCGTAGGACTCCGCCTCGATGCCCAGGAACGGGTTGAAGGAGTCCACCTCGTTGGTGAAGGCGACGGTGAAGGTCGTCTGCTCGTCGGCGGCGCTCGCCACGGTCGCGCCGGCCCCCACCGCGGGCAGACCGAGTCCGACGAGGAGGGCGCACACGAGGCCGATGCGGGTACGGTGCCGCCCGTGCCCACGACCCCTCCCGCCGGACCGCCCCGGGCGCCGCAGGTGCCCCACGAGCACACCGAGCACGGCGTACGCCGACCCGATCCCTATGCGTGGATGTCGCGCGACTCCTCCGACCTGCTCACCCACCTCACGGCCGAGCGTGGGTGGTACGACGTGGCGACGGCTCATCTGGGCTCCCTGTCCTCGGCATTGCGCTCCGAGATGGTGTCCAGGGTGCCCGACGAGGCAAGGTCGAGCACGTGGACACGTGCGCGCTTTTCCTACTACACCCGCGACGCGAGAAACAGGGACTATGCCGTCCTTTGGCGAGAAAGTCGTAACGATCTGGCTCCGGAAGCCGCGATTTCCGCCGCGAACGGTGCCTCTCACGACGAATCCGCCGAGATCGTCCTCGACGTCAACGCTCTCGACGAGGGCACCGGCTACCTCGACCTCGGGCTCTCGATCGTGTCGCCCGACGAGCACCTGCTCGCCTACGCGGTCGACCTGTCCGGCGACGAGCGCTTCTCACTGCGGTTCCGCGACCTGCGCACCGGCGCGGACCTGCCCGACGTCATCCCCGAGGTCGGGTACACCGGTGCGTGGACGACCGACTCCTCGGCGTTCTTCTACACCGTGCCCGACGAAGCCTGGCGGCACGAGCGGGTCCGGCTGCACCGGCTGGGCACCGATCCCGCGGACGACTCGGTCGTCCTCGTCGAGGACGACCGGCGCTTCGAGCTGACCGTGCGGCTGACCCGCAGCCAGCAGGCGGTGGTGCTGCGCAGCGAGAGCCGGGACACCGGCGAGTGCTGGTACGTCGATCCGACGGGAGCGGATCTCACGCCCCGCTCGCTGGGTGGCCGACGCGCAGGCGTGACCTACCGGGCCGAGCACGTCCGCGCCGTCGAAGGCCCCGGGTCGTTCCTCCTGGTTACCGACGACGGAGCCGTGGAGTTCCGGCTGGTCGAGTGCCCGGTCCCCGGCCCGGAGGGGCAGGATCACGACGTGTGGCGCGAGCGGCGTCCGGAGGACCCGGCCGAGCGGCTCGAGCGGGTCGACGCCTTCGCCGGGCATCTCGTCGCGACGTTCCGCCGTGGTGGTGACCGCCACCTGCGGATCCTCACGCACGCGGACCTGACCGGCCCGGGCCTGGAGGTCGGCAGCCGGTTCCCGGGCGGCGAGCTCGCCCTGGCGCGCAACACCTGGTACGACGCCTCGTCCGTGACCGCGGTGGACGAGTCGCACACCGAGCCCCCCGTGGACCTCGAGGTCGACCTCGGCGACGGCGCAGTCCGGGAGGTAGGACGGCACGACGCGCCCGGCCACGACCCGTCGGCCTACGTCACCGAGGTGCGCTCCTTCCGCTCCGCGGACGGCACGTCCGTCGGCGCGACCATGGTCCGCCACCGGGACACCCCTCTCGACGGGACCGCGCCGGTGGTGCTGTTCGGCTACGGCGCCTACGAGTACTCCTGGGAGCGGGAGTGGGACCCTGTGCTCCCCTCGCTGCTCGACCGGGGCGTGGTCTACGTCCACACGCATATCCGGGGCGGGGGCGAGCAGGGGCGGCACTGGTGGCTGGACGGCCGGCTCGAGGCCAAGCAGCACACCTTCGACGACCTGCTGGCGGTGGCCGACGGCCTCGCCGCCTCGGGGCTGGTGGACCCGACGCGGATCGCGACCCGAGGCCTGAGCGCCGGCGGCCTGCTCCAGGCGGCGGTGCTCTCGCAGCGGCCGGACCGCTGGCGGGCGGTGGTCGCCGAGGTGCCGTTCGTCGACGTGGTGACCACGATGTTCGACGACTCGATCCCGCTGACGGTCAACGAGTGGGACGAGTGGGGTGACCCACGCCGACGCGACCACTTCGACGCGATGCTGGCCTACTCGCCGTACGACAACCCGCCTCCGGCCGGGGGTCGGCCCGACCTCCTGGTGACCGGTGCCCTGCACGACACGCGGGTGCTCGTCCACGAGCCGGCCAAGTGGGTGGCCCGGCTGCGCGAGACCGACCCGGAGTGGTCGCCGCGGTGCCTCTTCCGCGCCGAGCTCGGCACGGGCTCCCACGTCGGCCCCAGCGGTCGCCTGGACCATCTGGCCTACGAGGCCGACGTCCTCGCCTGGCTCCTCGACCGCCTCGGCGTCGCCGACTGATCCGCTGGTCGAGGAGCGAGCGCAGCCCACTGGTCGAGGAGCGAGCGCAGCCCACTGGTCGAGGAGCGAGCGCCATCCCGCTGGTTGAGGAGCGAGCTTGCGAGCGTCACGAAACCAGCGTGACCGAGGAGGCCCCGCAGCTCGTCTCCACCAACAAGCTGGACGTCTTGACGTACCAGGTACGTCAGAACGTCCACCTTCTGCCTCGACCGCCGCGGAGTCAGCTGCCGCGCAGGCTCCTGAGCACGTACTGCATGATCCCGCCGTTGCGGTAGTAGTTCGCCTCGCCAGGGGTGTCGATGCGCACGACGGCGTCGAAGGACTGGTCCCCCGCCGCGACCCGCACGGTCCGAGGCGTCCGGCCCTCGTTGAGCTCGGTGACGCCGGTGATCGAGAAGGTCTCCTCGCCGGTGAGGCCGAGGGAGTCGGCGTTCTCGCCGGCCGGGAACTGCAGGGGCAGCACGCCCATGCCGATCAGGTTGGAGCGGTGGATGCGCTCGTAGGACTCGGCGATCACGGCCCGTACGCCGAGCAGCGCGGTGCCCTTGGCCGCCCAGTCGCGCGAGGACCCGGAGCCGTACTCCTTGCCGGCCAGCACGACCAGCGGCGTCCCGGCGGCGACGTACTGCTCCGAGGCCTCGTAGACGGTGGTGACCGGGCCGTCGGGCCGGGTGAAGTCGCGGGTGAAGCCGCCCTCGGTGCCGGGGGCCAGCTGGTTGCGGAGCCGGATGTTGGCGAACGTCCCGCGGATCATCACCTCGTGGTTGCCCCGACGCGAGCCGTAGGAGTTGAAGTCGCGCTGCTCGACTCCGTGCTCGGTGAGATACCTCCCCGCCGGGCTGTCCTTCTTGATCGCGCCAGCGGGACTGATGTGGTCGGTGGTGACCGAGTCGCCGAGCTTGAGCAGCACCCGCGCGCCGTCGATGTCGGTGACCGGCTCGGGCTGGTCGGGCATCCCGTCGAAGTAGGGCGCCTTGCGCACGTACGTCGAGGACTCGTCCCAGGCGAACGTGTCGCCCTCGGGCGTCGGCAGCGACCGCCAGCGCTCGTCGCCGGCGAAGACGTCCTGGTAGGACTCCCCGAACATCTCGGCGTTGATCGCCTCGCGGATCACCGCCTCCACCTCGGACGGCGACGGCCAGATGTCGCGGAGGTAGACGTCGTTGCCCTGGGTGTCCTGGCCCAGCGGGTCCTCGAACAGGTCTCGGTCCATGGAGCCCGCCAGGGCGTAGGCGACCACCAGCGGCGGCGAGGCCAGGTAGTTCATCTTCACGTCCGGGTTGATCCGGCCCTCGAAGTTGCGGTTGCCCGAGAGCACGCTGGTGACGGCCAGGTCGGCCTCGTTGACCGCCGCGGAGACCTCGGGGATGAGCGGCCCGGAGTTGCCGATGCAGGTCGTGCAGCCGTAGCCGACGAGGTTGAACCCCAGCTTGTCGAGGTACGGCGTGAGCCCGGCGCGGTCGTAGTAGTCGCTGACCACCTTCGACCCCGGGGCGAGCGTGGTCTTGACCCACGGTTTGCGGGTCAGCCCCTTGTCGACGGCGTTCTTGGCGAGCAGTGCGGCCCCGATCATCACGCTCGGGTTGGAGGTGTTGGTGCAGGAGGTGATGGCGGCGATGGTGACGGCGCCGTGGCCGATCTCGAACGTCTGGCCGTCGAGGCTCACCGTCGCCGTGGCACCCGGGTCGTCGGTGTAGTCGGCCAGCGCGGTCTCGAAGGACTCCTTGGCGCGGCTGACCTCGACCCGGTCCTGGGGGCGCTTCGGCCCGGCGAGCGACGGCACCACCGTGCCGAGGTCGAGCTCGAGCTTCTCCGAGTAGCGCGGCTCGTGGTCGGGGTCGTGCCAGAGGCTCTGCGCCTTGGCGTACGCCTCGACCAGCGCCAACTGCTCCTCGGTGCGTCCGGTGAGCCGCAGGTAGCTCAGAGTCTCGTCGTCGATCGGGAACACCGCGATGGTCGAGCCGAACTCCGGGCTCATGTTGCCGATCGTGGCGCGGTTGGCGAGCGGCAGCGCCGAGACCCCGGCGCCGTAGAACTCGACGAACTTGCCGACCACGCCGTGCTGACGCAGCATCTCGGTGATCGTCAGGACCAGGTCGGTGGCGGTCGACCCCTCCGGCAGCTCGCCGGACAGCTTGAAGCCGACCACGCGCGGGATCAGCATGCTCACCGGCTGGCCCAGCATCGCCGCCTCGGCCTCGATGCCGCCGACCCCCCAGCCGACGACGCCGATGCCGTTGACCATCGTCGTGTGGGAGTCGGTGCCGACGCAGGTGTCGGGGTAGGCGACCGTCGTACCGTCGCCGGAGTCACGGGTGAACACCACGCGGGCGAGGTGCTCGATGTTGACCTGGTGGACGATGCCGGTGCCGGGCGGCACCACCTTGAAGTCCTCGAAGGCGCCCTGGCCCCAGCGCAGGAACTGGTAGCGCTCGCGGTTGCGCTCGTACTCGATCTCGACGTTGCGCTCGAACGCCTCGGCGGACCCGAAGACGTCCGCGATGACGGAGTGGTCGATGACGAGCTCGGCCGGGGCGAGCGGGTTGATCTTCGAGGGGTCCCCGCCGAGGTCGGCCATCGCCTCGCGCATGGTGGCCAGGTCGACGATGCACGGCACGCCGGTGAAGTCCTGCATGATCACCCGCGCCGGCGTGAACTGGATCTCGGTGTCGGGCTCGGACTCGGCGTCCCACCCGGCGAGCGCCCGGATGTGGTCGGCGGTGATGTCGGCGCCGTCCTCGGTGCGTAGCAGGTTCTCCAAGAGCACCTTCAGGCTGAACGGCAACGACGCGACGTCCAGACCCTCGCCGGTGACGGCGTCGAGCCGGTAGATCTCGTAGTCGCGGCCGCCCACCTCGAGCGTGCTCTTGGCGCCGAAGCTGTCCTGACTGGCCATCCCACCGTCTCCTCGTCGAGTCGTGCGTCGCTGTTCCATCTTGCCGCCGCCACCCAGGGGTGTCGAAGTAAGGCAAGCCTGACTTCTATCGAGGCAATCTCTTGATATCAAGATACACGATGTCGAGGGGTTTCTCCCATCGGCGGTGGCCCAGCCACCGTCTCGGGCGCGAAGACGGTGGCAGGCTCACCGCCCAGGCGGGCCGACCCCGAGCGGCGGTGCGGCAGCCACCGTCTCGCGCGCGCCGACGGTGGCAGGGTCACCGCCGGGCCGGGAGGGTCCTCAGAGCGATCGCGTGAGCAGCGCGACGCACTCCACGTGGTGCGTCATCGGGAACAGGTCGAAGGCCCGCAGGGCGGCCAGCCGGTAGCCCCTCTCCGCGAACACCGCCACGTCACGCGCGAGCGCGGCCGGGTCGCAGGCGACGTACGCCACCGCACGCGGCGCCCGGTCCACCACCTGCTCGACGACGCGGCGGCGCGCGCCCTCCCTCGGTGGATCCAGCACGACCAGGTCGAAGGGCTCGTCGAGCGCCTGCTCGAGCACCCGGCCGACATCGCCGCGCAGCACGCGTACGCCGCGCGGCAGGTTGGCGCCCGCCTGCCGGGCCGCAGCGGGGTGGCCCTCCACGGCGACGACTCTGTCGGCGCCGACGCGGTCGGCGAGGAACGCGGCGAACAGCCCGACGCCGGCGTACAGGTCGAGCACCCGCTCCCCTGCCTGCGGCGCCAGGAGCCCGAGCACCGTCTCCACCAGGACCCGCGGCGCGCCGGGATGAACCTGCCAGAAGCCGCCGGGAGGCACCGTGAAGGAGTGCGTCCCCGCGAACGTCTCGACGACCTCGACGGTCGGGGACGCGGCCTGGGCGGCGGCGGCCTCCTGGGGCTGGACCGTGATCAGGCAGTCGTCCACCGGGACGAGGTCGTGCGATCGGTGCTTGCGCAGCGCCCGGCCGCCGTCGGGGAGCTCGGCGAAGCGAGTCCGGGTGCGCCAGCGCAGTCCGTCCTGGTCGCCGGGCACCTCTTCCACCTCGACATCGACGTCGAGCCCGGCGAGGCGACGCAGCTGTTCCGAGACCACCTCGGCCTTGAGAGTTCGCTGACGAGGCAGGGCGACATGCTGGAAGTCGCAGCCGCCACACAGACCCGGCCCCGCGACGCGGCAAGGTGGGGATACCCGGTCCTGCGAGGCCTCCAGCACCGCGACGGCGTCCGCCCGCCAGAACCGGTCCCCCTCGGTGCCTTCGGTGACCTCCGCCTCGACCCGCTCACCCGGCAGTGCGTGCCTCACGAACAGCACGCGGCCGGCGTCCGCGCCCTCTGCCAGACGGGCCACACAGTGGCCGCCGTGCGCCACGGACCCGACCTCGACGACGAACCGGTCGCCCACCCGCGACCGCCCGCGTGGACGCCGGCGCCGGACGCTCAGCGCTGCACCTGCCGGTCGTTGCCCTCACCGTGGGAGATCCGGCCACGGCGCAGGTCGCCGGCCTGCACCCGGGCCAGGTCGCGCTCCTCCCGGCCGCGGGCGCGCTCGCTGGACAGCAGCTGGTAGGGCACCGAGGTCACCATCACGCCGGGCGAGAAGAGCAACCGACCCTTGAGCCGCAGGGCGGTCTGGTTGTGCAGCAGCTGCTCCCACCAGCGCCCCACGACGTACTCGGGGATGTAGACCGCGACCACGCCACGCGGGTTGGCCTTGCGGATCTGGGTGGCGTAGTCGACGACGGGCTTGACGACCTCGCGGTACGGCGAGAACAGGACTTTGAGCGGCACCCCGAGGTTGCGGTCGTCCCACTCGTGCAGCAGCGCGTCGGTCGCCTTGGGGTCCGTGGCGACGTAGACGCCCTCGAGCACGTTGGGGCGGGAGGCCTTGGCATAGGCGAGAGCCCGCAGGGTCGGCTTGTGGAGCTTGGAGACCAGGACGATCGCATGCACCCGGGTCGGGAGCACCTTGTCGCCCTCCTCGGCGGCCAGCTCCCGCTCGACGCTGTCGTAGTGCCGGCGGATCCCCCGCATGATGGTGAAGAAGATGACCATCGCGAGGATGGTGATCCACGCACCGGCGAGGAACTTCGTCACGAGCACGATGACCAGCACGACGGCGGTGAACGTCAGCCCGACAGCGTTGATCGCGCGAGAGCGGTACATCCGTCGCCGCACTGCCGGGTCCGTCTCGGTCTTCAGGTTGCGGGTCCAGTGCTTGATCATGCCCAGCTGGCTGAGGTTGAAGGACACGAAGACCCCGACGATGTAGAGCTGGATCAGACGCGTCGTCTCGGCGTCGAAGACCTGGATGAGCACGATCGCCATCACGGCCAGGAAGACGATGCCGTTGCTGTAGGCGAGCCGGTCGCCGCGCGATCCCAGGGCCCGCGGCGCGTAGCCGTCCTGCGCCAGGATCGAGCCGAGCACAGGGAACCCGTTGAACGCCGTGTTGGCCGCCAGCACCAAGATCACGCCGGTCACCGTCACGACCAGGTAGAAGCCCGGGGAGAAGTCGCTGAACACCGCGCGTGCGATCTGCGCGATGACGGTGTGCTGGTCATAGCCCGCCGGGAGCGGCTCTCCGTCCAGCGTGAGCCGGTCGAGGTCCTTGGGATCGACCATCTGCAGGCCCATCTGCCTGGCCAGCACGATGACGCTCAGCATCATCGTGATCGCGATCATCCCGAGCATCAGCAGGGTGGTCGCGGCGTTGCGGCTCTTGGGCTTGCGGAACGCCGGCACGCCGTTGGAGATCGCCTCGACTCCGGTGAGCGCCGCACACCCGGAGGAGAACGCCCGGGCCAGCAGGAAGAGCAGCGCGAAGGTCGTCAGGGTGCCCTCGTAGCCGGGCGCCGGCTCGATCTCCAGGTCGGCGCTCTCGACGAGAGGCAGCGTCCCCTCCGCCAGCCGGAAGAAGCCGACGGCACACATGCCGAGCACCGCCACCATGAAGGCGTAGGTCGGGAAGGCGAACAGGTTCCCCGACTCCCGGATGCCCCGCAGGTTCAGCGCCGTGAGGAGGACCACGAGCGCGGTGGCGAGGGTCGCCTCGTGGCCGCTGAGCCCCTCCACCGCCGACGCGGCGTACTGCGCCCCGGACGAGATCGAGACGGCCACAGTGAGCACGTAGTCGACCAGCAGGGCACTGGCGACCGTCGTCCCGGCCGTGGCCCCGAGGTTGACCGTCGCCACCTCGTAGTCGCCACCTCCGGACGGGTAGGCATGCACCGTCTGGCGGTACGACGCGACCACGGCCGCCATCACGAGGGCGACCGCGATCCCGATCTTCCAGGACCACACATAGGCGGAGGCACCCGCGAGCGAGAGCATGATGAAGATCTCGTCCGGCGCGTAGGCCACCGAGGAGAGCGCGTCGCTGGCGAAGACGGGAAGCGCGATCCGCTTCGGGAGAAGCGTCTCACCGAGCTGGGAGCTGCGGAGCTTCTGGCCGAGCAGCACCCGCTTGGAGACGTCGCCGACACCCACGAGCGAACAGGATACGGTTTCCCACGTGCACGTCGTGATCATGGGATGCGGCCGCGTCGGATCGACGCTCGCCCGCAGCCTCGAGGACCGCAACCACACGGTCTCGGTCATCGACAGCGACCCCGACGCCTTCCGCCGGCTCGGGCCGGCGTTCAACGGCGACAAGGTCACCGGCTACGGCTTCGAGCAGGTCGTGCTGGAGAAGGCCGGCATCAAGCGCGCCGACGCCTTCGCGGCGGTCTCGAGCGGTGACAACTCCAACATCATCGCCGCGCGCGTCGCGCGCGAGACCTTCGGCATCCAGCAGGTCTGCGCGCGCATCTACGACCCCGGCCGGGCCGAGGTCTACCAGCGCCTCGGCATCACGACGGTGGCCACGGTCAAGTGGACGGCCGACCAGGTGCTGCGCCGACTGCTGCCCGCGGGTGCCGAGCCCGACTTCCGCGACCCCTCGGGCACGGTGCGCGTCGACCAGGTCCCCGCGCCCGTGGCCTGGATCGGACACAAGACCTTCGACTTCCAGGTCGAGTCCAACAGCCGGATCGCCTGGATCGACCGACTCGGCGAGGGCATGCTCCCCACGCGCGACTCGGTGATCCAGGAGGGCGACGTGCTCCACCTGGTGATGCGGGAGGAGACGGCCGGAGACGTGTTCGCCAGGATCGCGCAAGGCCCGGAGGAGCACTGACATGAGGGTCGCCATCGCCGGAGCCGGGGCCGTGGGCCGCTCCATCGCCCAGGAGCTGATCACCAACGGACACCAGGTGCTGCTCATCGACAAGGACCCCGCGTCGATCAAGCCCGACCGGGTTCCGGACGCCGAGTGGCTGCTCGCCGACTCCTGCGAGATGTCGTCCCTCGAGGAGGCCCGGCTCGACCAGTGCGACGTGGTCATCGCGGCGACCGGTGACGACAAGGCCAACCTGGTCACGTCGCTGCTGGCCAAGACCGAGTTCGGCGTGCCGCGCACGGTCGGGCGCGTCAACCACCCCAACAACGAGTGGCTGTTCACCGAGGCCTGGGGGGTGGACGTCAACGTGTCCACCCCGCGGATCATGTCCGCCCTCGTGGAGGAGGCCGTCACGGTCGGCGACCTCGTTCGGCTGTTCACCTTCCGCAAGGGCAACGCCAACCTGGTGGAGCTGACGCTGCCCGACGACTCGCCGTACGTCGGGAAGCCGGCGGGGCTGATCCCCTTCCCCGAGAACTGCGCGCTGGTGTCGATCCTCCGCGACGGCCAGGTCTACACCCCCGACGCCGACCAGCCCATCGAGTCCGGCGACGAGCTGCTCTTCGTCGCCGGCGCCGAGGTGGAGGACACCCTCGAGCGGATGCTCGCCCCGACCGCCCACGGAGGGTGACCTTCCGCTGCGCGGGCCCTCCGCTGCGCGGGCCCTCCGCTGCGCGGGCCCTCCGCTGCGCGGGCCTTTCCCGCTGCGCGGGGCTTCCCGCTGCGCGGGGCTTGGGGTCGAGATCTGCGCTGCGCGCGGCTTGGGTTGCGATCGTGGGCCGGCCCCCAGGACGGGGTGGCCGGGGCTGGGGCGGCGTGTCGGCCGCACAGCGTCCGCTTGGGTGCTGACCGACGGCTGCCGCCACGGCCAAGCCCCCTGATGCCCCGGCCACCCCGTCCCGCGGGCCTGCCAAGAGTCGCCGCCCCCCGGGGTTGGGACAAAGCCGTGGTCACCGTGAGCGAATCGCTCACGGCGACCGGGGTTCGATCACCACCCGGGGCCGTGACCCGTGGCTGGTGGGATCGGGGACCCTGCCAGCGGCATCAGGGGGCTTGGCCGCGGCGGCCGCCAGCGGTCGCACGCCCGAGGGGCGCCGTGCGGCCGACGCGCCGCCCCAGCCGCGGGCAGGGCCCCCGACCCCACCGGCCAGCGGTCTCGACCCCAAGCCCGCGCAGCGGCAAGCCCGCGCAGCGGGAAGCCCCGCGCAGCGGAACTCAGAGGACCTTTTCGAAGAAGTTGCTAGCCCAAGGGTTGTCGTTGTAGCGGTCGATGGCGCGGTAGCCGGCTCGCTCGTACATCGCGACCGCCTCGTGGAGGGTGTCGTTGGTGTCGAGCCGGACGACGGCGTACCCGCGGTCCGCGGCGGTCTGCTCGAGATGCCGCAGCAGGCGACCGCCCAGCCCGACTCCACGCCAGCCGGGGTCGACCCACATCCGCTTGATCTCGGCGGTCCGCCCGGACGGCAGGTCCGGCAGGTGCTGCACTCCCCCGCAGGCGACCGGCCGTCCGTCGTCCCGGGCGACGACGAAGAACCCGTCCGGGGCGGCCATCGACCGTGCGTCCTGAGTCCAGGCATCGCCGGGCTCGAAGCCGAACCTCCGGCCGATCTCCTCGAAGTACGCCGCCATCGCGGCCACCGCCCCGGGGTCCGTGGGCGCGGTCTCCACGAGCCGCACGGTCGCGGCCCGCACCAGCCGGTCCGCCAGGGCCAGGGCCTCGGCGAGCTGGTCGCGCTGGCGAGTGGCCAGCGGCTCGAGGAGGCTGCGGGCGAGCTCTTCGGAACGCTCGTCCAGGAGTCCCCAGGCGTGCCTGCCCTCGGCGGTCAGAGTGACCAGGCGCCTCCTCCTGTCCGCCGGGTCGGGACGGACGACGACCAGACCCTCGGTCTCCAACGCACGGAGGAGCCGGCTGACGTAGCCGGCATCCAGACCGAGGCGGTCGCGCAGGTCCCGGACGGTCGCCCCCGCGTGGCCGATCTCGAACAGCAGCCTGGTCTGGGCGAGCGGGCGCCCCAGCCCCAGGAACGACTCGTCGAGCGCCCCGATGCGCTGCGTATAGGTGCGGTTGAAGCGGCGGAGGGTGACGATCGTGGACGCGTCGGCCATTGTCTGACTTTAGTCAAAGACTCATGGTGACGCGAGGGCAGGATCAGCGCGTGGTGGCGGCGACCGGCGTGTGGTTGCGGCCGAGCACCCACACCATCGCAGCGAAGGCCGCGAGCTGCAGCGGCCAGCCCATCGCGATCTTGAGGATGCCCAGGGCGGCCACCGCCCGGTCCTCCTCCATCGCCCCCGTCATCGCGGCGACCCAGATCGGCACCTGCACGACCACCCGCGCCAGACATGGAAGGACCAGCAGCCAGGTCAGCTTGGTGCACAGCCGCACCACCTGCTTGTCGGAGTGCCAGGCCGTGGGATCGCCGGTCACCGAGCCCACCATGAACCCGACCAGGGGCCACCCCACCAGGCAGCTCAGCGCGAGGCCGATCGTGTAGGCGGAGTTGTAGATCAGGCCCGGCAGGAAGTAGGCCAGCGCCTGGGCGTCGGCGTCCCCGCCCCGGCTCGCGGCCAGCCTGACGAAGAGCCAGCCGATGCCGATCCCGACGAGCGCGTTGAGCGGGAACTGGGGGCTCGAGCGCTGCACGAGACGGACGACGAGCGCCAGCACCGCGGCGGCGATGCTGACGGTCAGGGCCAGCCTCAGGTTGTGCTGGGTCAGGTAGGTGCCGGTGAAGAGCAGGGTCGGCACCGCCGCCTCGATCATCCCGCGGCGGCCACCCAGCGCGGTGGCCAGCTGCCGGCGTACGACGGCTTCCACGGTCTCGACGTGCACCTGCTCGTGCTCGGCGGCGTGCCGCCCGCCGTGCTCGTCCCCGTGCTGGTCCGTGCGCTCGTCCGTGCGCTCGTCTGCGTGCTCGTCGTGCTCGGTCACGGCGCTCAGACCCGCAGCTCGTAGCGGGGGTTGTACATCACCCTGAGGCCGTCCTGGACCCCGATGCGACCCTCGACCACGAGCTGACGACCGGGACCGATGCCCGTGATCTGCCGGCGCCCCAGCCAGATGAGCACGATCGCGCCCGAGCCGTCGTAGAGCTCGGCCTCGAGGGCCGGCACGCCGCCGCGGGGCCGGAGGGTGACGGTTCGCAACGTGCCGGCCAGGCGGACGCGCACACGGTCGGGGGCCTCCTGGATGGTGACCAGGCCGGACTTCTCGACCGTACGGCGCAGCTCGCGGTCGTGCTGGTCACTGCTGCTGGCCCAGCGGCTGATGGTGCGGCGCAAGGTGCTCTTGGGCCGGTCGGGCTCGGGTGCCACGGGTCAGCCTCCGCTCCGACGGGCCCCCGCGGGGAGGGTCAACGGCAGTGGGTCGCCGACCGGCATGGCCTGGGAGCCTCTCCGGACGACGACGGTCGCGAGGGCGTCCTCGACGTCTCCGGCCGCGTCAGGCTCGACGGCATACTTCCCGAGGAGGGTGGCGCGCAGCAACCACCGCGACCCGTTGATCCCGATGATCCGCGAGGGCTGGATGCCCGACTTGCCGTCCGGCAGCGTCACGGGCAGCTGGCACTGGAGTTCGACCCCGAAGCGGCCCTCACGCTCGGTCGCGGTGCCGCCGCGCTGGGCCATGTCCGCGGCGATCTGCGGGCGGGCCTCGCCCCAGAGGTCACCGTGGCGTGGAGCTGCGAACACCCGCAGCTCCATGGCTCCCTCGGGTCCGGCAAACATCACCGACTGCACGGCGCCCGAGGCCTCGTCGACCTGGACCTGCAGCTCGGTTCCGGGGATGGGCAGCAGGAGCAGGCCGCCGAGGTCGACGCGATCCGCGACCTCGGCCACGTCCTCGACGTCGAACGGACCCTGGTCAGCCGCCGGGATCGCCGCCTCGGCCTCGGTCCCAGCCCCGTCCTCGGGGTCGACGATGGCGTCGTCGGCCTCGGCCTTGCGGCGCAACCTCACGGGCCTGGTCTCCGATCAATCCTCGACTGCGTGACGGCCTCGGTGTCGAGGCCATCGGTAGAACCGTAGCCTCCGGTCCCAGCCCCCTTCGAACCGTCCGCGCGGACCCTACCCCGAGCCACGGCGCCACGAGCACCGCCTACCCTGGCGCCATGTCCGCCGAGTCGACCTACGACGAGCGGTTGAGTGTGCCGCTGCGCTGGTGGGTGCAGGGGGTGATGCTGGTGGCGACCTTCTGGCTGGCGTTCGTGGTGGCGATCCCCGGCGTGTTGCCGTGGGTGCTCAGCGGCCTGCTGCTGGCGGCTCTGGTGGCCCTCCTCGTCGGCTACGGATCGGCACGACTGACGGTGACCTGCGGCGAGTTCCGGGCGGGACGGGCCCGCATCGGACTGGCTCATCTGGCCCGGTCGGAGGCCCTGGACCGCGTGGCGACACGCCGGGTCGCCGGGCCGGAAGCCGACGCGCGGGCCTACCTCCTCCTGCGCCCCTACGTGCGGGGCAGCGTCCGGGTGACCCTGGACGACCCGGCCGACCCCACGCCGTACTGGCTGGTCAGCTCGCGTCGTCCGGAGGCGCTCGTGGCTGCCCTGGCCGGCTCCGGGGTCCCCGTGCGGGAGTCGGAGCCCGAGGCGGAGGCGGGCGAGCTCGAGGACTACTAGGCTCGGGGCATGACGACGTCCATCTCAGGGCCCTCGGGATCGTCCAACGGCAAGGGGCACGCGCGAGTCTGGACCGCGATCTCGGTCGTGGCTGCCCTCGCGGCGGCGGGTCTCGCGCGCAAGCTGCTCAGCACGACGTGGCGGGCGACGACCGGCAAGCGTCCGCCGGCCAACCCCGCCGATCCCAACGTCCGGGTCGGCGAGGCGGTGCTGTGGGCCGCCGCCAGCGGCGTCGTCGTCGGCTTGGCGCGGATGCTCGCGCAGCGCAACGCCGCACGCTATTTCGCGAAGACGACGGGGGCGCTCCCCCCGCAGCTGCAGGACGACGACCAGGACGCCTGAGCCACCCAGACCCGGGCAACCCTGGGTTCAGGCGCAGTCGCGACAGATCAGCGCGTCGGCGTCCGCCAACTGGCTGCGGTGGTGGACCAGGAAGCAGCTCATGCAGGTGAACTCGTCCTCCTGGCGCGGCATCACCTCGACGGCGAGCTCCTCGTGGGAGAGGTCCGCCCCGGGTAGCTCGAACGACTCGGCGGCCTCCGCCTCGTCCTCGTCGACCTTGCCGGAGTTCTTGTCGTGTCGGCGTGCCTTGAGCTCTTCGATGCTCTCTTCAGACTGCTCCTCGTCTGTCTTGCGAGGTGCGTCGTAATCGGTGGCCATGGTGCTCTCGTACTCCCTGTGTGCGCGGGGCGTCTGAGGTTGGTTGGGGGGTTCTGATCGTGGTCCGCTGGGCGCGGAGGGCTGAGATTGTGCACCATCGACGACGATCGCGCGATTCAGATCCCCCGCATCTCGAACGCCGGACCCCAACACCGGTACCCACCCGGCTATTCCCGGCCCTCCCCCGACGCCAGGAATCCAGCGGCGGCCACGGCCTCGCGGAAGGTGTCGTAGCCGTGCGCCGGAGCGGCGAGGAGCGCGTCGGTGCCCGCCGCGCCGGGTACCAGCTCGACCCGGGCGCCCGCCGCCTTGGCCACGAGCCGACCCGCGGCGTAGTCCCAGAGGTTGACGCCCTCCTCCACGTAGCCGTCCGCACTGCCCTCGGCCACGTGGCACAGGTCGAGGGCGCACGAGCCGAGGCGACGGATGTCGCGCACCTGCGGAAGGAGCCGGGCCACCGCGGCCGCCTGAACGGCGCGCTTGGCCGCCTCATAGCCGAAACCGGTGAACACCAGCCGACGGGCCAGCGGGGTAGGACCGGCCACGCTGATGGGCTGGCCGTCGCGCCGGGCGTCACCTCGGGTGGCGACGTACTCGACGCCCGTGGCCGCGTTGAGGACGACCCCGGCCACGACCTCTCCGTCGACCTCGGCGGCGATCGACACGGCGTACTGCGGGATGCCGTAGAGGAAGTTGACGGTGCCGTCGATCGGGTCGACGATCCAGCGGACGCCGGTGCTGCCGGCCGCGCTCCCGCCCTCCTCGCCGACGATCGCGTCGTCGGGGCGCGAGGCGGCGATGATCCCGCGGATCAGGCGCTCGCTCTCACGGTCGGCCTCGGTCACCACGTCGACGTCGCTGGACTTCGTCGCCGCCACGCTCACCCCGGCGGCACGACGCTCCCTCACCAGCACGGCCGCCTTGCGGGCAGCTTCCAGCGCCAGGTCGCGGAGGTCCGCAGGATCGGGAACGGGGGTCAACGTGACCCGCTCCCGACGCGGTCGCCTGCCGGGCCGCCGATCACCGGTCGCTCGCCGCGGGGGTTCGGGCAGCACCTGCTGGCACAGAGGTCGGGTGCGGCCATCAGCCCGCCCACCGCGATCCGCGGCACGTCCTCGCCGCGCTCGGTCGCCGCTCGCTCGACCAGCAGCTCCCGCGCCAGCCCCACGAAGCGCGGGTCGAGACCGGGCGTCGCGGCACGTACGACGGGAAGCCCGAGGCGTCCGGCGGTCGCGGCCGCCTCGACATCGAGGTCGTAGATGACCTCCATGTGGTCGGAGACGAAGCCGATCGGGACCAGGACCGCGGCCTGCGCGCCCTGGCGGGCGAGCTCCTCGAGGTGGTCGTTGACGTCGGGCTCCAGCCAGGGCTGCTCGGACGGACCGGAGCGGGAGCAGAACACCAGGCGCGACGGATGCCGGCGCGCCACCTCTTGCCGGACCCGGTCGGCGACCACGGTCGCGACCGACCGGTGCTGGCCGAGGTAGGCGCCGCCCCAGGGGCCGCTCCGGTCGTTCATGTCGTCGGGGATCGAGTGCGTGACGAACACCAGATGGGCGCCGCTGCGCACCTCGTCCGGTAGGTCGGCCAGCGCCGCGAGCGTGGCGTCCACCACGGGCTCGACGAAGCGCGGGTGGTTGAAGTAGGCCCGGAGCCGGTCGAGCCTGGGGGCTCCGGGGACCTCGGCTGAGGCCGCGGCGAGGTTCTCGCGGTACTGCCGGCACGAGGAGTACGACGAGTAGGCCGAGGTCAGGAAGCACGCGGCGCGCGTGACCCCGTCGTCGCGCATCTGCCGCACCGTGTCGGCCAGGTAGGGGTCCCAGTTGCGGTTGCCCCAGTAGACCGGGACGTCCAGGCCGGCGCCGGCGAGGTCCTCGCGGATCGCCGCCAGGAGGCCGCGGTTGAGGTCGTTGATCGGCGAGCGCCCCCCGAAGAGGAAATAGTGCTCGCCGACCTGCTCGAGGCGTTCGCGCGGGATGCCGCGCCCCCGGGTGACGTTTTCGAGGAACGGCACGACGTCGTCGGGGCCCTCCGGTCCGCCGAACGACACCAGGAGCAGCGCGTCGTACGGGCGCACGTCGAGAGCCATGGCCTCATCGTAGAGACGCCGATGCGGACCCCCGATCCGGTCGGGCGAGTGGTTGGCGGTGGCGACCACTAGCCTGCCCTGGTCATGCTCACCGCGTACCGCAGCATCCTCGCCACCCCGGGGGCGAAGCTGTTCAGCAGCACCGGACTGGTCGCGCGGTTGCCCATCTCGATGGTCACCCTCGGCATCGTCCTGCTGGTCGAGAGCTCCACCGGCTCCTACGCCCTGGCCGGCTCGATCTCCGGGGTGGGCCTGATCGCCAACGCCCTGGCCTCGGTGTTCCAGGGCCGCTACATCGACCGCCTCGGGCAGAACCGCGTGCTGCCCGCGCTCATCGTCACCTTCGGGGTCGGCCTGTCCCTCCTCGTCGTGTCGGTGCAGGCGGACTGGCCGCTGTGGACGGCGTACCTCTGCGCGGTGGTGACGGGCCTCGGCCTGCCCTCGGTCGGCACCTGCGTGCGCGCCCGCTGGTCCCACGTGCTCGTCGAGCCCCGCGAGGTGCAGACGGCCTTCGCCCTCGAGTCCGTGGTCGATGAGGCCGTGTTCATCATCGGACCGATCGTCGTCACGGTCCTGGCCACCTCCTGGGACCCGGTGGCCGGCCTGGCGGTGGCGATCGTCGCGGGCGTCAGCGGCACCCTCGCCCTGGCCGCCCAACGTGGCACCCAGCCACCGCCACATCCGCGCGCGACGGTGCGCGAGGACCTGCCGCGGATGCCGTGGCGCGTGGTCGTGACCCTGGGGGTCGTCGGCCTGGCGCTGGGCGCCCTCTTCGGGTCGGCGGAGGTGACCACGGTGGCGTTCGCCGAGGACCGTGGCGTCCCGGCCGCCGCCGGGTTCCTCCTTGCCCTGTGGTCCCTCGGCAGTCTGTTGGCCGGCCTCGCGACCGGCGCGATCTCGTGGCGGCGGGGACCCGACTTCCGCCTCCGCGTGGGGACCGCCGCGATGGCGTGTGGGATGGCCCCCCTGGCCCTCATCGGTCCGATCTGGGTGATGGGCTTGGCGCTGCTGCTCGCCGGCTTCGCGATCGCGCCGACCCTGATCGCCACCATGTCGCTCGTCGAGGCGCGGGTCCCGACTCCCCGGCTCACCGAGGGCCTGGCGGTCGTGCACACCGGACTCTCGGCCGGCATCGCTCCCGGGGCGACCCTCAGCGGCCTGGTCGTGGACCACGCCGGCGCGTCCCCGGCATACCTGGTCTCCGCGGGCGCCGGCCTGGTGGCCGCCCTCGCGGCCCAGAGCCTGCCCCGGTCGGCGCGTCGCTGAGTGGGACCCACTCGCGGCCGTAGCGCGGGCGTAGGCTCGGCGGCACCGGAGACCACGTCTCACCGCTACACCCTGACCGCATGGGGAGACCGAACGCATGGTGCACCTGACCCTCGCCGGGCTCAGCGAGGACGGGCGCCGCCTGCTGCTCGTCAGCGACGCCGGGGTCGAGTTCACCCTCGACGTCGACGCACGACTCCGGGCCGCCCTCCGCGGCGACCATGCCCGACTCGGCCAGTTGGAGATTGAGATGGACAGCGCCCTGCGCCCCCGCGACATCCAGGCCCGGATCCGCGCCGGGCACAGCCCCGAGACCGTCGCCGCGGCGGCCCAGACCTCGGTGGACAAGATCATGCCGTACGCCGCGCCGGTGCTCGCCGAGCGCGAGCACATCGCCCAGCGCGCCCAGCGCGCCTCGATCCGCAGGCCCTCGGCCGGAGCCACCGCAGCCACCGGCACCCGCACCCTCGGCGATGCCGTCGCCGCCCACCTCCGCGCACACGACGTGGACCCCGGACACGTCACCTGGGACGCCTGGCGCCGCGAGGACGGCCGCTGGTCGCTGCGCGCCGACTACGCCTGCCCCGACCGGTCCGGGCAGGCGGCGTTCACCTTCGACGCACCCGGCAACTACGTCTCGGCCGACGACGAGCACGCCCACTGGCTGATCGGCGACCTCGAGACTCCTTCTGCCTCTCTCGACCCGGCGCCGCAGGGCGCGACCGACCTTGCGGCCGCGCGCCGGCGACGACTCACGGGACTCCCGGGCGGTGCCACGTCGGCCGACGAGCTGCCCCTCGGCGAGGACGCCCTCGACCTGGTGAGCGAGTCGGGCAGCCTCGGCGCGGAGGCGCCCGTCGAGGCCTACCTCGACGGCGACCCTGGGGACCCAGACCCCGACGACCTGCAGCCTGAGGACCTGGAGCCTGAGGACCTGGAGCCTGAGGACCTGGAGCCCACCGAGCCGCTCGAGACCATCGAGCCCGTCGACCGCTCTCTCGAGGACGACGAGCCCGCCGACCGCCCCGCGCGACGGAAGGGCCGCGCCTCCGTGCCCAGCTGGGACGAGATCATGTTCGGAGGCGGCAAGCACGACTGAACTGAATGGGACGAGCGTGTCGGCTGCGCCGCCACGCTGCCGTCCTGGACCAACCCCGCCGGCTCTCCCACTCGACAAGGTGGACGTTTCGACGTACCTGGTACGTCAAGAGGTCCACCTTCTTCTCAGTCGTGTGAGACCGACTCCACCGGCCGGGACGGGTCGCTGACCCAGTCGCTCCAGGAGCCGGCGTACAGCGCCGCGCGGACTCCGGTGATCTCGAGGGCGAGCAGGTCGTGGCAGGCGGTGACACCCGAGCCGCAGTACGCCGCGACGTCGACTCCCGGGACCGCGCCGACGGCCGCATAGAGGCCACGGAGCTCGGCAGCGGGCCGGAATCGCCCGTCCTGGGTCAGGTTGTCCTCCGTCGGCACGTTGACCGCGCCCGGCACGTGGCCGGCGACGGGGTCCACGGGCTCCACGTCGCCGGCGAATCTCTCGGGCGCGCGGGCGTCGACAAGCACCTCGACGCCCATCACGGTGCCGGCCGACACGACCCTCTGCCGGCCCGGCTGCGCGGTGAAGTCACCCGTGACCGGCGTCGTCGGTCCCGTCTCGACCGGGCCGCCCGCGTCCACCCAGGCTCGCCACCCACCGTCGAGCACCCGCACGTCGTCGTGCCCGTGATGCCGCAGCAGCCACCAGGCCCGGGCAGCCGCGCGGCCACCCCAGTCGTCATACGCCACCACCGGCGACCCATTGCGGATCCCCGCCCTCCGCATGGCCTCCTCGAACTCCGCCTGCGCCGGGAGCGGGTGCCGCCCGCCCGTCACGCCCGGCTGCACAGGTGAGGCGAGGTCACTGTCCAGGTCGACGTACGCCGCGCCCGGGATGTGCCCTGCCTCGAACTCCTCGGCGCCGTTCGGACCACCCATCCGGTAGCGGACGTCAAGGACGGTCACCCCCTCCCCCAAGGCCCTGAGCTCGTCCGGGGTCACCAGGGGCGTCGGCATGCCGCCATCCTGCCGCGCCGCCCCGGTCGAGGAATGAGACCCTCGCTGGTCGAGGAGGCGCCAGGGACGAGCCTTCTCGCTGGTCAAGCCGCCGCGAGGGACGAGCGGCGCGTCGAGACCTCGGGAGTGTCGCGGGGTCTCGACACTCAATGTCAGGGTGGCGTTGAGCCCCTGGTGGGGTGGAGGC
>CAZIVD010000042.1:0-38882 GCA_964542635.1 uncultured Nocardioides sp. | reverse complement strand
TGCACGTCTACAAGGACGGCTCGGTGCTGATCAACCACGGCGGCACCGAGATGGGGCAGGGCCTGCACACCAAGATGCTCCAGGTGGCGGCCACCGCGCTCGGACTGCCGATCGAGCGGATCCGGCTGGCGCCCACGCGCACCGACAAGGTGCCGAACACCTCGGCCACCGCGGCGAGCGCGGGCGCCGACCTCAACGGCGGCGCGGTCAAGGACGCGTGCGAGCAGATCCTGGCGCGGCTCGAGCCGGTGCGAGCCGACGCTCCCGGAGCGACCTGGGAGGAGCTCGTCTCGCTGGCCTACTACCGTCGCGTCCAGCTGTGGGCCGCCGGCTTCTACCGCACCGAGGGGCTCAGCTGGGACGCCTCGACGATGACCGGGTCGCCGTTCAAGTACTTCGCGTACGGCGTGGCCGCGGCCGAGGTCGAGGTCGACGGGTTCACCGGTGCCCACCGCACTCTCCGGGTCGACATCGTCCACGACGTGGGCGACAGCCTGTCCCCGCTCGTCGACCTCGGCCAGATCGAGGGCGGCTTCGTGCAGGGCGCCGGATGGCTCACCCTCGAGGACCTGCGCTGGGACACCTCCGACGGCCCGAACCGCGGCCGGTTGGCGACCCAGGCGGCCAGCACCTACAAGCTGCCGAGCCTCTCCGAGGTGCCGCCGGACTTCCGGGTGGCCCTGCTCGAGCACGCCCACGAGGACGGCGCCGTCTATGGATCCAAGGCCGTCGGCGAACCGCCGCTGATGCTGGCGTTCAGCGTCCGCGAGGCGCTGCGGCAGGCGTGCGCCGCGTTCGGGCCGGCCGGTCACAGCGTCGACCTGGCCTCGCCGGCGACCCCCGAGGCCGTCTACTGGGCGCTCTCCCGGGCGCGGGAGGCGGTGGGGTCGTGACCACGTGGTGGCAGGCCGTCGCCGACCTGCGCGTACGCCGGCGGCCCGGCGTGCTCGTCACCCTCGCCGACGTGCGCGGGCACGCGCCTCGCGAGGCCGGGGCCAAGATGGTGGTCGCGGCCGACGCGACCTGGGGCTCGATCGGTGGAGGCAACCTGGAGGCCGAGGCCGTGCACCGGGCCCGGGCGCTGCTCGACGAGGGCGCACGGCGGCCCGAGACACTGTCCGCGAGCCTCTCCGACAAGGTGCCGCTGCAGCACGGTGTGCAGTGCTGCGGGGGCGAGGTGTCGGTGCTGCTCGAGCCGTTGCCGGTGGTGCCGGCCCTGGCCCTCTTCGGCCTGGGCCACGTCGGGCTCGAGCTGGCGCGGATCCTGGCCCGCCACGACCTCGACCTGCACCTCGTCGACTCCCGCCCCGACCACCTCGGCGCCACCGCGCTCGAGCCGCTGGCCGACGCGGTCGCGGCCGTGCACGTGCACGCCGTACCGGTGCTGCCCGAGCTCGTGCTCGCCGAGCTGCCGCCCGGCACGCACGTCGTGATCCTGACCCACGACCACGCCGAGGACCTGGCCCTGTGCGACGCGGCGCTGCGCACCGGCCACCTGGGCTCGATCGGGCTGATCGGGTCGTCGGCGAAGTGGGCCCGCTTCCGCGCCAGCCTGCGGGCCGACGGCCACAGTGATGCCGACCTGTCCCGGATCACCACCCCGATCGGCCTGCCGGACGAGGCCGGGCTGACCGGCAAGGAGCCGGCCGTGATCGCCGTCTCCGCGGCGGCCGCGCTGCTCGGCGTTCTCGAACGCGAGAGCGCCCGGCAGCGGTGAGGGAGCCACCGTCGGGATCCCTGGCGATCCGGCTCTTCCGCGGCACCTTCCTCGACACCCCGCGAAGCCCGTTCCGGGGTGGATCGCTGCGAGTGCTGGAGGACGGCGCGGTCGCGGTGGCCGACGGCGCGATCGTCGACCGCGGGCCGCACGCCGAGGTGAGCGCTCGGCACCCGGGTGCCGAGGTCGAGGATCTGCGCGACGGCCTGGTGCTGCCCGGGTTCATCGACACCCACGTGCACTTCCCGCAGGTGCGGGTGATCGGCGGGCTCGGCATGCCGCTGCTCGACTGGCTCGACCAGTGCGCGCTCCCCGAGGAGGCCCGGCTGGCCGACACGTCGTACGCCGCCGGGGTCGCTGCCGACTTCCTCTCCGGCCTGGCGCGGGCGGGCACCACGACCGCGCTGGTGTTCGGCTCGCACTTCGCCGGCGCGGTCGACGCGCTCTTCGCCGAGGCCGCGCGCGTCGGGCTGCGCGTCACCAGCGGGCTGGTGCTCAGCGACCGCGTGATCCGCGACGACCTCTTCACCACCCCCGAGCGGGCCCATCGCGAGGGGCTCGCGCTCGCCGAACGCTGGCACGGCGTCGGCCGGCTGCGGTACGCCGTCACCCCGCGCTTCTCGCTCTCGTGCAGCGACGACCTCCTGGACTCCGCGGCGACGCTGCTGGCCGACGTTCCGGACGCGTTCTTCACCTCCCACCTCAACGAGAACACCCACGAGATCGCCGGCGTGCGCGACCTCTTCGACTGCGACTACGTGACGAGCTACGACAAGCATGGCCTGCTGAGCAGGCGCAGCGTGCTCGCCCACAACGTGCACCCGACCCACGAGGAGCTCCGGCTGCTGTTCGCCCGCAGGGTCGCGATCGCGCACTGCCCGACCAGCAACGCCGCGCTGGGCAGCGGGCTGTTCCCCCTGGCCGCGCACCTCGCGCACGGCGTCCGGGTCGCCCTGGGGTCCGACGTCGGCGCGGGTACCGGGTTCTCGCTGTTCAAGGAGGGCCTGCAGGCCTACTTCGTCCAGCAGCTCCTCGGCCCGGCCGGGCACCACCTCGGCCCCGCCCACCTGCTCCACCTCGCGACGGCCGCCGGCGCCGAGGCCCTCGCGCTCGACGACCGCGTCGGCGACCTGTCGGTGGGCAAGGACTTCGACGCCCTGTGGCTGCGGCCCGCCCCCGACTCCACCCTCGCCGTCACCCTGCGCCACGCCGACTCCCCGGTGGATGCGCTGGCCAAGGTGTTCGCGCTCGCCGGGGTCGCCGATGTGGCCCGGACGTGGGTGGGTGGCGAGCAGGTCGTCGGCTGAGCGGGGCCGGGTCGCCCTCGCCTCAAGAACACCCGGTTGGCCGGGGATCTTCAACGTTTGGCGTCGTTGCAGCGAGGCCAAACCCACAGAACACCCGGTCGACCGGGTGTTCCGGTGGTGCGCGAGCGCGGAATCCCGCCGGGCGCGAGCGCGGTGCCGCTCAGACGATCGCGCGGTCGCGACCCTCCCAGTAGGGCTTGCGGAGCTCGCGTTTCATGATCTTGCCCGTCGGGTTGCGAGGCAGGGCGGGCAGGAGGTCCACCGACGTCGGGCACTTGTACGCGGCGAGGTGCTCGCGGCAGTACGCGATCAGGTCCGCCCCGGTCGGCGGGTCGCCGTCGAGGTCGGGCTTGAGGCTGACCACGGCCTTGACGGTCTCGCCCCAGCGTTCGTCGGGCACGCCGATGATGGCCACCTCCATGACCGCGGGGTGCTCGGCGAGGACCCGCTCGATCTCGGGGGAGTAGATGTTCTCGCCGCCCGAGATGATCATGTCCTTGATCCGGTCCTCGACGAAGACGTAGCCCTCGGCGTCGACCCGGCCCAGGTCGCCGGTGCGGAACCAGCCGTCCGCGACGACCACCTCGGCGGTCGCCTCGGGCTTGTTGAGGAAGCCCTTCATCAGCTGCGGGGTGCGCAGCCAGATCTCGCCGTGCGCGCCGACCGGCACCTCCTCGAGCGTGGCTGGGTCGACGATCTTGAGCTCGACGCCGGGGAGCGGCTGCCCGGCCGACACCAGCCGCTCGAAGTCCCCGGAGGCGAGGGCCTCGCGGTGCGCGTCGGGCATCAGGTGGGTGGCCACGCCGCCCACCTCGGTGAGGCCATAGACCTGGATGAAGTCGGTGTCCGGCCAGGCTGCCATCGCCGCCCGCAGCAAGGGCAGCGGCATCGGGGACGCGCCGTACGTGTAGGTCTTGAGCCGCCCGAACAGCGCCACCGCCTCGGGTCCCGACTGGAGCACCTGCGCGAGCACCGCCGGCACCAGGAAGGTCCGGTTCGCCCCGGCCAGGATCGCCCCGGCCAGCGAGGCGCCGTCGGGGTCGCGGGTCATCACGCTGGGGATGCCGTCGTGCACGCCGAAGAGCACGTACGACGAGCCGCCCACGTGGAACAGCGGCATCGACACCATGTTCTTGTCGCCGGGCTCGAACTCCCAGCCGTCGTGGGCGGCCAGTGTGTGCTCGACCATGTTGCGCTGCGTCAGCATCACGCCCTTGGGGAGGCCCGTGGTGCCCGAGGAGTACATCACCAGCACGACGTCGTCCGGTGTGACCTCGGGGTCCCGGTCGAGAGGGGTGGCGCCGGCCAGCAGCGCCTCGTACGCGTCACCCTCGCCGCCCTCGGGAGTCACTTCCCCGACGTGCTCGACCGTCGTCAGCCGGTCGCGCAGACCGTCGACCAGGGGCATCAGCTCGCTGCCGACCAGGAGGAGCCGCGCCCCGGCGTCGTTCACGGCGTAGTCGACCTCGTCGCCGGCGAGCCGGAAGTTGACGATCGCGTTCGCGGCGCCGAGCAGCGAGACGGCGAAGGTCAGCTCGACGCAGGCCGGGTGGTTCTTGTCGAGGAACGACACCACGTCGCCGCGCCCGATCCCGAGGCTCCGCAGGGCTCCGGCGAGCCGCCGGACGCGGTCGTACCACTGCGCCCAGGTCCAGGTGCGGCCCAGATAGGTGACCGCCTCCCCGTCGGGATCGGCCTGCGCCCAGTAGGCGAGCCGGTCGGCCAGGAACACGGGCGGCGGGATCTCGGACATCGGGACTCCTCGGGGGTGGGAGGTCACTCGCCGGCGGCGACCACGGCGTCGTACGCCGGCACCGTCAGGAAGTCGGCGAAGTCGTCGTCGAGGGCGGTGGCGGTGAACAGCTCGCGCGCGACCTCGAGGTGGCCGGCATACCAGCCCGCGTCGCGCAGCGCGGCGAGCTCCTCCGCCACGATCCCCTCCACGAGCTCACGGGTCACCGTCTCCCCCGAGGCGAGCCTGGCCGCGTGGTGGGTCCACTGCCAGATCTGGGACCGGGAGATCTCCGCGGTCGCGGCGTCCTCCATCAGGTTGTGGATCGCCGCCGCGCCGTTGCCGGCCAGCCAGGCGGCGAGGTAGGCGATCCCGACGTTGATGTTGAGGCGCAGGCCGTCCATCGTCCGCTCGCCCGGAGTGGCTGCCGCGTCGAGCAGGTCGGCGGCGGTCACCGCCACCTCGGGACGCAGCCGCGCGACCTGGTTGTCGGCGTCGCCCAGCATCTCGCCGAAGATCTCGGCACACACGGGCACCAGGTCGGGGTGCGCCACCCACGACCCGTCGAACCCGGCCTCGGCCTCGCGGGTCTTGTCCTCGCGCACCTTGGCGAACGCCGCCGCGTTGACCTCGGGGTCGCGCCGCGAGGGGATGAAGGCGGCCATCCCGCCCATCGCGAAGGCGCCGCGGCGGTGGCAGGTGGCGACCAGGAGGTCGCTGTAGGCCGCCATCATCGGCGCGCGCATCGTGATCGCGCTCCGGTCGGGCAGGGTGAAGCCCTCGGCGTCGCGGAAGATCTTGATGATGCTGAACAGGTAGTCCCAGCGGCCGGCGTTGAGACCGGCCGCGTGGTCGCGCAGCTCGAAGAGGATCTCCTCCATCTCGAAGGCGGCGGTGATCGTCTCGATCAGCACCGTCGCACGGACCGAGCCGTGCGGGATCCCCAACGCCGCCTGGGCGTGGGTGAACACGTCGTTCCAGAGCCGTGCCTCGAGGTGGGACTCCATCTTGGGCAGGTAGAAGTAGGGCCCGCTCCCCCGCGCCAACTGCTCGGCGGCGTTGTGGAAGAAGTAGAGCCCGAAGTCGACCAGGCCGCCGACGGTGGGGGCGTCGTCGACGAGGAGGTGCCGCTCCTCGAGGTGCCAACCGCGCGGGCGAGGCACGATCACGGGCAGGTGGTCGGGGTCCTCCAGCGCGTAGGACTTGCCTTCGGGGGAGACGAAGGCGATCGTGCGCCGCACCGCGTCGTACAGGCTGATCTGGCCGTCGACGACGTTGCGCCAGTGCGGCGTGTTGGCGTCCTCGAGGTCGGCCAGCCACACCCGCGCGCCGGAGTTGAGCGCGTTGATGGTCATCTTGCGACTCGTCGGGCCGGTGATCTCGACGCGCCGGTCACGCAGGTCCTCCGGTGCCGGGGCGACCTGCCACTCGGCCGAACGGACGTCGGCGGTCTCCGCCAGGAAGTCGGGCCGCTCGCCGCCGGCGATCCGGTCCCGCCGGACCTGTCGCGCTGCGAGGAGCTCGTCGCGCCGCGGCCCGAACCGCCGTTGCAGGTCGGCGACGAACGCCAGCGCGTCGGGAGTCAGGACCACGTCCGAGCGGTCCACCTCCGGTCCGGAGATCCGCACGCCCTGGACCCGCTCCCCGCTCTGCGTCGTCATCCGGCTCAGGGTAGACCCAGCCCTTCGACCGCGCGCCCCACCACCTCGTCGACGGCTCCGGCGGCGTCGACCGCGCAGCCGGGCTCATCCGGCTCCAGCGGCTCCAGGGTGGCCAGCTGGCTGTCGAGGAGAGCCTCCGGCATGAAGTGGTCGGTCCGGCGCGCCATCCGGTCGGCGAGCCGCTCCGGATCGGCGACCAGGTGCAGGAACACCACCCCGGGGCGAGCGTCGCGCAGCAGGTCGCGGTAGCTGCGCCGCAGCGCCGAGCAGGTCACCACGCCCTGCCGGTCCTGCGCCGCCCACTCGGAGAGGAGGGCTCCGATCCGCTCCAGCCACGGCACGCGGTCGGCGTCGGTGAGCGGTCGGCCCGACCGCATGGCGGCGAGGTTCTCGGGCGGGTGCAGGTCGTCGCCCTCGACGAAGTCCCAGCCCAGCTGCTCGGCCAGTGCCGTGGCCACGGTCGTCTTGCCCACGCCGGAGACGCCCATCACCACGACCTGCCGGCTCACCGGGGATTCCGGCGGCGGTCGGCCCACCACACCAGCAGCGCCGCGCTCGCCTCGTCGGCGCTCATCGGACCGTGGTCCAGGCGGAGCTCGAGCAGATGCCGGTAGGCCTCGCCGACCTCGCGCCCGGGCGGGATCCCGAGGATCTCCATGATCTGGTTGCCGTCCAGATCGGGCCGGATGGCGGCCAGCTCCTCCTCGGCGGAGAGGCGGGCGATCCTGGCCTCGAGGTCGTCGTAGTGCCGCGAGAGCCGGGCCGCCTTGCGGCGGTTGCGAGTCGTGCAGTCGGCGCGGGTGAGCACGTGCAGCCGCTCGAGCTGGTCGCCGGCGTCGCGCACGTAGCGCCGCACCGCCGAGTCGGTCCACTCGCCGTCGCCGTACCCGTGGAAGCGCAGGTGCAGCTCGACGAGGCTGCTCACCGCGTCCACGACCTCGCCCGGGAACCGCAGCGCCTGCAGCCGCTTGCGGGTCAGCTTGGCGCCCACGACGTCGTGGTGGTGGAAGGTGACCGTGCCGTCGGAGAGGAACCGCCTGGTCCGCGGCTTGCCGACGTCGTGCATCAGGGCCGCCAGGCGGGAGACCAGGTCGGGGCCGCCCAGGCGCTCCTCCTGGTCGATGGACTGCTCCAGCACGGTCAGCGTGTGCTCGTAGACGTCCTTGTGCCGATGGTGCTCGTCGCGCTCCAGCGCGAGCGCCGGGAGCTCTGGCAAGACGAGGGCGGCGAGCCCCGTCTCGACGAGCAGGGCGAGCCCGACCCGGGGGCGCGGGGCCAGCACCAGCTTGGTCAGCTCGTCGCGGACCCGCTCGGCCGAGACGATCGAGATCCGGTCGGCCATGGCGGTCATCGCGGTGACGACCGCCGGGTCGACCGCGAAGCCGAGCTGGGCCGCGAAGCGGGCGGCCCGCAGCATCCGCAAGGGGTCGTCGGAGAAGGAGTCCTCCGGCCGCCCGGGGGTCCGCAGCAGGCCCTGGGCGAGGTCGACCACTCCGCCGTACGGGTCCACGAAGCCACGGTCGGGCAGCGTGATCGCCATCGCGTTGACAGTGAAGTCACGGCGGCCGAGATCAGCCTCCAGGCTGTCGCCGAAGGCCACCTCGGGCTTGCGGGACGACGGATCGTAGTGCTCGGAGCGGTACGTCGTCACCTCGACCTGCCAGGACCCCTTGCGGCAGCCGATGGTGCCGAACGAGCGGCCGAGGTCCCAGACCGCGTCCGCCCAGCCGCGCAGCAGGCGCTCGGTCTCGCCCGGGCGCGCGGAGGTGGTGAAGTCCAGGTCGTCGTGCGGACGGCCGAGCATGGCGTCACGCACCGGTCCGCCGACGAGCGCGAGGGTGTGGCCGGCCGCGGCGAACAGCGCCCCCAGGGGCTCGAGGACCGGGGCGATCCGGTCCAGCTCGGCGGCCACCGACCGCTGCGCGTCGACCAGACGCAAGCCAGTGGAGAGGGCGTCGGACACAGGGGGGAAGCCTACGCCCCGACTACAGTCGGGGCGTGCTCCGACGCCCGAGGCTGCCGCTCGCGCGAGCCGTCGTCGCGTCGCTCGCCGCCGTGCTGCCGGTGGTGTTGACCCTGCTCGTGGGGCTTCCCGACTCCGCAGCCGCCGCCGGGCCCGCACGGGCCGCAGCGGCACCGCTCTCGGTCACCATCGACACGCTCACCCCCTCGTCGATCCCGCGCACCGGCCGGGTCCTGGTCAGTGGCTGGGTGACCAACGACTCCGACGAGACGTGGAGCGCGGTCAACCTCTACGCCTTCATCGGCTCCGAGCCCATCACGACCACCGACGACCTCGCGTTCGAGAGCACGCGTGGCGCCGAGGAGTGGGTCGGCAACCGGATCACCGTGCCCGGCACCTTCGACACTGTGCCCGAGCTCGCCCCGGGAGCCTCCGCGCCCTACACCGTCCGCGTCCCGGTCGACCTGCTCGGCGTCGAGGCGCCGGGGGTCTACTGGTTCGGGGTGCACGCCCTGGGCCAGACCACGGCGGAGCGGGACGCGGTCGCCGACGGCCGGGCCCGCACGTTCCTCCCCCTCGTGCCCCGCGCCGCCCGGGAGAACCCCGTCGACGCCGCCCTGGTGCTGCCCGTCCGGCACCAGGTGCGCAACGAGCCTGACGGTCGGCTCGCCGACGTCGACACCTGGCTCGACGACCTCGAGCCGGACGGGCGCCTGGGCGCGGTCCTGGGGTTCGGGGTCTCGGCCGGCAGCACGCCGTTGACCTGGCTGGTCGATCCCGCGGTCACCGACGCGGTGAGTCGCCTGGCCTCCGGCAACCCGCCCCGGCCTCTCGTCGAGCCCACCGAGGAGGCCACCGACCCGAGTGCCTCCCCGGAGCCCAGCACCACCGCCGAGCCCGACTCCGACACCGCCGCCACCGAGCCCGACCCCACCGCTCTCTCGTGGCTGGCGACCCTGCAGCAGGCCCTCACGGGCAAGCAGGTGCTCGCACTGCCGTGGGGAGACGTCGACGTGGCGGCGGCCGCCAAGCGCGGACCCGACGTGTACTCCGACGCGCGTGCCAAGTCGGGCACGGTGCTCACCCAGGGTCAATTCCCCGTGACCTCGGCCATCTCCGCACCGAGCGGCTTCCTCGACGACGCGGCGCTCGGACTGGCGGAGGAGGGCACCACGATCCTGGCGAGCGACCGGTCGGTGACCCGGGGGCAGCCGCCGAGCGTGGCGTCGTACGCCGGGAAGCGCCTCGTGCTCTACTCCTCGTCGGCCCTGCGCGGTGGGCCCGGCCCCGACGACCCGATGGCCCCGGTCGCCCTGCGCCAGCGCATCCTCAGCGAGGCCGCGCTCCGGCTGGACGATCCCGGCCGGCAGCCGCTGGTGGTGGTCTTCCCGCCGGGCTGGGCCGCGCCGGACGGCCGCTCGTTCTTCGACGGCCTTCAGGTCAACTGGATGCGCCTGACCAGGCTCGACGAGGCCACCGCGGTCACCCCCAGGCCGCTGGCGAGCGACCGCTTCGAGTACCCCACCTGGCAGCTCAACCACGAAGTCGACCAAGCCGCGTTCGACTCCTTCGTCGAGCTCACCGGGGAGGCGGGGCGGCTGCAGGGCGTGCTGACCACGGCCACCGACCTGGCGGCCCGGATCCGGGTGGGCTCACTGGGCAACCTGTCCTACTTCGCCCGCGAGGACGCGGTCGCCTCGCGAGCGGCCACGGTCGCGACGACCGTCTGGGTGTCCGATCGCCTGCGCTCGATCACGGTGACGGCACCCCGGCGGGTGATCCTCACCAGCGACTCGGGCAGCTTCTCGGTGACCGTGACCAACGGGCTCGACGAGGCCGTGTCGGTGCGCCTCGAGGCGACGTCCGACCCGCCGATGACCATCACGGCGCCCGACACCGTCCAGCTGGCGGCGGGCTCGAGCACGACGGTCCTGCTCGAGGCCAGCACCGACCGGCTCGGAGTCCACGACGTCCGGATCGTCCTCACCGACACCGCCGGCGAGCCGCTCGGCTCCACCGACTCGCTTCCCGTGCGTGCGGGCCAGGTCAGTCAAGTGATCTGGCTGGTCGTCGGGGGCGCCGGCGCCCTGTTCGTGCTGGCGCTGGTGCTGCGCGTGGTGCGCCGGATCCGTGGGGCGCGGCGCGACGAGCACGAGGAGGCCGATCCCGACTCCGCGGACCAGGATCCCGTGGCGTCTCACAGTGCCGCGGGGCCGCGGACGTGACCGAGGGGTCCGAACGACGACACGACCGGCTCCTCGCCTCCACGGCGGTGATGGCCGCCGGGACCGTGGTCTCCCGCTTCAGTGGCTACCTGCGCTCGCTGCTGCTCGCCGCCGCCCTGGGCAACCTGCTGCACGCCGACCTGTTCATGATCGGCAACACGGTGCCCAACATGCTCTACATCCTGCTGGCGGGCGGGATCTTCAACGCCGTGCTCGTGCCCCAGCTGGTGCGCACCATGCAGCGGGACCCCGACGGCGGTGCGGCGTACCTCAACCGGATCGTCACCCTCTCCGCGCTGTTCCTCGGGGTGGTCACCATCGCCCTGGTCGTGGCCGCCCCGTGGGTGATGCGGATCTTCCTGGCGCCGGAGTACCTCACCCCCGAGCTGGCGGCCCACCGCGAGTCGATCGTCGCGTTCGCCCGCTTCTGCCTGCCGCAGGTCTTCTTCTACGGGATGTTCGCCCTGTTCGGCCAGGTGCTCAACGCCCGGGGTCGGTTCGGCCCGATGATGTGGGCGCCGATCGCCAACAACCTCGTCGCCATCGCGGTCCTGGTCGGCTACCTGTTCTTCTACGGGCCGGTCTCGGGAGCGGACCTCTGCGCGCCGTTCACCGGCGCCCAGGAGGCCTGGCTCGGCCTCGGCTCCACGGCCGGCATCGCGGTCCAGCTCCTCGTGCTCGTGCCCTTCTTGCGGTCCGCAGGGGTGCGGATCCGGCCCCGGTACGACTTCCGCGGCACCGGCCTCGGGCACACCCTGCGACTCGGCACCTGGACCGTGCTCTTCGTCGTGGTCAACCAGGTCGCCTACACCGTCGTGGTCCGGCTCGCCTCCGGGGGCACCGCGCGGGTGGTGGACGCCTGCGCCGGGGACGTCGGCCAGGTCGCCGCCACGGGCTACACGGTGTATGCGCAGACGTTCCTGATCGTGATGGTGCCGCACGCCATCATCACCGTCTCCCTGGCCACCGCACTGCTGCCCCTGCTGTCGGGGCACGCGGCGAGCCAGGCCTACGAGGCCCTCGCCGGCGACCTCGCCCGCGTGCTGCGCACGGCCCTGTGCGTGGTGATCCCCTTCGCCCTGCTGCTGCCCGTGCTCGCCCCCGACCTGGCCATCCTGCTCTGGGACTACGGCGCGGCCCGGGCCACCTACCGCCTCTACATCCCTTCCCTGGCACTGTTCGGCATCGGCCTGGTGTTCTTCACCGTCCACTACCTCGTCCTGCGCGGCTTCTACTCCCTGGAGCGCAACCGCACCGTCTTCTGGATCCAGTGCGTGGTCGCGGGCACCAACATCGTCACCGCGGTCGTGCTGGTCCGCGGCACGGACCCGGAGTGGACCGCGCCCGCTCTGGTGCTCGCCTACGCGACGTCGTACGCCGTGGGGTCGCTGCTCTCCTACGTGGTGCTGCGCCGGTCCCTCGGCGGGCTCCGCACCGGCGAGCTGCTGCGGTTCCTGGCCCGCCTCATGGTGGCGAGCGTGCCGTCCGCCCTGGTGACGCTGGGCCTCTCGACCGTCCTCCCCGAGAGCGGCGGTCATCTGTGGGCGGTGGTCCGCCTGGTCCTGCTCGGTGGGTTGAACCTGCTCGTCTTCCTGGCGCTCGCCCGCGCCGTCCGGCTGACCGAGGTCACCGCCGCCCTCGAGCTGGCGGCCCGTCGACTGCGGCCCCGCCGCGTCGGCTCCTGACCCCGACCGGGCGCACCTACGATGAGCGGGACGTGTGTCGCTCGTGGCCGGGAGGAGGCGGGAGGAGCACCGTGTCCCACGTGATCCGCCCCGGCGAGGTGCTGGCGGGCCGGTACCGCCTGGTCGACCTGCTCGACGAGAGTGGCGGCGGCCTCTTCTGGCGGGCCTTCGACTCCTCCCTCGACCGGTCCGTCGCCGTTCACATCATCCCCGGCGACGACGAGCGTGCGGGACTGATCAAGGAGGCCGCGCGCACCTCGGCGCGGGTGGTGGACCGTCGCCTGCTGCGGGTGCTCGACGTCGACGAGGCCGACGGTCTGTGCTTCGTGGTCAACGAGTGGGCCACCGGCACGTCCCTCGACATCCTGATCGCCGACGAGGGACCGCTCGCCCCCCGGCGCGCGGCCTGGCTGGTCTCCGAGGTCGCGGCCACGATCGAGGTGGGACACGCCGCCGGGGTCGCCCACGGCCGGCTCGTCCCCGAGAACGTGCTGATCGACCGCAGCGGCTCGGTGCGGGTGATCGGCTTCGCCGTCGACGCCGCCCTGCACGGGCTCCCTCCCGGCAGGGTCTCGGCCGACGTCGTCGACCTGGGCGGTCTGGTCTACTTCGCCCTCACCGCCCGCTGGCCCGGGGTCTCGCGCTCCGCGGTCAAGCCGGCACCGCTGGACCACGGTCGCGTGCTGCGGGCCCGGCAGGTCCGCGCCGGCGTGCCCCGGGTGCTGGACGCGCTCTGCGACGCGGTCCTCGAGCCCGACGGCACCGGGCCCGGAGCCCATGCGCGCGGCAACGTCGACCTCTCCACCGCCGGGGGCATCAGCGACGCGCTGCGGGAGTTCGTGGGGGACCCGAGCGGGCTGGCCGACGCCGAGCGCGTCGCGATGCGCAGGCGCGAGGCCGGGCTCCCCGGCGCCCTCCCCGCCGAGGCCGGGGCCCTGGTGCTGCCCGGCCCGGACGCGCAGCCGACGGCTTCGGAGCCGGCCGCACCTGAGCCGGATGCGCTCGAGCCCGCCACCTCCGAGTCGGCCGCCCCCGAGCCCGGCCCCTCGGAGCCTGCGTCTGCCCGGCTCGAGGCCCAGGACCCGACCCCCACGCTCGCCGACCTGCCGGCCGACCTCCCGCCGGGCGACCAGCCGACCGAGGCCGGCATCCCGATCTTCGACGACTCCGGCGGGGTCTCCTGGCTCTCGGCGCGAGCCGACCAGCCGCCACCGCCGCCGCCGTTCGAGCCGCCCGTGGAGCGTCCGCTCTTCGCGCCGGACCCGGTGGACGGCCGACCGGCCCGGCGCGCCCGGGCCGTGGCGGGAGCAGGAGTCCCGACCGGAGCGGGAGGCGCGTTCTGGCCGTGGGACACCACCACCGGCCACGGCAGCCGGGTCGGCACCGGATCCGGCACGGGCAGCGGGACCATCGAGCCGGTCCGCGACCTCCCCGACGAGCCGTCCCACCCCGGACGATCGTGGCTCTGGCTCGCCGGTGTCGTCGCAGCGGCCCTGGTCACCCTGCTCGCCGTGGTCTTCGCCTTCAACCTCGGCACCGGGCGCGCACCGCTGGGGGGCCTCACCGACGACCCGTCCTCCTCGTCCTCGTCGGGCGGGACGACGCGGGGAGCCAGCGAGGCGGCGCCGTACGCCGACCTGGTGGCCACCGACTTCGACCCGCAGGGCGACCCCCCGGAGGAGAACCGCGACCTGGCGCCCCGCGCGGTCGACGGCGACCCTGCCACTGCCTGGCGGACGATGACCTACACCCAGCAACTCGGCCCCACCGGGCTCAAGACGGGGGTCGGACTGACCGTCGACCTGGGCAAGAGCGGCCCGGTCACCCGGGTCGACCTCACCTTCGTGGGCACGCCGACCCGCTTCGAGGTGTTCGTCACCGACTCCGCTCCGACGTCCCTCGACGGGCTCACGGCGAGCGCCTCCGCCACCGCGAGCGAGACCGAGCACCAGATCACCCTCGAGCCCGCCGTGACCGGACGCTTCGTCACGGTCTGGATGACCGGCCTCCCGCAGGTCGAGGGCGGCTATCGCGGTGAGATCGCCGAGATCGTCGTCTTCGGGGCCGGCTCCTCGTGACCGACGGTCTCCAGCCCCACGACGTCTCGCCCCACGACAGCGACGCCGACTTGCTGCAGGCCCACGTCGAAGGGGACCCGGACGCCTTCGGCGTCCTCTTCGCGCGCCATCGCGACCGGCTCTGGGCCGTCGCGCTGCGCACCATGGGCAACCCCGAGGACGCCGCCGACGGGCTCCAGGACGGCATGGTCGCGGCGTTCCGTCGCGCCGGCTCCTTCCGGGGGGAGGCCGCCGTGACCACCTGGCTGCACCGCGTGGTCGTCAACGCCTGTCTCGATCGGATCCGCGCCGCGAAGATCCGGCGCGCGGAGGCGCTCCCCGACGATCTCGACGACCACGCCGGGCGGGGCTCGCTCGTCTCGGCCCAGGACGCCGCCGACCCCGCGGACCTCAGTGTCGCCGCCGAACGGCGACGCCGTGTGCTCACCGCCCTCGAGAGCCTGCCGCCCGTCCAGCGCGCCGCCCTGGTGCTCGTGGACATGGAGGGCTACCACGTGAGCGAGGTCGCGGAGATGCTCGGCTGCGCCGAGGGCACGGTGAAGTCGCGCTGCTTCCGCGGCCGTGCCCGGCTCGCCGAGCTGCTCGGCGATCTGGCCCCGCCGGCTGCGCCGACGACCGTGAGCGGGAACCCAGGCCCCGTCCCGGCCGTCCCATCCGACGATGAGCCCCCGACACCGGAGAGGAGGCGTCCCGATGGCTGACGACCTGCACGAGCCGACCCTCGACCCCGACGACGACGCCCGCATCCGGCGTCTGCTGGCCGATGCCCGGCACGCCGAGCCGATGCCGGACGCGGTCGCGGCTCGGCTCGACCGGGTGTTGGCCGACCTCTCGGCCCGCCGGGCCGCCGAGGTCGCGGCGCCGGCCGCGGAGGTGGTCGACCTCGCCGCCCGGCGCCGACGGACGGCGGGGCGTCTGCTGGTCGCCGCCGCGGCTGTCGTGGTGGCGGGGGTCGGCATCGGCCAGGTGGTGGGCTCCCAGCAGGGTGAGGACAGCTTCTCCACCACGGACACCGCCGCCGAGGCTCCCGCGGACGCCCAGGCCGGCGGCGGCGCCGCGGCCGAGACCCAGGCCGACGAGGACGCCGGAGCGGGCGCCGAGATGGCCGCGCCCTCGGCCGAGAGCCAACGCAACGGTGAGGCGGCCGGCGCGGTCGTCACGATCCGGTCCGATCACTTCGGGCAGGACGTCCGTCGGGCGCGCAACCTCACCGCATCGTTCGTCGCCTCGCTGACCGCCGTCCCCACCGCCTCGGCCGAGCCGTCACCGAGCGAGTCCGACACCGAAGGCCCCGCCACCGATGCTGCCTCGGCGTACGCCGCGCCGACCTGCGCGACGACCGCCTTCGGCGCGGGCGTCGCCCTGGCGGCGACCTACGACGGAGCACCCGCCGTGCTCGTCCTCCGCGAGCCGGCCGGCGACGTGCAGGTCGTCGACGTCTACGTCTGCGACACCACCGAGCCGACCCGGTCCATCACCCTCACGGTGCCCGAGCCCGGGCAGTAGACCCCGGGGGAATGCGGCTCACCTACGATCGGTTGCACCGACCGATAGGAGAGCGCATCGTCATGACTCACGACTCCAGCGACGGCAGCGACGTCAGGGACGTCATCGTCATCGGCTCCGGCCCGGCCGGCTACACCGCCGCGGTCTACGCCGCCCGGGCCTCCCTGCACCCGCTGGTGTTCGAGGGCTCGGTGACGGCCGGCGGCGCCTTGATGAACACCACCGAGGTCGAGAACTTCCCCGGCTTCCGCGACGGCATCATGGGCCCCGCGCTCATGGACGAGATGCGCGCCCAGGCCGAGCGGTTCGGGGCCGAGCTGGTCGCCGACGACGTGGTCGAGGTCGACCTGACCGGCGAGGTCAAGATCGTCAAGACCGTCACCGACACCTACCGTGCGCGCGCGGTGATCCTGGCCACCGGGTCGGGCTACCGCAAGCTCGGCCTGCCTCACGAGGAGGAGCTCTCGGGGCGCGGCGTGTCGTGGTGCGCGACGTGCGACGGCTTCTTCTTCCGCGAGCAGCACATCGCCGTGGTCGGCGGGGGCGACTCCGCCATCGAGGAGGCGACCTTCCTGACCCGCTTCGGGAGCAAGGTCACCTTGATCCACCGTCGCGACGAGCTGCGCGCCTCCAAGATCATGCAGGAGCGCGCGTTCGCCGACCCCAAGCTCGAGATCCGCTGGAACTCCGCGGTCGAGGCCCTCAACGGCACCGACCGCCTGGAGTCGGTGACCCTGCGCGACACGGTCACCGGGGAGACCAGCGAGCTCGAGGCCACCGGGCTGTTCATCGCCATCGGCCACGACCCGCGCTCCGAGCTGCTGGCCGGCCAGGTGGACCTCGACGAGAACGGCTACGTCCTCGTCGACCACCCGTCGACGCGCACCAACCTCACCGGCGTGTTCGCCTGCGGCGACCTGGTCGACCACCACTACCGGCAGGCCGTCACCGCAGCCGGCACCGGCTGCGCCGCCGCCCTGGACGCCGAGCGCTTCCTCGCCGCGCTCGACCACGCCGCCTCCACGGCTGGCCCGGCGGACGAGACGGTCGCCGAGGCCGTGCCGGTCGGGTCCTGACCCCCGACCCATCCGGGCCGGAACAATCCCCGCCGCCCCCGCGTTCACCAGCCAGGCCCAGCCAGGCCTAGCCAGGCCCAGCCAGACCAGCCAGACCAGCCCCGATCCGAGGAGTCCACCCGTGGGAAACATGGCAGCCGTCACCGACGCCGAGTTCGAGACCCAGGTGCTGAAGTCCGACAAGCCGGTCCTCGTCGACTTCTGGGCCGAGTGGTGCGGCCCGTGCCGTCAGGTCGACCCGATCCTCCAGGAGATCGCCGCCACCCACGGTGACAAGGTGACGTTCCTGAAGATGAACGTCGACGAGAACCCGGTCACCCCGTTCTCCTACCGCGTCACCGGCATCCCGACGATCAACGTCTACCGCGGCGGCGAGGTGGTCCGCTCCATCGTCGGCGCCCGCCCCAAGGCGGCGCTGCTCAACGAGCTCGCGGAGTTCCTCGAGGATTGACCGCGGCGCCGGTTCTGATGACGGGGCGGGAGCGCTCCGCTGTCGGGCGGGGATTGGGCCGGACGGCCTCGATCAGTCGCTCCACCGCGGCCTCGACCTCGTCGCGCCAGCTGAGCGCCGACCGCAGGTCCATCCGCATCCGCGGGTTGACCGGGTGTGGCCGGTGGGTCTTGAAGCCCACGCTGCCCAAGAACTCCACCGAGGACACGCAGCGGCCTGGGGTGCCGCGCCGGTCGCCGAAGGCCTCCACGGCCCGCACGTCGCCGCGCTCGATCAGGTCGCGGGCCATCCCCTGCACCAGCATCCGGCCGAGGCCCCCGCGCCGGTCTGCGGGCGCGACGTACACCTGCGTGAGGAGGACCGCGTCCGGTGAGACGGGGGCGGTGGCGAACGACGCCGCGCCGGGCAGGAACGCCTCCGGCGCGTAGATCGCGAACCCCGCCGGACGACCGTCCACCAGCACCACCCGCCCGCACGAGCCCCACTCGCGCAACACCGTCGAGACCCAGGTGTCGAACTCGTCGGCCGGGTCCTCGACCCGTTGCCGTCGGACCGGGTCCAGCTGCCAGAACAGACAGGTGCGACAGGGGGCGGTCAGGGTCTCCAGATGGTCCAGGGTCAGCCGGACGACCTTGCGTGACACCTCACGCCCCCTTCACGGACCGATCTTCTCCCCCGCTGCTGCGGCCCGGTCCCTGATCGTCCACACTAGACGTCTCATGGAACCCGTGCCCCACGCCGCGCGCACCCGGCTCGACACCTACGTCGACCGGTACGCCGCGCGCACGGCCGGGATGACGGCGTCGGAGATCCGGGCGCTGTTCGCGGTGGCCTCGCGGCCGGAGGTCGTCTCCCTGGCGGGCGGGATGCCCAACATCGCCGGCCTGCCGCTCGACCTGGTCGGGAACGCGATGGCCGGCCTGGTCGCCGACCACGGGACGGTCGCGTTGCAGTACAGCTCCGGCCAGGGCGACCCGGTGCTGCGCGAGCAGATCTGCGAGGTGATGGCGCTCGAGGGCATCCTCGCCCACCCCGACGACGTCGTGGTCACCGTGGGCTCCCAGCAGGCCGTCGACCTGGTGACGCGCATCTTCTGCGACCCCGGCGACGTGGTGATCTGCGAGGCGCCGTCCTACGTCGGTGCGTTGGGCGTGTTCAAGGCCTTCCAGTGCCACGTCGTGCACGCCGAGATGGACGCCGAGGGGCTGGTCCCCGACGCCCTGCGGCAGGCGATCGCCGCGACCCGCGCCGCGGGCCGAACCATCAAGTTCCTCTACACGATCCCCAACTTCCACAACCCTGCGGGCGTCACCCTGAGCACGCCGCGCCGCGCCGAGATCCTCGAGATCTGCCGGAGCGAGGGCGTCCTCGTGCTGGAGGACAACCCCTACGGGCTGCTGGGCTTCGATGCGGAGCCGATGCGCGCGCTGCGCGCCGACGAGCCCGAGGGCGTGGTCTACCTCGGCTCGTTCTCCAAGACCTTCTCGCCGGGCCTGCGCGTCGGCTGGGCGCTGGCGCCGCACGCCGTGCGCGAGAAGCTCGTGCTCGCACAGGAGTCCGCGACACTGTGCCCGCCGACGTTCAACCAGCAGCTCGTGTCGGCGTACCTGACCCAGCACGACTGGCGGGGGCAGATCAAGCAGATGCGGGAGATGTACCGCGAGCGCCGGGACGCGATGGTCGAGGCGCTGCACGACTTCATGCCCGCCGCGTGCCGCTGGAACGTGCCTGACGGCGGCTTCTTCGTGTGGCTCACCCTGCCGCCGGGGATCGACGCCAAGGCGATGCTGCCCCGGGCGGTCACGGCCCGCGTGGCCTACGTCCCCGGCACGGCGTTCTTCGCCGACGGGTTCGGGTCGGGGTCGATGCGCCTGAGCTTCTGCTACCCGACGCCCGAGCGGATCCGCGAGGGCGTACGCCGGCTCGCCGGGGTCCTGGAGGAGGAGATGGAGCTGCGCGAGACGTTCGGTGCCGTCGGCCCTCCGGGCGACCATCGCGAGCTGGGTGCCCGCTCCGGGTACGACGCGCCCAGCACGGACCTGACCTGACCGAGGAGCGGTGAGCCACCTATGACGGAACGCATCCTGGTCCTGGCCGGGGGGCTCTCCCACGAGCGCGACGTCTCCCTGCGCTCGGGCCGGCGGGCTGCCGAGGCGCTCCGCGAGGCCGGACTCGAGGTCACCGAGCGCGATGTCGACGGCGGGCTGCTCGACCACCTGACCGCCGAGCGACCCGGCTGCGTGCTGCCGATGCTGCACGGTGAGGCCGGCGAGGACGGCGCGGTGCGCGAGGTCCTCGACCTCCTGGGCATCCCCTACGTCGGCGCGTCGCCCGCGGCCTGCCGCACGGCGTTCGACAAGCCCGTTGCCAAGTCGGTGGTGGCCGGCACCGGCATCGCGACACCACGATCGGTGTGCCTGCCGCACGCGGTCTTCCGCGAGCTGGGGGCGGCACGGCTGATGGCGGCCGTCGTGGACGCACTCGGGCTGCCGCTCATGGTCAAGCCGACCCGCAGCGGCTCCGCGCTCGGCTGCACGCTCGTCCGCACGGCCGAGGAGCTGCCCGACGCGATGGTCGGCGCGTTCGCCTACGGCCCGGTGGCCCTGATCGAGCACTTCGTCGAGGGCCGCGAGGTCGCGGTGCCGGTGATCGACGACGGCACGGGCCCGCGAGCCCTCCCGGTGGTCGCGATCCACCCCGACGGGGGGGTCTACGACTACACCGCCCGCTATACCGCCGGCTCGACCGAGTTCGTCGTCCCCGCCGCGCTGCCCGACCCCGTGCTCGAGGAGTGTGCGACGGTCGCCATCGCCGCCCACGAGGCGCTGGGTCTGCGCGAGCTGTCGCGCTCGGACCTGATCGTCGACGCAGACGGCACGGTGTGGTTCCTCGAGGTCAATGTCGCGCCGGGCTTCACCGAGACCTCCACGGTGCCGCTGTCGGTCCAGGCCGCCGGGCTGGACCTCGGCGCCGTGCTCGCCTCCCTCGTGCACGCGGCGACGGCGCGCCCCGGCCGACACGCGCGCCACGACGGAGAGGTGCTCGCCCGGTGAGCGACGCGACGTACCGGGCGGTGATCGCGCTCGCCAAGACCGGCTTCCGCGCGTTGGGTCAGGACCTCTCGGTCCAGGGGCACGAACGGCTGCCGCGCACGGGCGGAGCGCTGCTCGCCATCAACCACATCGGCTACGCCGACTTCGTGTACGCCGGGGTGGCGGCCGAGAGGATCCACCGACTGGTCCGGTTCATGGCCAAGCGCGAGGTCTTCGACCACGGGGTGGCCGGCCGGCTGATGCGGGCCATGCGCCACATCAGCGTCGACCGTGCCGAGGGCGAGGCCTCGCTGCGCGTCGCCGAAGAGTATCTGCGCCGCGGCGAGCTGGTCGGGATCTTCCCCGAGGCGACGATCTCCCGTGGCTTCGAGCTCAAGGAGTTCAAGACCGGCGCCGTGCGGATCGCGGCCGCCGCACGCGTGCCGCTCTTCCCGGTCGTGGTCTGGGGCACCCAGCGCCTGGTCACCAAGGACCACCCGCGCGACCTGACCCGCGGCCGGCCGATCAGCATCCGGGTCGGCGAGCCACTCACGGTCACCGGCGTCGACCCCGTCGCCGAGACCGCCCAGCTCAAGGAGTCCATGCACGCACTCCTCGACGCGACCATCCGCTCCTACCCCGACCAGGAGCCCGGCGCCTGGTGGCTGCCCGCGTCGTACGGCGGCAGTGCGCCCACGCTCGCCGAGGCGGCCCGCTTGGACGCCGAGGAGCGCGCCGCGCGCGCGGCGCGCAAGGCAGCCCGCGCCGCAGGAACCGGATAGCCGATTCATCGTTCAACCGACACATCGCTTTGTCGAGGTGTCGCTTTGTCGACAAAGTTCCTCGTCCCCCGCTGGTTGAGGAACGAGCCTCTGGCTGACCCGCTGTGCGATCTGTGAGCAGTCAGCGGGCCTGCCAGCGCGGGTCGGCGGCCAGCGCCGACACACTCGCGCCAGAGTGGTTAGATCGGGCGGTCGCTGCGGTTGCGGGGATCCATGATGTCCACGATCCGCCGCAGGTCCTCGAGTGTGGCGAACTCGACGGTGATCTTGCCCTTGCGCCGCCCCAGGTCGACCTTGACCCGCGTCTCCAGGCGGTCGGAGAGCCGGTCGGCCAGCTCGGCCAGTCCGGGGGCCACCGGCTTGCGCCGGGTGGGTGCGGCGGGGGCCGAAGCCGCGGCGCCGCCGACCGCCACGATCTCCTCGAGTCCGCGGACGCTGATGCCCTCGGCTACCACCCGCCCGGCCAGGCGGTCCTGCTGCTCGGGGTCCTCGACGCCCAGCAGGGTCCGGGCGTGCCCGGCGCTCAGCACGCCCGCGGCCACCCGTCGCTGGACGGCGGGCGAGAGCTTGAGCAAGCGGATGGTGTTGCTGATCTGCGGTCGGGACCGGCCGATCCGGGCGGCGAGCTCGTCGTGGGTGCAGTCGAAGTCCTCCAGGAGCTGGGCGTAGGCCGCCGCCTCTTCCAGAGGGTTGAGCTGGGCGCGGTGGAGGTTCTCCAGCAGCGCGTCGCGCAGCATGTCGGCGTCGCCGGTGTCGCGGACGATCGCGGGCACCGCGGTCAGCCCGGCCTGGCGGGCCGCGCGCCAGCGGCGCTCCCCCATCACCAGCTCATAGCTCTCCGCACCGGTCCGCCTGACCACGACGGGCTGCAGCAGTCCGACCTCGGTGATCGAGTGGACGAGCTCGGCCATCGCCTCCTCGTCGAAGACCTGGCGGGGCTGCACGCGGTTGGGCACGATCTGCTCGATCGGCACCTCGGCGAACCACGCCCCCTCCGGGGCGACGAGCCCCTCGGCCTCGGGACCCTCCCCGTCGGTCGGCACGACGCTCAGTGGATCCTCGAGCCCTGGGGTGTCCTCCGCGGGCTCCGGTCCGGTCGGGATCAGCGCGCCCAGCCCACGGCCGAGGCCGCGCCGCACCGGCTTGTCCCTGCTCATCGGGCTGCTCCCCTCACCGCGATCTCGCGCGCGGCCTCCAGATAGGACAGTGCCCCCGGCGAGCCGGGGTCGTAGGTCATCACCGTCTGCCCGTACGACGGCGCCTCCGAAACCCGCACGGAGCGCGGGATCGTGGTCTTGAGCACCTCGTCGGCGAAGTGCTCGCGCACCTCGTCCGCGACCCCCGCCGCGAGCCGGGTGCGGGCGTCGTACATGGTGACCAGGATCGTCGAGACCCGGAGGTGAGGGTTGAGGTGGGCCCGCACCATCTCCACGGTCTCGAGCAGTTGTCCGAGGCCCTCGAGGGCGTAGTACTCGGCCTGGATCGGGATCAACAGCTCTGCGCCGGCCACGAGGGCATTGAGGGTGAGCAGCCCGAGCGAGGGCGGACAGTCGATGAAGACGTAGTCCAGGCGCTCCTCGCCCGCGTCCTCGGCGCTCCCGATGCCCGGGTGGGCGGCCAGGGCACGCGCCAGCCGACCCTCACGGGCCACCACACTGACCAGCTCGATCTCGGCGCCGGCCAGGTCGATGGTGGCCGGGACCACGGAGAGACCCTCGACGTCGGCGACCGGACTCGCAAGGTCGCCGAGCGCTGCCCCGTCGACCAAGGCGTCGTAGGTGGACCCCACGCCGCGGTGGTGCGGGGCCCCCAGGGCGGTCGAGGCGTTGCCTTGCGGATCCAGGTCCACGACGAGCACGCGCTGGCCGAGTTGGGCCAGGGCGGCCGCCAGGTTCACCGTGGACGTGGTCTTGCCGACTCCGCCCTTCTGGTTGGCCACCACGATCACCCGGGTGGCGGGGGGCCGCGCCATCGCGACCCGCTGCCGGGAGCTCAGGCGCGCCAGCACCGAGTTCTCGGCGGCCCGCGCCAGCGGCGTGGTCTCGTCCTGGTAGGCGGGCGCCAGCTCGCTCAGGTCCCCCGCGGTGCGGACGCGACCGCCGACAGCGAGGGGAGGCGAGCCTGTTGTTTCACGTGAAACATCGGGTGACTGCTGTGGAGAAACCGGGGTCTCCTGTGGAGACACACGCTCAGTCGGCCACCCCAGGCCGGTGGATAACCCCCTAGGACCCCCGGCATCCGCACCGGTCGCCAGGTCGTCCTCCGGCCAACCCACGTCATCTGAGTTCGGGCCGTCCGGCGAGGTCTCCTCCGACGAAGGGCCCCTCGATGGATCCGGTCCTGTCACGACTTCCTCCGCCTGTGTCGCTGGTCCCGACCCGCACGTCGCGGACGGGGCCGCCCGGACGACTCCTGGGCGTTCGACGAACCGGCCCAACCTACTCGGCGCTCCGGGGAGGCGACCACCCGGACCACCCAGGTCGGCTCCGACAGTCGACCCTCACCCAGCACGGCGACGTCTCCTCGCGCTTCGCAGTCGGACAGCCAGGACTGGACGCCCTCGAGCTCGCCCGCAGCCCCGGCTCCCTTGAGCGCCAGCAGTCGCCCACCTGGGGCAACCAGCGGCCAGCACCACTCCAGAAGCCGCTCGAGCGGCGCCACGGCACGGGCCGTGACCACGTCGAACTCGCGCACTCCGTGCAACTGCTCCGCCCGCGACCGCACGAGCTCCACCTGCTCCCCCAGCCGGAGCTCGGCGACCACCTCGTCGAGGAAGCGCACCCGCCGCAGGAGAGGTTCGACCAGGGTGACCCTCAGGTCGGGTCTCGCGAGCGCGAGGGGCAGTCCGGGGAGCCCGGCTCCCGTTCCCACATCGGCCACCGAGGCACCGTGCGGCACCAGATCGGCGAGCACCACGCTGTTGAGCAGATGCCGCTCCCAGAGCCGCGGCACTTCGCGTGGGCCGATCAGTCCGCGCACGACCCCGTCGGTGGCCAGCGCGCCGGCGTACCGCCGGGCCGACTCCCAGCGGTCGGCCGGGAAGAAGGTCTCGGCCCCCGCCGGCGGATCGGGGGGTTCGGCCGATGTTTCACGTGAAACAGACGTCACGGGTTCACGGAGCTACTCGGGAAGGATCACCACGAAGCGACGCGGCTCGACACCCTCCGACTCCGAGGTCAAGCCGGCCTCCGCGACCGCGTCGTGCACGACCTTGCGCTCGAACGGCGACATCGGCTCCAGGGCGACCCGCTCCCCGCTCTCCCGGACCTGGGCCACGGACGTCCTCGCCAGTTCGACGAGCCGGGCGCGCTGGTCGGCGCGGTAGCCCCCGATGTCGAGCATCAGGCGGGACCGCTCGCCGGTCTGGCGGTACACGGCCAGTCGGGTCAGCTCCTGGAGCGCGTCGAGCACCTCGCCCCGAGCCCCGACCAGTTGGCTCAGGTCGGCGCCGACGATCGACACCGAGGCCCGGTCCCCCTCGACGTCCATGTCGAGGTCGCCGTCAAGGTCGGCGATGTCGAGCAGTTCCTCGAGATAGTCCGCGGCGATATCTCCCTCGCGCTCGAGATCGGTGGTGTCCAGGTCCTGATCGCTCATGGGGTCTCTCCCTCGGTGCTGGGCTCGGTGCTGGGCTCGGTGCTGGGGTTGGCGGACGGACGCGCCGCACCGCCCTTCTTGCGCTGTTCGCGCGACTGCCGCTTCGGTTGCTGGCGCTGGGCCGGTCGAGGGGCCTCCTCGACCCCGGCCGAGGTCGCGTCCGGCTCGTCCGGGGCGGCCTCGGGTTCGACCCCGTGCCGCATCCCCTTGGCTGCGTCACGTTTCTGCTTGGCTGCGAACGCCGGCGTCCCGGGTGCCGGGTTGTTGCGGATCACGTAGAACTGCTGGCCCATCGTCCACAGGTTGGAGGTGGTCCAGTACAGGAGCACGCCGATCGGGAAAGCGATGCCGCCCACCGCGAAGACCACGGGGAGCACGTAGAGCAGCATCTTCTGCTGCTGCGCGTAGGGCCCGGTCAGCGCGTCCGCGGGCATGTTCTTGCTCATCAGCTGCCGCTGGGTCATGAAGGTCGTCGCCGTCATCGCGACCACCAGCAGCGCGGCGACGATCTGCACCCACACCACGCCGCCCGACTGCAGGAACGTCGCCTTCAGCGGAATCACGCCGAACAGCTCGGCATTGCCGAAGCTGGTCGCGAGGTCGTCGGTGAGGAACGCGATGCCGCTCCCGTTGGCGGCGTGGTGGTCGAGCAGCCGGAACAGGGCCAAGAAGATCGGCATCTGGATGATGATCGGCAGGCACGAGGCGAACGGGTTGGTGCCCGTCTCCTTGTAGAGCGCCATCGTCTCCTGGGCCAGCCGCTCCCGGTCGTGGCCGTACTTCTTCTGCAGTTCCTTGACCTTGGGCTGGATCAGCTGCATGTTTCGGCTGGACTTGATCTGCTTGACGAACAGCGGGATCAGCGCGGCCCTGACCGTGAGGGTCAGTCCGATGACCGACAGCGCCCAGGCCGCTCCACTGTCCGGGTCGAGCACCTGGCTCAGCAACCAGTGCCACGAGACCAGGATCGCCGAGATCGCGTAGTACAGCGGCGTCATGATCAGGTGACCGACGTTGCCGAAGAACTCCAACACGGAAATAGGCTCCTCGCCAGATCAGGGGCAGGTCAGGGGGTGGTACGGCGGGCCGGGACGGGGTCGTAGCCTCCGGCCGCCCAAGGGTGGCAACGTCCGAGTCGGCGCACGGCCAGCCAACTGCCCTTCATGCTGCCATGCACCTGCACGGCCTCGAGCGCGTACGCCGAACAGGACGGGTGATAGCGGCAGACCTGGCCGTAGAGCGGGCTGATCAGCGCGCGGTAGGCCTTGAGGAAGCCGATGATCAGGTACTTCACGACGACCGCTCCCCACTCCCGACCCTCGGGCGGTCGCCCGAGCCGAGTCGCCCGAGCGCCTGGTCCAGGGCACTCGCAAGCTCGGCCGAGGAGGCCTCAGCAGCACCGGGCAGCGCGCGCACCACGAGCAGGCTGCCATCTGGCAACTCGGCCCACCGCGTCGCCATCAGGTGTCGCAGCCGGCGTCGGACCCGGTTGCGGGTCACCGCGTTGCCCGCCGACCGCCCGACCACGAAACCGACCTGGGCCGGACCTTGGCCCTCCCCGGCGGACGGGATGAGGGCATGCAGCACGAGCAGCGAGGTCGCGGCTCGACGTCCCGTCCGGGTGGCGCGCCGGAACGACTCACGCTCGGTGAGGCGGGCAGCCCTCGGCAGCACGGGCGCGGACCCGTCGACGTCCGCCGGGATCAGACGGCCAGCTTGTTGCGGCCCTTGCGCCGGCGCGCCGCCAGGATCGAGCGGCCGGCACGGGTGCGCATCCGCAGGCGGAAGCCGTGCACCTTGTGGCGGCGGCGGTTGTTCGGCTGGTACGTACGCTTGCTCACGAGTCTCTCCGATGGGTTGTCACAGGTCGCCTCGCCCAGCACGCCCACGCGAGCCACATCGGCGAGACCGCCCACCCATGCGAATTCATGGACATGCGGCACCCGCCGACGCACACGTTTCCCGCGCCGCACTGCCAGGTGACCTGCCAACGGTACGCGAGCGTCTTCCACAGGGTCAAACCACCGCGACTGCCTGTGGAGGACGGCTTGCCGTCCCCACCGCCCACGGGTTAGGTTCGGCCGCGACGAGATTCCCCACCGTCCCTCATCCCACCCGGGAAAGCACCTGCCGGAGGCGTGCTGTCGTCTCTCCGACGACCCGCCTGACCTGCACAGATGTGCCCGGAGACGGTTGGAGTTCGGTGATCGTGAGTGCTTTCCGCGGTCCTCGGCGGCTCCTGCACAAGCTGTGGACAAGATTGTGGACTGGCGAGACGGTGGACGGGCGAGCGTGACATCTCGGACCAAGCTGGACACACACCCGCCCCAACCGGCGGGCCGAGGGAGCACGGTGGACGAGCAGCAGCAGACGACGTACCCGCAACCGTCCGAGGAGACCGACGACCTGGCCGGCGCCTGGGACGCCGTGGTCGCCGAGTTCCAGGCCAACCATCGCCCTTGGCTCGCCTCGAGCGCGCCGGTCACTCTCCACGGGGACCGGGCGATCATCGAGGTCGGCGACGAGTTCACCCGCACCCAGCTCGAGGGTCGACTCCGGCCCCGCATCGAGGAGACCCTCTCCCGCACCCTGGGACGCGACGTCCGCCTCGCGGTGACCGTCGCCGAGCAGCTCGGCCACGGGACGCCCCCGCTGCCCTCCCCCGATAGGGAGACACAGCGACAAGTCGACAAAGTGACATATCCATCTGGGGTGGAGGTCGAGAATCCTGGACCCGACCAACCCCGCTCGGTGCTGGAGACGCGGCTCAACCCCCGCTACGTCTTCGAGACGTTCGTGATCGGGTCGTCCAACCGCTTCCCGCACGCCGCTGCCGTGGCCGTGGCCGAGGCTCCCGGACGTGCCTACAACCCCCTGCTGGTCTACGGCGACTCCGGCCTGGGCAAGACCCACCTCCTGCACGCGATCGGCCACTACGTCCGCAGCCTCTACACGGGCGCCAAGGTGCGCTATGTGTCCAGCGAGGAGTTCACCAACGAGTTCATCAACGCGATCCGTGACGACCGGCAGGACCGCTTCAAGCGCAAGTACCGCGACGTCGACGTGCTGTTGATCGACGACATCCAGTTCCTGGAGGGCAAGACCCAGACCCAGGAGGAGTTCTTCCACACGTTCAACACCCTCCACAACGCCAACAAGCAGATCGTGCTGACCTCCGACCGCGCGCCCAAGCGCCTCGAAGCCCTCGAGGACCGCCTGCGCAACCGGTTCGAATGGGGCCTGATCACCGACGTCCAGCCGCCCGACCTCGAGACCCGCATCGCGATCCTCCGCAAGAAGGCCGCCATCGAGCGGCTGACCGCGCCTCCGGACGTCCTCGAGTTCATCGCGTCCAAGATCCAGACCAACATCCGCGAGCTCGAGGGTGCGTTGATCCGCGTCACCGCCTTCGCCAACCTCAACCGCCAGGAGGTCGACATGACCCTGGCCGAGATCGTGCTCAAGGACCTCATCCCCGAGGGCGCGGAGCCCGAGATCACCGCGTCGCTGATCATCGCCCAGACCTCGGCGTACTTCGGGCTCCCCATCGAGGACATCACCGGCCCCAGCCGCGGCCGCCACCTCGTCATGGCCCGGCAGATCGCGATGTACCTCTGCCGCGAGCTCACCGACCTCTCGCTCCCCAAGATCGGCGCCCAGTTCGGCAACCGCGACCACACGACCGTGATGTACGCCGACCGCAAGATCAACCAGCTGCTCGCCGAGCGCCGGGCGGTCTTCAACCAGGTCTCCGAGCTGACCAACCGGATCAAGCTGCAGGCCCGCTCGACCTGACCCTCGGCCGCCCCTTCACGGTGCGGTCGAATCACACGCGTGCAAGATGTGGCCGACGCTGTGCACCACGCCGGGACTTTCTCCACAGCGGCTGTGGACAAAGTGCGGGGCTTCGTCGCCACCCCGTTCCCGGCCCCACCACACACCTGCCACCCACCGCGTCGTCCACAGCCACTGGGGACGCGGTTCGGCCGTCTGACCTGCACAGATATCGGTTCTCCACAGTCTCCACCGATGCTATGACTACCTCTCACCTCTTCATCAGTCAGGTCCCGGTGAACGACGCTCCGCGCCCCTTCCTGGGGATGACCGGCGCCGAATCGCCACCGGACCTCCCGCGCTCAGCGGCCCCGTGGCAGGATGCTCAGGCCATCGCCTTCGCGACCACTACCGAATTCGAAGGAAGTCGTGTGAAGTTCCGCGTGGACCGCGACACGTTCGCCGACAGCGTCGCCTGGGCTGCTCGCAGCCTCCCCGTCCGGCCCAGTGCGCCGGTCCTCTCCGGTCTCCTGATCGAGGCCGGCGACGCCGGACTGGTGCTCTCCACCTTCGACTATGAGACGTCGGCGCGGGCCACGCTCTCGGCCGAGGTCTCCGACGAGGGCGTCGCCCTGGTCAGCGGCCGCCTCCTGGCCGACATCTGCCGCAGCCTGCCCGCCAAGCCGGTCGACGTCGCGCTGGACGGCGCGCGCGTGACGCTCACGTGCGGGTCCGCCCGATTCAGCCTGCAGACCATGCCCGTGGAGGACTACCCGTCGCTGCCCGAGATGCCCGGTGCCTCCGGCACCGTGGCCAGCGACCAGTTCGCGCACGCGGTCGCCCAGGCGGTGACCGCGGCCGGGCGAGACGACATGCTCCCCGTCCTCACCGGGGTGCGCCTCGAGATCTCCGGCTCCACGATCGCCCTCCTCGCCACCGACCGCTTCCGGCTCTCCCACCGCGAGCTCGACTGGCAGCCCGACCGTCCCGACGCCTCCCTGGCCGCGCTGGTGCCGGCGAAGGTGCTCGGCGACACCGCCAAGTCGCTGACCGCCGGCCCCGAGGTGACGATCGCGCTCTCGTCGGGCGGCGTCGGCGAGGGGATCATCGGCTTCGAGGGCTCCGCGCCCGGCGGCACCCGCCGCACGACGACGCGGCTGCTCGACGGCGAGTTCCCCAAGGTGCGCAGCCTCTTCCCGAGCGAGCACCTCACCCGCGCCCTCGTCGACAAGGCGGCGCTCATCGAGTCGGTCAAGCGAGTCGCCCTCGTGGCCGAGCGCAACACCGCGGTGCAACTGGCGTTCAGCGACGGCGTGCTCACCCTCGACGCCGGCTCGGGTGACGAGGCCCAGGCCTCGGAGTCGCTCGAGGCCACCGTCGAGGGCGAGGACCTGACGACCGGCTTCAACCCGCAGTTCCTGCTCGACGGCCTGACCGCCATCGACGAGGCCGTCGTCGAGCTGGCGTTCACGCAGGCGTCCAAGCCGGTCGTGATCAGCGGGTCCGTGGGCGAGGGCGGCGAGTCGACCGACTTCCGCTACCTGCTGATGCCGCGGCGGCTGCTTTCCTGAGTGACCCTGGGGCGAGGTCGCCACCGGCGGGTCGAAACCCCGTGAGCGACAAGTCGGCCGTACTCGCCTAGGGTCGCCTGTATGGAGCTGGGCCTCGTCGGACTGGGCAAGATGGGCGGCAACATGCGGGCGCGGCTGCGCAACGCGGGCCACACGGTCGTGGGCTACGACCGCAACCCCGACGTCAGCGACGCGGGCAGCCTCGCCGAGATGGTCGGGCAACTGCCCAGCCCCAAGGTCGTCTGGGTGATGGTGCCCGCCGGCGAGCCGACCCGCGCCACCGTCGCCGAGCTCGGCGGCCTGCTCGGCGAGGGCGACCTGGTCGTCGACGGCGGCAACTCGCGCTGGACCGACGACCAGGCCAACGCCGCGATGCTGGCCGAGCGCGGCATCGGCTTCGTCGACTGCGGGGTGTCGGGCGGCGTCTGGGGCCTGGAGAACGGCTACGCCCTGATGTACGGCGGCGCCCCCGACGACATCGCCAAGGTGCAGCCGGCCTTCGACGCCCTGAAGCCCGAGGGTGAGTTCGGTGCCGTCCACGCCGGCGCCGTCGGGGCCGGGCACTTCTCCAAGATGGTCCACAACGGCATCGAGTACGCCATCATGCAGGCCTACGCCGAGGGCTGGGAGCTGCTCGAGAAGGTCGACCTGGTCGACAACGTCACCGAGGTGTTCCGGTCCTGGCGCGAGGGCACGGTGATCAGGTCCTGGCTCCTCGACCTGCTGGTCGCCGCCCTCGACGCGGACCCGTCGCTGTCGCAGATCCGGGGCTACGCCGAGGATTCCGGCGAGGGCCGCTGGACCGTCGAGGCCGGCATCGACAACGCGGTGGCCACCCCCGCGATCACCGCGGCGCTCTACGCGCGGTTCATCTCGCGCCAGGACGACAGCCCCGCGATGAAGGCGATCGCGGCCATGCGCAACCAGTTCGGCGGCCACGCCGTCCGGACCGAGCCGCCACCGGGCGGCGACGCCTCCCCCGCCTAGGACCCACGCAGGGTGTACGTCTCGCATCTCACGCTGCACGACTTCCGCTCCTACGCGGACGTCGAGGTCGCCCTCGGCCCCGGCCCCACGTCGTTCGTCGGCAGCAACGGGCAGGGCAAGACCAACCTGGTCGAGGCGGTCGACTACCTCTCGCGGCTGACCTCGCACCGGGTTGCCACCGACGGGCCGCTCGTGCGCGCGGGCGCCGAGCGTGGGGTGGTCCGAGCCTCGGTCGTGCGCGATGGGCGGACCGCTGTCCTGGAAGTGGAGATCAACCCGGGCCGCACCAACCGGGCCCGGGTCAACCGCGCCACCCTGCCGCGCACCCGGGACCTGGTCGGGCTGGTCCGCACCGTGGTCTTCTCGCCGGAGGACCTCGCGCTGGTCAAGGGGGATCCGGGAGAACGCCGCCGCTTCCTCGATGACCTGCTCGTGCTGCGCACGCCCCGCCTGGCCGGTGTCCGCGCCGACTACGAGCGGGTGCTGCGGCAGCGCAACACCCTCCTCAAGACGGCGCGACAGGCTGCGCGGGGGAGCGAGGGGGCGTTGGCCACGCTCGAGGTGTGGAACGCCCACCTCGTGCGCGCCGGCTCGGAGATCCTCGCCGAGCGCCTGGCCCTGGTCGAGGATCTGCGGCCCCATCTGGCGCGCGCCTATGCGACGGTCGCGCACGGCGCCACGCGCGACGGCGCGTCGATGGGCTACCAGGCGTCGTTCGCCCTGCCCGATGCCGGTACGGCGACCGCGGGCGACCGCGGTGAGCTCGCCGAGGCGATGCTCGCGGCCCTGGCCGAGCGCCGGGGCGAGGAGCTCGACCGGGGCGTCTCGCTCGTGGGCCCACACCGCGACGAGCTCGGGCTGGGGCTGGGTGGTGTCGAGGATCCGCTCCCCGTCCGCGGCTACGCCAGCCATGGCGAGTCCTGGTCGTTCGCGCTCGCGTTGCGCCTCGCGTCGTACGACCTGCTGCGAGCAGACGGCGACGACCCGATCCTCGTGCTCGACGACGTCTTCGCCGAGCTCGACGCCGATCGCCGCGCCCGTCTGGCGGAGCTGGTGGCCGGCGCGGAGCAGGTGCTGGTCACCGCCGCCGTCGACGAGGACGTGCCGGACAAGCTGGCGGGAGCCCGGTTCCGGGTGGCGCGCGGCGAGGTGACCCGTGCCGACTGAGCCCGAGCAGCCCGAGCAGCCCGAGCGTCAGGAGCTCCCCGAAGAGATCGAGCAGCACCACGACGACGGCCTGGACCTGGCCCGGGCCCTCACCCGAGCGACCGCCAACTCCACCCCCGAGCGCAAGGTCCGCCGCCGGGCGGCGGAGTCCCGGCGTACCGGCCCGGCGCGGTCGTCCGGAGCCTTCCCCGACGACCGCGACCCGCAGACGCTCGACTCCGCGCTCGACCACCTCGTCGACCAGCGCGGCTGGGACGTCGACCTCCGGGTCGGCGGCATGTTCGGCCGCTGGGCCGAGATCGTGGGCGACGAGGTCGCCCAGCACGCGACCCCCGAGACCTTCGCCGACGGCACCCTCGTGGTGCGCACCGACTCGACCGCCTGGGCCACCCAGCTGACCCTGCTCGCGCCCGCCCTGGTGCGCCGGCTCAACGAGGATCTCGGGCACGGCACGGTCACCGTGATCGAGGTGCGCGGACCGCACGTCCCGAGCTGGAAGAAGGGCCCCCGGTCGGTGCGCGACGGCCGCGGTCCGCGGGACACCTACGGGTGATCCTCCAAGCCGCCAGAAGCCCGCTCAGCGGGGGGACGGTGGTATGGGGAGTCCACCGGACCCCTCCAAGGCCGCTCTGAGGGCCTTCACGCGCCGCTGACCGACGCTGGAGCGGCAGGATCGTCCCCCGCTGTGGACAGCCTGCGTGGAATGCGGCCCTGCACGGGCTATCATGGACACCGGGTCGCGCGCCTCCACCGCCGCGGCCCGTGCCATGTACGAGGCCCCTGGACCACGGTCCGTGACAGAGGTGAGTGTGAGCGACGAGACGACCGCCGACCAGATCGCGTCCGACCCGATCGAGGCACCGACAGGGGCCCCGGCCGACCCGGGCCCCGGCCCCTCCTCACACGCTTCTTCTGGGCTGGTCACCGGCGAGTACGACGCGTCCGCGATCCAGGTGCTCGAGGGCCTCGAGGCGGTGCGCAAACGCCCGGGCATGTACATCGGCTCCACCGGCGAGCGCGGCCTGCACCACCTCGTGTGGGAGATCGTCGACAATGCCGTCGACGAGGCCCTGGCCGGGCACTGCGACCGCATCGTGCTGACCCTGCAGGCCGACGGCGGGGTCCGGGTCGAGGACAACGGCCGCGGCATCCCGACCGACACCGCTCCCGGGCAGGACCTGCCCGCCGTGACGATGGCGCTGACGCTCCTGCACGCCGGCGGCAAGTTCGGCGGCGGGGGCTACAAGGTCTCCGGCGGCCTGCACGGCGTGGGCGTCTCCGTGGTCAACGCGCTCTCGTCCCGGCTGGTGGTCGAGGTGAAGAACCGCGGCCATCTGTGGCGCCAGTCGTTCAGCCTCGGCGACCCCGACGGACCGCTCGAGCAGGTCCGCGAGCTCGCCCCCGGCGAGCGCTCCGGCACCACCGTGACCTACTGGGCCTCGCCCGACATCTTCGAGACGACCACCTACTCGCTCGAGACCATCACCACCCGGATCCGCGAGTACGCCTTCCTCAACAAGGGGCTCGAGATCGTCGTCCGCGACGAGCGTCCGGGCGCCGAGGAGATCGTCGAGGCGGTGCAGGACGAGACGATCCCCGCCGAGGTCGACGCCGCCAGCACCGACGCGATCCGGCCGGCTGCGGGCGGCGGCCTCGAGCGCACGTTCAAGTACGACCGCGGCCTGGTCGACTACGTCGCCTACCTCAACCGTCGCAAGGACAAGGCCAACCCCACGATCATCTCCTTCGAGGCCGAGAGCAACGGCGACAGCGCGCTCAGCCTCGAGGTCGCGATGCAGTGGAACACGACGTACACCGAGTCGGTGCACACCTTCGCCAACACGATCAACACCCACGAGGGCGGCACCCACGAGGAGGGCTTCCGCGCCGCGCTCACCAGCCTGGTCAACATCTGGGGCGAGGAGTGGGGCCTGATCAAGAAGAAGGAGGACCGGGTCTCCGGCGACGACATCCGCGAGGGCCTGACGGCGATCATCTCGATCAAGCTGCGAGAGCCGCAGTTCGAGGGCCAGACCAAGACCAAGCTCGGCAACACCGAGGCCAAGGGCTTCGTGCAGCGTGTCGTCAACGACCAGCTCGGCGCCTGGCTGGAGCAGAACCCCAGCGAGGGCAAGGACATCGTGCGCAAGGCGCAGGCGGCGGCCTCCGCCCGGCTGGCCGCGCGCAAGGCGCGCGACCTGGCCCGCTCGCGCAAGGGCCTCCTCGGCGGCGGCGGGCTCCCGGGCAAGCTGGCCGACTGCCAGTCGACCAACCCCGAGGAGTGCGAGGTCTTCATCGTCGAGGGTGACTCGGCGGGCGGCTCGGCCAAGCAGGGCCGCGACCCGCGGATCCAGGCGATCCTGCCGATCCGCGGCAAGATCCTCAACGTCGAGAAGGCCCGCATCGACAAGGTGCTGGCCAACACCGAGGTCCAGGCGATCATCAGCGCCCTCGGCACCGGCATCCACGAGGAGTTCGACCTCGACAAGCTGCGCTACCACAAGGTGGTGCTGATGGCCGACGCCGACGTCGACGGCCATCACATCAACACGCTCCTGCTGACGCTGCTGTTCCGTTTCATGAAGCCGCTGATCGAGGGCGGCTACGTCTACATGGCCCAGCCGCCGCTCTACCGCCTGCGCTGGAACAAGCCGCACGAGCACGAGTTCGTCTACTCCGACGCCGAGCGCGACGCCGTGATGCGCGACGGCATCTCCCAGGGCAAGAAGCTGCCCAAGGAGAACCCGGTCCAGCGCTACAAGGGTCTCGGCGAGATGAACCCCGACGAGCTGTGGGAGACCACGATGGACCCGGACGCGCGGATCCTGCTCCAGGTGACGCTCGAGGACGCCGCGCAGGCCGACGAGATCTTCTCGATCCTGATGGGCGAGGACGTCGAGCAGCGCCGTTCGTTCATCCAGCGCAACGCCAAGGACGTCCGGTTCCTCGACATCTGAGCCGCCCTGTCGAGGCGACTCTGCCCCACTCTACGAATCCCGCTAGACGATCCAAGAGAGAGTAATCGTGACTGAGACGCCGACCGGGACCCCGCCACCGACCGAGGGCGGACGGATCGAGCCGATCGATCTCCAGGTCTCGATGCAGCGCTCCTACATCGACTACGCGATGGCGGTCATCGTCGGCCGGGCGCTGCCCGACGTACGCGACGGGCTCAAGCCGGTGCACCGCCGGGTGCTCTACGCCATGTACGACGGCGGCTACCGGCCCGACCGCGGGTTCTCCAAGTGCTCGCGCATCGTCGGCGACGTGATGGGTCAGTACCACCCCCACGGCGACTCCGCGATCTACGACACCTTGGTGCGCCTGGCCCAGCCGTGGGTGATGCGGGCGCCGCTCATCGACGGCCAGGGCAACTTCGGGTCGCCGGGCAACGACCCCGCGGCGGCGATGCGCTACACCGAGTGCAAGATGGCGCCGCTGGCCATGGAGATGGTCCGCGACATCGACGAGGAGACCGTCGACTTCGGTCCGAACTACGACGGCAAGTCCCAGGAGCCGGCGATCCTGCCGGCCCGCTTCCCCAACCTGCTCGTCAACGGCTCGGCCGGCATCGCCGTGGGCATGGCCACCAACATCCCGCCGCACAACCTGCGTGAGGTGGCCGCCGGCGCCACGTGGGCCCTGGAGCACCCCGACGCCACGCGGGAGGAGCTCCAGGACGCCCTGATGGAGATCATCAAGGGCCCCGACTTCCCCAACGGCGCACTGATCGTGGGCCGTCACGGCATCGAGCAGACCTATCGCACCGGCCGGGGCTCGGTCACCCAGCGCGCGGTCGTCGAGATCGACGAGGACAACAAGGGCCGCACCACCCTGGTGATCACCGAGCTGCCCTACCTGGTCAACCCCGACAACCTGGCTCTCAAGATCGCCGAGCTGGCCGACTCCGGCCGGGTGCAGGGCATCGCCGACGTCCGCGACGACACCTCGTCGCGCACGGGGCAGCGCCTCGTGGTCGTGCTCAAGCGCGACGCGGTCGCGCGGGTGGTGCTCAACAACCTGTTCAAGCACACCGAGCTGCAGACCAACTTCTCCGCCAACATGCTGGCCCTGGTCGACGGCGTGCCGCGCACGCTCACGGTCGACCAGTTCATCTCGGCCTGGGTGGCCCACCAGATCGAGGTCATCCAGCGACGCACCCGCTTCCGCCTGCGCAAGCGCGAGGAGGAGGCGCACCTGCAGCGCGCCCTGGTCAAGGCGCTCGACCAGCTCGACGAGGTGATCGCGCTGATCCGCCGCAGCCCCGACGCCGACGAGGCACGCGACGGGCTGATGGAGCTCCTGGAGATCGATGAGCTCCAGGCGCAGCACATCCTCAATATGCAGCTGCGCCGGCTCGCGGCCCTGGAGCGGCAGAAGATCATCGACCGGCTGGCCGAGCTCGAGGAGCTCATCGCCGAGCTGAAGGAGATCCTCGCCTCTGACGAGCTCCAGCGCTCGATCATCGTCGAGGAGCTGGCCGAGATCGTCGAGAAGTACGGCAACGACCGCCGTACCCAGATCATCGCGGCCGACGGCGACCTCTCGATGGAGGACCTGATCCCCGACGAGGACCTCGTCGTCTCCATTACTCGCGGCGGCTATGCCAAGCGCACCCGCGCCGACGCCTACCGCACCCAGAAGCGCGGCGGGAAGGGCGTGCGCGGCGCGACCCTGCGCGGTGACGACGTGGTCGAGCACTTCATCGCCACCACCAACCACCACTGGCTGCTGTTCTTCACCACCGCCGGGCGGGTCTACCGCACCAAGGCCTACAACCTGCCCGAGGCCTCGCGCGACGCGAAGGGCGGGCACGTCGCCGGGCTGCTGTCGTTCCAGCCGGACGAGTCGATCGCCCAGGTGCTCGCGATCCGCGACTACGAGCAGGCGCCCTACCTCGTGCTCGCCACCCGCAGCGGCCTGGTGAAGAAGACCCGCCTCGGCGACTACAACAGCCCGCGCCAGGCCGGCGTGATCGCGATCAACTTCCGCGATGACGACGACGAGCTGATCGGTGCCGAGCTGGTCGAGCCCGACGACGACATCCTGCTCGTGTCCCGCAAGGGTCAGGCGATCCGGTTCCGCGCCGACGACACCCAGCTGCGGCCGATGGGCCGGGCGACGTCCGGCGTGGCCGGCATGAAGTTCCGCGACGGTGACTCGATGCTCTCCATGTCGGTGATCCGCGCCGGCCAGGAGGACGCCGAGGCGCGCGCGGTCGCCAAGCCGCAGTACGTCTTCACCATCACCGACGGCGGCTTCGCCAAGCGGAGCCGGATCACCGACTACCGCCTCCAGGCCCGTGGCGGGCTCGGCATCAAGACGATGTCGCTGGCCAACGAGGACCGTGGCGGCCTGGTCGGCGCCTTCATCGTCGTCGACGGCGACGAGGTGCTCTCGATCACCCAGGGCGGCCAGGTCGTGCGCAGCCCGATCAACGACGACTTCCGTCCGACGGGCCGCTCGACGATGGGCGTGAAGTTCGTGACTCCCAAGGACGGGGACGCCGTCGCGGTCGTCGCCCGATCCGTGGAGGCGCCTGACGAGGCCCCGGAAGAGACCGCTGCCGAGACCTCTGTCGAGGCCGCCGCGGATGCCTCCGAGGAGCCCGGCGCCACGCTCGGGGAATCGCAGGATCGGGAGTCGGGTGCAACAATCGTTGAGACCTCGGATGATTCCCGACCCGAGAGCGAGAGTTGATGACGGACCGACCCACCGAGCAGACCGGCACCCGACTGGCCGAACGGCGAGACGACGCCGCGGAGAGCCCTGCCGAGCGCACCTCGATCCGACCAGCCGTGCCCGCCGTCGCCCCCGAGCCGTCGAACGGGACCGCGGTAGCGGCACCGTCGGCCGCGCCCGCAGCGGCCGCGCCCGCTCCCGCCGTACCTGTTCCGGACTCCGTGACCCCGGCTCCGGCCCCCGCGCCCCAGCCCGCTCGCACGAGCAAGCCGGTCAAGGCGACAAAGCCCGCCAAGCGGCCACCGCGGCGGGCCCGGCTGCGCCTGACCCGCGTGGACCCTTGGTCGGTGATGAAGACGGCGTTCCTGCTCTCGATCGCCCTCGGCATCGTCACGATCGTCTCGGTGCTCATGGTGTGGTCGGTGTTGACTGCCGCCGGCGTGTGGGACTCCATCAACAGCGCCGTCCGCGACATCGTGGGCGACCAGGCGGACAACCCGTTCACCATCCAGGACTACCTCGGCACCGACCGCGTGATCGGCTTCACCATGCTCGTCGCGGTGATCGACGTCGTCCTCCTCACCGCGATCGCCACCCTCGGCGCCTTCCTCTACAACATGGCGGCCGCCCTCCTCGGCGGCCTCGACATCACCCTCGTCGAAGACGAGCGCTGATCTCCCCGCTGGTCGAGGAGGTTGCGCAGCAACCGTCACGAGACCCGCGGTCGACGAACCAGTGCCCCAACCGCCGGTCGAGGAGCGAGCGCAGCGAGCGTCACGAGACCACCAGCCATTTTGTTGGCGCCTCCCGCCGTGGGGTAGATTCCCCTCGGTCCCCGGGCCTATAGCTCAGACGGTTAGAGCGCTTCCCTGATAAGGAAGAGGTCACA
>CAZIVD010000041.1:0-39288 GCA_964542635.1 uncultured Nocardioides sp. | reverse complement strand
CCTCACCACCCACACAGACCCAAGCCGCTTGACATAGGAGCTTCGGGCTCGACCAGCGAGCGCGGCTCGACCCACGAGATGGGCTAACTGGGGGCCTGGGCGTCCTCGTTGAGGAGGCGGACGGCTTCGGCGACCTTGTCGCGACCCTGCTCGGTGAGGGTGGCCCAGTCACCGATGCGGTTCTCGGCGAAGGCCAGGTCCGCGGCCTCGAAGTCGGCCTCGGCCTCGGCGAGGAGTTGACGGACCTGGGCGGGGATCTCGGTGTTGTCTCCGCCCTCTCCGCCGTCTCCGCCGTCTCCGCCGTCTCCGCCGTCACCGCCATCTCCTCCGTCATCAGGCGTCGAGGTCCCTTCGCCGAGGACGTCGATGATCGCGTCCTCGAGGGTCTCGCCGATCCCGACGCGGTCGCCGTACGAGACCACGACATAGCGCAGGATCGGGTACGACGCGTCGGAGAGCTGTCGGGTCGCGTAGATGGGCTGGACGTACATGAGCCCACCGCTGACCGGGATGGTCAGCAGGTTGCCCGGCGTCACTCGGGACGACCCGCCCTGGCTGAGCGGCAGCAGCGCCTCGGTGACCTTGGGGTCCGACTGCATCTCGTTGGCGATGTTGCCGGGGCCGGGGGTGTTCTCGTTGGGCAGCTGCAGCACCACGATGTTGCCGTAGTTCTCTTCGTCCGTGGCATCGGAGTTGACCGAGACGAACGACGCCAGGTTGTTCTTCCGGTACGGCACGTAGACCGACGTGAGGGCCCAGGTGTCGGCACCGGTCTCGGGGTTCTGCACGAAGAGCCGGTACGGCGGCTGCAGCTTGCCGGCGCGCTCGGGGTCGGTCGGCACCTGCCAGCGGGCGTTGTTCTGGTAGAAGTCGCCGGCGTCGGTGACGTGGTAGCGCGCGAACTGGTAGCGCTGGACCTTGAAGAGGTCCTCGGGGTAGCGGAGATGCTCGACCAGCTGCTCGGGCATCTCCTCCTTGTCGAGCACCGTGTCGGGGAACGCCGAGCGCCACGCGCCCAGGATCGGGTCGGAGGTGTCCCACGCGTAGATCCGCACCGTGCCGTCGTAGGCGTCGACCGTGGCCTTGACCGCGTTGCGCATGTAGTTGATCTGGTCGGTCGGCACGACCGGGATGGTGGTCTGCTGGGTCAGCGAGTCGTCGGTCATCGTGCGGAAGGACTCGCGCTCGGCCAAGGGATAGCGGTCGGTGGTGGTGTAGCCGTCGACCACCCACAGGATCCGCCCGTCCACGACCGCGGGGTAGGGGTCGGAGTCGACCGTCAGCCACGGCGCGACCTTCTGCACCCGCTCGCCGGGGTTGCGGATGTAGAGCACCTTGCTGTTCTCGTTGACCCGCTCGGAGAGCACGAAGTTGGGGTCGCCGAATTTGGCGGCGTACAGCAGCTTGCGAAACAGCGAGCCGACGGCGACGCCGCCCTTCCCGTCGTACGTCGTCAGGTCGCTGGCGTCGGCATCGCCACCGAGGTTGAGCTCGACGTCCTCTGCACCGGCGAGCTTGCCGACGATGGAGTAGTCCGGGCTCTCCTCGCCGAAGTAGACCCGGCTCTCGTAGCCCCCTGTCGACTGGGACAGCGCGTCCTGGTCGGACTGCTGTCCCTCTGCCCACTGGATCTCCGATGCCTCGCTGCTGTCGCTCGCCGGTCGCTGGTTGGCGAAGGCGGCGATGATCCCGTTGCCGTGCGTGTAGACGGTGTGCAGGTTCGACCAGTTGCGGCCGTCCTCGGAGATGCCGTCCTGGTCCATCTCGCGCACGCCCAGCACCAGTGCCCGCTCGGTGCCGTCGATGGCGTAGCGGTCCACGTCGAGCACGTCGGCGACCGAGTAGTAGGAGCGCACCTGCTGCTGCTGCTCGAACGCCTGGTGCACCAGTTGCGGGTCGATCAGCGGGACCGAGGCGGTGTCGGCGAGGACAGCGTCGGTCTCCCCGGTGCCGAGGCTGTCGGTGTACTCCCGCACGTCAACGTCCTGGATGTCGTAGGCCATCCGGGTCGCGGCGATGTTGTTGGCGATGTAGGGAGCCTCCTTGTCGGGCTCCGTGGGCTTGACCTGGAAGGTCTGCACGATGCCGGGCCAGATCATCCCGAGCAGCACCGCCGACAAGGCCAGCAGCGCCAGGCCCACCGACGGGAGGATCCAGGTGCGTCGCCAGATGTTGAGGAAGAACAGCACCGCACAGATCACGGCGATGCCGAGGAGGATGTTCTTTGCGGGCAGCACCGCGTGGTCGTCGGTGTAGGTGACGCCGGTGATCAGCCTGCCGGAGGCGTTCACCAGGTCGTAGCGGTCGAGCCAGTAGTCCCCGGCCTTGGCCAGCACGAAGAGCCCCAGCAGGACCGAGATCTGCACCTGGGCCGCCGAGCTGAGCCGGTCCCCCGCACTCTGGAGCCGGATGCCGCCGTAGAGGTAGTGCACGGTGAGAGCGGCGAGGAGCGAGAGCACCAGCGCGGTCATCGCGAAGTTGACGAGGAAGTGCAGCCAGGGCAGCTCGAAGACATAGAAGCCGATGTCGCGGTGGAAGAACTGGTCCGCGCGGTCGAACGGCACGCGGTTGGCCCACAGCAGGTAGGAGCGCCACTCCCCTGCGGCCGCCGTACCGGCGAACAGGCCGATCACGACCGAGACGCCGGCGAGCAGCCAGCCACGCACGGGTAGCACAGCGTCGCGGTAGCGCTCCAGCCCGGCCTGCTCCGGCGAGTCCGGCCGGAAGAAGGGACGGAACCGATGGGCGAGATACATGTTGAGGCCGACGATCACCGCCATCAGCACGCCGAACACCACGAACAGGCCGGTGCGGGTCCAGAACAGGGTGCTGAAGACCTCGCCGTAGTCGACGGCGCGGTACCACAGCCGGTCGGTGTAGATCGACGAGAACGTCGTGAGGGCGAAGAAGCCGAGCACCAGCACCAGCCCGGTGATCAGCAGCGCCCGCGACCTGCCCTGGGGGCGCGCCGGCACCCCCGGGTCCTCCCGCACGTCGTCGTCGAACCGGTCGCTCACTGGCCCTCTTCCTCTCCAGCAGTTCCGGCCGGGGTCTCGTCGGCCGGGGTCTCGTCAGCCGGGGTCTCGTCAGCCGGGGTCTCGTCAGCCGGGGTCTCGTCGGCCAGGGTGTCGCGCAGCAGCGCCAACAGGCCGGGCACCAGGTCGGGCCCGGTCAGCACCGAGGCGTCGTCGTCGGCAGCCCGCAGCCGCAGCGCACAGTACGTCGACCCGTCGCGCGTGGCGCCCGCGACGATCCGCACGTCCTGCCGTCCTGGATGCTCGCGCGCCAAGGTCGCAGCGGCCCCGGGATCGGCGTCGAGCGCGGACTCCGCCTCGGGCGGCAGCACCAGCCGCTCCACGACGGCCGCACACCCCGTGACCCCAGGGGGCCAGGCGATGCTCGCCAGGGTCTCCTCCATGGTGACGTCGAGACTGCTCGTCTCCTGCTCGACCGGGGTCAGCGCACCCTCGGAGTGACCTTCGAGCCCGAGGGCCTGCGCGAGGCCGGGCTCGCGCGCGAGCAGGGTCGCGGTCGGCACCAAGGCATAGAGCCGCGCGGGCTGGTCCCAGCCTTCGTCCGCAAGGTGGCTCTCGATCTCGACCACGGCGGCGGCCAGCGCCGGGTCGACCGGTGCCGGCTCGACGGACTGCGTGGTGGTCATGCAGGGGCCTTCTGGTCGCTGGAGGTCGGGCACGCGGGCAGGTCGGCGTCAGGGTCCTCGACCCAGGTCTCGATCGCCTGCACCGCTGCATGCATGGTGTCTGCCCGCACCAAACGCATGTCGCCGTGCCGGGCCTGGATCGCCTCGTCGCAGTTGTCCGGAGGCACGAGGAAGAGCTCCGCACCGTCGTCCCGCGCGCCCACGATCTTCTGCATGATGCCGCCGATCGGCCCGACGTTCCCGTCCTCGTCGATGGTCCCGGTGCCTGCCACGCTCTGGTCTCCGGTGAGCGAGCCGGGCGTGAGCGTGTCGTAGATGCCGAGGGAGAACATCAGGCCCGCACTCGGCCCGCCGATGTTGGGGCTGATGTGCACGGTCACGTCGAAGGGGAACTCGTAGCCGGTGCCGATCCGGATCCCGACCCGCTGGTGGCCGTCGATCATCGTCGGCGTGAGGTCGACCCTGACGACCTTGCCGTCGCTGCCGCCGCGCCGCACCTTGAACCTGATCGGCTCGCCCTCCGGGGCCTCGCTGACCGCGGTCGCGACGTCGTCGGGCGAGGTGATCGGGATCCCGCCGACCTCGAGCAGCTTGTCGCGCACCTCCAGCTTGCCGTCGGCCGGCGAGTCCGGGGTGACCGAGGTGACCTCGACAACCTCGGTGAAGTCGTAGCCCAGCTCGGTGAGCGCGACCGCGGTCGCGGCGTCCTGCGAGGTCACCATGTCGACCTGGCCCTCCTCGCGGCGCTGCTCGGCCGTCTCGTCGGGCGCGTAGATCGCGTCGAAGGGATAGGTGGCGTCGTCCGGGTTCAGCCAGTTCGCCATCAGCGTGAACAGGTCGTTGCGCGCGTCCGGCGACGAGACCAGCACCGTGGTCATCCGCAGCTCACCCGGGTCGCGGTAGGCCTGGCGCCCCGAGACCTCGATGATCTCCTGGCCGTCGGTCTCCCCCAGCACGTCGACGGTCCCGCCCGGCTCGTAGGTGACGAAGGGCAGCGGCTTGAAGATGATCACCGCCATCATGGCGCCCAGCAGCACCAGGGCGATCACGCCTGCCTGGGTCCGCTGGGTCATGGGCGCAAGCCTCTCACCCGGCGGAAGTCACGACGCGCGACGGGTCCCGGGCTCCTCCGCCGGCCTCCGGAGGGCTACTCCGGTGCTGCGGTCGGGCTGCGGTGTCGGGCGCGGGAGACGCTCCGCGGGGTGCTCCTTCTCCATCGCCTTCGCCAGGCGCCGCGCCGCCTCGTCGCGGTCGATCTCGTGTCGGCCGTCGCGGCCCAGCCACGACACCCACGCCATCGCGACGAGGGCGACCACGGCCGGAGGCACCAGCCACAGGAGGATCTCCACGCTGCCAGGGTAGGGAGCGTCGGACCCGACCTGCGCTACGGCGCGCCGACCCACTCCTCGGTGCCGTCGGCGAACGACTGGTGCTTCCAGATCGGCACCTCGGCCTTGAGGCTGTCGATCAGCGCCCGGGTCGCCTCGAACGACTCACCCCGGTGACCGGTCGCGGTCGCGCACACGACCGCGACGTCGCCGATCGCGAGCGTGCCCGTGCGGTGTACGGCGGCGAGCGCCGTCACGTCGTACGTCGAGGCGACCTGCGCGCACACGTCCCGCAGCCGGTCGAGCGCGGACGGGTGCGCGGAGTACTCCAGACCCGTCACGTCCTGGCCGCTGTCGTGGTCGCGGACCCGCCCCACGAAGACGGTGACGCCGCCCGACCCCGGGTCGTCGAGTGCGCCGAGCACCTCGGCGACGTCGAGGGGACTGTCGCGGATCTCGACCAGGCGCAGCACGTCCACCTGCGCCAGCGTAGGCGGCCGGCGTACGAGCCGCGACAGCCTAGGACTCTGCCCGTACCGTGGAGCCATGGACAACACGCCCGGCGACGACGGTCGCGACGGCCCCGATGAGGGCTTCAACCCGTTCAAGGGCACCCCGTTCGAGCAGTTCTTCACCGGCGACCTGGGCGCGCTCTTCGGCGGCGCAACGGGGGCCGGCGCAGGGCCTGGTGCGGGGGGTCTCCCCGACCTCTCGGCGCTCTTCGGCCAGATCCAGTCGATGATGGCGCCGCACGACGGCGCGCTGAACTGGACCGCCGCCACCGACATGGCCCGACGCGCCGTGGCGCAGGAGCCCGACCCGTCGACCACGCAGCGCCAGCACGACCAGGTGGCCGACGCCGTACGCCTGGCCGACCTCTGGCTCGACGAGACGACGCAGTTCCCGTCCGGCGTCCAGTCGACCGACGCCTGGAGCAGGGCCGAGTGGGTCGTCGGCACGATCGACGTCTGGAAGCGGCTCGTGGAGCCGATCGCCCAGTCGTCGGTGGGTGCTGTCGGCAACGCGCTCCCCGCCGAGGCGCAGGGCCTGGCCGGCCCGTTGGCCGGCTTCCTGGGCCGCGCGGTCGGGGCGATGCTGGCCTCGCAGGTCGGCAACGGCCTGGGCGCCCTCGCCGGCGAGGTGCTCACCGCCTCCGACGTCGGGCTGCCGCTCGGCGCCCCGGGCAAGGCGGCGCTGGTCCCCGCGAACGTCGCCACGTTCGCCGAGGGCCTCGACGTCCCCGAGGACGACGTGCTCCTCTACCTCGCGCTCCGCGAGGCCGCCCACCAGCGTCTGTTCGCCCACGTCCCCTGGCTGCGCGAGCACCTGTTGGGCGCCGTCACCGACTATGCGAAGGGCATCGAGCTCAACACCGCGTCGATCCAGAGCTCCCTCGAGGAGCGGATGCGCAGCATGGACCTCTCCAACCTCGACTCGATGCGCGAGCTGATGGAAGGCGGGCTCTTCGAGCCCCAACAGTCGCCTGCCCAGAAGGCCGCCCTCGAGCGCCTCGAGGTGACCCTCGCGCTGGTCGAGGGGTGGGTCGACGAGGTGGTCGGGCAGGCGACCCACGAGCGGATGCCCAACGCCGGCAAGCTCCAGGAGGCCGTACGGCGCCGCCGCGCGGCGGGCGGCCCGGCCGAGGAGACCTTCGCCGCGCTCGTGGGCCTCGAGCTGCGGCCGCGGAGACTCCGCGACGCCTCGACCCTGTGGGGCTCGCTGCGCACCCGCCAGGGCACCGAGGCGCGTGACGGCGTCTGGATGAGCCCGGCCCTGCTGCCGACGGCCGCCGACCTCGACGACCCGCTCGGCTTCCGGGAGGGCGCCTCGGCGCCGGACGAGATGAGCGCGGAGGACTTCGACGCCGCCCTCCAGGCCATGCTCGACGGGAGGCTCGACCCCTCCGGTCCCGACGGCGACGAGTCGGGCGACGACTCGGGCGTCGACGGTCCCGACCTCCCCGAGGACACCGGTCACGAGCGGTCCGGCCACGAAGGATCCGAGGACTCCGGCCCCTCCGACAACGCCGGGTGAGCCTGCACGACGACGCGCTCGCGGCGCTTGCGGGGTGGGTGGCGCCCACAGCCGCGCAGGAGATCCTCGGGACCCGCTTCGTCGCCCACCTCGCCGACCACCCGGACGGGCTCGAGCGCGCCTGCTTCCCCGACCACCTCACGGCGGGCTGCCTGGTCCTCTCACCCAGCGGCGACGAGGTGCTGCTGAACCTCCATGCCAAGGCGGGGCGATGGTTCGCCTTCGGCGGCCACTGCGAGCCCGAGGACCAGACGCTGGCCGGCGCCGCGCTCCGCGAGGCGCGGGAGGAGTCGGGGCTGATCGACCTCGCGCTCGACCCGGCGCCGGTGCACCTCGACGAGCATGCGGTCGGGTTCTGCGATCCGCGCGGGACGGTGCACCACCTCGACGTGCGGTTCGCGGCGCTCGCCCCCGACGGCGCCGCACACGCCGCAAGCACCGAGTCACTCGACGTACGGTGGTGGCCGGTCGGCGCCCTCCCCGACCTCGAGGAGGAGATGCACACGCTGATCCGCCTGGCGCGCGAGCGGCTCTGCTGACGGCGCCGAACCTCGTTCAGGGGCCGACCTTGCAGGGGGTTGCACCCCCTTTGGCGTCGTTGCAACGACGCCAAAGGGGCGGCGTACCCGGCCGACCGGGGATCCCGGCGGCGGGGCGGCAGACCCGAGCGCGGCAGCGCGGCGGCGGCGACCGGCCGAGCGCGGCAGCGGGGCGGCGGAGCCGACGCGCTCGCGCGATGGTCGGCAGAGCCGACGCGCTCGCGCAAGAGTGACTAGTCGACCTCGGCGCAGGGATCGCCGACCCGCGCCCCCGCCGACCAGCCCATCAGGAAGCCCTTGGCCTTCTCGGCCTGCGGGTAGCGGTCGACCCAGGCCCAGAAGGTCGCGTCGTGGCCGGGCGCGAGCAGGTGGGCGAGCTCGTGGACGAGCACGTAGTCGATGACCCAGGCGGGCATCCCCTGCAGTCGCGAGGAGAGCCGGATGGTGCGGTCACCCGGCGTGCACGACCCCCAGCGGGACCGCTGGTTGTCGACCCAGCGCACCGACGTGGGCCGGGCCAGGCCGTCCAGATGGGCGTCACTGAGGGCGTTGGCCCGGGACAGCAGATCGCCGTCCGTCGGGCGCCGCCGCCGCTCGGAGCGCTCGATGCGGGCCACCATCGTCTCCACCCACTCCGCCTCCTGGCGGCGGGTCAGGGTGGCGGGGACGAGCACGACGATGCGATCGCCGTCGCGGTACGCCGAGACCGTACGGCGGCGCCGTCGTGACCGGCGTACCTCCACCTCGGCATCCGACGGCATGGACTCACGGTAGCCGTCGGCCTCCCCGACGGGGAGCCCCGAGGACGGTCGCTACCCCTCGCCCGCGGCCCAGGCCAGCAGCCGGTCGCGCGGCCAGGTGGTCACGATGCGGGCGGGGTCGATGCCCGCGGCCTGGGCCCGCGCGGCGCCGTACTGGAGGAAGTCGAGCTGCCCGGGGGCGTGCGCGTCGCTGTCGATCGAGAACAGGCAGCCGAGGTCTCGCGCCAACTCGAGGAGCACGGTGGGCGGGTCACGGCGCTCGGGGCGGGAGTTGATCTCGACCGCGACGCCGTGCTCGGCGCACGCCGAGAAGACGGCTCGGGCATCGAACTGCGACTGTCCTCGCACTCCCCGCCCACCGGTCACCAGACGACCGGTGCAGTGGCCCAGGACGTTGGTGCGCGGATTGCTGACGGCCGCGACCATCCGCCGCGTCATCGCGTCGCGCTCCATCGCCAGCTTGGAGTGGACGCTGGCGACCCGGACGTCCAGTCGCCCGAGCAGGTCGTCGCGCTGGTCCAGGCTGCCGTCGTCGAGGATGTCGACCTCGATGCCCTTCAGCAGGGTGAAGCCGGTGCCGGCGAGGTGGTCGTTGACCGCGTCGACGACCCCGAGCTGCCGGGTCAGCCGCTCGGGGCTCAGGCCGTTTGCCACTCGGAGACGCGGCGAGTGGTCGGTCAGCACGAGGTACTCGCGCCCGAGCTCGATGGCGGTGAAGGCCATCTCCTCGATCGGCGAGCCCCCGTCCGACCAGTCGGAGTGGGAGTGGAGGTCGCCCCTGATCCGGGCCAGCACCTCCTCCCCGCCAGTCGCCAGTGGCCCGCTCTCACGCTCGAGGCGAGCCAGCCGCTCGGGAAGCACGCCGTTGACCGCATCGGTGATCACGGCGGCTGTGCTCGGGCCGATCCCGGCCAGGTCGGTCAGGGTGCCGGCGTCGACGCGAGCCGCCACCTCGTCCGGCGGCAGCGGCAAGATCACCGCCGCCGCGTTGCGGAACGCCTGCACCCGCCTCGTGTCCTCGCGGACCCGTTCCATCAGGAAGGCGATCCGCCGCAGGGCGGCTACCGGCCCGCCGTCGTACGCCGCCTGCTCGCTCACGATCCGCGACCTTTCTGCTCTCCACATGCGGTGGACGGGACGGCGTGGACATCGGCGCTGGTCAGAGCCTGGTTCGGCGCCGGCCGGGCTGACTCACCTGGGCCGTCGTCCACAGGCGGTGCCGCCCCGAGGCTACCTGTCCACCGCTCCTGCACCGGGTCCTCACGGTTATCCCCAGCCTCATCCACAGGTTGCCCACAGGAGGTCCGCTCGCCGCGTTGACCCTCCGGCTCGACGCCACCTAGCGTGGCCGCAGATGGGGCTCCCGGGTCGGAGCGTGACGTTCGCAAGGGGAAGGCAAACGTCGCGTGACGGTCCGGGAGCCCCTCTGTCTGTCGCCCGCTGCGCGTCCGCGTCATTCCCCGGTGAAGACGGGCGCCCGGCGCTCGCGTGCTGCGCGCACGCCCTCCTGCAGGTCGCGCGTGGCCAGGGTGACGGGCTGCGCGAGCGCCTCCCACTGCAGGCTCGCCTCGATCGAGGTCGGGCGCTCGCCGGCGAGGGCTGCCTTGGTGAGCCGACTGGCGATCGGCGCGGTGGCCGCCACGGCGGCCGCGGTGGCGAGCACCTCCTCGACGAATGTCTCGTCGGGCAGCACCCGGGAGACCAGGCCGAGCCGCAGGGCCTCCTCCGCGTCCACTGTGCGCCCGGTGAGCAGCAGGTCGCGGGCCGCGGCCGGCCCCACCACGTCGGGAAGCAGCCAGGTGGCGGCCATCCCGGCGTGCATGCCGAGGCGCACGAACGGCGCGCTGAGTCGGGCCGACGACGCGGCATACCGGACGTCGCACGCCAGGGCCAGGCACAGCCCGGCGCCGATCGCCGGCCCGTTGACGGCGGCGATCGTCGGGACCTCGAGCGAGCGGATCGCGAGCCAGGCGCGGTAGAACGGCAGCATCCGGGTCCGCAGCGCGTCGACGGTCGCGTCCGGCTCACTGGCGATCCAGGCCGTGTTGCCGCCCGAGCAGAAGGCCGAGCCCGCGCCGGTCACCACGACGACCCGCACCGAGGGGTCACCCGCCAGGTCACGGACCGCATCGGTCCACGCTGAGGTCATCGCATCCGACATCGCGTTGCGCTGGTCGGGGTTGTCCAGGACGAGGAGCGCGACGCCTTCCGACGGACGCTCGAGCCGCAGATGGGAGTCGGTCATGGCGGCAGGCTAGTGGTGAGCGCCCCGAGGCCCCTGCGGGCGTGTCGGGGCGCCTGCGCCACGCTGCGCCGCGCGTGGACTAGGGTCGACTACGGCCTGGGCAGCGTCTCCAGGCTCTCGACGGGCTTCCCCGAATCCCCCGTCGCGACGACCGGACATCAGATAGGCAAGGAGGCCGTCATGGCGGAGACCTGGAGCGGCGAGTTCTACTGCGTGAAGTGCAAGGAGAAGCGCGAGGCCGAGGGCGAGGTCAAGGTCAACGACAAGGGCACCAAGATGGCCAAGGCCGTCTGCCCGGTGTGCGGCACCAACCTCAACCGGATCCTCGGCAAGGCCTGAAGGCCCCGTTCGACGTCATCCCGCGGCGCCCCCCGACCTCGGTCGGCGGGCGCCGCGGTGCGTCTGCACCCTGTGTCCTGCCCCCGCGGCGTAGTCCGGTGTATGCGAACCCGCCCTGTGGAGGAACGCCGGGCAGCGGGTGCCGGGACTGCGAGGCTGCGGGGGTGGAATTCGCTGCCGGGGTCGTGCTCCGCCCCGGGCTGCGCGTGCTCCGCCGCGACGACAGGCACTTGCAGGTCGGCCTGGGTGAGCTCGCCGTCAAGATCGCCGACACTCCCGGCGTACGCCGGCTGCTGCGCGACCTCGAGCAGGGGGTGGTCCTCGGGCCGGTGACCCCGGAGGCCGGGCTGGCACTCCAGCGGCTGGCCGATGCCGGACACGTCATCGACCGCGCCGACCTCGGCGCCGCGCATGCCCTGATCCCGAGCCGGGCGGGAGTGGCGGCGGCGTTCGCGGCCCACGGGCCCCCGGCACTCAAGCGACTGCGGTCCCGGACCGGCCGTCGAGTCGTCCTGCTCGCTCCGGAGCCCTGGCACGCCCTCGCACACGACTGGCTCCGTGCCGCGGGGCTCGCCGTCAGTGGCCCTGGCGACGGTCCTCGCGCCCAGGATCCCGACCCGGCCGCGCCCACGCTGATCGTCTCGATGGGCGAGCCCTCCCGTCACGAGCTCGACCTCCTCGTGCGAGACGACCGCGACCACCTGATCCTGAGCCTGCTGCCCGACCGGGTGGCGGTCGGCCCCCTCGTCCGACCCGGCTCGACCGCCTGTCTGCGGTGCGTCGACGCCCACCTCGGCGAGGAGGACCCGCGCCGGTCCCTGCTGCTCGAGCAGCTCGGGCCGGGCTCGCTGCGGACCCCGCAGTCCGACCCCTTCGACCCTGTGCTCGCCCACGCCGGCCTGGCGCTCGCGGTCCGGGACGTCATCGCACACAGCGAGGGCGACCGGCCCGCCACCTGGTCGACGACGCTGACTATCGACACCAGCCTGAGCGTCGAACGCAGGCTCTGGGCCCGCCACCCGCACTGCGGCTGCTGCTGGGGCTGAGCCCGCCCACCGGGACCGGGTCGGGGCTACCACCACTCGGAGTCGAGCTTGCTCTCCATCGCCCGCAGGTGCTCGCGTGAGCAGGTCTCGCAGAACGTGCGCTGCCGCCCGTTCTCCACCGCCGTCGTCCAGGTCAGCGCCGCCGCGTCATCCTCGGCCTGCCGGCCACAGAAGTCGCAGGTCCTCACGGGGTCGACCCTACGCGCCAGACAGGAAGGTCTCGACAAGCTCGACCGGCGGGTGGTGCGGGTCAGCTCGCCGGACGTGCCAGAGGCCGGGTGCGACGTGGTGACGCACCCGGCCTCGGCCGTACACCCGCGATCAGGTCATCGCTGGTGGGTTCACTGCGCGCCGCTCGGCGCGGACCCGTGCAGGTCCGCTCAGAGCGCTCGCGCGAGAGCCAGACGCGCCTGCTGAGCAGCAAGCTCGGCCTTGCGGCTCAAGCGACGGGCCCGTGCCAACTGGCTGCCGCGCCGCAGCTGTCGCGCCTCTCCCAGGCGCGCGGACATCTGTGCGCGCGCGAGATCTTCGTGCATGAGATTCATTTCAGTACTCCGGTTCGTGTGGGTCTTCATGGATGTGGATGGTTCCTTCGTTGCCTCGGGCGGCCCGGCTCAGGCCGCCACCTCGTTCTTGCGCGGACGGCCGCGCGGACGCTTCCGGGGGATCACCACTCCCTGCAGGAACAGCTCACCTCCCCAGACACCCCAGGGCTCACGCCGCTCCAGCGCTCCGTCGAGGCACAGGGCGCGCACCGGGCAGGCCTGGCACAGCGTCTTGGCGAACTCGACGTCCGCGGGCGACTCGGCGAACCACAGGTCCGAGTCGTTGACTCGGCACGGCAGCAGCTCGTCGTTCACCTGGTCGGCCGCGTCGTGGAGCTGGCTGAGGCCCAGATCGTGCGCTGGTGCGTTCCTGGCGTCCAGTTCCTCGGCAGTCCCATCCCTGCGGTCGAGAACAGTGATGGTCATGTCTCTCACCTCCTTCGTTGACCTGATCGCTGGTGGTCGAAGTTGTCGGTCGTGTCTTCCGGAGCCGGTCGGCCCCGAAGAAACACGAAGGCCGCGGATCCCGGTTTTCGGGTTCCGCGGCCTGGAGGCTGCCGAGTGTCGGTCTGTCACCTAGCTCGGTGGTCTCCAGGCAGTGGTCCCCGGGAAGTCGCCCTTGATGCGGCCCATGCCGGACGTGTGGGCACCGAGGACGACCGTGCTGGTCGCCTGGGGGCACACGACAACGCCGGCGGCGGCACCGAGGGCGCGGCCGTAGGCGGGCATGCCGAAGGACGACGGGATCTGCTGCGTCATCGCGAGGGTCTTGATCACTGTGGCCACCTCCTTCGGGCCTCGGGCGCGGACGTTGTCAGGGTCCTGGTGCGCGTGGACTTGTTCCGGTGCAGCAACGTACCCCTCCCCGGTACCGGGATCAATTCCTTTTCGCCCCTTTTCGCAGAGTTTCGCCAGATCCGGCGAAGTTGTTGCCGTCCCGTTACCCGACGAGGCCCAGAACGTCCTCCCCATAGCGGTCCAGCTTCGCGCGGCCGATGCCGTTGATGCGCAGCAGGGCCTCGGGGGTGCGAGGCTTGTGCTCGGCGATCAGCTGGAGCGTGGCGTCGGTGAAGACGACATACGCCGGCACGCTCTCCTCGGCGGCCCGGGTGCTGCGCCAGGCGCGGAGCTGCTCGAAGAGCTCCTCGTCGTAGGACGCCGGGCAGTCGGCGCAGCGACCGCGCTTCTTCTCCGCTGGCGTCGCCAGCGGCCGGCCGCATTCGCGACAGCTGATCACCTTGCGGCTTCGCCCCCCGGGCCCTGCGGGAGAGCGCAGCGTCGAGGGCAGCAGCCCGTCGAGGAAGCGCGACGGCTGGCGACTCCCCCGGCCCCCGGGCTGCCGGGCGGCCGCCCAGCTGACGGTCAGGCTGCGGCGAGTGCGGGTGAGCCCGACGTACAGCAGGCGGCGCTCCTCCTCGACGGCGGTCGGCGACTCGGCATAGGTGATCGGGAGGCTGCCCTCGCTGACGCCGACGACGAACACGACGTCCCACTCCAGGCCCTTGGCCGCGTGGAGGGTGGCGAGGGTGACCCCGGCCCCGGAGGGCGCGTGCTGTTCGGCGGCCCGGCGGTCGAGGAGCTCGACGAACTCGGCGAGGCCGGGCGCGGGTGCGGGCTGCTGCGCCACGAGGTCGGCGGCGAGGTCGACGATCGACTGCAGCGACTCCCACCGGTCGCGCGCCTGGCCGCGCACCGACGGTGCCTCGGGCAGCCAACCCATCACGGAGAGCACGGCGCCGACGGACGTGACCAGGTCGGCGTCCGGCTCCACGACGTCGCCGGCCGACCCTGCGCCCGAACGGGCGGCCCCGCGTAGTCGCGTGACTGCCTCGCGCACCTCCGCGCGGTCGAAGAACCGCGCCGCCCCGCGCACGACGTAGGGGATGCCGCGCTCGGCCAGTGCCTCCTCGAAGGACTCCGACCGGGCGTTCACGCGGAAGAGCACCGCCATCTCGGAGTACGGCGTGCCGTCGACGTGCAGGGCTCCGACCGCGTCGGCCACCCCCTCGGCTTCGGCCACCTCGTCGGGGTAGGCGGTGAACCTCACCGGCGGACCGGACGGCCGCTGCGCCGCCAGCCGCACCCCCGCACTCGGAGTGCCGACCAGCAGGGTGTTGGCAGCGGCGACCACCTCGGGGGTCGACCGGTAGTTGCGGACCAGCTCGACGGAGGTCGTGCCGGGGAAGCGGCGCGGGAAGTCGCGCAGGTAGGTCGCGTCAGCCCCGGCGAACGAGTAGATCGTCTGGGCGGGGTCGCCCACCACGCACAGCTCGTCGCGCCCGCCCAGCCACAGGTCGAGCAGCGCCGACTGCAGCGGAGACACGTCCTGGAACTCGTCGACGACGAACCAGCGGTATTGGCGGCGCACCTGGGCGGCCACGCGCTCCTCGTCGGCCAGCAGCCCGGCAGCGAGGAGCAGGACGTCCTCCATGTCCATGCGGGACTGGGAGCGCTTGACCTCCTCGTAGCCGGCGAACAGGCGGCCGACGGTCTCGGCGTCGACACCGTTGACCGACCGGCCTCGTCGGAACGCCAGCCGTGGGTAGTCGTCGGGCGAGACGTTGCTCACCTTGGCCCACTCGACCTCGGCGGCCAGGTCGCGCAGCGTCGACTGGTCGACCTGCACCCGCTGGCGCGAGGCCGCGGAGGCGACCATGCCCAGCTTGGACTCGGTCAGCGTGGGCAGCTCGGTGCCGTGGACGAGCGGCCAGAAGTAGCGCAGCTGACGCAGGGCGGCGGAGTGGAACGTGCGGGCCTGCACGCCGTCGGCGCCCAGCGAGCGCAGGCGGCTGCGCAGCTCGCCGGCGGCTCGCGTCGTGAACGTCACCGCCAGCACCTCGGTGGGGGCGTAGACGCCGCTCGCGACGCCGTACGCGATGCGGTGGGTGATCGCCCGCGTCTTGCCCGTGCCCGCACCGGCCAGCACCCGGACCGGTCCGCGCAGGGCCTCCGCGACCTCGCGCTGCTCGGGGTCGAGCGCCTCGAGCACGGTGCGGGCATCGGGCACGGAACAACTCCAGGTGGACGGTGGTTGAGCCTTCGACAGAACCCGATCCGCCCTCCAGTCGGCGGCTACTCTCGGGCCCGACGATCACCCTAGACGGCGGAGGGGACACCCAACTCCATGAGCTCGACGAGCACCTTCACGATGTACACGACGCCCTGGTGCGGCTACTGCCACCGGCTCAAGAGCCAGCTCGACCGCGAAGGCATCGGCTACGAGATCGTCGACATCGAGCAGCAGCCCGAGGCCGCCACGATCGTCGAGCAGGTCAACCACGGCAACCAGACGGTGCCGACCCTCGTCTACGCCGACGGCAGCGCCCAGACCAACCCCTCGGTGGCCCAGGTCAAGGAGAAGCTGGCCGCCCTCGCGGTCTGACGGCCGTCGCTAACGGGGTCTCGACACGGCCTCGCCCAGGGGCTCGGCCGGCTCGACCACCGAAAGGGCTACCAGCTGCCGGGGAGCGGCGCGCCGTACCAGTGCTCCACGAGGGAGCGGCTGATCGAGACCCCGCCGGGCAGCACGAGGGAGCCCGCAGTGGCCTCCTCCAGCATCTGCGCGCGGGTGAACCACCGGGCGTCCTCGATCTCGCGGCCGTCCACCTGGATCTCGTGGCTCTCGGCGTGGCCGAAGAAGCCCAGCATCAGCGACGCGGGCAGCGGCCACGGCTGGTTGCCGAAGTAGGTGACCTCGCCGACGCGAACGCCGACCTCCTCGCCGACCTCGCGGCGGACGGCGTCCTCCAGGGTCTCCCCGGGCTCGAGGAAGCCGGCGAGGGTCGAGTACCTCCCGACCGGCCAGACCGACTGGCGGCCGAGCAGCAGCTCCTCGTCGGCCGAGCCCGGCTCGCCGTGGGTGATCGCCATGATCACGGCGGGATCGGTGCGGGGGAACTGCGCCTTCCCGCACTGCGTGCACACCAGCTCGGCCCCGGCGTGCCGGGGCTCGAGGGAGCCGCCGCAGCGCGGACAGAAGCGCGTCGCCCACAGCCACTCCGCCATCCCGATCGCGTGGAAGAGCAACGGCGCCTCGGAGAGGTCGCCCCCCGACGTGTCGCTCCCGGCGAGCCGGGGCATCAGGGCGCGCAGGCCGACCCACTCCTCCCGGGCCCCCGGCGCCTCCGCCGGGTCTACCATCAAGGCGAACCACGCCACGCCGTCGCGCTCGCCGAGCAGCACCCGAGTGCCGTCGTACGCCGCGTCCTGCGGCGAGACCCAGGGCACGGCGCCGTCGACGGGGCGGATCCGGCTGCCGGCCACCAGCAGCACGCGCGAGGCGGGATCGGCCCAGCGCTCGTCGAGCCAGGCGTCGTCGTGCCGCCGCTCGCCGGCCCGGTCGTGGGCGCCTGCGGCGAGGTCCAGGTGCGGGTAGCTCACGAGATGCGAGGCTAACGCGCATGAACACCCTCATGAACAGCTCGCATGAGCGCTCAGCATGAGCACCCACATCGGAGCCGAGGCCGGACAGATCGCCCCGGTCGTCCTGCTGCCGGGCGACCCCCGGCGCGCCCAGTGGATCGCCGAGACGTTCCTCGAGGACCCCACGTGCTACTCCGAGGTGCGGGGGATGCTCGGGTTCACCGGCACCTGGCGCGGCCACCCGGTCTCGGTGCAAGGCTCCGGGATGGGGCAGCCCTCGATGGCGATCTACGTCAACGAGCTGTTCACCGACTACGGCGTGGGCACCATCGTGCGGGTCGGCTCGTGCGGGGCTCTCACCGAGCGCGTCGCCGTGCGGGACCTGGTGATCGCGTCCGGTGCGTGCACGGACTCCTCGATGAACCGGATCACCTTCGAGGGCCTTGACTACGCGCCCGTGGCCGACTTCGGCCTCCTGCGCGCGGCGGTGGAGGCGGCTGAGGCGGGAGACCGCGACGCGGCCACGCACGTCGGGCTGATCTTCTCCGGTGACTCGTTCTACTCCAGCAGGCCGGAGCTGATGCGGCGGATGGTGGAGCACGGCGTGCTGGCGATCGAGATGGAGGCGAGCGCGCTCTACACCCTGGCCGCCCGCCACGGCCGTCGTGCGCTGGCGATCTGCACCGTCTCCGACCACATCGTGCTCGGCCAGGAGACGACCGCCCAGGAACGGGAGCAGACGTTCGGCGACATGGTCGAGATCGCCCTGACCGCCGCTCTCGCGGACGGCCTCACACGCGGGTGACGAGGGCCTCCAGGTCGGCACGCTCGGCCAGGTCGTCGGGCTCGACGACCCGCCCGCTGCGCACGTAGTAGAACGCCGCCCGCACCCGCTCCACCGGGACGCCCATCAGCTCGGCCCACGCGAGCCGGTAGAGCGCGAGCTGGAGCGCGTCCGACTCGTCGCGTCGTCCGGTCTTCCAGTCCACGACCAGGAAGTCGTGGTCGTCGCCCTCGGCGGCGGCGTACACGGCGTCGATCCGCCCGCGCACCACCTGCCCGGCCAGCACGAGGGCGAACGGCGCCTCGACGGCGTGCGGCGCCCGGTCGGCGAACGGGCCGCGCTCGAACGTGGCGATCAGGTCGGCCAGGTCGGCGTCGGACTCGATGCCCGCGTCGGCCTGCCCGGGCAGCTCCTCGGGGTCGAAGAGGTCCTGCTGGCCGAACCTCGCCTCGACCCAGGCGTGGAAGCGGGTGCCGAAGCGGGCCGCGGGCGACGGCTGGCGCGGCATCGGGCGCGCCAGCTCGCGCGCGAAGCCCTCGGAGTCGGCGCGCAACCGGGACATCGCCGTGGCGGACAGGCTCGTCGGCAGCGGCACCTCGACGACCCGTGAGCGGTCGGAGCGCGCCTCGGTCACCAGCCGGGCCAGCTCGTCGTCCCACTCCGCGACGCGGGCCGCGTCGATCACGTCGAGCCCGTCGTCGGGCGTGTCCGGGTCCACCTCGCCGACGATTGCGGCCGCGGCGAGACGCAGGGTGGCTTCCCGTCCCGGACCGGGCTCCGGCCAGGGTCTGGAGGGGTCGACGGCGGCGTAGGGGTTCGTCGCGGACCGGTCCGGCTTGTCGAGCCAGCCGTCGACCTGGTCGCCCCACTCCAGGAGCTGGTCGCGCACCAGGGTCTGGTAGCTCGACGGACCGAACGGCGTCGACCGGGGGCTCCACAGGAAGGAGGTGACGCTGAGGTGTCGCGCGGCACGGGTGAAGGCGACGTAGCCCAGTCGCAGCTCCTCCTCCGCGTCGTGCTCGCGCGTGGCGGCGCGGTAGGAGTCGAGGGCGGCCTTGTCGTGTCCGGCGAGCTGCGGCAGGTCCCCAGCGTCGCCGCGCAACGGGGCCGGCAGGACCGCCGGCGAGGAGGTCCACAGCGTGCGCGACCGGTTGGAGGGGAACCTCGTCTCGCCCACGCCCACCACGAAGACGTGCTCCCACTCCAGGCCCTTGGCCCGGTGGACGGTGAGCAGCTTGACCGAGTCGGCGGCGGTCGGCGTCGCCAGGTCGAGGCCGTTGCCCTGGTCGTCCTCGGCGGTGAGGTAGGCCAGGAGTGCCGCGAGCGACACGTCGCCGTCGACCGCCTGGAACTCGGCGACCGCCTTGAGGAACAGGTCGAGGTTGTCGCGTCGGGCCGCTGCTGCCGGCGAGACCGCCGAGGCGAGCTCGACGTCGACCCCCGAGGTGTCGACGATGCGGCGGACGATGTCGAGGAGTGGCTCGCCGACCGTCGACCGCAGCATCCGCAGCTCGGCCGAGAGCAGTCGGAAGCGGTCGCGCGCCTCGGGCGAGTAGGGCAGGTCGCCCGGCGACTCCAAGGCGTCACCGAGCGCCGCGATCTCGGCGGGGTCGATGCCGTCCGCGATCCCGATCAGCTGGTCGGCCAGCGTGGCCGCCTCGCGAGGGCGCTGGCCCGCCAGCGCGGAAGCACGCCGCCCCAGCAGGCTCAGGTCGCGCGGACCGATGACCCACCGCGGGCCGGTGAGCAGGGTCAGCAGCGCGGCGTTGGCCGTCACGTCGTGGAGCAGGTGCAGCGTGGCCACGACCTCGGCCACCTCGGGCAGCCGGACCAGCCCCGAGAGCCCGACGATCTCAACAGGCACCTGGCGCGCCGACAGGGCGTCGAAGACCTCGGCCGCATGCGCGTTGTCGCGGGTCAGCACCCCGATGCCGGACCAGGGCGTGCCGGACTCGTGGGCGGCGTGGACCGCGTCGCCGAGCCACGCGAGCTCGTGGGCCTGGGTCTCCAGCACCCGCACCGACACCTCGCCGTCGGGTGCGTCGGGGCGCGGCGCGAGGCGGACCACCCGGCCCGCGTAGGCGGCGTACAGCGGCTCGGCGAGGCGGTTCGCGACGTCGAGGATGCGCCGGTCAGAGCGCCGGTTGACGGTCAGCGGATAGGTGGCGACCCCGCCCGAGGCCGCCGGGAACGTCTCGGTGAAGCGGAGGATGTTGGACACCGAGGCGCCTCGCCAGCCGTAGATCGCCTGGTTGGGATCGCCGACGGCCGTGACGGGGTGTCCTCGACCGTGCACGGCGTCGGGCCCGGAGAACAGGCGCGAGAGCATCGTCGCCTGGGCGACGGAGGTGTCCTGGTATTCATCGAGCAGCACGACCTTGAAGCGCTCCCGCTCGAGCGCGCCGACCTCGGGCTGCTCGACCGCGAGCCGGGCGCCGAGCTCGATCTGGTCGGAGAAGTCCATCAGGCCGAGGTCGGCCTTGAGGCGTCGGTAGCCGAGGACCAGACCCATCAGCTCTCGGCGGCGCTCGAGGACGTTGACGGCCTTGGCGATGGCCTCCAGGTAGGTCTTGCGGGCCTTGCCCGCGCGCTCGGCCTCGTCGGCCCGCAGGAACCCGCGCTCGGCCTCCGCGTCGAACGCCAGCACCTCCTCGGGGGAGACGAGGTGCTCGCTCATGGCGGCGTCGAGGGCGAGGAGGTTCTGGATCGCCGTGGGCGGGTGGTCGGTCAGGAAGCGCACCTCGGCGCCGTGCCGCTCGACCACGCGTGCGCCCAGTTGGTAGCGGGACGCGTCGGTGAGGACCCGGGTGTCGGGCTCGTGCCCGATCCGCAACCCGTGGTCGGTGAGCAGGCCCGCGGCGTAGGCGTTGTAGGTCGCCACGGTCGGCTCGAGGACGTCGGCCTCGACGTCGTCATCGGTCTCGCCGGCGGCACTGTCGAGCAGTCCGGCCGCGAGCAGCGCCTCGCGGATCTTGGCCCGCAACGAGCTCGCGGCCTTGGTGGTGAACGTCAGCCCCAGCACCTCGTCGGGTCGCACCTGGCCGCTGGCGACGAGATAGACGACCCGGGCCGCCATCAGCGTGGTCTTGCCCGAGCCCGCCCCGGCGACCACCACGGCGGGCGCGAGCGGAGCCCGGATCGCCGCCCATTGCTCGGCGCTGGGTGCGAAGTCCCAGCCCATCAGGGCGGCGAGCTGCTCGGGCGTGCCGAGCTCCACGGGCGCGGCGACGGTCATCGGGCCGTCACCCAGCCCGCGCCCTTGATCGGGCAGAGCGGCACGAAGTCGCAGTCGCGGCAGTGCTCCCCGGCGATGGCCGGGAAGCTCTCGGCGCGCACCAGGGTGGCCGCGCGGTCGAGCTGCTCGCGCAGCAGGGTGCGCTCCGGCCCGTCGTCGGCGTACGCCGGCTGCTGCTGCACGAGGGCAGAGTCGCCGTCGGGCAGCCCCAACTGCACGAGCTCGGCGCCGCCCGACTCTGCGGGCTCTTCGCCGGGCACGAGCGGGTCCACCGCGCCGTGGTCGACGGCGTACTGGTAAACGCCGAGCTGGATGTGGCGAGCGACCTCGGGGCCGGTGGGACGGTATTTGGTGGTCTTGAGGTCGACCACGATGACGCGGCCGTCGGCGTCGAGCTCGACGCGGTCGGCGTAGCCGCGGAGCCGCACGGTCTCGCCACTGTCGAGGACGACCTCGGTGCCGAACTCGGCCTCGGTTCCCACGAGGCGCCGCGGGTTGTGCTGGTGCCAGTCGAGGAACCGCTCGAGCGCCAGCCGCATGCGGTCGTGCTCACGCTGCGCCGACCAGGGGGTGCGGAAGTGCAGCCGGCCCCAGACCTCGTCGACGTGCGCCATCAGCACGTCGAGATCGGGTGCCGTCTCGCCGGTCGCCACCCGCTGGGCGAGAGCGTGGACGAGCTGCCCGATGTTGGCCGACTGGTGTGCGGCGGTGGCGCCCCCCGCCTCGGTCATCAGGAACCACTGGGTGGGGCAGGTCAGCACGTGCTCGAGCATCGTCGCCGAGACGCCGAGCGGCTGGGCGGGATCGCGCAGGGGTTGCACCGACCGGGTCGCCGACCGGGTGCCCCACCAGAAGGAGGGGTCGGCGGACGGCACCAGCGGTCGCTCGCCGACGGACTCACGCGCCAGCCGGGCCAGGCGCCGGGCGGCGGCCTGGCGCAACGGCCGGGAGGTCTCGGGGTGGGCCACCGTGCGGCGGAGCTCGGCGACCAGACCGGCCAGTGACAACGGCCGCGGTGGACGGCCCACGACGGGCTCGACCGGCACGCCGAGCTCGGCGAGGAACCGCGAGGGCTGCTCCCCGTCGTCCTCTGCGGAGGCGACGGCGGTCACGACCAGCCGCGAGCGGGCTCGCGTGCACGCGACGTAGAACAGCCGGCGCTCCTCCTGGAGCAGCTGTCGGGTCGAGGTCGGCTCGACCAGCTCCCCCCGCCCGATGCGGTCGGCTTGGAGCATGGTCGAGCGGCGCCGGAGGTCGGGCCAGCCGTCCTGCTGGACGTGCGCGACCACGACGAGGTCCCACTCCAGGCCCTTGGAGCGATGGGCGGTGAGCAGCCGCACGGCCGCCCCGCGGACCCCCTGCTCGGCCAACGTGTCGGCAGGGATCTGCTGGGCCACGAGCCGGGCCAGGAAGTCGCGCACACCGGACGCCCCCGACACCGCTGCGACGTCGCGCTTCTCGGCCTCGCGGGCGGCGACGTCGAAGAGCGCGACGATCGAGTCGAGGTCGCGATGCGCCCGCCGCGCCGCCCCGCCGCCGGCGTCGACCGCTCGGCGCAGCCGCCCGGGCCAGTCGGTGCCCGACCAGAGCCCCCAGAGCGCGTCCTCGGCCGTGCCGCCGCCCTCGAGCGCGTCGGACGTGCGGCGCAGCAGCAGGTGGAGCGCCTGCGCGGCGCGAGTCTCGGCACCGCCCAGGTCGTCGAGGAACCCGTCGTCCACCACCGCCCGGCGGACCAGCTCGCGCGAGGTCGCGGGGAGCCTGCCCTCGGCATGGGCGGCGTCCTTCTCGCGGGCGCGGAGGAGCCGGGACAGCCGACGCAGGTCTCCGGCGTCGAGGCCGCCGAGCGGACCGAGCAGGAGGGACTCGGCTCGCGCGTGGTCGACGAACTCGGTGGAGTCCTCGTCGTGGTTGTCGAGGTTGACCGCGGCCCGCAGGGCGTCGAGCAGGGGGAGCACCGAGGGGTCCTGGACCAGGGGGAGATCGTCGCGCGCCACCTCGACCGGCACCCCCGCGGCGGCGAGGGCCCGGCGTACGGGCGGGATGCTGCCGCGGCCGGACCGCACCAGGACGGCCATCCGGTCCCAGGCGAGGCCGTCCTCGAGATGCGCCCGGCGGAGGAGGTCGGCGAGATGCTCGGCCTCGGCCCTCTCGGTGTCGAAGGTCAGCACCCGCACCAGGCCGTCGTCCTGGGACTCCGGCTCGGCCACGGGACTGAGGAAGGCCTGGCGCGCCGCCGGGTCGATCGCGCCAGGCAGTCCGATCCGGCCGGCCACCCGCTGCGTGGCCGTGAGGAGCCGCGGGCCGAAGCGACGCGTCGTCCGCAGCGAGATCACCGGCGCGGGGGTGCCGTCGGCCCGGGGGAACTCGGTCGGGAAGTCCAGGATGCCGCGCACCTCGGCTCCTCGAAACGCGTAGATCGACTGGTGCGGGTCGCCGACGACGACCAGGTCGCGGCCGTCTCCGGCGAGAGCGCCCAGCAGCGCCACCTGCCCGGGGTCGGTGTCCTGGTACTCGTCGACGAACACGTGGCGGAACTGCCGGCGCAGCTCGTCGCGGTGGGCGGTGGCCTCGATCGCGGCGCGGCGGATCAGGTCGGCGTAGTCGGTGGCGCTCTGGTCGTCGAGGATGTCGAGGTAGCGGTCGAGGAAACGCCCTGCGGCGACGTACGCCGGCTGCTGCGCCCGCTCACCCAGGGCGGCCAGCGCCGCGCCGTCGAGACCCTGCTCGCGAGCCCGGGAGAGCACCATCTGGACCTCGCGGGCGAACCCCCGCGTCTCCAACGCGCGCCGCAGCTCGGGCGGCCACGGCACCGACTCGGGATGGGGCCGGAGCAGCTCGCGCAGGACGACGTCCTGCTCAGGCGCGGACAGGAGCCGCAAGGGGGCGCGGTAGAGGTCGCGCGGGGCGTAGCGGCGGATCAGGCCGTAGGCAAAGGAGTGGATCGTGGAGCACAGCGCCGAACCGGTGGTGCGACCCAGACGCGCCGTGACCCGGTCGCGCAGCTGCTCGGCCGCCTTGCGGGAGAACGTCAGGGCGAGCACGTGAGCCGGATCGACGCCGCGTCGCTCGATGCGGTCGACCACCGCCTCGACCAGCGTCGTCGTCTTGCCCGTGCCGGGCCCGGCCAGCACCAGCAACGGCCCGCCCTCGTGGTCGACCACGCGCTGCTGGTCCGCATCGAGCACGGGCGCACGCGCCGGCACGCCCGGCGGAACCAGGCGGTAGGTCGGCTGCTGGGTGGACATGTCGCTCAGCCAATCATGAGGGTCCGACACGGACGCCGACCCTCGCCTTTGGTCGCTCACCACAGAAAGGCGGGGCAGAATCTTGGCGCTTCTGACCGAATCTCACCCGCACCCACGGCGACTAGGTTGCTCGCCATGGAGCCGAACGACGCGCCGCTGGGCGACTTGGTGGTCCTCGACCTGACGCGGGCCCTGGCCGGGCCCCAGGCGGCCATGATGCTGGGCGACCTGGGTGCGCGGGTGATCAAGGTGGAGTCGGCGGCCGGCGACGACACCCGGGCCTGGGGGCCACCGTGGGCCGGTCCGGGGGCCGCGGACGGGCCGCGCGACTCGACGTACTTCATGAGCGCGAACCGCAACAAGGAGTCGATCGTCCTCGATCTCAAGGCCGACGACGACCGCGCGGTGCTGGAGCAGCTGGTCCGTCGCTCGGACGTGCTGCTCGAGAACTTCCGCACAGGGGTGCTTGACCGGCTCGGCTTCCCCGTGGCGCGGCTGCACGAGCTCAACCCGAGACTGGTCGTCGGGTCGATCAGCGGCTTCGGCCACGACGGCCCGGAGGCCGGGCGCGCGGGCTACGACCAGATCGCGCAGGGCGAGGGCGGCCTGATGAGCCTGACCGGCGTCTCCGAGCCGACCAAGGTGGGCGTGCCGATCGCCGACCTGCTGGCCGGCATGAACCTGGCGTACGGCGTGCTGGCGGCGCTGCACGAGCGCGAGCGGACCGGCCGGGGTCGCGTCGTCCGCACGTCGCTGCTGGCGGGGGTCGTCGGGGTGCACGCGTTCCAGGGGACGCGCTGGACGATCGCCGGGGAGGTGCCGGGGGTAAGCGGTTCGCACCACCCGGCCATCGTGCCGTACGGGATGTTCGCGACGGCGACCTCACCTGTCCAGGTGGCTGTCGGCAGCGAGGGGCTGTGGCAGAAGTTCGCGCCGGCCGTCGGCCTGGATGCGGACGACGCACGGTTCGCGATCAACGGCGACCGGGTCGCGCACCGCGACGAGCTGGTGGCGGCGATCGAGGGGATCTTCGCGACCGCGCCGGCCGAGCACTGGCTCGACCTGCTGCTGGACGCGGGCATCCCCGCCGGGAAGGTGCGCTCGCTCGACGACGTCTACACCTGGGAGCAGACCCGGTCCCAGCACCTGCTGCTCGACGTCGACCACCCGGCGTTCGGGCGGATCACGCTGCCGGGCTCACCCCTGCGCCTCGACGACAACCCGTTCTCCGGGGGTCGCGCCAGCCATCTCCCGCCCCCGCTGCTCGACGAGCACGGCGACGCGATTCGTGCCTGGCTCGACAGTTGACCCAGCGTCGGAACCGGTCGCACTCGCCTCAAGAGGCAGGGAGCGGCAACGCTCGCGCCAGAGTCAGGCGCCGAGGTCGACGATGGCGGCGACCGGGCCGCCGCCGTCCGGGCCCTGGTGGGCGGCCGACACCGACACGAACACCGCAGGGTCGCCCGTGACGGCGGCGGTGACGCCGCCGACGCAGGACTTGATCTGGCGGTGCCAGTGCACGTCGGAGTCGTCGAGCATCGCGTTGCGCCGTCCGCGCACCTGACCGTCGGCCGACGCCTCGCACTTGAGGAAGACGTTCACGAGCCGTCCGTCGAGGTCGGAGAAGTGCGGCCGATCGGGGAGGTCGAGGCCGGCGTCGCGGATCGCGTTCCAGATGCCATCCTGGTCGAGGGCGTCGTTCATCACGGAGTGTCCGATGCGGTAGCGGCCACCCACCCCGGTGGCGTTCCCGACGACGACCACCTGCGCCTGGTCGAGCTCGACCCCGGAGGAGCAGGAGGCCACGGAGGAGTACAGCGAGCGGTCGTGCATGACGTCCTCGTCGGAGGGCATCTCGATCTCGCCGAGGGCGACGGCGATGCCGAGCGCCGTACAGCCGTTGGAGAGGTCCATCGACAGATGGGTCTCCTCGGTCCACACGGTCTTGCCGCGCGACTTGGCGTCCCGGATCGTGTGGATGGTGAGCAGCGGGGTCTTGGTCTGCACGTAGTGCACGTCGGCGGGGTCGGTGATGCCGGCGCGCTCCATCGCGACCTTCACCGCGTCCGCGACCTTGGTGATCATCGCCGTGCGGCCGATGTCCTCGGGCAGCAGCTGCTCGCTCATCGCGAAGCCGACCGTGAGACGCGGTTCGTCGCTGGGCTCTGCGTCCGTCGTGGCGAAGATCGTGGCATGCGGGCTGATCACCCCGTCGGTGCCGCCCGACCACACGATGGGGATCTCCTTGACCTGCTCGGCCGGCGCACCCGCGGCGACGAGGGCCTCGCGGAACGCCCGGTCGGCGATGATCCGGGTGTAGTCGTTGACACCTCCGTTGCCCTCGGTCTTGCCGATGATGGCGATCACGCGGTTGGCGTCCATGACGCCGTCGGCGATGAGCTTGGTCAGCTCCGAGGCGTCGGCGACGGAGTGGATCGGGACCTTGCGGACCTCGATGGCGCTGGGCATCTGCGTTCCTTTCGTGGGGGGTGATCGCGACGGGGGCTCGACCACCGGCGGTGGTCAATCAGGCTGTACGACGGTGCCGGCACGGCCGGCGACCGCGTCGACGATGCTGTCCAGGTCGGTGATGACGGCGGGGCGGCGATTGGCGCGCACGAAGCGGCAGGCCGCCTCGACCTTCGGACCCATGGAGCCGCTCGCGAAGTGGCCCTCCGCGAGGTACCCCTCCATCCGGGACACCGGCACCTCCCCTAGGTCCTCGGCGTCAGGCGTGCCGTAGTGCAGGACGGCGTGCGGCACGTCGGTGGCGATCACGAGGACGTCGGCCTCGAGCGCGCCACCGAGCAAGGCTGCGCCGAGGTCCTTGTCGATGACGGCCTCGACCCCGCGCAGCGAACCGTCCGACTCGCGGACGACGGGGATGCCGCCGCCACCGTTAGCGATCACCACGAAGCCCGCGTCGACCAGGGCCAGGACAGCGGGGGCGTCCAGGATCTCGAGCGGCTCGGGGGAGGCGACCACGCGCCGCCAGCCCTTCTCGCCGCGGTCCTCCCACGTCTCGCCGTGCTCGACCAGCAGGGCGGCCTCCTCGGCCGGCAGGAACCGCCCGATCGGCTTGGTGGGACGGGTGAAGCCGGGGTCGTGGAGGTCGACCAGGGCGCGCGTGACCAGCGCCGCGGAGCGCCGTACGATCCCCCGCCGCGCGACCTCCGCGTCGAGCGCGTCCATGAGGACGAACCCGAGCGTCGCCTGGGTCTGCGCGCCGCACCAGTCCAGCGGGACCGGCGGCACCACGGCGGCGGCCAACTCGTTCTTGACCAGCAGGTTGCCGACCTGCGGGCCGTTGCCGTGGGTGACCACGACCTCCGCACCGGTCTCGAGCAGCGCGCCGACGGCCGCCATCGCGACCTCGGCGGCCGCGATCTGGTCCTCCGGTCGCGCCCGGCCCTCGGCATTGGTCATGGCGTTGCCGCCCAGCGCCAGGAGAACCCTCATGGCGACGAACCTAGTGAGCGGGGCCACAGCCCACACCGACACATTCGGACAACGTGCGGGAATCCTGCTGGCAACCCTTGCCGAAGCGTGGGGAGCGCGAGCCCCCACCCTGTCAGCCCGAGGGCAGGTCGACCTCGAACGCCGCCCCGCCCTCGGGCGCGCGGGTCACCCTGATGCTTCCGCCCAACCGGGTCACGAGTCCGTGCGCGATGGCCAGCCCCAGCCCGTGCCCGACGGGGCGGCTGGACGCGTAGCGGTCCCGGAGCACTCCCGGCTCGAAGGCCTGGGCGGCATCGGACTCCGACAGCCCGGGGCCGGAGTCGCGGACCTCGAGCCGCGCCCACGATGGCGTACGACGGACCGTCCAGGCCACCCCTGCCCCGGCCGGGCAGACCCGCACGGCGTTGTCGGTCAGGATGTCGAGCACCTGACGCACCCGCGCGGCATCGGTCCTCACCAGGAGCCCGGGGTCCGGCGTTTCCACGGCGAGTGTCAGGCCGGCCCGGGCGATCCGGCCGGCCCAGTCCCGTGCCGCCTCCGCGACCAGGGCGCCGAGGTCGACCTCGCTCATCGACACGGTGAAGTCGTCGGCCTCGAGGCGGGCCAGGGCCAGCAGGTCGGCGACGTACCGCTCCAGGCGCAGCGACTCGCGCACCAGCGTGGCCCCGACGTCCGGCAGCTCGTCCTGCCCGACGGCCCCGTCCGCCAGGGCCTCGGCGTAGCCACGGATCGCCGTCAGCGGGGTGCGCAGCTCGTGGGAGACCGACAGCAGGAAGTGGCGCTGACGCTCTTCACTGGTCGTCAGCCTGTCGTCGAGCTGGTGAAGCGCCTCGGCGACCTCGGCCACCTCGCGCGGGCCGTGCAAGCCGCCCGGACCGGGCTCGGACGAGCCGACACCCCGCTCCCCGGCCGTGAGACGTCGGGCCGTGTCCGCCACGGCGGCCAAAGGACGGCCGAGTCGTCGCGCGACCAACACGCCCGCCACCACGGCCACCCCCAGTCCGAGCGCGAGGGCCAGCAGGAGCCGGCGTCGTTGGAGGGCGACCGCGGCGTCGACGTCGGCGGCGGCACTGGCCAGCACGATCGCGGCACCGTTGTCGAGCGGGCGGGCCTCGAGCAGGACCGTCTCACCCGCGAGGACTCCCTCACCCGAGACAGGGCGGCCCGCGACCAGCTCCGCCCGCTGGGTCGGCGACAGCGCGAGAGCCGACCCTGTGGCGGTGCCGTCCGGCTCCACCACACCCAGCGCGATGCCTCGCCGCGTGACGGCCGTCCGGACCGGCGCGCCACCGGCAGTGAGTCGCTCCGCCACGGGCAGGCGGGCGAGGAGGTCCGCCTCCCGAGCCAGGGACTCGCGAGCCGACCCCTCGGCCGCGGCCCGCACGAGCGGGGCCGTGAGCACGGCGGCGATCAACAGCGCGAGAACGGCGACCCCGACCGTGGCGGCCACCAGCAGCGTCCGGATGCCGGGCCGCCGTGACGCCTGGCTCACGTCGCCACCCGGTAGCCCACTCCGCGGACGGTCTCGATCGGGCACGAGTCGCCCAGCTTGGCCCGGAGCTGGGCGACGTGCACGTCCACGGTGCGACTCGCGCCGTAGTCGGCCTGACCCCACGCCTGGGCCAGCAGCTCGGCGCGTCCCAGCACGCGCCCGCGCGTGCGCAGGAGGGCCGCTAGCAGGTTGAACTCCGTCAGGGTCAGGGCGACCGGCTCGTCGTCCACCGTGACCACACGCCGCCCCGGGTCGAGGCGGACCCCGCCGGCCACCAGCACCTCGTCGGACGCCGCCTCGAGGGAGCGACGCAGCACGGCCCTGATCCTGGCCACCATCTCCCGGGGCGAGAACGGCTTGGTCAGGTAGTCGTCACCCCCGATCTCCAGCCCGACGATCCGGTCCACCTCGTCGTCGCGAGCGGTGACGAAGAGCACCGGGGTCCAGTCGCCCTCGTCGCGCAGACGGCGGCACAGCTCCACGCCGTCGAGGTCGGGAAGGCCGACGTCGAGCACGACGAGCACCGGCCGGAGGCGCCGTACGGCGGCCAGGCCGGCCGACCCGCTGCTCTCGATGTGGACCCCGAAGCCGGCTTGGCGCAGAGCCCGGCGCTGGACGTCGGCGATGGCGGGCTCGTCCTCGACCACGAGCACCAGCCCGATGCCCGCCTCCGGCCCCTCGGTCACGAGGAAACGCTAGTCGTGGTGGAGTTCTCCGTGCCGTGGGGCGCGGCTCGCCTTACCGAACCCGAACATCTGTCTGACGACGTGGTCACCCGGACCGGACACCGTGAGGTCCGTCGCATCCGCACACCTCCAGGAGCCAGCCATGAAGCCTCTCACCACCATGATCGCCGGACTCGCCGCCCCCGTCGTCCTGCTCTGCGCCACGCTCGTTGCCTCACCTGCGACGGCAGCAGCGGGCCAGGCCGCTGACGACGAGCCGACCGCCTGTGAACGGCTCTGGGCCGCGTTCCCCGACCAGCTCCAGGAGGACATCCGCGCGGCGGTCCGCCAACCGCTCCGCGAGCGCCGCGCCGACCTGCGGGAGATCCGCCGCGACGCGCTCGCGGGCGGCTACGGCGAGCAGGTGCAGGAGTGGGCCCAGCGGGTCAAGGAGCGCCGGATCGAGCTCTGGCAGGAGTTCCCCGAGGAGCTGAAGGCCGACGTGCGGGCCGCGCTGGCCCTGCCCCTGCGCCAGCAGCGCCGCGCGATGGTCGTGATCCGGCACGCGGCCCTGCAGGGCGAGTACGGCGAGTGGGTCCAGGGCCTTGCCGAGCGCCGGCAGGCGTTCGTCCAGGGCTGTCCGCGTCCCGCGCGCCCGTTCGTCTCGGCGGGCAGTCCGCTCGCCCAGGGCTGACCGGCCGGGTCAGTCGTCGGCCTCGAGGCGGGCCAGGACCGGGTCGCGGAGCCCGACGCAGTCGCGCACCCAGAAGGGGTCGCAGTAGACCAGCGGCCCGGTCATCCACTCCGCGTGGCCGTCCAGCAGCCGGACCTGGAAGGCCGGCTCGGGGATGCGCGGCGAGGGGCGCACGAAGCCTCTCGGCGTGGCCGGCTCGAAGCCGCGCGTCGAGTAGAAGCCGGGGTCGCCCTCGAGGAACAGCGCGGGCGCCCCGAGGGATCCCGCCGCCTCCACCGCTGCCGCCAGGAGAGCACCACCGAGGCCCTGGCCCTGCCGCTCCGGGAGCACCGACAGCGGGCTGAGGACCAGGACCTCGACGAGCGCGGGTCGGGCGTCGACCCAGCTCCGGCTCAGCATCACGTGGCCGACGACCCCCTCACCCACGTCGACGACGAGCTCGGCCCGCACGTGGCTGCTGGCGCGGAGGTCGGCGACCAGCGCCGCGACGACCGCGCCCTCGTCGCCGAACGCGCGCGACACGACCTCCGCGATCCGCGCGTGGTCTCCGGGGCGCGCCGTACGGACGTCCATCACCGGCCTCCGGCCACTCTCAGCGTCGTGCCAGTGACGTAGGACGCCTGGTCGCTCATCAGCCACCCGATCGCGGCCGCCACCTCATCGGGTCGCCCGGCGCGGCCGATCGGCACGAGGGGACCGACCCGCTCGACCCGGTCCGGCTCGCCGGCGTCCTCGTGGATGGTCGTCTCGACGATGCCTGGCGCCACCCCGACCACCCGGATCCCCTCGTCGGCCACCTCGATCGCGAGGCCCTGGGTGAGGGTGTCGAGGCCGGCCTTGGCGGCGGCGTACTGCACGTACTCGTCGGGCGCCCCCAGCGTGGCCGCACCCGACGAGACGTTGACGATCACTCCGCCCGCCCCGCCGTGGGTGGGGCTCATCAGGCGCACGGCAGCGCGGGCGCACAGGACCGCGGCGGTGAGGTTGAGGTCGATCGTGCGCCGCACCACCTCGACCGGGGCATCGGCGAGCCGGCCGATGCGGAGGGTCGCCCCGGCGTTGTTGACCAGGCCGGTCAGCGTGCCGAGCTCGGCGGCGCGTTCGAAGAGCAGCGCCACGCCTTGGTCCGTGCTGACGTCGGCCGCCACGAGGTGGACCTGGCGCCCGTGCTCGCGGACGGAGCGCGCGGCGGCGTCCGCGGCATCCGCGTCGGCGCGGTAGCAGAGCACGAGGTCGTGCCCGTCGGCCGCGAGCCGGTGGGCGGTGGCGACGCCGATCCCACGGGTGCCGCCGGTGATGACGGTGAGCACGAAGCGAGCCTAAGGGCCGGGCCGGAATCCCCGGCCGGCCGGGGGTTTCGGCGTTCGATGCGCGAGAAGCACCGCTCAGGCCCCCGAAGCCAGCCATCTGACGCACCAAAGTCGACAGCGCGTGGCTGTCTTGGGCGCGGCCGTGTTGGGCACGCGGCGAACCTCAGGCCCTGCCGAGCAGGGCTCGCAGCGGCAGGGTTCCCACCGGGAGCCCGTGGCGGTCGTAGTAGTCGAACATCGCGGCCAGCCAGGTCCGCTCCCTGTCGTCGAGCCCAGGGGGCGGCACCCAGCCGATCCGCTCGGCGGCGACGCCAGCCTCGGCGGCGACCCCGGCGGTCGTGGTGAGCCTCGTCGCCAGCTCGTACGTCGCCCCCTCGTGGCCGTCCTCGCTGAGCACGGTCGCCGCAGCGGCACCGAGGTCCGCCAGGTCGAGGAACCCGAACGGCGCCGCCACGTCGTAGGGCACCCGGACCGGGCCCGAGAGGTCGAGGTTCTGCAGGTAGGGACCCGGCTGCAGGATCGTCCATGCCAGCCCTGACCGCCGGACCGCGTCCTCGCTCTGCGCCTTGCCGAGGTGGTGCGGCATCGCCGGCACGTACGGCGAGGCGACGGAGTGGTAGACCACGCGCTCGACGCCGGCCGCACCGCAGGCCGCCAGCACCGATCCGACGTACGCCGGCTCGTCCGGGTGGAGGTTCGGCGCGATCAGGTAGACCGCGCTACAGCCGGCCAGCATCTCGGCGAGGGTGTCCCAGTCGTCGCGACCGAGCGCCAGGTGCTCGACGCCGTGCGTGGCCAGCGCACCGGCGACCGCACGTCCGGTCTTGCCGTGGCCGCCCACGACCCCCACCGACCGGACCCCGCCCATGGCCGCAATCTAGGGGACCTACGCTGCACCCGCGATCCGCGACAGCAGCGCCTGGCGGTGCGGCGTGCCGGTCTTGGCGAGCACCGCCTTCACGTGGTCGTGGACGGTGTGCTCGGAGAGCACCAGGCGTTCGGCGATCGCGCGCGAGTCGAGACCGCGGGCTAGCTCCTCGAGCACCTCGCGCTCGCGAGGAGTCAGGGCGTGCGCGAGGCCGAAGATCTCCCTGCGCTCGTGCGGCGTGCTCGCCGCGATGGTGACGACCACGTCGCCGTAGCCCGTCGGGGGGTCAGGTGCGGTCATCCGGTCCGCGCGCAGCGTGACCCAGCGGCCCTCGCCGAGGTGCACCCGCGACCAGGGCTCGCCGACCGGGATCCCCGCCTCGTGGGCCACTAGCGCGGCCCCGACGTTGTAGGCCGCGGCGGGGATCGGCGACATCGGCTCGTCGGGCGGGTTGAGACGGAACAGCGCCTCGGCGGCCCAGCCCGTCTGGGCCCGCACCGCGAGGTCCGGGTCGAGGACGATGACCGCGGGGCCGGACAGGTCGAGCCCGGCGGCGTCGTCGACGAACGTCCGCGCCTGCGCCTCGCGCAATCCCTGCGTCAGCACCGGGGCGAGGTCGGCGAGGAACGCCGTGTCGTCAGCCCCGAAGGCGCATCCGTCCGTGCGCCACAGGTCCAGCCACGCCCAGCAGCCGAACCGGTCGGCGCACACCACCGAGACGACGTCGCTGACGCCGAGCCCGCTCAGTGCCTCTCGCCACAGCGGAGAGCGACCGGGCTCGCCGTCGGTGGCCGAGAGCAGGGTGGCCGCGACGAGGCCCTCGTCGGCCAGGTCGGTCCACCGGTTGACCCGGGACAGGTAGCGCAGCCGGCCCAGACGAGGTAGGTCCGGCCACCGGAGCCCCGGCACGTCGGCCAGCGGCGAGGTCCCCACGCGGGTCACGGGGTCGGTCAGCAGCCAGACGTGGGCGTCGTACGCCAGGACGGGCCAGAGCTCCGCCAGCACCCGCTCGCGGTAGACCTTCGCGGTCAGTCGCCCCTGGGCGAGCCTCTCGACACGGTCCAGCACCGACGTCCGGGAGACCATGGCCCCGAGCGTAGGGCGAGGCAGCGGTCGGGGAGGATCCCCAGGATCGGGGATGTCGTTCCCGGCCGCGGCGCGGCACCGTCCTGGCATGAACTCACTGCTGATCCACAACACCGTCCACGACTTCGACTCCTGGAAGGCGGCGTTCGACACGTACGAGCAGTTCCGCGCCGACCACGGCGTCCGCTCCTACCGCGTGCTGCGCCGCGCCGACGACGCGCACGACGTGCAGGTGATCCTCGACTTCGACTCCCCCGAGGCCGCCGTCGACTTCCACGGGAGCCTGGCGAAGATCCTGGCCACGCCCCGGTCGCGCGAGCAGCTCGTCTCGCACGACGAGCCCGTGCTGCTCGACGTGGTCGGGTGCGAGTCCTGGTGAGGCGGGAGAGTCAGGTGAGTCAGGCCAGCACGTCGACCTCGGCGTACGCCGCCCCGCCGGCCAGCCGCGCATAGCCCGGGCCCCGGTCGAAGAAGGGGGACCCGTCGCCCGCCTCGTCGTCCGATGCGCGCCCGGCTCGCTCGGCGGCCGTCGCGTCGGCGTCGTACCCGAGCGAGTCGTCGTCGAGCGCGCCCGTGAGCACCACGCCGTAGTCGGCCAGCGCCGCCTCGGGCGAGACCTTGCGCCACACCACGTCGCGCACCACGAGCCCGGGGTCGCGTTGGAGCGGGTCGCCCCAGCCGCCACCGCCGGTCGTGCGGATCCGGATCAGCTCACCGGCCTGCACCGGCTCGGCGTCGGCCAGCGCGTCGACCTCGCGCTCGTGCGGGCCCCCTGGGTCGATGGTCACCTGGAACGGCTTGCCGGCCTTGCCACCCCGCACTCCCCAGCAGGCGAGGATCGACCGGTCGGCGATCGACATGAAGTGGGCGTCCTTGAGCATCCGGATGTGCTTCTCGTACCCGAGGCCACCGCGGTACTCCCCCGCGCCACCCGAGTCCGTCGCCAGCGACAGCGACTCGACCCGGAACGGGAAGCGCGCCTCGGTGAACTCCGTGGGCAGGTTCCGCGAGTCGGGCACGACGTGGATGGTGTCCTCGCCGTCGGCGTAGTAGCGCCCGCCCGAGCCGCCGCCGAGCACCTCGCGCATGAGGTAGGAGCGACCGTCGAGGTCCTCGCCGTACACGCCGGTGTAGCGGATCGTCTCCTGGTCGGCGGGCATCCGCCCGTCGACGGCCTTGGCGACGACGCCGGCCAGCACGCCGAGCAGCCGCAGGATCACGAAGGTGCGGGCGTTGGTCGGGGCCGGGAAGACCGGCGTCAGCAGGGTCCCCGGTGGCGGGAACCGCATCTCGATTAGCGGCACGATGCCCTCGTTGACGTCGAGCTCGGCCATCCGCTCGGGGGTGTCCGCGAGGTTGCGCAGGATCGGCGCCAGCCACTTCTTGAGGAACACGCCGTCGCTGTAGTCGCCGCAGTGGTTGATCGGACCCTTCGCCTGCGGGCTGGTGCCGTCGAAGTCGAGGATCAGCCGCTCGCCCTCGGGGTCGTCGGCAGCGGTGCGGGTCAGGGTGATCCGCTGGGTGTGCAGCCTGGGCTCGTCGACGCCGTCGTGCTCGGCGTAGTCCTCCCAGACCCAGGTGCCGACCGGGATCTTGGACAGGATCTCGCGACGGTACGTCGTGGTGGTGCGGTCGAGGATCGCGTCGAAGCAGGACTCCACGGTCTCGATGCCGTAGCGGTCGAAGAGCTCGCCCAGTCGCCGTGCCCCCATCAGGCAGGCGGAGCACTCGGCGTCGAGGTCGGCCGCGAGGCTCTCGGGCATCCGGGAGTTGCGGGTCATGATCGCCAGCGCGCTGCGGTTGGGGACGCCCGCGTCCCAGAGCTTGATGGGAGGCACCATCAGGCCTTCCTCGAACACCGTCGTGGCGTGGCTCGGCATCGAGCCGGGCACGGCGCCGCCGATGTCGTCGTGGTGGCCGAAGGCCTGCACGAACGCCACTACACGCCGTTCCCCCTCCGAGCCGGCGAAGACGGGCACCGTGACGCACAGGTCGGGCAGGTGGCCGATGCCGCCCTCGGAGCGGTAGACGTCGTTGTGGAAGAAGACGTCGCCCTCGCGCATCTCCTCGATCGGGAAGTCGCGCGCGACCGGGTGGACGAGGGCCGAGTAGGACCGGCCGGTGAGCTTGCGGAGCAGCCGGTCGTGGATGCCGGCCCGGAAGTCGTGGGCGTCGCGGATCATCGGGCTGCGGCTGGTGCGCGCGATGGCGGTCTCGACCTCCATCTCGACGCTTGCCAGCGACCCCTGCACGATCTCGACCAGCACCGGGTCGGCGCTCGCGCCGGCGTCCGCCGTCAGGGAGCCGTAGGGGAACTGGGTGGGCGCTCTCCTGCTCACTGGTCCTCCTGGGTGGAGCGGGTCACGACGAGGTTGAGGTAGTCGTCCACGCGGACCTCGAAGCCTGGGTGGATCGGCACCGTCGAGCCGAACTCCTCCACGATGACCGGACCTGGCAGGGAGGAGCCGCTGGCCAGCTCCGAGCGCTGGACGATAGGGGTGTCGACGTAGCCGTCGGCCGCCTCGAAGCACACGGGGCGCCTGTCAGCCCCTGATCGTTGGTCGAGCCGGGCGAGCGCCAGCGAGCCCGCGTCGGGACCCGGGGAGCGCTTGATCTCCGGGCGGGTGATCGGGCCGATCCCCGAGACCCGCAGGTTCACCCATTCCACCTGTTGGGAGTCGTCACCGGCGAAGTCGTAGCCGTAGAGCGCCCGGTGCTCGGCGTGGAAGGCGTCGGCGACCGTCGACAGCGACGCTGCGTCCAGGTCTCCGGCCGGGACCGGGACCCGCACCTCGAACGCCTGCCCGAAGTAGCGCAGGTCGGCGGTGCGCTGGAACACGTGCTGCTCGGGCGCGAAGCCCTCCTTGGTCAGGGCCTCGGCCGCCTGTCGCGCGAGCACGTCGTACGACGTGGTCACCTCGGACGCGTCGAGCCGTTCGGCGAGCGACACGTGGGTCTGCACGTAGTCGTTCTTGACGTCGACGGTGAGCAGCCCGAACGCCGACACGTTGCCGGGGTTGGGCGGCACCAGGACGGTCGGGATGCCGAGGATGTCCATGAGCCGGCACAGCAGCAGCGAGCCGGAGCCACCGAAGGTGGTCAGCGTGAAGTCGCGGACGTCGAGCCCGCGCTTGACGGTCACCTGCCGCAGGGCGTTGGCCTGGTTCCACGCCGAGATCTCGAGGATGCCGGTCGCGCAGGCCTCCGGGCTGAGGCCGAGCTTGCCGGCCAGCGCCTCGACCCCGGCCCGGGCCGCGTCGACGTCCAGCGGGATCTCGCCGCCGAGCAGGTGCGGAGGGATCCGGCCGAGCACGACGTGCGCGTCGGTGATCGTGACCTCCTGCCCTCCCTTGGCGTAGCAGAGCGGCCCCGGGTCGGCGCCCGCCGACTGAGGGCCGACCTTGAGGGTGCCCTCCGGCGAGAGCCAGGCGATCGAGCCGCCGCCGGCCCCCACGGTGACCACGTCGATCATCGGGATCTTGGAGGGATAGGCGCCGACGCTGCCCTCGGTGGTGAGCGTCGGCTCGCCGTCGATCACGACGCTCACGTCGGTGGAGGTGCCGCCGCCGTCGCTGGTCAGCACCTTGTCGAACCCCGCGACCTGTGCGATCAGCGCGGCGCCCAGGGCTCCGGCAGCCGGACCGGACAGCACGGTGGTGATCGGCTGGTGGACGACCTCGTCCGCCGAGAGCACTCCCCCGTTGGACTTCATCACGTAGAACGGCACCCGCCGGTCCCCGGCGTACTCGCCCAGGCGGCCCTTGATGTTGTTGACGTACGCCGACAGCCGGGGCTTGACCGCCGCGTCGACGAGGGTGGTCATCGCGCGCTCGTACTCGCGGTACTCCCGGAGCACCTCGCTGGACAGTGAGACCACGGCGTCCGGGTGCTCCTCGGCCAGGACCGCGCGCATCCGCTCCTCGTGCTCGGGGTTGGCGTAGGCGTGCAGGAAGCAGACCCCGAGCGTGGTGATGCCGCGGTCGCGGAACCACCGCGCCACCACGCGCGCGCCGTCCTCGTCGAACGGGCGCACCTCGGCGCCGGTGAAGTCGAGCCGGCCGCCCACGCCCTTGACGAGATGGCGCGGGACGATCCGGTCGGGCTTGACCCAGAAGTAGGAGTTGCCGTACCCGTCCGGCACCGACTGCCGGGCGATCTCGAGCATCGCCTCGTAGCCCTCGGTGGTGATGTAGCCCAGCGCGTCGACCTTGCCCTCGAGGAGCTGGTTGGTCGCCACGGTCGTCCCGTGGCTCACCGCGCTGATGGGGTCGCCGTCACCGGGCGGGAGGCCGAGCAGGCCGAGCACCTTGTCGATGCCCGCCATGAAGCCGTCGGCGGGGTTGCCGGGCGTCGAGGGGGTCTTGGTCGTGACGAGGTCGCCGGTGTCCTCGTCGAACGCCACGACGTCGGTGAACGTGCCTCCGGTGTCGATGCCGATGCGGATCCTGGGGGTGGTCCTGGTCACGGGGCCAGTCTGGCCCCGCCCTCGTCGGCGGGCGACGGCGAAACCTGCCCACCCGGTCGTCGTACGTTGGCGACTCTCACCAGAGGACGCTCAGCGCTCCTCACGCATCCGGGGCCCGGTCGTTGTAGACGCCCGCCGGCTCCTGGCCCGTGAGCACCTGGATGGCGGCCATGATCTCGTCGGTCACCTCGCGGCGGGCCCGTCCGGGCGGCACCCCGTCGAGGCGGCCCGAGAAGTCGAGGGGCTCGCCGAAGGAGACGCTGACCTTGGCGAGCTTGGGGTACTTGGAACCCACCGGCTGGATGTTCTCGGTGCCGCGCAGCCCCACCGGGACAACGGGTACCCCCGCGGTGAGCGCCAGGTGCGCCACGCCGGTGCGTCCGCGGTAGAGCCGGCCGTCGCGGGACCTGGTCCCCTCGGGATAGATGCCGAAAGCCTCCCCCCGCCCCAGCACCTCGAGGGCCGTGTCCAGGCTGTCGAGGGCCGCCGACGTGTCGTCGCGGTCGACGGGCAGCATGCCCATCGCCTCGAACCAGGCCCGACTGATGAAGCCCTTCACCCCGGAGCCGGTGAAGTAGTCGGACTTGGCGAGGAACACCACCTTGCGAGGTGTCACCGCCGGGATCACCACGCTGTCGACGAAGCTGAGGTGGTTGCTGGCCAGGATCACCCCGCCCGTCTTCGGGATCCGGTCCAGCCCGACGACGGTCGGTCGCCAGATCGCCTTCAGGATCGGCGGCACCGTCGGATGCAGCACCTCGTACAGCATCCGCCTATTGTGGCCCGCCCTCCGCCATCCCACGAGGGAGTCCCGCGCGGGTGGCTGCCTCCCGTCCCGATCGCTGGTCGAGCCCCGGACGCCGTACGCCGACCCGTCACCCCGCTGGTCGAACCGGGCGAGCCGCCGAGAGAGGTTCGCTGGTCGAGCCGGGCGAGCCGCCAGGCGAGCCCGTGTCGAGACCCAGACGTCGTACGCCGACAAGTCACCGGGTCTCGACACCGCTCGCTGACGCTCGCGGGCTCGACCACCGAAAGGCGGTGGCCAGCCCACCACCGCACCAGCGCCAGGCCCGCGCGGCAGCGTGGCGGAGCGACCGATACGCGGCGTCAGCGTGGCGCAGCGAA
>CAZIVD010000040.1:0-39744 GCA_964542635.1 uncultured Nocardioides sp. | reverse complement strand
TACGACACGATCATCATCGACGAGGCCCACGAGCGCAGCCTCAACATCGACTTCCTGCTGGGCTACCTCAAGCGGCTGCTCCCACGCCGGCCGGACCTCAAGGTGATCGTCACCTCCGCGACGATCGACCCGGACCGCTTCGCCCGCCACTTCGCCGATCGGGACGGGACGCCGGCGCCGGTGGTCGAGGTCTCCGGTCGGACCTTTCCGGTAGAGGTCCGCTATCGACCTCTCGTCGAGCTTCCTGAGGAGGACGAGGAGGGCGAGGCCATCGTCCGCGACCAGACCGAGGCGATCCTCGACGCCTGCGCCGAGCTGTGCCGGGAGGGCCCGGGCGACATCCTCGTGTTCCTGCCCGGGGAGCGAGAGATCAGAGACACGGCGGAGGCGCTGGCCGGCGCCGAGCTGGACCGGCGGGACCGGCGACCGGTCGAGATCGTGCCGCTCTACTCACGCCTCTCGGCCGCCGAGCAGCATCGCGTCTTCACCCAGCACACCGGCCGACGGATCGTGCTCGCCACGAACGTCGCCGAGACCTCGCTGACCGTGCCCGGCATCCGGTACGTCGTGGACACGGGCGTCGCGCGCATCTCCCGCTACTCCGCCCGGACCAAGGTCCAGCGACTCCCGATCGAGGCGATCAGCCAGGCCAGCGCGCGGCAGCGCTCGGGACGCTGCGGCCGCGTCGAGGCGGGCATCGCCGTCCGCCTGTACTCCGAGGAGGACTTCGAGTCCCGACCGGACTTCAGCGACCCCGAGATCCTGCGCACCAACCTCGCCTCGGTGATCTTGCAGATGACGTCGTTGCGGCTGGGGGATCTCGTGCGGTTCCCGTTCGTCGACCCACCGGACAAGCGGCACGTCACCGACGGCATGCAGCTGCTTCAGGAGTTGGGCGCCCTGGGTCCCGCGGCGACACCCGCGCGAGGGGCTTCCTCGACGAAGGGACACCGGCTCACCCAGGTCGGCCGGCGTCTCGCACGGCTGCCGCTCGACCCGCGCCTGGGCCGGATGATCATCGAGGCCGAGCGGCTCCGAGTCGTCCGGGAGGTGCTCGTCCTCGCGGCGGCCCTCTCGGTCCAGGACCCCCGCGAGCGCCCGGTCGAGCAGCGCGCGCAGGCCGACCAGCAGCATGCGCGCTTCGTCGACAAGACCTCGGACTTCCTCACGTGGCTGAACCTCTGGCGCTACCTGCGTGGGCAGCAGCGGGAGCTGTCGGGCAGTGCGTTCCGCCGGATGTGCAAGCGGGAGCACCTCAACTACCTCCGCGTCCGTGAGTGGCAGGACCTCGAGTCCCAGCTGCGGCAGGTCAGCCGGGAGATGGGCCTCGACCCCGGACGCGAGCCGCGACGAGGAGGTCGCGGCCCGGCGACGGGGGACCGGTCCGGCGAAGCCGGTGCGCATGGCGACTGGGACTCCGACGCGATCCACCAGGCCCTGCTGGCGGGCCTGCTCAGTCACGTCGGCCTGCTCGAGGAGCGGCCGCGGAGCGGTCCGGGCCAGGAGCGGTCGCGAGGGCCGAGGGAGTATCTCGGGGCGCGCAACAGCCGGTTCGCGATCTTCCCGGGCAGTGCGCTCAAGGGCGCCAACCCGACGTACCTGATGGCGGGCGAGCTCGTCGAGACCGGCCGCCTCTGGGCTCGTCAGAACGCCGCCATCAAGCCCGAATGGGCCGAGCAGATCGGGGCTCATCTGGTCAAGCGCACCTACAGCGAGCCGCACTGGTCCAAGAAGCGCGCCTCGGTGATGGCCTATGAGCGAGTGACGCTGTACGGCGTCCCGCTGGTCGCCGACCGTCTCGTGGCCTACGGCAAGGTCGACCCGGCGCTGAGCCGCGAGCTGTTCATCCGGCACGCGCTGGTGTACGGCGAGTGGTCGACCCAGCAGCGCTTCTACCGGGAGAACCTCCGGCTGCTCGAGGAGGCCGAGGAGCTCGAGCACCGGGCCCGGCGCCGCGACCTGGTGGTCGACGAGCACACCCTGTTCGACTTCTACGACGCCCGCATCGGACCCGACGTGGTGAGCGGGGCGCACTTCGACCAGTGGTGGAAGCAGGTGCGGCGCCGCGACCCGGACCTGCTGACGTTCGACCCGGCGATGCTCACCCACGACACGGCCGAGGAGGTGCGCGAGGCCGACTATCCGCAGGAGTGGCAGGCCGAGGGCCTGACCTTCCCGATTAGCTATGTCTTCGCGCCCGGGGCGCCCGACGACGGGCTGACCATCGACGTGCCGGTCGCGACCCTCAACCGGGTCGAGGCGGACGACTTCTCGTGGAACGTCCCCGGTCTGCGCGAGGAACTCGTCACCGAGCTGATCCGCAGCCTGCCCAAGAGCCTGCGGGTCTCGTTCGTGCCGGCGCCCAACACGGCCCGGGAGTTCCTGGCGCGCGTGCCGCCGGGTGACGAGCCGCTCCTGGACGCGCTGGAGCGCTACCTGCGCTCGGCGACCGGCGTCGTCGTCCCGCGGGAGGCGTGGGACTGGAGCCGGGTGCCCGAGCACCTGCGCCCCACCTATCGGGTCGTCGACGACGCCGGAGGGGAGCAGGCTCGCGGCAAGGACCTCGAGGCGCTGAAGGCTCCCCTGCGACCGGCGTTCCAGCAGGCCCTTGCGGCGGTGGCCTCCGAGAGTGGGCTGGCCGCGACGGGCCAGACCTCCTGGACGTTCGGCACGATCGAGGAGTCCGTGGTCGAACGCCGCGCCGGGCACGAGGTGCGCGGCTTCCCCGCCTTGGACGACGAGGGGAGCAGCGTCGGGCTCGCCGTCTACGGGTCCGCCGACGAGGCCGAGGCCCGGCATCGCCTGGGGGTGCGTCGGCTGCTGGTCCTGGGGATGCGCTCGGTGGACCCCCTCGCGGCTCTGGACAACGCCGCCAAGCTCGGGCTCGCCGGGTCGCCGTACCCGACGGTGGCCGAGCTCCTCGACGACTGCCGCGCCGCCGTCGCCGGCTCGGTCGTCGACGCCCATCCCCCGGCGCGTGACTGGGTGGCGTACGACGTGCTGGCGGGTGAGCTCGACGCTGTGCTCGACGAGCGTGTCGGGCAGGTCGTCGGCGACGTGCTCCGGGTCCTGGCTGCGTGGCGGCACACCGACAAGGCGCTGAGCGGGCGGGCCGAGCTGGTCACCCTCGCCGCGCTGCAGGACATGCGCGGCCAGGTCGGGCGACTGATGAGCCGCGGCTTCGTGGGAGAGGCCGGGCCCGAGCAGCTGCGGCGCTACCCCGTCTATCTGGCCGCCGTCGACCACCGGCGCGAGCGGCTCGACGGTCAGGTGGCCCGGGATGCTGCCCTGATGGCCCAGCTCAGCGAGCTCCAGGAGGCCTACCTCCATCAGGTCGCCGCGCTGCCGTCCGGTCGGCCGCCGGGCACGGCGCTGCGTCAGGTGCGCTGGATGGTGGAGGAGTATCGCGTTTCGCTGTGGGCCCAGCACCTTGGGACGGCGTACTCCGTCAGCGACCAGCGCCTGCGCAAGGCCCTCGCCGCCGTGCCCGCCTAGCCCCGCCGGTATCCGGGCGGGGCCGCGTCAGCCGAGGGCGTGGGCAAGCTCGGCGCGAGCCGCCGTCTCGAGCTGCTCGGCGAGCGTCGACATGCGGGCGGCGTCGGCAGTGGGGCCGGGAAGAGCGGCGCGACCGGTGGCCACAACGCGGGCGAACGCGGCGGCCCGGAAGAGGATGTCGGCGAAGTCGGAGCCGGCGATGCCGCGGAGCACCTGGTCGACCATCGTCTGCAGCTCCGCGGGGCCGGGCGGGTCGGCGACGCCGGCGACGGTGGTGGCGACCTCGGCGTGGAGCCGGCCGGCGTCGAACTCGCGGGCCACGCCGACCGGGTCGGCGTACACCCACTGGCGCAGGAGGTAGAGCCGCCACAGGCAGCCGGCCAGGGAGTCGGCAGGGGCGCCGGACCAGAGCTCGGCGATCGTCTCGATGCCCTCGGTGTCCGCCAAGTGCAGGAGGCGCTCGCCGATCGCCTCCTGGTCGGCCTCGCGGGCGCCGCGCACGATCAGGGTCGCCGCTCGGTCTGCGGCCTCCGCGACGACGGCGGGGTCGGCGCCGGCCTCGATCGACTCGAAGAAGCGGTCGCCCGGGGTCGTCGGCCGGTGATGCGGGCGGTCCGTCACGTCGTCAGGCTAGCCGGGCCGCGCCACGCTGCCGCGCAGGAATCCCCGGTCGGCCGGGTGTTCCGTGCCTTTGGCGTCGTTGCATCGACGCCAATCCCGAGGCAACGCCACCGAACCCTGCCGAGCCTCAGCCCGGCAACGCGTGGAATTCTCGGGCCGCCGCCACGACCGCTTCGAACGTCGCCCGGTCGAGGGCGGCTCCCTCACGGCGGAGGTCTCCGGGTTCGAGCACCAGCAGCCGGTCGAGCCGGACCTCGCTCGGGCGCCCCTCCCGGTCCCAGCCGCCGCTGCCGACGTCCATCCAGTGCCGCCCGTAGCGAGCCTCCTGCGCGGCGTCGCGGTCATGGTCCTGGCTGGTGAGCATCAGCCCGAGCCAGTGCTCCTCCGCGAACCCGATCAGCAGGATCGGCCGGTCCTTGCCCTGCGTCGGGTCGTCCTCGAAGGGCACCCAACCCCACACCACCTCGCCCGGGTCCGGGTTCCCGTCCGGACGGGGGTCGTAGCGCACCGGGTCGCCTGTCGTCGTGGGCGTCGTCGCGGGCGGCTGGTCGGCGCCGGCTGAGGTGGTCCGAGAGGCGACCCGTCCGGAGACGAGGTGGCGCAGCCTGCTCACGAAGCTCATGGCCGGGAAGACTAACGGCGCGGCGGGTCGATGGTCTCGTGACGGTTGCTGCGCAACCTCCTCGACCTCCGGATCACACGCCACGTGGACTGGCCGGCAGCGTGGCGGCGCCGTCGGGCCGCGTGGGGGTCGTGAGGGGTCCGGGGCCTGTGGTGGCGGCTGGACCAGGGGCCACGTGAGTGGGCGCGGCAGCGTGGCGAGCGGACCGATACGCCGCTCGCGGCGGGAGGGAGCACGACACGCTCGCGCAGACAAGGACGGTCGTGCGCCGGACCGGGAGCGCCTCACGGCGCGTGGCCGCTCGCAGCGGCTGATGTTGGGACCCGGGGCTGCCGCGGCCCGGCGCACGGCTGTCAGTCTACGGGAGCGCGGGTCGTCGTACCGAACCTTCGGACAAGCCCAGGACCAAGCTCTGGATGACGCTCAGAAGCGCGCCGCGGCGCGCTTGACGGCGAGCCGGGCCCGCGCCGCCCCGGCCGGGAGGTCGGGATCGCCGCGCAGCGCGACGACACTGAGGAAGGCGCCTCGGCGCACGATCCCGACGTCGATCGTGATCCCGTCGTCGACCACCGCGAAGGCCTGCCCTACCCCGCGGGAGAGGCGCACGTCGACGAGCGGCCCGACCTCCCCTGAGACCTGCTGCTCGCATGCGTCGTGCCAGGAGGTGAGCACCTCGTGCGCCCGCCAGGCCGACTTGTTGTCGGCGAACCGCCCGACCGCCTGCACCCCGGTCGCGTCTGACCCGTCGAGCGTCCAGGTGCGCCGGGCCGCGCTGACCGCGCCGATGTCGCCGAGCGACGCCTGGGTGCACGGGCCGACCGGCTGCAGGTCCCCGCCCGTCGTCGAGCCGCTCCACGGTCCGGCGACGGTGGGCATCTGGGCCGCGGGCAGCAGCACGGACTCCGGGGACTTGCGGGCGGCGGAGATGGCCTGGGAGGCGGGAGGACTCGGGGCCGCGGCCTCGCCACAGGACACGAGGGCCGAGAGGGCCAGGACCAGGCACGCGAGCAGGCCGGTGCGACGACGTCGCGGGGAAGGCGGCACTCGCCGATCGTAGGGCGGGTCCTCGCGGATGCCCGGCTGCGACACGGCACGGCGCGTCGGTGGTGACGGGAGGGACTGCTGGACCTCCCCGGCCAGGCACTACAGTGAGCAGCCCGGCGAACGGGCGCAACGGGTGGCGGACGGAGGTGGCGGGTGAGGACGGCGCTGGCTCGCGCGCTGGGATGCTCGTTGCTGCTGCTGCCCTTGGCGGCCTGCACGGGCGATTCGTCGGAGCCAGTGACACCACCCGAGACCACGGCACCCGGCACGGAAGGTGCCGAGGCGGTCGACCTGACGTTCGGGGTCTTCGGCACGCCCGACGAGATCGCCGCCTACTCGGCGATGGCCGAGCACTTCGACACCGTCAACGACAAGGCCTTGGTCTCCGTCGTGTCCTGGGAGGGTCACGACGGGTTGCGCAACGCCGTCACCGACGGCGAGCCGCTACCGGACGTCTTCCTCGTGTCGCGGCGCGACCTGAGCTGGTATCTCGAGAACACCCTGACGCGCCCGGTCGACACCCTGCTCGATGAGCGGGGGGTGGACTTCGGTGACGTCTATCTCCGTGACGCGCTCACGGCGTTCAGCGAGGACAACCGCCTCCAGTGCATGCCGTACGGCGTCCAGCCGCAGGTGATCTTCTACAACACCTCGCTCGTCAACTTCGACCGGATGGCGCGCCGCGGCCTCGAGGTGCCGGAGGACCACCAGCGTTGGACCTTCGACCAGTTCGCGGCGGCAGCCGCGTTCTCCTCTCGTCCGGGCCGGGGCACCAAGGGGGTGTCGATCACGCCGTCGCTCAGCGGGCTCGCACCGTTCGTCTACTCCGGCGGTGGCCAGGTGTTCGACGACGACGAGGCGCCGACGTCGACGGCGTTCAGCGACGACGCCTCCCGGTCGGCCCTCGAGACCACGCTCGAGCTGTTACGTGATCCGAAGCTGACGCTGACCGAGGACGACCTGGCGAAGGGCACGCCCCTCGAGTGGTTCAAGAACGGCAAGCTGGGGATGCTCGCGGGGACGCGGGCGATGGTCCCCGAGCTGCGCGACGTGCCCGGCCTCGGCTTCGACGTCATGCCGATGCCGACCATCGACAGCCAGGCCACCGTGGGCGAGGTCACCGGGCTGTGCATCGCCCGCGAGGCCGAGAGCCCGGCCACGGCCGCCGACTTCCTGGTCTACGCCTCGTCCACGCCGGCGGTCGCCGAGGTGGCCCGTGAGGGCTACCTGCAGCCGGCGAACCAGGAGGTCGCCCTGTCCGACGACTTCCTCCAGTCGGGCGACGCGCCTCTCTCGGCAGACGTCTTCAACGACTCGGTGACGCGCATGGTCGTGCCACCGCTGCTCGACGTGTGGGATGAGCTGGCGGCGGCGGTCGAGCCCTACATCCTGCAGCTGTTCTACGCCGTGCCGACCCTCGACCTGGAGGCCGTGACGGAGGAGATCGACGCCGCCTCGCAGCCTGTCCTGAACCCCGAGGCGGCCAGCGAAAGCCCCTCGGAAGATGCTTCGGGGAGTCCGGTGCCGGGCGTCAGCGACTCGTCGTCCCCGAGTCCCTAGCCCGGCCTGGCGCCGCCGGATCGGTGGCGGTGGCGGGCGCCCTGTCAAGCTCCGAGGCGGGCTCCTGCTCGGCTCCGAGGACCGCGCGTACGACGACCGGCACCACCAGTCCGATCTGCCATGGCCGGGCGCCGAGCTCGGTGAACCTGCTGGTCACGGCCTCGGCGAGCAGGGTCTCGTCGCGGGTCCTGGGCGGGGTCCACAGCACGCGGCGCAGGAAGTCGGGCGTGACCAGGTTCTCTGCCGGCACCCCGGTCTCCTCGGCCAGTGCCGACATGGCGTCGCGGGCCAGGACGAGCCGCCGTCCGGCGACCGGGTCCTTGTCCGCCCACGCCCGTGGGGGTGGTGGCCCGTCCGACGCGGCGCTGCGGGTGGGGAGGTCGCGCTCGGGGAGAGCGAGCACCTGGGTCAGGGCGTCGACCCAGCGCGCGGCGTACCGCTCTGCTCCACGGCCGAAGAACCCCGGGGTCGCCATCAGCCGGGCCCGGGTGGTCGGCAGCGCCTGGGCCGCCGCGACGATGGCGCTGTCGGGCAGGATCCGGCTGGGCGTGACGTCACGCTCGGCGGCGATCCGGTCTCGCTCCTCCCACAGCGCGCGCACCGCGCCGAGCCCTCGGCGGCCGCGGACCTTGTGGAGGCCGGACGTACGCCGCCACGCGTCGACGCGTGGCACCAGCGCGAATCCGCGCAGCCAGTCGAACTCCTCGGCCGCCCACTCGGTCTTGCCGGCCTGGTCGAGCTCGGTCGCCAGCACGTCGCGCAGCTCGATGAGGACTTCGACGTCGAGGGCGGCGTACTCGAGCCAGGGGCGTGGCAGCGGGCGGGTCGACCAGTCGACCGCGGAGTGCTCCTTGGCCATGCGGTAGCCCAGCAACGACTCGACCAGTGTTGCCAGGCCGACCCGGGGGTGTCCGAGAAGACGGCCTGCGAGCTCGGTGTCGAAGAGCGCTGCCGGGTGGAGCCCGAGGTCGGTCAGGCAGGGCAGGTCCTGAGTCGCGGCGTGGAGGATCCACTCGGTGCCGTCGAGGGCGGCCACCAACGGGTCGAGGGACGAAAGGGCGACGGGGTCGACGAGGATCGTGCCGGAGCCGGCGCGGCGCAGCTGGATCAGGTAGGCGCGGGCCGAGTAGCGGTAGCCCGAGGCGCGCTCGGCGTCGATCGCCACCGGCCCGGCGCCTGCGGCCAGTGCCGCGGCCGCGTCGGCGAGCTGCCCGTCGGTCTCGACCACGGCGGGGAGGCCGTCACGGAGCCGCAGCAGGGGCGCCGGGGGAGGCGTGGGAGCGCTTTCCTCCTCACGCGGTGCGGCAGCCGCGGGATCCGGATCAGGGCCCATGGCTCAGCGGCCGCCGCGCTGCCCGCGACGACTCGGGATAGCGGTGACCCCGTCGGGCACCGGCTCGAGTCCGACCGCCGTGCAGAGCAGCTCCCCCCAGGCCTCGACGTGCGGACCGAGGTCGGGGCCCGACTCGGAACCGACCTCGGCGCGGCGATGACCGACCACAGGCGTCCAAGAGGCGCGCACCTCGATCTGCGCGGTGCCGCCCTCGTCGGCCATCCCTCCGAAGCTCTCGGTCGCCACCCGCGTGACCGTCCCCGACGCGGCGGTGAACGTCGCGCCGTGGGCGTCCAGCGCCTCGGTCAGCCACAGCCAGCCGACCTCTCCGAGCACGGGGTCGGTGATCAGCTCGGGCTCGATCTCGGCGCGCACATAGGCGACGCAGCGATAGGTCCCGTCCCAGGCGTCGTTGCCGGCGGGATCGTGCAGCAGGATGATCCGTCCGGTGCCCAGGTCGGTCCCGTCGACCGTGACGTCGGCGGTGAGGGCGGCGGCGTACGGCGCGATCCTCTGGGGCGCGGGCATCTCCTCGCAGAACACCTCGGGTCGTAGGCGGGCCGCGCGCATGGTCGCCACAGCGGCACGGAACTCGGGGGGGAACGAGTCCGCACTAGACCCCGGGTGCGTCTCCGGACGGACGACCATGCCGCCCACACTAGATCGTTGGCCCTCCGAGGCGATGTGCGAACACGCCGGACCGCCTGCGAGCATTCGCCGCATGGACGATCGCTCCGGCTCCGTGGCCGACCCTCGGGACAGCCTGCTCGTGCGCGCGGCGCTGGGGCGGCCGGTGCCGCGGCCGCCGGTCTGGTTCATGCGGCAGGCCGGCCGCTCGCTGCCGGAGTACCGCGCCGCGCGGCAGGGCGTCGGCATGCTCGAGTCGTGCCTGACGCCCGACCTCGTCGTGGAGATCACGATGCAGCCGGTGCGGCGGTACGGCGTCGACGCGGCGATCCTCTTCTCCGACATCGTGCTGCCCCTCAAGGCGGTGGGCGTCGACGTGGAGATCAAGCCCGGCGTCGGCCCGGTCGTGGCGCACCCGGTGCGCACGCTGGCCGATGTCGCGGCGATCCCGGACCTGACGCCCGAGCATGTGCCCTCCGTCACCGAGGCGGTCTCCCGTCTCGTGGCGGCGCTCGGGCCGACGCCGCTGATCGGCTTCGCCGGCGCGCCGTTCACGGTCGCGTCCTACCTCGTGGAGGGCGGCCCGTCGCGCGACCACGCGCGCACCAAGGCGATGATGTTCGGGGCTCCGGACGTGTGGTCGGCGCTGATGACGAAGATCGCGGGGATCGCCGCGGCGTTCCTCGAGGTCCAGGTCGCAGCCGGGGCCGCCGCCATCCAGCTGTTCGACTCGTGGGCCGGGGCGCTGACGCCTGCGGACTATCGCCATCACGTGCTCCCACACTCGGCGCAGGTCCTGGAGGCGGCCGGCGCGTGGGGGGTGCCGCGGATCCACTTCGGGGTCAACACCGGCAGCCTCCTCGGCCTGATGGGCGAGGCGGGCGCGGACGTCGTGGGCGTGGACTGGCGCACGCCGCTCACCGACGCCATCGCCCGAGTGGGGGACCGGTCCGTGCAGGGCAACCTCGACCCGACCCTGGTGTTCGCGCCCACCGAGATGCTCCTCGCGCGAACCGCCCAGGTGGTCGAGGAGGGCCGCGCCGCTCGTGGCCACATCGTCAACCTGGGTCACGGGGTGCTGCCGGAGACCGATCCCGGGCAGCTCGAGCAGGTGGCGGCGTACGTGCGCTCGTTGGGGTGACCTTGTCGGCCTCTCCCTGAACTTGTCGGCCCTCGCGAGGGCCGACAAGTTCAGGGATCACCGGTCAGCCGGGGATTCCTCGCGGGGCTCAGGCCCCGGCCGGACCGGGATCCACCGGCGCGACCGGGACCGTACGCCTGCGCCGACGCACGACGAGCCACACCGGCACCCCGACGAGGAGGCCGACCAGGGCGAAGGGGAGCAGTGCGCCGAGCACGGTCGCGGCTCCGACGAACGCCTTCTGAAGCGCGTCCCAGCCGGCCGAGAGCCCGGCCAGGAAGCCGTTCTCGTCCTCGGGAGCGGCCTTCTTGGGGTCCGGGGTCCGCTCCACGTGGACCCGCACCGTGGCGAACGACGTCTGGTCGCTCAGCCAGGCCTGCTGCTGCTTGAGGGAGTCCAGCTCGGCCTGCCGCTGGGCGAGCTCGCGCTCGATCGCCATGATGTCGCGGATCGAGCCCGCCTGGTCGAGCAGCAGCTGCACGCGCCGCACGCTGCGCTCCTGCACCTCGATGCGGGCCTCGACGTCGATCACCTGGGTGGTCACGTCCTCGCTGCTGCTCGTGGTCGAGGCCAGGGTGGCGAGCCCGGCGAGGCGGTCCATCACCTCGTCGAAGTCGTCGCTCGGCACGCGCAGCACCATGCGTGAGCGCAGCGGCTCCCCGGACTTGTCGGTCTCGGTCTTGTCGTCGGACACCTGGCCGCCGTACTCGTCCACGAGCGCCTGCACGTCGAAGCGGGTCTTCCCGACGTCGTCGCTGCGCAGCGACACCGAGCCGTTGCGGATCACCGCCTGCTGCTCGGGGGCCACGCGGTACGACGCACCCTCGGCCTCACGGTTCGCGCCGTCGTAGTCCGTGGCCGACTCGGCGGCCCCACCGGCAGCACCGCCGTCGTCGGCCGCGGGCGCCTCGGCCGCGTCCACCTGGCTCGCCGTCGCTGTCTCGTCGGCGTCTCCGCCCCCTGCGGAGCAGGCGGTCAGGCCGACCGCGAGGGCGAGCAGTGCGGGAGCGAGGAGGAGTCGCGGAGTGCGCATGGGGGTGCGACGGAGCGGAGGCGGGACCGGTTCCCGGGCATCCTGACGCGGGTGACAGGGTGGAGGCATGTCGTCGTCGAGCCGCGCGGTCGTGGTCGGCGGCGGGATCGCCGGGCTGACGGTAGCGCGCGACCTCGTCGCGGCCGGCCGCGAGGTGCTGGTCCTGGAGGGGTCGCCCCGGGTCGGTGGCAAGCTCCGCATCGAGGAGGTCGGAGGGATCCAGGTCGACGTCGGCGCCGAGTCGGTGCTGGCGAGGCGACCCGAGGCGGTCGCGCTGATCGAGGATCTCGGCCTCCCTCTGGTGCATCCCGCCACTGCGGCGGCGTCGTTGTGGACGCGCGGAGGCCTGCACCCCCTGCCCCGCTCGGTGATGGGCGTGCCCGCCGACGTCGAGGAGGTCGCGGCGTCGGGAGTGCTCGGCGAGGAGGGGCTGGCCCGGCTCCGTCACGAGACCCCCGGACGCGCCCTCGCCGACGGCGAGGACGCCACCGTCGCCGACCTGGTCGGCGGCCGGCTCGGTCGCGAGGTGGTCGACCGGCTGGTGGAGCCGCTGCTCGGCGGGGTGTACGCCGGGCACGCTGACCTGCTGTCGGTCCGGGCCACGCTTCCCGTCGTCGCTGCCTGGAGCGACGCCCCGTCCCTGGTGGGGGCCGCGGCCGAGGCGATCGGACCGAGCGGCGGCGAGGCAGCGCCGGTCTTCGCCGGCATCGAGGGAGGGCTCGGACTGCTGCCCGAGGCCCTGGTCGACCACGGCGGCTTCACGGTCCGCCCCGGCGCGACCGTGCGCGGGCTGCGCCGCACGTCCACCGGCTTCGCCCTGGTGGTCGGCCCCACCACCGTTGCCGAGGAGGTGCCCGCCGACGAGGTCGTGATCGCCGTCCCGCCGAGTCCCGCCGCCCGTCTGCTCGAAGCAGTCGCTCCCGACGCCGCCCGCGAGCTCGCCGGCATCGAGACGGCCTCCATGGCCGTGATCACCCTGGCGTTCCGGGCAGCCGACGTGCCCGACGTACCCGGCTCGGGCTTCCTCGTGCCCCCGATCGACGGCCGCACGATCAAGGCCTCGACCTTCTCGTTCGCCAAGTGGGGCTGGGTCCGGGCCGCCGGAGACGGACTGTTGGTGCTGCGCACCTCCGTCGGTCGGCACCGCGAGGAGCGAGCGCTCCAGGTCGCCGACGACGAGCTCGTCGCCGCCTCGCTGGTCGACCTGGCCGCCGCCGTCGGCCTGACGGCGGTGCCGGTGGACAGCCACGTGCAGCGATGGGGCGGCGGGCTGCCGCAGTACGCCGTCGGTCACCTCGACCGCGTGGCGAGGATCCGGTCGGCCGTGGCAGCCGTCCCCGGCCTAGCCGTCTGCGGGGCGGCGTACGACGGGGTGGGCATCCCGGCCGTCATCGGTTCGGCCCGTCGGGCGGCCACCGCGCTCGCACAGGCGTGATCCCACCCGGGCACAATGACCTCATGAGCGACGTCGCGCAGCAGTCCAAGGCGGCCCGGACCCGCGAGATCAACGACACGATCCGCTACGCCATGTGGTCGGTCTTCCGCCTGGCCCGTCCGTACGCCGGCGAGTCCCGCGAGGCGGACGCCGCCGAGCTGTCGGACCTCCTGGCCAAGCTGGGCGCCGACGACGTCGTGGTCCGCGGCGTCTACGAGCTGAGCGGGCTGCGCGCCGACGCGGACGTGATGGTGTGGTGGCACGCGGCCGACGTCGAGCAGCTCCAGGAGGCCTACCAGCGGCTGCGTCGCACCGGGTTCGGCGCCCGGCTCGAGCCGGTGTGGTCGCAGGTGGCGCTGCACCGCCCAGCGGAGTTCAACAAGAGCCACGTGCCGGCGTTCCTCGCGGACGAGGAGCCCCGGGCCTACGTCTGCGTCTACCCCTTCGTGCGCTCCTACGACTGGTATCTGCTCTCCGACGACGAGCGCCGCCGCCTGCTCGCCGAGCACGGCCAGATGGCACGCGGCTTCCCCGACGTGCGCGCCAACACGGTGGCCAGCTTCGCCCTCGGCGACTACGAGTGGATCCTGGCCTTCGAGGCCGACGACCTGCACCGGATCGTGGACCTGATGCGGCACCTGCGCGGCTCGGAGGCGCGGCTGCACGTCCGCGAGGAGGTGCCGTTCTACACCGGGCCCCGGGTGGCGCCCGCCGAGCTGCTCGACCGGCTTCCCTGACCACTCGCCGTCCGTGACGAACTTGTCGGTCTAGAGCGACGAAAGCGACAAGTTCGTCACGGACGGCGAGAGCTCCGGAACCGGCGGGCCGCACCGGGCGTCGTACCGGCATGCGCCGACGCCTCGCCCTGGCCCCGCTCGTCCTCCTGGGCGTGCTGCTCGCGGCCGGGTGCGGCGACGACGCCGCCACGGACCCGGCGGGCGCAGGCGACCCGACCGTCCCGGCGATGCCGACCGCGATCCCGGCGGCCGACGGACCGGTCGTGGGGGTCGGACTCGTGCTCGACGCCGACGGTCCCGAACTCTGTCTCGGCCCGGTGGCGGAGTCCTGGCCGCCCCAGTGCAGCGGCGTTGTGCTGGACGGCTGGGTTTGGCGCGAGCACGCCGGCGAGTTCGAGAGGGCCGGCGACGTGCGGTTCGGCTCGTTCGCCGTCACGGGCGCCTTCGACGGCACGACCATGACCTACGAGTCCGCGGTCTCCGGCGCGCTCTACGACCCGATGCCGATCCCCGAGCCTACGAGCGGTGCCGCCGAGTCACACTCGGGGGAGGAGCTGCAGGCCATCGCGGACGAGCTGCTGCGGTTGCCCGGCGCGCTGTCCGCCTCACCAGGCGACAACCTCGTGGTCCTCGACGTCGTCCACGACGACGGCTCGCTCCAAGGGTGGGCCGACGCGACGTACGGCGACGGGCTGGTCTTCCTCCGCTCGGCGCTGCAGCCCGTCGGCTGACCCCGGAATCCTCGCCGTCCGTGACGTATTTGTCGTTCTAGCGGGCGGAAACCGACAAGTTCGTCACGGACGAGGGGGGTCGGCGGGCTCCAGGGTCAGGCTGATGGAGTTGATGCAGTAGCGGTCGCCGGTCGGCGTGCCGTAGCCGTCGGGGAACACGTGCCCGAGGTGGGAGCCGCAGTTGGCGCAGCGCACCTCGACTCGCTTCATCCCGTGGGAGTTGTCCTCGATGTACTCGATGGTGTCGCTGATCGGCTGGTAGAAGCTCGGCCAGCCACACCCGGAGTGGAACTTCGTGTCGGACTCGAAGAGCTTGGCCTGGCAGGCTTTGCACCGGTAGACGCCCTTGGTCTCGGTGTCGGTGTACTCGCCCGCGAAGGGGCGCTCGGTGCCGGCCTTGCGCAGCACGGCGTATTCCTCGGGCGTGAGGTCCGCCCGCCACTGCTCGTCGGTCTTGTCCACGTTGTAGGCCATGACGGCCACGGTAGCCCCGTTACGGTGGCCCCATGGCGAAGGCGGCTGCGGCGCAGGTGCAGGCAGGCGACCGGGAGGTCCGGGTGTCCAGCCCGGACCGCGTGATCTACGAGGCCACGGAGCGCACGCCGGAGGTCAGCAAGCTGATGGTCGCGCAGTACTTCGCCGACGTCGGCGACGGCCTGATGCGTGCGCTCAGGGAGCGACCCACCGCGCTCGAGCGCTGGACGTCGGGGGTCAGGCCGGGCATGAAGCTGGCCACGGGTCCGCAGGACCGCGACGCGGATGCGTTCTACCAGAAGCGGGTGCCCAAAGGCGCGCCGGACTATCTGGAGACGGCGACGATCACCTTCCCCTCCGGACGCACCGCCGACGAGATCTGCCCGACCGAGATCGCCGTCCCGGTCTGGTGCGCCCACATGGGGACCCTGACCTTCCATCCCTGGCCCGTACGGCGGGCCGACGTCGACCGGCCCGACGAGCTGCGCATCGACCTCGACCCGCAGCCGGGGACCACGTTCGCCGACGCTGTGCGGGTGGCCGGAGTGGCGCGCGAGCTGCTGGAGGAGCTCGGCATCCGCGGCTTCCCCAAGACGTCGGGCAACCGGGGCGTGCACGTCTACGTCCGGATCGAGCCGCGGTGGGAGTTCGTCGACGTGCGGCACGCCGCCATCGGGTTCGGTCGCGAGCTCGAACGACGAGATCCCGGGGTCACGACGGCGTGGTGGAAGGAGGAGCGCGGGGAGCGGATCTTCGTCGACTACAACCAGAACTGTCGGGACCGCACGATCGCCTCGGCGTACTCCCTGCGACCGATCCCCGGCGCGCCCGTGTCGACCCCGATGACCTGGGACGAGCTCGCGACGGTCACCGACCCGCGCGAGTACAACCTCTTCACGGTGCCCGAGCGGCTGGCGGACGGCGACCCCTGGGCGACGATCGACGACGTGCAGCACGACATCACCCCGCTCCTGGACCTGTTCGAGGAGCAGGGCTCGGTGGAGCTGCCCTATCCGCCGGACTATCCGAAGATGCCCGGCGAGCCCCCCCGGGTGCAGCCGTCCAAGAAGGTCGCCTCCCACTGGGACGAGCACGGCAACCGCATCGACGACTAGCCCCAGCCCTGTTTGGCGCGAGCGCGTCGGGCCTTGGCTCCTCGCGCGAGCGTGTCGTGCTCCGCCCGCCGCGCTGCCGCGCGGTTCCGCCGGCCCGCCACGCTGCCGCCCTGGCGCTGTTCAACGCGAGCGGCGTGTCGAGACCTGGTGAGGGTCGCGGGGTCTCGACGCGGGCTCGCCTGGCGGCTCGCCTGGTGGTTCCTGAGGAGCCGAGGGACGAGGCGTCTCGAAGGGCTCGACCAACGAGGCGGGGCCTGGCAACGTGTCGGCGCGTCGTTCCTCGGCGGCTCTTCAACCAGCGGGGTGATCGACCAGCAGGGCGCGCGCGTGGAAGAGCAGCACGGAGGCGGAGGCGGCGACGTTGAGGGAGTCGGCCCGGCCCCGCATGGGGATGGCGATCCTCGCGAGGTCCGGCGCCCGCCAGGCCGCGCACACGCCGTCGCTCTCCGAGCCCACGACGAGCCCCACCTTGCGGTGCCGGTAGTCGACGTCGAGGTAGTCGACCGCCGCGGCGGGGTCGGCGACGTACGCCGTGAAGCCCGCCGCGGTCAGCGCCTGACGCGCCTCGGCCACGGTGCACTCCACGACGGGCAAGGTCAGCACGGTGCCCCGGCTGGCCCCGAAGACCTTGGGGTGGGTCAGGCGGGCGTTCGCGCTCGTGACCAGCAGCCCGTCGGCCCCGGCCGCATCGGCGGTCCGGACCAGGGTGCCGAGATTGCCCGCGTACTCGATGCCGTCGGCGACGAGCACCAAGCGGGCCTGCGGTCGCAGCACCTCGCTGACCTTCCACTCGCCCAGCCGCACCACACTGAGCAGGCCCGGCGGTCTCAGGCCCGGGTGCAGCCGCGCGAGCGTCCGCTCCGTCACGGCGTACGACGCCTCGGCGCTCGCGCACACAGGCCCGACGCCCCGAGGCTCACCGCAGACGAGCGTGACCAGCGGGCGGGCGCCGACCGCGAGCAGATGCTCGTGCTCCCATCCCCCGGCGATCGCGACGAGCGGCTGGTCGCGGGGGAGGACGTTGCGGCGCGCGCGTGAGTAGAGCCGGGCAGCAGGATGCTGCGCGCCGACGCACTGGAGCGGGCGGGCGGCAAGGGAGGAAGCAGGGACGAGGGTGGACACGGGAGGCTCCGACGCAGGAGTGGTCGCCTGACCGGCGTGCCCCGGGACGCCACCCCGGCGCGGGCACGACGGTCGTCAGGCCACCGTTCGGGGCCTGGCTGCGGTCACTCCTGGATTCCCATGCGTCGAGGGTGACACCGATGCGGGCGGCGTCGCCACGGAGTTTCGGGGCGCAGCCGCCGACCATGAGGCGGCGAGCGGCCCCGATAGCCTGACCCACGTGGCAGACGCGGATCAGGTGAAGCTCGTCGTGGTGACCGGCTCGGGCCGCAGCGGCACGAGCAGCGTGGCCGGCACGCTCAAGCGTCTCGGTCTCTACATCCCCCAGCCGGAGGTGGAGACCGACGAGCGCAACCCGCGCGGCTACTACGAGCCGCTGTGGGTCGCGGAGTTCCACAAGTGGCTGCTCAACCCGATCCCGGTGCGCACGATCGACTCGCGCCCCAACGCCGGCCGGATCGCCAAGAAGCACGTCACGCCCGAGGTCGAGGACCAGCTGCGCACCTGGCTGCGCGACCAGCTCGCGACCGGCGAGACCCAGATCCTGCTCAAGGACACCCGCGCCTACTGGGTCTACGACCTGTGGCAGCGGATGGCTGCGGAGTTCGGTGCCCAGCTCACCAGCCTGACGATGCTGCGGCATCCCGCCCAGGTGGTCCGGTCGCGCGACGCGGCGTACCTCACCGAGATGGATCGCCACTTCCGGCGCCAGCGCGAGACCACCAACGTCGCGGCCTGGATCAACGCGGCCTTCGAGACCGAGCGGGTGACCCGTGGCAACCCACGGGCGTTCGTGCCGTACTACGACCTGATCGGCGACTGGCGTGCGGCGATGACGCGGGCGGGGGCCCAGCTGGGGCTCAACCTCGACGACATGAGCGGCCATCACCCGGTCGACGACTTCATCGACGCCGGCCTCAACCGCTCCAAGCCCGACTGGGAGGGGTTGGAGGTCGCGCCCAACCTCGTCGACCTCGCCGACCGCTCGTGGGAGGCCATGAACGCCTTGGTCGAGGAGCCCCAGGACGCCGCGACGCTGCGGAGGCTGGACGCCCTGCGGCACGAGTACGTCGAGCTGTACGAGTCCTCCGCCGCCATCGCCCTCGACGAGACGACGGCCCAGGTCGCCCGGGTGCGCAAGAAGCTCAAGGCCCGGCTGGCCGAAGCCGAGGCCGAGATCGCCCGGCTGCGCGGCGACTAGGCGGGGTGGTCAGGAGCCGAGGAACCCGCGCGCCTGACCACCTGACTCGGCGAGGTGGTCGCCGAGCCGGCCCAGCGCTGCGCCGACCGTCTCGAGCAGCTCGGCGATGGTCGTCATCGACCCGGCCAGGTCCGTGAGGTTGCCGGTGGCCTCCGAGAGCTGGTCGACCGCTGAGGCGAGGTGTCTCGCCGGCGTGTCCAGCAGTGGCAGCTTGCCGATGCCCTCGGCGGCGTCGCCCACCAGGGACACCCCCTGACCCAGCGAGGGGGCGATGCCGACCAGGGACGTGGCCGCGTCCCCCAGGGTGCCGCGGACCCCAGCGTCCCCGTCGGAGCCGACCAGCACGACTCCGGCGGACCGGGCCTGGTCGGCGGCCGAGTCGAGACCATCGGCGAACGACGCGAACAGCTCCGGCAGCTCACGAAGCCGCCCCAGCAGGTCCTTGTTCTGCAGCACCAGGTCGACGACCTCACGCACCTCGTCGAGGTCCACCGCGCCGAGCAGCTTGCCGAGATCCATGCCGCCAGACCCTAACGGCCAGCACGCCTGGGGGGCGTCATCTCCGGGGTGCGGTGCTGGGCTGGCTGGAGCGGCTGCGTAGAGTGGCATGGTCAGGGTTCGCGCAGGGGGTTTGGCAGTCGGATGTCGAGTCATCGGATGCGACTGGTCGTCGGCATCACGCTGGGTGGTCTCGTGATGGCGGCGGTAGCCCTCCTCACCTCCACGGGGGCCGCCGGCCAGCAGCAATCGCGGGAAGGCCCGAAGGCGCTGTGGTCGAAGGCGTTCTCCCCGCAGTCAAGCCCTGCGGACTGCGGTCGCTGGAGCCTGGACAAGAACGGGTTCTGCTTCGCCGACGACGAGCGCAACGGCCTCGAGGTCGGCGTGAAGTTCACCGCCGCCAAGCCCTTGCTGATCACCGGGGTGCGGATCTACCGGGTGGATCCGGCGGACGTCACCGGGTCGCTGTGGAGCGCCGACGGCACGCTGCTGGCCACCGGCTCCTTCGCGGCGCAAGGCAGCAAGGGGTGGCAGGACCTGGAGTTCGACAGTCCGGTGCCGATCGTCGACGGCGTGACCTACGTCGCGTCGTACCACACGCCCAGGACCAGGTACGGCTTCGAGTACGGCTTCTTCTCGGCGTCCGACACCACGGTGGGACCCATCACCGCCCTGCGGTCGGTCGAGGGGAATCGCAACGGCGTCTTCTGCTACGACGGCCAGGCCTGTGCCGGCTTCCCGGTGCGGAGCAAGCGCGACACCAACTATTGGGTGACTCCGTTGTGGAGCGATCCGGACGCCACGCCGACCGCCGATCCGACGCCGACCACCACTCCGACCCCGACAGTCGACCAGACGGCACCTCGAGTGCGCCGGTCGCTGCCGACCCACGGCGCTGGGAAGGTCCGGGTATCGGCGAAGGTGAAGGTGACCTTCACCGAGAAGGTGCGTCGCGCACGAGCCCTCGAGGGCGTGAGACTGGCGGTCGCGAGAAGCGGGAAGACCGTGCCGGTGAGGCGTGCCTACGACGCCAAGAGGCACCGATTGGTCCTCAAGCCGCGGAGCGCGTTGCGCCACGACACCAAGTACCGCGTGGTCGTCGCGACCACGATCCTCGACCTGGCAGGCAACCGGTTCGACCAGAACCCGTCCAAGAAGGGCGCGCAGAAGGCCGTCTGGACCTTCCGCACGAAGTGATCAGCTCGGGCAGACTCAGCCCGGCGATCTCTCCCACGGCGCGGCGACGGGGAAGTAGTCGCGCAGGAACGTCGTCAGCATGTCGTCGAGCAGCCAGCTGCGGAACCCGTGGTCGTGGTGGTCGCCGAGGCAGAAGAAGTCCTGGTCGCGCCCGAGCAGTTGACTGAGCTGCCAGTCGAGGTCGCTCGTGGCGATGTTGACGTAGGCGTTGTCGGCCTCCGCGGCGTACGCCGTGCCCGTGAGCAGCCCGTAGTGCTGCGCGAGCGAGCTCAGTGTCGAGACGTCCGTGTCGGAGCGGAACGGCGCCCGGGTGGTGCGGCCGAGCACCTCGGGGAAGCGCTGCTCGATCTCGGCGAGCGCGGACGTGCGCAGGGCGTACGGCGCGTGCGCGAGCGCGTTGGTCGTGACCGCGCCAAACGCCTCCTGGAGCAGTCGGCGGTTGTTCCAGGCGGCCTTGAGCCACGGGGGCGAGTCGGGCAGGTCGGTGAGCCCGATGGCCCCGGGTGAGAAGAACACCGACGAGAGCCCGGAGGGACTGAACAACGTCTCAGGCCGGATCGGCCGTCCGACGAAGAAGTCGTCGTTGAAGTAGAGCCAGTGCTCCGCCAGGTCGGGGATGTGGTGCAGTGAGGTCTCGATGGCGTGGGAGTTGAAGGTCGGCAGAGCGTCGGCGGGCATGATCTCGGCGTGCGTCACCACCCGCACTCCCGGGTGCGAGGTGTCGAGCCAGTCCGGCACCTGCCCGCTGGTCACCAGGTGGATCTGCCGCACCCACGGAGCGAAGAGATGCACGCTGCGCAGCGAGTAGCGCAGCTCGTCGCGGGACATGAAGCGGGCTCGACCGCTCGCCTCGCGGGTGCGAGCGGTGCCCTCCATCCCGTCGATGCGGGCCTGGCGGGCGGCGTCCCACTCGGGATCGTCGCCGTCGACCCACGTGTAGACGACGTCGACCGGGAAGCGGCACTCGTTGACGGTCGGCGCGGTCATCAGCTCGAGCGTGCGCACGGGGACGCCCTCGATCTGCCACGGGACCGGCGGCTCGTCCGCCGGGATCCGGTTGGTGTAGCGGTTGGGTCGCGGTGAGACCAGGTCGCCGTCGACCGTGCGCTCCCAGAACTGCACCTCGACCGAGCAGCCCTGACCGACGACCGTCGGCCGGCCGTCGGCCACGGGCCAGGGCTCGAGGAACAGCCGCGGGGTCATCCCGCGTCGCAGCTCCTCGGCCAGCGCCGGGACCGGGCCGCGTCTCTCGGGCCAGCCGTGGCCCTCGGGGTCGCGCAAGGAGAGGTACGCCGGCGCGTCGCCCCCCACGAGCTCCTTGAGGAACGAGTCGCGGTCGGCGATCGGCACGACCACGACCGGGATCCCGGACTCGTGCCCGGGGATCACCAGCCACCGGTGGCTGCCACCGGTCGCCGCCCGCACCGCGGTCGACAGTGCGCCGGCCCGTGCGACGGCGGGCGTCACGCCGGCCAGCGCGGCGGCGTCGACGGGGTCGGCTACGGCCGTGGGCTTGGCCTGGACGAGTGCGGTGACTCGTGGGGCCAGCCGCCCTGCGACGGTACGACGGGCCCGCGCCGCCGCGAACAGCCCGACCCAGCGCTCGGCGATGGCGTAGGCGTCGTACTGCTTGGACGAGCGGTAGGCACCCTCGCCGAGCCGCCGCCGCAGGTCGTCGTCGGTGGCCAGGCGGAGCAGCGCCGAGGCCATCCCCGCGATGGACTCGGGTGAGACCAGCAGGCCGTTGACCTCGTGCTCGACGAGGGCCCGGGGGCCCGAGGCGCAGTCGTAGGTAGCCACGGGGACGCCCGCCGCGAGGGCCTCCTGCACGGCGAGCGGGAAGCCCTCCGCCCGGGAGGTGAGCGCACAGATGCTGGCCTTGGCCCACTCGGCGCGCATGTCGGCCACGGCACCCGGCAGCTCGACCCGGTCGAAGACCCCGAGTCTGCGCACGAGCCGGATCAGCTCCTGCCGGCGCGGGCCGGTGCCGTAGATGCGCAGTCGCCACTCGGGGATCCGGTCGGCGATCTGGGCGAAGGCCTCGATCAGCCGCGGGAACTGCTTCTCGGTGACCAGACGGCCCGCGGTGACGACCAGCGGGTTGTCGAGCCGGGACCGCGGCGTGAAGCCCAGCGGGAGGGGGTTGGCCACCACAGCGATCTCAGGGGCGCGGTCGCCCAGCTGGTCGCGGAGCCAGTCGGCCATCGTCGGGGTGAACACCGTGACCAGGTCCGCACGCGGCGCGAAGGTGAGCAGCGGGTCGAGGCCCGAGGTCCGGTCGGAGGTGTTGCGGTGCTCCTGGTGGACGACGACCGGCTCGGGCGGCAGGAGCTGGATCGCGGCGGCGAGCAGCCCGGGCGTGACGGTGACCAGCACGTCGACGTCGAGCGTGGGCAGTGCGTGCTCGAGTCCGAGGTCGCACAGGGCGGTGAACTGGCCGTCCCAGCGCTCAGGCACCAGCAGCGACTCGCGGGCACCCAGGGCCCGTGCGCGCGCCGGGGTGAGGTCGATGCCCGGGACGGAGGGGTCACCCCCTTCGCGCACGTCGACCAGGTAGCGCACCTCGATGCGGTCGTCGATCTCGTAGTGCGGCCGTTCCCCGCTGCGCGTGACCGACAGCAGGGTGACCTCGTGATCGCCGGCCAGGGCGTTCGCCTGCGTGATGGCCGAGCGGGAGGTGCCGCCCATCCCGTCGAGGTTGAAGACCAGGTAGCCGATCCTCATGCCTGGCCGGCCTCCCTCCGGCGGACGCGGAGGGTGCCGTCGGCGCGCCACCGGTAGACCACGATGCTCTCGCCGTCCTCGGTCTGGTGCTGGGGCAGGAGCACCGCTGCGTCGGGTCGCGCGAGACCGTCGGCCCGCCGCCGCACAGGGAGCTCGCCGACGAGCACGCCGGCCGAGAGACCCACCCCGTCGGGGATGTCCGCGGGGTCGACCCGCACTGAGAAGCCGTCCCGATCGGGCGTCAGGGCTCTCTCGAGGAGCAGGTCGCCGGAGTCCTCGTCGACGACGCGCAGCGGGGTCTCGGCGAGATCCGCTCCCTGCGGGCCTGGACGGAGGTGCAGCGTGACGGCGCCGTCGGGGGCGGCCTCGACCTCGCGCAGCTCGACTCCCGCCTGGGCGGCGGTGCGAGCGACCTGCAGCGTGCCGTCGGTGGTGCGGGCGACCTCCCATCTGACGGTGCCGACCGTTGGGGTGCGCATCACGCCGGGAGGCGCCAGCGGCGGGGTCCAGACCCGGTGCACCTTGCCTCCCGGGGCGGTGACCACGACGTCGTACCGCGCCTCTCCCTCGCCGGGGAGCGCCGCGAGGTCGGCGCGCACCGAGCGATAGCGGGGGTCGTCCTCCGAAAGGTCGCTGACGAGGGGGACCGTGCGGTCGGTCGCGCCCTCACGCAGGGCGAGGCTTCCGGGTGTCGCGTCGATGGCCAGCCAGAGGTGTCGTCCGTCGAGCACCCCCGCGAACGCCGCGCGAGGACGGTGGCCCGGATCGTCGGGGCGTGGCGGCTCCGACTGCTCCGACCGACCGCGGCGGACCCGCTCGCGGGCCTGCTCGGAGACACTGCGGGCTGCCTCGCCGACGGTGTCCAGCCGCTGACCCAGCCGCTGGCCGAGACGCTGGGAGACCTTCACCCGGCGATCGTAGCGAGGGCTCCAGACGGCTCAGCGGGCCGTCACCACGGTGCCCGCGCCGATCCGCGCGACCACCGGGAGGCCGGTCACACAGTCCTCCAGGACAACCGGGGTGAGGGGCCCGGCGTTCGCGGGGACCCAGCAGCAGAACCGGACGCGGCCCGAGGACAGGTTGGCGGCCAGCTGCTGCTGCCCCGTCGGGCCGAAGGTGGACGCGAACGGATAGTCGTACGGCGTGGGGTTGCGCAGACCCGACAGCAGGTACCACACCGCCGCGTCGGGGCGGAGCAGGAAGACCGATCCGCCGGTGATCGCCCTCAGGTCGGCCGCGGAGGCCGCGATCCCCTCGACGTCCCAGGGTGCGGGGTCGAGCCCGTCGAGCGGTCCGCCCGTGGGTGGCGCAGGGCGGAACCGCGACCGCTCGCGCAGCGCCACGACCAGAGCGCCGAGCCCGGCGAGGAGGACCACGGCAGCGACGAGCGCTGCGAGGTCCGGGGACCAGCGGCCGGCGGCCACCACGGCGACGCCCACCCACAGGGGCGCGACGTTGCGCACGTGGACGGGATCCGCCCGTGGCCAGAGAGCGGCTGCGGCGACGAGCGCCAGCCCCACCGTGGCGACGGACTCCGCGCGATGCTGCCCGAAGGCCGCTGCCCGCACGGCATCGACGCCCACGAGCACGCCGCCGACGACGGTGAGGGCGTACCCGGCCCAGGCCGCACGCCCTGCGGACCGTGGCTCGGCGGCCCCGGTGAGGGACTCCCGCCAGCCGCTCAGGAAGCCCGAGCCGCCGGTGCTCACGAAGCTGGTCTTGTTGCGCAGCAGCCGCTGGACGAGGGGTCGGGCCACGCCGCCGCGGGCCGCGACGGCGTACACGACGCCCGCGCCGACCGCGGCGGTCAGCAGCGCCACGAGGGTGGCAGTCCAGGTGCGCGCGACCACGCCGGTGGCGAGCACGGCCAGAGTTGCCACGCCGCCCAGGGTGTACTTCGACGCGAGGGCCATCACCAGGCCGAGACCGGCGACCGCGCCCCACCAGGCCCCTCCCGTGGAGGTGTCGGCGGCGACGGCCGCCGTACAGGCGGTGACGGCCCCGAGACGACCCCACAGCCCGTAGTGGTTGTCGAGCGGCCAGAGAGCGGAGGAGAGGAGCGCGGAGCCCAGCGCGGCCGCCAGGGCGACCGGCGGCGCGAGGCCACCGGCGAGCGACCAGCCGAGCACGGCCGCCGCGAGCGTGGCCGTGAGCAGGGCCTCGACGCGGCGCATGGCCAGCACGCGCACCCCCGCCCGACGGGCGACGGCGCGTGCCGCCCAGACGCTCCACGGTCCGGCGCCGAAGAAGACCCCGCGATACAGGCGCCGGCCCTGCATGGTCCGTCGGACGACCAGGAGGTGCCAGCACTCGTCGGCGGTGACGGGCAGCCGGACGCAGCACCACCAGGCCGCGCCGCCGACCGCCGCCATCGTGAGCAGCGCGAGGGACGCGTGGGTCACGCGGTCCCGCGGAGCACGAGGAAGGCCTTGGCGCGGCCCCACCCCGGCACCCGCTCGAGCGCGGCCTCGACCCGGCGTCCCCAGGGGCGGTTCGCCAGGGCCGGCGGGAAGGCGCCGAACGTGGTCACCTCGACGTCGCGCAGGCCAGCGGCCTCGGCCTGTCGCCGCAGCAGCCCGGCGCGCATGTCGATGACGCCCTTGTCGCCCTTCCAGCTCATGCCCGGTGTCAGGGTGATCTGCACGTAGAAGCCGGGGAAGTAGGCGTTCGGCTCGATGAACACCACCCGACCTCCCGGCCGCACCAGGCGGCGCGTGCCCACGAACGCCGCCTCGACGTCGCTGAGGTGGTGCAGCACGAAGAACCCGGTCGCCGCGTCGAAGGCACCGTGCAGCTCCGGCGGGGGAGCCAGCAGGTCGCCCTCGACGGCCGTGACGTCGGGGGCTACCGCGGCGAGCTCCTCGACGAGGGTGGGCGTGAGATCGAGGCCGGTGACCTCGAAACCACGGGCGGCGAGGCCCACCGTGTACTTGCCCGGGCCGCAGCCCACGTCGACGACCCGCTGGCCGGGAGTGAGGCCCGCGGCGGCGACGACTGCGTCGAGGTGGCGCTGTGTGTACGGCGTGTCCGCGCGGCTCCGTGGGTCCATCCGCGGCAGGTCGCGCCCCGTGAAGTAGGCGATCTGCTCCTCGTTGTGGGTCAGGTCGGGGCCGTTCATGGGTGTTCTCCGATCGAGGTCGTGGCCCGGCGGGGGTCTGCGGTGCTGGACGAGGTCGGGGATCCGTGCAGCTCCACGACCGTCTGGTCGGGCGCGCGTCGGCGGATGGGCTGCACCAGGCGCAGGACGGGCTGGAGGGGAGTCAGGGTGAGCAGCCCGCGCACCCCGATCCGAACGCGGCGCCAGCCACCCGTGGCCGACGCTCCCCTCGGGCGGCGTTGGCGGGTGACGGGCACCGCGACGATCGACACCCCCGCCCGGGCGGCGGCCGGAAGCAGAGGAGCCGCGTGGTCGTCGAGAGCCACGATGCGGTCCACGGCCGGTCGAGAGAGCGCCGAGAACATCCCCGCGTCGGCCGGGATCCCCCCGCGCGACAGGATGCGGGCGAGTCGTCGGTACAGCCGGGCGGTGCGCTGGCGTCCCGGGTCGGCATAGGTGCCGCGGCGGGCCGCGCTCACCAGATGCGGCCGGTCGACCCGGAGCCGGGCCAGCAGCACCGGCACGTCCTCGGGGGCGTCCTGGAGATCCGCGTCCATCACGACGACGCGCTCGCCGCGGGCCGCGCGCAGGCCGGCCTGCACCGCGGCGTGCTGCCCGACGTTGCGGTCGATGCGCACGAGCCGCCCCGACAGGTGGGCCCAGCTGACCAGCACCGCGTCGCCGGACTCGTCCGGACACGCGTCGTCGACCAGGACGTACTCGGCGCCCTCGGGGCACGACCGCCCCAGTCTGGCCAGCAGTTCGTCCAACGAGTCGCGGGTGCGGTAGCAGGGGAGCACCACCGACAGGGTGGGCGGGCCGAGCTCGCCGGGGCTCATGCGGTGTCCTCCTGCGCACCCAGGTCGAGCTCGGCGATCCGCTCGAGGAGCGCGACTCGATCGGCGGCCACGGCAACGCCGTCTCGCCGCTCGAGCAACGCCAACTCGCGGCGTACGGCGGCCAGCACCGCGATGGGCGAGCTCAGCGCCGCGTCGGCGACGAAGGCGTTGCGCATCATCGAGAAGGCGCAGCCCGCGCGCACGATCTCGCCCATCAGCAGGCGGGCGAGCAGGGGATGGCCGCGCCCGGGGTCGGTGAGCCCGCCGAAGCCGTAGGGGACCGGGTCGAGGCCCTCGACGACGGCCTCGACGGTGCCGTCGGCGAGGGCTGTGAAGATCGTGGGCGTGCCGCGCTCGACCGCGAGGTCGAGCAGCCCGACGAAGGCGCGGGCGAGGCCGAGTCCGGCGTACGCCGTGGGCTCGGCCACCGCCTCGCGCGTCTCGACCATGATCCCCACCCCCGCGCGGTCGCCGACCATCCTGAGCACCCGCTCCACCGCCCGTGGGTCGCGGACCATCGGCAGGAGGATCTCGTCGGCCCCGAGGTCGACGGCCTGGTCGATCTCCGACGACGTCCCGGGTCCGAGCTCGTTGACGCGGCAGATCACCGGCCAGGGGCTCGCCTCCCGCACGGCGGTCAGCACCTCGAGCTGCGGGGCAGCCGGACGCCGGTCCGCCCACGTCGCCCGGTGCTGGGGGAGCTCCCAGTCGACGGCGATGGCCGCGGGGTGTGCGGACGCGGGCGCCGCCGCGAGCTCCGCGACCAGGGCGGCATCGCTGGACATCAGCACCGGGTGGACCGTCATGAGGGCCTCGCGACCAGGACGAGGGAGGTGCCGGTCGGCGGCACCGGCCCCGGCCACGTGACGAGCGCGGCCTCGGCGCGGTTGATCCCGCCGAGGAGGGAGTTGAGGTGGCGCGGTGGGTGGTTCTCGCGGTGCAGGTGGGCGGCGGGGTCGGAGGAGTCACGACGGGCGGAGAGCCACCGGTGCGCGGCGACGGCGGGCAGCAGGGCGAACTGGTAGCCGCGCAGGGTGACCACCCCGAAGCCGGCCGCCTCGACGACCGCCCGCAGATCCCGGCGGCGGTAGCGGCGCAGGTGCCCGGCCTGGTCGTCGCGCACGCTCCACAGGCTCGGCCACGCGGGCACCAGGACGACCAGGAGCCCGTCCGGGCGCAGGATGCGGTGGGCCTCGGCCAGCGCGGCCGCGTCGTCCAGGTGCTCGAGAACGTCTCGCATCAGCACGGTGCCGACCGACCCCGTGGCCACGCCCACCCGCTCCGCGTCGCCGATCACCGTCGCACCGACCGGGGCGAGCGTGGGGTCGGGGGCGAGATCCACGGCGAGCACGCGGCGCCCCTCACCGGCGAGGGTGGCGGCGAACCGCCCCGTCCCGCAGCCGAGGTCGACGATCGGATCCGCGCCCCGGTGGTGCGCCAGCAGTCGCCGGACGACCAGGTCGCGACCCTCGAACCAGAAGTGCCCCTCCTCGACGGGCGCGAGTCGCTCCGCGTGGGTGACCGTCGACGGGTGCGGCCCGCTCATCTGCCTGCCTCCGCCCAGACCCGCTTCATGCCGTCGGCCAGCGAGATCTCCGGCTGCCAGCCGAGGTGTTGCCGGCACCGGGTCAGGTCTGCCTGCCAGTGCGGGACGTCGTGGGGCCGGGCTGGTCGCGCGCCGGGCTCCAGCCGGACTCGGCGGCCGCTCGCCGACTCGAACGCAGCGACGATCTCGGGCACGGTGGAGGCGACACCGGAGCCGACGTTGAGCCGACCGCCGTACGCCGAGCGCTCGACGACCCGGAACACGGCCTCCACCACGTCGTCGACGTGCACCAGGTCGCGGCGCGTCTCGGTGTCGACCAACGGCACCCTCGCGCCGGTGCGCGCGGCTTCCAGGAGGACGGGGAGCAGGCGGCCAGGGGACTCGGCCGGCCCGAACGCACGGAAGATCAGCAACTCCGCGGTCGGGACGCCCAGGTCGCGGGCCCAGTCCCAGAGCGCGGTCGAGGAGGCCTGCTTGACGACGCCGCGGGTGGTCTGCGGCTCGAAGGGCCCGTCCTCGTGGAGGGGAGACCCGGAGGGGCGGTACTGCATGGAGCTGCCGAGGTGGACGACGGCGCGCACGGCCTCCGGGTCCAGGGCATCCAGGAGCGAGACCAGCGTCGACACGGTGTCCTGCCACAGGGCGATCCGCGATGGACCGCCCGGCGACCCGGGGTGCCCGGCACAGGCCGCGGCATTGACGACGACCATGTCGCGCCGTCCGGTGAGCGCCCGCCTCACCCCGGCGGTGTCGAGGAGGTCGACGCGGCTGACCACCGAGTCGTCCAGACCGCCCAGGCGCCAGGCGTCCGTCCTGGGGTGGATGAGGGCGGTCGTGGCGAAGCCGCGGGCCAGCGCACCGCCGACGATCGCGGCGCCGAGGTCGCCTGCACCTCCGGCGACGACGACCTCCATGGGTCGGAGACTAGTGGTCGACGCCGGGAGTACGTCGTTGGTCAGACGCCGCTGACGCCCTCGCCGGAGCCGGCCTGCTCGTCGAAGTTCTCGTGCTCGAGGAGGTGCAGGATCGGGACCCCGAGCTTGCGTCGCGCGCGGGAGGTCCAGTCGAGATGGAAGAACTCGGCGACGATGTGCGACTGGGTGAGGATGATCGCCTCCCGGCCGTCGACGGCGGCCACCTCGGCGGCCAGGGCGTCGATGGGTGGCTCCTCGGTCACGCGGCCGACCGCGTGGGCGCCGGCGTCGCGGAGTGCGGCCAGGGTCTTGGCGAGGTCCTCCTCGGAGCGCTCTTCGCAGTCCTTGCGGACGGCGTCGATGTCGACGGCCTGCATCCCGATCGTGGGCGCGCCCATCATGTCGGTGCCCGACAGACTGCTCATCGAGGCCTCGAGCCGTGCCGCCGCGTCCTCCATCGGCAGGATCACGTGGTAGGTGACAGGCTGGTCGAGGCCCTCGTGGAGGGAGATCACCTGACGCGCGTCCTGCGGCGTCAGGGTCTGCTCGACCAACAGGACCACGTCGTAGTCGTCGCCACTGCTGGCGGGCTCGTCAGGAGACCCGGTCGGGTCGGTCTGCTCGGTGGGATCGGTGTCGGCGGGGTCGGACATGGCGGGGGTCCCCTCACTGGGCATTCAAGACGTCTCTCAGATCGTAGGAGACGACCTCCTCGAGCTGCTCGTAGCCGCAGGTCTCGGGGTCGCGGTCGGTCCGCCACCGCCGGAAGTGGGCAGTGTGCCGGAAGCGTCGCCCCTCCATGTGGTCGTAGGCCACCTCGACCACCAGCTGCGGCCGCAGCGCGGTGAAGCTGAGGTCCTTGCCCTGGCTCCATCGGCTCTGGGTGCCCGGCACGCGGTCCGGGTTGGCGGTGAGGAACTCTGCCCACCGGCGACCCCACGGGTGGTCCTCGAACGGGACGACCAGCGGCTGGAGCTCCTCGAACAGCTCGGCTCGCCGCGCCTCGGTGAAGCTGGCGCTGACGCCGACGTGCTGCAGGTCGCCCCCGTCGTACAGCCCGAGCAGGAGGCTGCCGAGGAGCGGTCGCTCGGGGGTGGAGGACTTGTGCTCGCGGTATCCGGCCACCACGCAGTCGGCCGTGCGCTCGTGCTTGATCTTGAGCATGGTGCGGGCGTTCTGCTCGTATGGCGAGCCCAGCGGCTTGGCGACGACGCCGTCGAGTCCGGCGCCCTCGAAGTGCCGGAACCAGTCCTCCGCCTCGGCGGGGTCCTGCGTCGTCCGCGTCAGGTAGCAGGGACCCGGCAGACCGGCGAGGGCCTCCTCGAGGGCACTGCGGCGCTCGGCGAACGGCCGCTCGACCAGCGCCTCGTCCCCCAGCGCGAGCAGGTCGAAGGCGACGAACGAGGCCGGCGTCTGCTCCGCGAGGAGGTTGATCCGGGATGCGGCGGGATGGATGCGCTCCTGCAGGGTCTCGAACTCCAGCCGCCCATCGGTCGCCACGAAGAGCTCGCCGTCGAGCACGCACCGCCCGGGCAGCTGCTCGCGGGCCGCCGTCACGACCTCCGGGAAGTAGCGACTCAGAGGCTTGGTGTTGCGGCTGGTCAGCTCCACCTCGTCGCCGTCCTTGAAGACCACGCACCGAAACCCGTCCCACTTCGGCTCGAACGACAGCCCGCCGTACTTCGCCGGGTCGGGGATCCCCTTGACCGACTTGGCCAGCATCGGCCGCACCGGCGGCATCACAGGCAGGTCCACCCTGAAACCCTAGTGCCGCAGGTGGCTTCTGCTGGTCGAGGACGTCGCGCAGCGACCGCCCCTCCCGTTGGTCGGGGAAGGTCGCACAGTCACCGTCGCGTGACCCCTGTCGGTGGTCGAGCCGCCGCGAACCCCGGGTGCCTCCCCCTCCACCTGGTCGGGACGAGCGGCGTGTCGAGACCCGGGGGAGTGTTGCGGGGTCTCGACGCGGGCTCGCCTGGCGGCTCGCCCGGCTCGACCAGCGAGGTCGGTGGTCGAGGAGGTCGCGCAGCGACCGTCGCGAGACCTGGTGACCCATGCGGACTCGTTGGTGGCGCTGGTTTCGTGACGGCGCCTCGTTCCTCGGCGCCTCCTCAACCAGCGGCGCCCGCCAGGCGGGCCTATCCTTGCTCGGTCAATCCCCGGTTGGTCTGCCGGCAGGGCCCGCCTGACTTTGAATCAGGACTAGCGACGTAGGTTCGACTCCTACCCGGGGAGCGTGAGCAACGCCGAGGAGTTGACGGTCGTCGTACTCGCCGCGGGTGGCGGGACGCGGATGAAGTCCAAGACCATGAAGGTCCTGCACCCCGTCGCGGGCCGCAGCATGGTCGGGCACGTGCTGACGGCCGTCCAGGCGGTCGGGCCCGACCGCGTGGTCGCCGTGGTGGGTCACCAGCGCGAGGAGGTCGGCGCGCACATCTCGGAGCTGATGCCCGACGTGGTGCTGGCCGTCCAGGAGACGCTCGACGGCACGGGGGGAGCGGTCCGGGTGGCGCTGTCGGCCTCCGGGACAGTGCAGGGCACCGTCGTGGTGGCGACGGCGGACACCCCGCTGCTCCAGGGCGAGAGCCTGCGGGAGTTCGTCGCGGACCACCGGGCAGCGGAGCACGCCGTCAGCATCCTCAGCGGCCACGTCGCCGACCCGTTCGGCTACGGCCGTGTGGTGCGCAACGCCGAGGGCGACGTCGAGGCCATCGTGGAGGAGAAGGACGCCTCGGCGGAGCAGCGGGACATCTCCGAGATCAACTCTGGCATCCTCGCGTTCGACGCGGAGTTCCTCGCCGGTGCGATTCCGCGGCTGACCAACGACAACGCCAAGGGCGAGTTCTACCTCACCGACACCGTACGGATCGCCCGCGAGGACGGGCTCAGCGTGGGGGCGTTCCCCATCGCCGACGTGATGCAGACCGAGGGAGCGAACGACCGGGCCGAGCTCGCCGAGCTGGGTCGCGAGCTCAACCGACGCATCGTGACGCGGTGGATGCGAGACGGCGTGACCGTGATGGACCCGGCCACCACCTGGATCGACGCGGACGTGGTGCTGGCGCCGGACGTGACGATCCTCCCGGGGACTCAGCTCCTCGGTGCGACGGTGGTCGCGGAGGACGCCGTGATCGGCCCCGACTGCACGTTGAAGGACTGCGAGGTCGGCGCGGGCGCCCGGGTGGTGCGCACCCACGGCGAGCTGGCGGTGATCGGACAGGCGGCCACCGTCGGTCCGTTCGCCTACCTCCGTCCGGGCACCTTCCTGGGTGTGGGCGGCAAGATCGGCACCTTCGTGGAGACCAAGAACTCGCGCCTGGCCGACGGCGCCAAGGTGCCGCACCTGTCCTACGTCGGAGACGCCGAGATCGGCGAGGGCACCAACATCGGCGCGGGCACGATCTTCGCCAACTACGACGGGGTGGCCAAGCACCGCACCACGATCGGACGCCAGGCACGCACCGGCTCCAACAACACCTTCATCGCCCCGGTCGAGGTCGGCGACGGCGCCTCGACCGGCGGCGGGACTGTCGTACGACGCGACGTGCCGCCCGGGGCCCTCGCCGTCTCGGGCGGTCCCCAGCGCAACCTCGAGGAGTGGGCGCTGCGCCAGCGTGCGGGGACCGCTCAGGCGGAGGCAGCCGCCGCGGCGCTCGACGAGGCCGCCGGGGTCGACGGACCCGGTGGTGCGGACGGCTCAGTGCGTGGGGGAGACTAGACACGAGGCCCGAGTCAGGTCCGGGACATGGCCGCAGGAGACACCAGCGTGAGCGCACTCAAGAAGACCACCAAGAAGAGCCTGATGGTCTTCAGCGGCCGGGCCCACCCCGAGCTGGCCGAGGAGGTCGCCCTCGAGCTCGGGACGAAGCTGGTGCCTACCTCGGCGTACGAGTTCGCCAACTCCGAGATCTACGTCCGCTACGAGGAGTCGGTCCGCGGCTGCGACGCCTTCGTGATCCAGAGCCACACCGCGCCCATCAACGAGTGGATCATGGAGCACCTGATCATGGTCGACGCGCTCAAGCGCGCCTCGGCCAAGCGGATCACGGTGGTGCAGCCGTTCTACGGCTATGCCCGACAGGACAAGAAGCACCGTGGTCGCGAGCCGATCTCGGCCCGGCTGATGGCCGACCTGTTCAAGACGGCGGGCGCCGACCGGCTGATCTGCGTAGACCTGCACGCGGACCAGATCCAGGGCTTCTTCGACGGCCCGGTCGACCACCTGATGGCACTGCCGATCCTGGCCGACTACGTCCTGGCCAAGTACGCCGACCAGCCCCTCGCCGTGGTCTCGCCCGACGCCGGCCGGATCAAGGTCGCCGAGCGCTGGTCGGCCCGGCTGGGCGGTGCCCCGCTGGCGTTCATCCACAAGACCCGGCGTGAGGACCGTCCCAACGAGGTCGTCGCGAACCGTGTGGTCGGCCGGGTGGACGACCGGATCTGCGTGCTGGTCGACGACATGATCGACACCGGCGGCACCATCGTCCAGGCCGCCGAGGCGCTGATGGCCGACGGCGCCGCCGGAGTGGTGATCGCGGCGACGCACGCCCTCCTGTCGGGGCCGGCCGTCGACCGGCTGAAGAACTCCTCGGCCACCGAGGTCGTGGTCACCAACACCCTGCCGATCCCGGACGAGAACCACTTCGACAAGCTCACCGTCCTCTCGATCGCGCCGCTGTTGTCGCGCGCGATCAAGGAGGTCTTCGAGGACGGCTCGGTGACGTCCATGTTCGACGGGCACGCCTGAGGCTCGAGGCCGACTCTGTCCACAGCCTCGGTCGGGCCGCGTCATCCGGGCGGGCCGACGTGCGTCCCCTCGACGAGGGCGTGACCCCGGTTACCTGACCTGGGTGGCGCGCTCGAGAGGCCTTCCGTGGGGGGAGGTCAGGCACGTCCAGGGGGTCTCCCCTGGGCGCATCTCGGGGGAGCACGCATATGGAACATGGCCTCGGCCCATCTCGTCAGACCGTCGGCCAGTCCCGTCCGGGGCTCGGAGCCAGCCGACGCGCCGTCACTCGCGGAGGGGTCTGGGCGGCACCGGTCGTCGCGATCGGGGCCGCGGCTCCGGCGTACGCCGCCAGTGGGCCTTGCCTGGTCCGCACCAACTTCGACGACCTCACGCCGGGGCAGCCGGTGGGGACCCTGACCTTCCCGCCCTCGGACGTGACGGGCACCTTGACGTTCTCTTCGACCCCGGGCAACACCGGTGAGGTGGCGGCGACCAGCACCGTCCCGTCGTGGAACTACGTCGAGATCGAGATGCTCCAACCGGTCCAACAGGGCAAGCAGATCACCGTGACGCTGGTGCTGTCCCAGCCGGTGGAGAACCTCTCCTTCAAGCTCCACGACATCGACTCCGAGGAGGGTGGCTATCGCGACACCGTCGTCGTGCACACGCCGGGGTACGTCGCGTCGCGCGGCGCGAACATTCAGGGCGCCGGCTCGGCGGCCGACCCGCTCCGGCCCGTCGACTGGGGTGACACGCCGATCGCCTCCGGGCTGGGCGACGTCGAGCTCACCTGGGCGGGGCCGGTGCAGACGGTGTCGTTCACCTACGTCGGCGGACTCACCGGCAACTCCCAGAACCAGCACATCGGCTTGGGCAACATCAGCTTCACCGACTGCGTCGCCAACCCCGACAGGCAGGCCGTCGATCTGTCCCGTGTCGCCGTCGCGCAGGGCCGCTTCTCCCGCGGAGCGCGGGCCGACCTCGACCCCGACCCCGCTCGCGACAACTGAGCCGGGGTCCCGACGCCGCTCGCCGAGTCGAGACCCCCGGACCGGTCACCGGGTCTCGACACGCCGCTCGTCCCTCGCGGCGGCTCGACCACCGAGAAGGGCTCGCTCCTCAACCAACGGCCACGGATTGGCCTGCCCGGCGGCCCGGACCGTAGACTTGCGAGGTTGCCTCGGCGAGGGAGACCTGCTCGACAGGGATCCGTGATCGACAGGGCCGGCTGCGTACCCCGCACCGTCGTGTCGTGCGGACCAGCCCGTCTCCCGGTGCCTAGGCCCATGACCCGGTGCCACCCACGGCACGAGAACCGCACGCGAGGAGACCAGCCATGGCTGCCGAGAAGATCACTGCCGAGAAGCGCACCGAGTTCGGCAAGGGTGCCGCCCGCCGCATCCGGCGCGAGGACAAGATCCCGGCCGTCGTCTACGGACACGGCAACGACCCGATCCACCTGACCCTCCCGGGTCACGACACGATGATGGCGCTCAAGCACGGCGGCGCCAATGCGCTGCTCGAGATCGAGATCGACGGCGACGTCCAGCTCGCGCTGACCAAGCAGGTGCAGGTCGACCCGATTCGCCGGGTCCTCGAGCACGTGGACTTCGTGGCCGTCCGCCGCGGCGAGAAGGTCACCGTCGACGTCCCCGTGTACCTCGTGGGCGAGGCCGTCTCCGACGCCCTCGTGGTCACCGAGAACGCCACCGTCCAGGTCGAGGCGGAGGCCACCCACATCCCCGAGCGCATCGAGATCGACATCCAGGGCGCCGAGGTCGGCACCCAGATCCACGCCTCAGACCTGGCCCTGCCGTCCGGCACCACGCTGCTGACCGACCCCGAGACCCTGGTCGTGAACATCACCGCCGCCCCGACCGCCGAGGCCCTCGAGGCCGACCTCGCCGAGGCGGAGGCCGAGGCCGGTGTGGTCCACGAGACGCCGGACGCCTCGGCGGCCGATTCGGCCGAGCCGGCCGATTCCGCGGGTGGCGACGAGGAGTGATCCTCGATCGGCTCAGGGTGTTCCTGGGCCGGATGATCTGCGGGAAGGCCGGTGAGCAGCCGATGGCCGGATCCGAGGCCGTGCCGGGCGACGTCTGGCTGGTCGTCGGGCTGGGCAACCCCGGGCCGACGTACGCCGGACATCGGCACAACGTCGGCTACCTCGTCACCGACGTGCTGGCTGAGCGGATGGGCGGGCGGTTCCGCTCGCACAAGTCCGGCCGCGCGGACGTGGTGGAGGGCCGCCTCGGGGCGCCCGGCACCGGTGCGCCCCGCGTCGTCCTGGCCCGTCCGCGCAGCTACATGAACGAGTCGGGTGGCGCCGTGTCCACGCTGGCGACCTTCTACAAGGTCGCGCCCGACCGGATCGTGGCGGTGCACGACGAGCTCGACCTGCCCTTCGGCAGCCTGCGGGTCAAGCTGGGCGGCGGCGACAACGGGCACAACGGGCTGCGCTCGCTGCGCGGCTCCTTGGGGACCGGCGACTTCTATCGCGTGCGGGCCGGCATCGGCCGGCCCCCGGGGCGCCAGGACGTCTCCGACTTCGTGCTGTCGAACTACACCTCGGCCGAGCGCAAGGAGCTGCCCTTCCAGGTGCTCGAGGCGGCCGACGCCGTGGAGAGCCTGGTCACCGACGGACTCGAGCGCACCCAACAGCGATTCAACTCCTGACGGGCAGCCCGGTCCCGGAGTGGCGTCGTGCGGCCACCCTAGGTCTGGACTAGTCCACTCGGCCCATTTGGGCCACCTGGACTGCCGTTCGCTCGCGTGACCGGGGTATAAAGAGCCTCGGGGGGAAGCCTCGTCATCCGCTTTTCCATGACGATCTGGGGGGATCGGGAGCGGGTGGCCGTTTGGGGGAACGGCACGGCTGATGTGGGGAATGGCGCAATGCGTGCCCTTTGGGCACTCAACTGAGGCGGCGACCGGGGGAGGTCTCCGCCGATCAGGTCACGGCTTGCGGCGTGCGAACGTCGGGATGCCGGGCCACCCAGGCGCCCACGCGATCATCCTCGAAGGCCTGCCACAGTCCCCCTGCCCGCTCCGCATCGATCTCGGTGTCGGTGCGGAGCGGGACCACGGCATAGACCACCCAGGCCGACCGCATCGAGCGCAGCGACCAGGCGAGCCCGCGCACCTCGCCCTTGGACCAGGTGTCGTCGAGGGCGACCCCGCTCGTGAGCGTGTCCAGGAAGCGGTAGACCAGCCAGGGCTCCTTGCGCATCTCCTGGGCGAGCGCGTCGTCCAGCAGCGCGCGCAGGACGACCTGCTGTCGGTGCGCCCGGTCCACCGGCGGGTCATCGAGGCCGCGTTCCTGGCCGACGAACGCCAGCACTTCCGCGCCGGTCAGGTGGTGCCGACCGATCGTCCAGGTCTGGGACCGGTCCGGGTCGGTGGTCTCGGCGCTCACGTCGACGTCGATGCCGCCGATGTGGTCGGCGAGCTCGGCGAGCGTGCGCCAGTCGACGACCACCACATGATCCATCCGCACGCCGGTCAGCCCCTCGACCGTGGCGACCATCAGGCTCGGCCCGCCCAGAGCGGCGACCTCGCGCAGTGGCGTCGGGTCGTGTCCGGGGACCGGGCCCTCGACGCTCACGGGCACCGAGATCGCCACGGGCTCCTGGCGCGCCGCGTCGACGTGCAGCACGACGAGCCCGCTCGTCGGGCCGCCCACCCACGTTTCGGCGTCGGCCACGCCCACGCCGCGCAGGACCACGAGGATGGTCTCGCTGTCTCCAGGCGCTGCCGGGGGTCGGTCGGAGAGGCCGTCGAACGCGCCGGAGATCGAGTCCGTCTGCGCCCACAGGTGGCGTTCGGTCAGCCAGGCGGCCACGCCGAGCACCAGGAGGCCGACCAGGCCCACGACCACCGCGATGCGGGCGACGCGGGCGATGCGGCGTACCGACACGAGCCCCTCCCTTCGCCGACGGCCGCGGCCAGTATCCCCACCGTCCGGTTGTCCGGGGGTGAGAACCGATGACCGCGCTGGCGAGTGTCGTGATCCCCGCACACGACGAGGCCCGGGGGATCGGCCGCACCCTGGCGGCGCTGCACGACGGGCTGGCGCCGAGCGACCTCGAGATCGTCGTCGTCTGCAACGGCTGCGTCGACGACACGGCCGCGGTCGTGCGTCGCACCCATCCCGAAGTGCGCGTCATCGAGATCCCCGAGGCCTCCAAGGCCGCGGCGGTCGACGTGGGCAACCGCGCCACCGACCGGTTCCCCCGGCTGCACCTCGACGCGGACGTCCGGATCACCGGAGCCTCCGTGCGCGCTCTGGTGGACGCCCTCGACCGGCCGGGCGTGCTGGCGGTCGCCCCCGAGCGACGCCTGGACCGGACCGGCGCCTCACCGGTGGTCTCCTGGTACTACGACGTCTGGGAGCGGCTCCCGCAGGTGCGTGACGGACTGTTCGGACGCGGCGTCTTCCTCCTCTCGGAGGAGGGTCAGCGCAGGGTCTCCGGGCTCCCGCGCATGATGAGCGACGACCTCGTCGTGTCGGAGGCGTTCGCTCCGGAGGAGCGGACGGTCGCCGCCGCCGCCGAGTCGGTGGTGGCCGTGCCGAGACGGGTGCGAGACCTGGTCCGCAGGCGGATCCGCGCGGTGACGGGCAACGCCCAGGCGGATGCTTCCGGCGCGCGCTCGGCCGCCTCGGTGACCCGACCCCAGACCCTCGTCGCGATGGTCTCGGAGCGACCGAGCCTGGCGCCGAAGGTCCCGGTCTTCCTCGCCGTCACGGTCGTCGCCCGCCTGCGCGCTCGGCGTGCCGTGCGCGCGGGGGACTTCGCCACCTGGCTCAGAGATGAGAGCTCCCGTGCCTAGGCGTCACTCAGGAGCCTTCGGTCAGGACTCCGTCGCGCTCGACGTACGTCGTGCCGAGGCGCGGGCACTCGAAGCGCCCGCCGCCCAAGTCGGTGAGCGGCACGCCGGCGCGACCCACCCATCGGACCCGGCGTGCCGGCACGCCGGCCACCAGCGCGAAGTCGGGCACGTCCTTGACGACCACGGAGCCCGCAGCCACCACCGCCCAGCGGCCGATCACGAGCGGTGCGACGCAGACCGCGCGGGCTCCGACGGCGGCGCCCTCGCGCACCACCACGCCCACCTCGTCCCAGTCCGCCGCGGACTTCAGCGTGCCGTCGGGATTGACCGCGCGTGGGAACAGGTCGTTGGTGAAGACCGCCGCGGGGCCCACGAACACGCCGTCCTCCAGCACGGTGGGCTCGTAGACGAGGGCGTTGTCCTTGATCTTGCAGCGATCACCCACGCGCACTCCAGGGCCGATGTAGGCGCCCCGACTGATGATGCACTCCCGGCCCACGACCGCGTCCTCGCGGATGTGGGCCAGGTCCCAGACCACGGTGCCGTCGCCCAGGACGGCACGGTCGCTCACATCCGCCGATCCCACGATCCGCGGCGTATCCAGCTGGGGCACCTGCCCCTCCTTCATCTCGGACGGGAACGCAAAGAGGTCTCAGCATGCTAGATCGATCCTTCGCCCGCCGTGGCCGTACCTACGTGCTCGCGGCATGCCTCGCGGTGGTGGCGGCGCTCCTCGCCGTGCCCATGACCGCGCAGGCCGCGGCGATCGACCCCTGTGGGCCGCAGGGCAACAAGATCTCCTGCGAGAACAGCAAGCCCGGCACCGACCCTGGCATCTGGGAGATCGAGGGCTCCGGCGACGCCGGCATCCAGGGCTTCGCCACCGACATCAGCGTCAACGTCGGCTCACCGATCAGCTTCAAGATCGACACCAACGCCTCGGCCTACACGATCGACATCTACCGGCTCGGCTACTACCAGGGCCTGGGCGCCCGCAAGATCACCTCGATCACCCCGTCCGCGTCGTTGCCGCAGCACCAGCCGCAGTGCATCACCGACGTCAGCACCGAGCTCTACGACTG